>NZ_AP028665.1:0-600000 GCF_041154455.1 Variovorax sp. V213
GGCCGTGCTGGAGGACGAGCCGCACCGGTTCAACGCCATCAAGCGTCGCCTGGAAGGCGTCACCCAGAAGGCGCTGACCCAGAGCCTTCGCCGCCTCGAACGCAACGGCTTGGTCTCCCGTCGCGTCATTCCGGTTTCGCCCGTTGCAGTTGAGTACGACATCACACCGCTCGGGCGCACCTTGCAGCAGCCGTTGCGTGCACTGCACGATTGGACGATGATCAAGCTGCCGTCGGTCCAGAAGGCACGGCAAGCATTTGACCAGCGAGGGCTTTGATCTGCTCGTGAGCAATCACCCGATAGCAACAGTAGCCACGCGTGTTAGCGCCAGTGCAATCGTGATCAGCGGGTGTGTATAGGCATGAAACGCCCTGCGCACATCGGGCATCTGATACCAGACACGGATGATGCTGGCTATCGTAGGCTTGGTAGCCATGTGCACCGCAATTGCATCTTCTATGAAGCCCGCCTTTCATTCGGAAAGAGCCGTGGCTTGAGTTGCTGACGGTGTGAGAGTGAAGCAGTGAATTCTGCTTGCTTGATCTGGTTGTATAGGTTGGCGGTGCGAGCGCAAAGCTGGCAGATTTGACGTGCGGCTACCAATTGGGTGGCAGCTTCTGGCCCGTTAACGGTAGCTCAAACTGTCAAGCTGGAACTCCGCTCCCGCTGCCTTACCGGCATTCGCCGCAGCCAAGTGGCAGGCGGCAAGCGGCCACAACTGCGACACGGATGCGCATGCACACACGTAGCCAACGAGTCCGTGGGAACTTCGCGCAAATCCGGCTCGGCGACGCGGAACATGGGCTCCGCGCTCAGCGAGCCGAGCTCGCGAACAGCTCGAAATGCTCGACATGCGGCAGTTTCGCGAAGAACGGTCCGATGATGGCGCGCCAATCGGCGAACGCTGCCGACTGCCGGAAGCCCACCATGTGGTCTTCCACGCTGTCCCACCCTACCATGAGCACGCATCGGCCCGGCGTTTCGCGGCACGCGAGCACCTGGTGCGTCCTGTAGCCCTGTGCCTTCGAGAGCACGGCGTCGATGGCGCGCGCGAGCGCTTCGCCGAATGCCGTGTGGTCCTCGGCCTTCACCTGGAAATCTGCCAGCTCGTAGATCATGTTCGTTCTTCGGCCCGTCTCGGTCACTCGGGACGGATGTCCTTTTCCTTGACGATCTTGCTCCAGCGGGCCGTCTCCGCCGCGACGAAGGCCGCGAACGCCTCCGGCGTACCGCCGCCCACGATATTGCCTTGGGACGTGATGCGCTCCGCCAGGTCGGGTTCATAGAGTGCCTTGTTGATCGCATCGTTGAGCTTCGCGACGATCGCCGGCGGCGTGCCCTTCGGCGCCACGATGCCGAACCAGTTCGACATCTCCATGCCCTTGACGCCCAGCTCGGCGAAGGTCGGCACGTCGGGCAGCTGCGGCAGGCGCTTGTCGTTGGCCACGGCGAGTGCGCGGGCCTTGGGCGGCGTCGCCTTGAGGTACGGCAGCGAGGCAGGAATCATGTCGAACATGAAGTTGACGTTGCCGGCGATGAGATCGGTCGTGGCGGGCCCGCCACCGCGATAGGGCACATGCACCATCTGCAGGCCTGCGATCTCCTCGAGCATCTCGCCGGCCAGATGGAATGCACCGCCAGCGCCAGCCGATGCGTAGTTGAGCTGACCGGGATTGGCCTTGCCCCAGCTCACGAGGTCTGAATAGCTCTTGAACGGCGACTTGTCGGCGCTGACCATCAGCACCAATGGCCCCTTCTCGATGAGCGCGACCGGCACCAGATCGGTCGCAGGGTTGTAGTTGAGCTTGGGGAACAACGCCTTGTTCACGGCCATCGGCGCGAAGTTGCCGATGCCGATCACGTGCCCGTCCGGATTGGCCTTCGCGATGTAGTCGGTGCCGATGTTTCCTGCGGCGCCGGGCTTGTTCTCGACGACCACCGGCTTGCCGAGCAGGGTGGCGAGCTTGGCGCCGACCTGGCGGGCACGCGTGTCCGAGCTGCCGCCTGCGGCGTAGGGCACGACCAGCGAGATCGGTTTGGACGGATAGCTTGCAGGCGTGCTGTCGGCAGCGAGGGCGGCGATGGCCGCGAAGGCGCTTGCGCCCACGGCGAGAGCTTGGATCGTGAATCGGGCGAATGACATGGTTGTTTCCTGGAAGCTGTGGTGCGATGGCTTATTCGGGAGTGACGTTGGCGGCTCGTACCACGCCGCTCCAACGGTCGGATTCGGCGCGGATGAACTTGCCGAACTCGTCAGGGGAGCCGCCGACCGGGTCGGCGCCGAGCTGGGTCAGGCGCTGTCGGGTTGCGGGCTCTTTCAGGATCTGCTCGATCTCCGCGTTGAGGAACTGCACGATCGGCGCGGGCGTTCCCGCCGGTGCGAGCAGGCCATACCAGGCCGGCGCATCGAAACCGCTGATGCCGGCTTCCGCGAAGGTCGGAGTGTCGGGAAGCTCCGCGATACGCTTCGAGCCGGTGACGGCCAGCGCGCGCACCTTGCCGCCCTTGACGTGCTGCAGCGCCGAAGGTGCCGTGTCGAACATCGACTGCACCTGCCCGCCGATCAGGTCGGTCATCGCCAGCGCGCTGCCGCGGTAGGGAACGTGGACCATCTTTGTTCCCGTCGTCGCGCCAAAGAGTTCGCCGGCCAGGTGCACCGACGTGCCCTTGCCGCCCGAGCCGTAGTTGATCGTTTCGGGATGGCTCTTCGCATAGGCGACGAACTCCTTCGCCGACTTGACCGGCAGCGACTGGGTGACGATCAGGACGGTGGGCGAATCGGCGATGTGCGCGACCGGGACGAAGTCCTTCTGCACGTTGTAGCGCAGCGTCTTGTAGACAAAGGGGTTGATCGCCAGCGTCACCTGCCCGAACAGCAAGGTGTGGCCATCGGGCGCCGCGCGGCCCACGTACTCGTTGCCGATGTTCGTGCCCGCACCGGGCTTGTTGTCGATGATGAAGGACGCCTTGGTGCGGTCCGCCAGTCGGCTCACGATGTACCTCGCGATGTTGTCGCTGCCGCCGCCGGGGGCGAAGGGCACCACCACGGTCACGGGCTTGGAAGGGTAGCCGCCAGGGCCGGCTGCCATGGCTGCACCGGCGAGCACGAGCGGCAGTGCGCCGGCCAGTCGCTTGAGCATCTGCATGTCTGTCTCCTCTATCTCGAAATACGCAGGCAAGGCTCCGCCCGAGGCACTCGGCGAGTGCCTTGCGAGGAGCGGTTCGGATTACTGTTCGTTCAGGACGGCAACCACGGCGCGCGTGAAGGCCTTGGTGCCGATGGTTCCGCCGAGATCAGCGGTGCGGGTCGCTGGATCGGCCAGCACTTTCTCAACGGCGGCATGGACGGCCAGACCGGCGTCGGTGAACTTCGCAATCTTCCTATGCTCGCCGATCCATTCGAGGAGCATCGCGACCGACAGGATCATCGACGTCGGATTGGCCTTGTCCTGGTTCTCGATGTCCGGGGCAGAGCCGTGCTGCGCCTGGGCGCAGCAAAGATCGTCGCCCGCCATGACCGAGCCCGCGAGGCCGAGGCTGCCCGACAGCTCGCTGGCCAGATCCGAGAGGATGTCGCCATAGAAGTTCTCGGCCACGAGCACGTCGAAGCGCTCGGGGTTGCGCACCAGGTACGCCGTCGACGCGTCGACCAGCAGGTCATCAAACGCGACCTGCGGGAACTCCTTGGCGACCGCGCGACAGCACTCGAGGAAGAGGCCGTCGGTCATGTGGAAGCTGTTGGCCTTGTGGATGGCGGTGACCTTCTTGCGGCGCTTCGTCGCCAGCTCGAAGGCGCGGCGCGCGATCCGCATGCTGCAGTGGCGCGTGATCTTGCGCATCGAGATTGCCATGTCTGGCGAGGGCATGACCTCGCCCCAGCCGCGCGCCATGTTGCGATCGGGATAGAAACCCTCGGTCGCCTCGCGCATGATGACCAGGTCCATCGTCTTGCCCGCCTTCATGTTCGACGCGAAGGCTTCGCGCGTGCGCGCCGGTCGCACGTTGGCGTAGAGGTCCAGACCGACGCGGAAGGCGGCGGAGATGTTGCGCCCCCCCTTCTCGGGGGCCGGGTAGTCGGCATGGGACTGTGTGCCGAGGACGATGCCGTCGTAGCTGCGCGCCTTCTGCAGCGTCTCTTCGCGCAGGGTCGTTCCGTGCTTGGAGAGGCTCGCGAAGCCCACGTCCTCGTAGTCGTAGCTGAGGTCCAGGCCGAAGGATTTGTCGACGGCTTTCAGGACGTCTATGGAGGATGCGACGATCTCGGGGCCGATGCCGTCGCCGGGGAGAACAAGCAGTTTCATGATGGTGGATTCAGTGAAGCCAGAGGGCGAATCAGCGTTGGTGCTCGGCCGAAACGGGGTTCGTGATGCCGCTGTCCATCAGCGTTCTCGTGGCGTCGACGTTCGCGTAGATCCAGAGGATCTTCATCGGTTCGGTCTTCGACACGTTGCGGAAGCGATGCGGCACGTTCGGCGGGATGTAGGTGACGTCGTGCGGCTTGAGCCGGTACTCCAGGCCGTCGATGTCGAGGATCGCGTTGCCTTCCATCAGGACCACGCTTTCCTCGCAGTTGTGGCTGTGGAAGGGGATCTCCACGCCGCCGTCGAAGGCGGTGTAGCCCGTGATGAAGCTGTTCGTGCCGACGGCCCTGGTCACCAGCGGCGTGGTGCGCGCGCCGCCGCCGCGCTCGTGGGTGGGAAGCGACTCGGGCTTGAGCAGCACCGCGTCGGAAGGGGTCTTGATGGTCATGGTGATCTCCTGGGGTGTTCGAGAGGAAGAGGATTCGCACTCAGCGCGCCGGACCGATCCATACGGTCTTGATGTTGGTGAACTCGCGGATACCGAATTCGCCGAGTTCGCGGCCATAGCCCGACTGCTTGATGCCGCCGAACGGCAGGCGGGCGTCCGATGCGACGAGGCCGTTGATGAACACGGCGCCGGCTTCGATCCGGCGGGCGAGCACCTTGGCGCGCTCCAGGTCCGCGGTCCACAGCGCCGCGCCGAGACCGAACTCGGTGGCGTTGGCGAGGCGAACCGCTTCGTCGGCATCCTTCACGCGGATCACGGCCGCCGCGGGGCCAAAGGTCTCTTCTCTGGCCGCGGGCATCTCTGGCGTGACGTGATCGAGGATCGTGGGCGCGTAGAAGTAGCCAGGGCCAT
Source organism: Variovorax sp. V213 (assembly GCF_041154455.1). Taxonomy (NCBI): domain Bacteria; kingdom Pseudomonadati; phylum Pseudomonadota; class Betaproteobacteria; order Burkholderiales; family Comamonadaceae; genus Variovorax; species Variovorax sp. V213. The sequence goes on from NZ_AP028665.1 coordinate 5,161, forward strand.
CCAGCGGCTGTCCGCCGAGAAGCAGCTTCGCGCCGGCGGCGACCGAGCGCTGGACTTGCCCGTGCAGCTCGTCGCGAAGATTGCCCCGCGCCATCGGCCCGACGGCCGTTTCGCGCTGCATCGGATCGCCGACCTTGAGCTTCGAAGCGAGCTCGAGCATGGCGGTGACGAAGCGATCCGCCACCGATTCCTCGACCAGGAAGCGCTTGGCGCAGATGCAGCTTTGGCCGGTGTTTGTGAAGCGTGCCTTCACCGCCACCTGGGCCGCCTGGTCTATGTCCGCGTCGGCCAGTACGATGAAAGGATCGGAGCCGCCGAGCTCCAGCACCTGCTTCTTCATGACTGCGCCGGCCTGCGCGGCGACGATCTTGCCCACGGCAGTCGAGCCGGTCAGCGTGACGGCGGCCACGCGCGGGTCAGCGATGATGCCGGCCACCTCGGAAGCCTCGACGAGCAGGGTCGTCACGAGTCCTTCGGGGGCGCCCGCTTGGCGGAACACCTCCTCGAGCGCCAGCGCGCACTGCGGCACGTTGTTCGCGTGCTTGAGGAGCGCGCCATTGCCGGCGGCCAGTGCCGGCGCGGCGAAGCGGATGAACTGCCAGAAGGGGTAGTTCCACGGCATGATGGCCAGCACGACGCCGAGCGGGTCGAAGACGACGGCACTCTCGGACGCGTTGCTCGCCACCGCCATGTCGCTCAGAAAACGTGGGGCGCTCTCGACGTAGAACTCCAGCGTCACCGCGCACTTCTCGATCTCGCCTTCCGCTTCGGCAATGGGCTTGCCCATTTCCAGCGTGATGAACCGGGCCAGCGCCTGCTTCCGATCCCGAAGGATGGCGGCGGTGCGTTGCAGGAGCGGCAGCCGCTTGGCAAGGGGTGTCTGCGCCCATCGGCGTTGGGCCGATGCGGCCGATTCGAGCAACTGCTCGACGCGTTCGGCGTCGTGCGCTTCGAAGCGGGCTTCGACGACCTCTGTGACGGGATTGATGGTGTGGATCATGGTTGGGATTCGGCAGAAGGGGAAACAGGTGCTCGAGAGGCTGGCGCGTCGTCAAAGCCGAACAGGCGCGCGGGGTTGTCGACGAGGATGAGTTGGCGAATGGCGATATCGGTCCAGGTGCAGAGCTGGTCGAGGGATCTGCCTGCATCCACCTCGCGGAAGGGCTCAACCTGTTCCGGGGAGGTAGTGCGAACACCTGCGCCGCCGGTGTGCGGCCAGTCAGAACCCCACAGCATCCGGTGTGGCGCCGCCCGCACAAGGGCGCGCGCGAGCGCGTCGAGATCGGCTTGGGCCGGGCGCTCCGACACGCGGTAGGGGGCGGAAAGCTTCACGTAGGTATTGCCGGCGTCGAGAAGGCCTCGAAGCGCAGCCCATGCAGGCGAGGTGCTGGACCAGGACGCAGCCCGAAAGCCGGCGAAGTGGTCCAGCACGAGCGGCGTCGAAAGCCGCGCGAGGGTCGGCGCGATGGCTTCGATGAGCGTGGCATGGCAGTGAAGCTGGAGGCTCCAGCCGAGCGTGGCGACCACGTCGCAGGTCTTGAGGATGTGCGCCCGAAGATCGTCCACAGCCTGCGTTCGCTGGGTCGCGAAGTTCAGTCGTATGCCGCGGATGCCTTGTGCGTGCAGCGTGTGCAGTTCGGAAGGCTGCATCTTGTCGAAGTCGAGGACCGCGATGCCGCGTGCGTGCGCCTGCCCGATCCGGGCGATTGCGTCCAGGACCGCGCCGTTGTCGGTGCCGTAGCAACTGGGCTGCACCAACACGACCCGCTCCACGCCGAGACGCGCTTGCATGGCCTGGAGATCGGTGACGGTGGCGATGCCCGGTGTGTACGTGCGGGACGCCGCCAGCGGGAAGCGCCCGGGGTCGAACACGTGCACGTGGCAATCGCACGTCCGCGACGGAATGCGTTGCTGGGGTGCGGACACATTGGAGAGCATGGTGCTTGCTGGCGATGGCTTTGTGGTATTTTAAAGACTCAAAAGACCATGTCAATCCAGCGATTGATCGACAATATCCGTAATAACCCGTGTTTACCCTGGCCTTGATTGGTATATTTAGTTTTGCAAATACCTTCTTCATCCTGAGCGATTCCGACAGGTACCATCGACACGCAATGACCCAGCTCGCCAACCAGCTCGCCAGCGATATCCAGCGCTACATCGCTGCCAACAACCTTCCAGTCGGCACTCGCCTGCCCGAACGCGGCTTGGCCGAGCATTTCCGCGTGTCGCGTTCGCCGGTGCGCGAAGCGCTGAAGCGCCTCGCGGCGCAGTCGGTGATCGAAAGCCACAGCGACGGCGGTTTCGTCGTTGCGGATGCGGCAGCGGCAAGCCCGGCTGCTGAACTGCCTTCGGCAGCCAACGACGACGCGGAGTCGACTTACCTGCGCATCGCGGAGGACCGTCTCGCCGGCGCGCTGCCCGATCGCATCACCGAGAGTGAGCTGATACGGCGCTACGGCCCCACGCGCAACCAGCTCACGAGCATCCTGCGCCGCATGGTCCATGAGGGTTGGATCGAGCGCCTGCCTGGGCACGGCTGGGCTTTCCTGCCCACATTGAGCTCGTCGGCGGCATACAACCAGAGCTACCGTTTTCGCCTGCTGCTGGAGCCCGCCGCCCTGCTGGAATCGAGCTACCGGTTGGACGAGGCCGCGCTGAGGGCCTGCAAGCAGGAACAGGAGGCCCTGGTGGCAGGCGGCGTGCGCACGGCGTCACCCGCGCAGCTTTTCGACGCCAACACGCATCTGCACGAAACGATTGCCGGCTTCTCGGGCAACCTGTTCATCGTGGATTCGCTTCGTCGGCTGAATCGAGTCCGGCGCTTGATGGAGTACCGCAAGGCGGTGGATCGCGACCAGGCCGAACGCCGCTGCCGCGAGCATCTGACCTTGATCGATCTGCTGCTGACGGGTCAGCGCGAGGCCGCTGCAGACTTCATGCGGCTGCATCTACGCGATGCCGCGCGGGAAAAGGCGTCGGCGACGGGATAAACGGGGCAGCCGGCGCAACTTATTTTCGTCCAAGCGCCCGCTACCCGGGCCGCCACTACTGCGGGGACTGCGAGTATGTTGACCTCGCCGAGCAGCTCGTGCTGGAGCGCGTCAAACAGTTGTTTGGCGCCGACGCGCATGGCTGGTCCGTCAACGTGCAGCCGCATGCGCGCGCGCAGGCGACATCAGCTGGCCCTTCGCCCGACGCTATCGAACTGGCGATCTCTTCACGTGCCGCGCTCGCGTTCATCAGCCGTTCCAATCTTGGTGATGCGCGCAGTGTTCAGGTGTTGGCGTAAGAACTGGGAAGCCTCCATCCGCTCGCCCTTGACTAGCAGATCGATCAGCACCAGGTGCTCTTCGCACTGGCGATGCAGCCGATTTCGATCCAGGCGAGTGCCGTACTCCACCACCCGCCGCATCTGGTTCAATGTGCGCAGTGAATCCAATAGGAAGCGGTTCTTCGCACCGGCGATCATCGTTTCGTGAAAATGCACGCCCGCACGGAACAGCTCGGCCGGCGTGCAGCGCTCAATCCCGCCGTCCAGCAGTTCGACCTGCTCACGGCGGCATTTCTCCAGTTCCGCCAGGTCAACCTCGTAGCCCGGCTCGAGAATGGCCGCCGGTTCGATGATCATGCGGTAGCGATAGCTTTCGCGATGCGACTCCACGTTGCTGAGCAGAGGCCGGAAGATCCAGCCGCGGCCTGGCTTGCGGTCGATCATGCTTTCCCGAGCCATGCGGTTCAGGATGCGCTGGACCTGCAGGCGCGGGAGGCCATAGCGCTCCATCAGGTCGTTCTCGGCAATTTCATCCGGCAGCTCGCCATGGATGCGGTCGCTGGCGATGCGCATGTACATCACCTCCTCTGACGCGGGATTGGGCGCGAACTCCAGCTCGCCCAACTCCGATGGCATCTTCGCGACCTGAAAACCACGGTTTGGCTCGGACGTCACCGCCCCGACGCCCTGCAGGTACTGCAGCGCCTTGCGCACCGGGGAGCGCGAGACATCCAGTTCCTCGCACAGCGCCTGCTCGGTCAGTCGGTGGCCGACCGGGTAACCCTCGCGCCGGATCATTTCGATGATCCGGCGGGCAAGCGTGGGCGTGAGCGCGCTGACGTTGCTGGCGGTGGCTGGCGATGCAGGCTTGGGCATGGATGGAGCAAGGTGTGGCAGATGCTGAACTTTACGACTCAATCAAGCTGACGAAACGCGCTGGTGAAGAAGTCGGTCGCCCCGAAGTTGCCCGATTTCAGGGCAATGTGTATCGCGCCGCCCTTGGCATGCCTGGATGCGGCGTAGCACCAGGGCACGCCGGGAGCGATCTGCGGACCGATGCGCATGCTGCGGATGCCGAGCGCCTGCACGCAGGCGCCGGAGCTTTCGCCGCCGGCCACGATCAGTTGGCCGACGCCGCGCTCGGCCAGGCCGCGGGCAATCGCTGCCAGGGCATGCTCCACGATCTCGCCCGCGCGCGCGCTGCCCAGCTGCGCCTGTACCGCCTTGACGGATTCGGGCTTGGCTGTCGCGTACAGCAGCACCGGGCCATCCGCGATCCGCGAGCTCGCCCAAGCCAGCGCACGCGCCGCAACATCCACGCCTTCGGCAAGCTGGAGCGGATCGATGGCGAAGCCTTCACCGCCATTGGCGAGGAAGTGCGCGACCTGCGCGTTCGTCGCCGTCGAGCAACTGCCCGAGACAACGGCTCGCAGGCCGCGCGGCGGCGGCAGGCGCGCAGCAGCGGCTGCCGGCGTGATGCCGAAGTTCTGTGGCAGTCCGATCGCGACGCCGGACCCTGCCGTCAGTAGCGGCAGGTCCGCAAAGGCGCGGCCCATGGCGATCAGATCAGCGTTGCTGATCGCGTCGACGATGGCCATGGCCACGCCTTCGCTGCGCAGGGCGGCGATGCGCTGAACGATGGCGGCTTCGCCCTGCGCCACCGTCCCTTGCTCGATCAGGCCGACCCGGCGCCGCGTTTGCGACTGCAGGACGCGCACCAGATTGGCGTCGTGCATGGGCGTCAGCGGATGATTGCGCATGCCGGATTCGTGCAGCAGCTCGTCGCCTACGAAGAGATAGCCCTTGAACACGGTGCGCCCGGTCTCCGGGAACGCCGGGCAGGCGATCGTGAAATCAGCCCCGAGCGCATCCATCAGCGCATCCGCCACCGGACCGATGTTGCCTTCGGCCGTGGAGTCGAAGGTCGAGCAGTACTTGAAGTAGAACTGCCGGCAACCGTGCTCCTGGAGCCACCGGAGGGCCTGCAGGGACTGCTGCACGGCCTCGCTGGCGGCGATCGTGCGCGACTTCAGCGCGACCACCACCGCATCCGCCTCGTCGTCCAGCGGCCCGGAGGGCACGCCGATGGTCTGCACCACGCGCATCCCGGCGCGCACCAGGTTGTTGGCCAGGTCGGTGGCGCCGGTGAAGTCGTCGGCGATGCAGCCCAGGACAGCTTGGCTCATGGTCGATCAGGCAATCGCCACGGCCCTGACGACGGCCGCGGTGAAGGCCTTGCAACCGATGGTGCCGCCGATGTCCTTGGTGCGCGTGTCCGGGTTCTCGAGCACCTTGTCGACGGCGCGCACCATAGCGTCGCCCGCGTCCTGCATGGCCTTGTTCTTCTGTTTGTCGCCGACCCAGCGGACCATCATCGCCACCGACAGGATCATCGAGGTGGGGTTGGCCATGTCCTTGCCGGCGATGGTCGGGGCCGAGCCATGCTGGGCCTGCGCGCAGCACAGATCGTCGCTGGCCATGACCGATCCCGCCAGGCCCAGGCTGCCGGACAGCTCGCTGGCCAGGTCCGAAATGATGTCGCCGTAGAAGTTGGTCGCCACCAGCACGTCGAAACGCTCCGGCTCCTTGACCAGGTGCGCGGTCGAGGCGTCGACCAGAAGATCGTCCAGCGCCACCTCGGGAAAGTCCTTGGCCACGTGGCGCACGGCTTCGAGGAACAAGCCGTCCGTCATGTGGAAGCTGTTGGCCTTGTGGATCGCGGTGACCTTCTTGCGCCGCGTCATTGCCAGCTCGAAGGCGCGACGCGCGATGCGCTCGCTGCAGTGCCGCGTGATCTTGCGCACGGACAAGGCCATGTCGGGACTGGGCATCATCTCGCCCCAGCCCCTGGACATGTTGCGGTCGGGGTAGAAACCTTCGGTCGCCTCGCGCATGATGACCAGGTCCATGCTGCGGCCTTCCCGCATATTGGACTGCAGAAAGGGCCGCGTGCGGGCCGGCCGCACGTTCGCGTACAGGTCCAGGCCGATGCGGAAGCCCGCGGACACGTTGCGCCCGCCCTTTTCCGGCGCCGGATAGTCGGCGTGCGACTGCGTACCCAGGATGATGCCGTCGTACGTCCTGGCCTTCTCCAGCGTCTCCTGGCGAAGCGTCGTGCCATGCTTCTCCAGGCTCGTGAAGCCGACGTCTTCGTAGTCGTAGGTGATGCCGATGTCGAAGCGGGCATCCGCGGCTTTCAGCACGTCGACCGAGGCGGCCACGATCTCGGGGCCGATGCCATCGCAGGGCAAGACGATGAATTTCATGAAGATCTCCTGAGGGGTGGTGGTAGATGGAAGTTCGTCAAGGCGGCCGTCAATGACGGTCGCCCAGGGTTCGTTGAAGCATGCTGACGGCGCTGTCGGGGCTGGTCAGCACCGGCTTGTCGAATCTTGCCGCGACGGCCTTCTGGGCTCGTGCCATCGAGAACTGTCCCAACATCACGACATCGCAATGACGCAGGGCCTCGGACCCCTGCGCCAACAACTGGTCGTGACGGGCGCCATCGCCCGCCGACAGCGCACTCATGGCCTCGGCAACGCAGGCGGTTTGCAGCTCGATGGGAATGTTGTGCTGGCGCGCGGCCTCCTGCAGTTCCGCCACCATGGGCGGCACGGACGGGGCGAACGTGGACAGCAGACCGATGCGCAGGATGCCGCCCTTCGCGTCGACGCCCAGCGCGTCGAGAAACATGGCCTCGTTGGGCTTGTAGGTCGGCAGCGACACGGCCGCACCCGCTGCTTCGATGGCAGGGCCGAAGGCTGAACAGGTGAACAGGATGCCCCGGGCCCCGGCGCTCTTCGCATAGCGGGCCAGGTCGATGAAGCGTTGGGTGAGCGAAGCATCCAGCTCGCTCGCCCTAGCCAAGTCGGGGGAAAGGCGGTCGTCTAGCAGGTTCATCAGCTCGGCCTGGGGCCACTGGCGCTGAAACGCGTCCGCCACGGGCGGCATCGCAAGCGGCGTTGCATGTATCAAGGCGACTCTTGAATCATTCAATTGGCGTTACCTAAAACTGTAGGGTTCGCACTGATTGTACCAAATAAATAGTCAATACAATCAAGAAATGCCCCACCGGCTTCGCGCCAAACCCTTCGGAGACCTTGCATGACGCCTCTTTCCTCCCGCCGCAGACAAATCGCCTTCGCCTGCGCAGCGGCCCTCGCCTCACTCGCCCCCTTCGATATGGCCTCGGCGCAGCCCCCCGCCGCGGACTACCCGAGCAAGGCGATCACCTTCGTCGTGCCCTATGCTGCCGGTGGCAGTTCGGACATCCGCGCCCGTCAGATCGCGCAGAAGCTGTCGGTCTACTTCGGCAAGCCGGTGGTCGTGGACAACCGCCCGGGCGCCGGCGGCAATATTGGCACCGACTACATCGCCAAGGCGGTGCCGGACGGGCATGTCATCGGTCTGGGCAACTTCGCGCCCCTCGCCGTCAACAAGGCCCTGTTTCCAAAGCTCGCCTACAACCCGGCGGACCTGATGCCCATTGCCTTGATCGAGCGCGGCCCGCTGGTGATGTCGGTCAGCCTGAATTCGCCGAGCAAGAGCTCGCAGGACCTGATCGCACGCGCCAAGGCCAAGCCGGGGACCATCAGCTACGCATCGGGCGGACTAGGCGGATCGCACCATCTCGCAGCGGAACTCTTCGAGCAGAACGCGGGCGTGGACATGGTGCATGTCGCCTACAAGGGCGGGGCGCCGGCGACCAACGATTTGATCGCAGGCAATGTCGACGTCATGTTCGAGTGGATTTACGCCGTCATGCCGTATCTCAAAGGCGACGCGGCCAAGCTGCGTCCCTTGGCCATCACCAGCGCCAAACGATCGCCGCTGCTGCCCGAGGTGCCCACCTTCGAAGAGCTGGGCATCAAGGGGATGGAGATGTCCAACTGGTTCGGCGTCGTCGCACCCAAGGGCACGCCATCGGCCGTCATCGCCAAGCTCAACCAGGCGATCAATCGCGCGATCCGCGAGCCCGATGTCGCTGAAAAGATCACCTCGCAAGGCAACGAGGTCGCGGGCGGCACGCCCGAAGAGTTCGGCGCCTTCATCAAGTCCGAATCCGATCGTTGGGGCGCCTTGGTGAAGGCGCACAACATCAAGCCGGAATGACCCTCGCCAGCAGATCGCAGCCATGAGCATCCAGACACTTCTGCGTCCGCTTCAGGCGCTTGTCGCGGTGGCATTGATTGCCAGCGCCACAGGTGCGCTGGCCCAGGTCTCCAACTACCCATCCAAGCCCGTGCGGCTCGTCGTGCCCTTCGCGGCGGGCGGCCCGAACGACGTGATGGCCAGGGTGCTCGCGCAGCGCCTGACTGCCGAGACCGGCCAACCGGTGGTCGTGGACAACAAGGCCGGTGCCGGTGGTGTCATCGGAACGGACACCGTGGCCAAGGCCGCGCCCGACGGCTATACCTTGGGCTTTGTCAGCGCACCGTTCACGATGGCACCGGCACTTCAGGCCAGGATGCCCTACGACACGACCAAGCACCTGATTGGTGTCTCCAAGGTCGCCGAGTCGCCGATGTTGATGATGGTGCCGTCGAATTCGCACTTCAAGACTGCGGCCGAACTCGTTGAATTCGCCGCGAAGAACCCCGGCAAGCTGAGCTATGGATCGGGCGGCATCGGCAGCACTCCCCATCTGAGCACGGAGCTGCTCGGGTCCATCACGGGCGCGAAGCTGCTGCACGTGCCGTACAAGGGCGGCGGTGAATCCATCAAGGCGCTCATGGGCGGCGAGATCGACCTGCTGATCGACAGCGTGACTAGCACGGCATCCGCGCTGGCCTCCGGCCGGGTCAGGGCGTTGGCCGTGAGCGGCCCTGCACGCTCGCCTCGCATGTCCTCCGTGCCGACCTTCGGCGAGGCCGGTATCCAGAAGTTCGCCATGACTCATTGGGTCGGGATCGTGGCGCCGGGCGGCACGCCGCCCGCCCTCATCGCAACGCTGCATGCGCAGATTGCCAAGGCGCTGAGCGCGCCCGAGCTGGTGCAGAAGTATGCAGAACTCGGGGCCACGCCCGTGGCAGGCTCGCAGGAAGACTTCCAGAAGTTCGTCGGCGAAGAGCTGAAGAAATGGAAGCAGGTCGTCAAGGACGCGAACATTCAAAGCCAGTGACGGCCGCCCACCGCGGCCGGGCACCGCCTGGCTTGGCGGGGCCAACCTTGAGACCATGACACTCCCACCCCTGGCCACAGACTGCCATGTCCATGTCTTCGACCCGGCGCGCTTTCCCTACGCGCTGGATCGACGCTACACTCCGCCGCCCGCCAGTATCGAGGCGTTGCGACAGATGCATGCAGGGCTGGGCATCGAGCGCGTCGTGCTCGTGCAGCCCAGCGTGTACGGCGCGGATAACCGATGCCTGGTTGATGCACTGAGCCGTCTGGGCGTCACAGCGCGCGGGATCGCAGTCATCGATGCAGGCGCTGACCGCCAGCAGCTTCAAGAGCTCGTCGACGCGGGCGTGCGCGGGGTACGCATCAACCTTGGCGTGAACCGGGCGAGCGACCCGCGCGCCGCTTGGAAAGCGATCCGGGAAACCGCCAACACTCTGGGCGACATGCCGATGCTGATCCAGCTCCACGCGTCCTTGCCCGTGCTGCTGGCATGCGCGCCCTTGCTCCGAGCGCTTCGGCAGGAGGTCCTGATCGATCATTTCGGACTGGCAATGGCCGCCGCTGGCCCGGCGCAGGCGGGATTCGCCGAACTGCTCGACCTGATGGCCTGCAAGAACATGTGGATAAAGCTCTCGGGGCCTTACCAGATATCGGCGCGCGCACCGGGCTACGCGGATGTAGCTCCGATCGCCAAGGCCTTCATGCAGGCCCAGCCCGACCGGGTGCTCTGGGGCAGTGACTGGCCGCACACAGGCGGCTCGCAGCGAGCGGTGGACCATCACGCATCGGAGGTTGAGCCATTCCGCAATGAAGACGAGAGATCCAACCTTGACGCAGTCGCGGGCCGCAGTGACCAGGAAGTGCTGCATCGCCTTCTTGTCAGCAATCCCGCGCGGCTCTTCGGCTTCTGAGCGACAGCAACGCTACAACTGACCGCCCCGCTTCGAACGAACTGGATGATGTCGTTGATGACAACGGGGATGTGCGTCAATTCGCGGACGACGACGCAGCGCTGGGCGCCGGCGCCGGTGTCGGGCTGAACACCAGGCATACCGGGCTGCCGCAGGCGATCTGCCAGCCGGTAGGCGAAAGGTCGCCGTCATTGGGGTCAACCGCGAAAGAAACGATGGTGTCGCTGTCCTCGTTCAGCACGAACATGAATCGACCGTCCGGCGTCAGCGTGAAGAAGCGTGGCGTGCGTCCCTGCGAATCGCGCATGCCGATGCAGCGCATGCGCGCGCCGCCATCTTCCAGCCGGAACACTGCGATGCTGTCGAAGCCGCGGTTGGAGGCGTAGAGCGTGCGCCCGGCTGCGTCGACCGCGATCTCGGACGCGCGGCTGTTGCCGGTGAAGAAGTCGGGCAACGTGGAGAGGATCTGCAGCGGCGTCAGTGCGCCGGTTGCAGTGTCGAAGGCGTAGGCGGTGACGCTGGAATCCAGTTCATTGATCGCGTAGACGTACGGCGAGCTGGGGTGGCAGGCGACGTGGCGTGGGCCAGCGTTCTCGCGCGTGTCCACGTGCGGCGCTTCGGCGGGCAGCAGGCGGCCGGTATCGGCGTCGAAGCGAAAGCTGAAGATGCGGTCCAGGCCCTTGTCCGGCACCAGCACGAAGCGGCCGCTGGCGTCGAAGGGGTTGAAGTGCGGCTTGGCGAAGGGCTGCTCGACGCGATGCGGGCCGGGCTTGCCTTCCAGTGGCACCAGTTGGACCACTGGCGCCAGCGTGCCGTCCTCCTGAACGGGCAGAAGCGCCAGCGCGCCGGTCAAATGGTTCGACACGATCAGGCTGCGCTCGGTCGGGTCGAGCGCCAAGTGCACCGGGTTGCGTCCTTCGCAGTTCTGGGTCTGCATCAGTTGCAGCCGGCCGTCATGTGGATTGACGCGCAAGACGCTGACCTCGCTGCGGTCGCCGTGCACAGTGTAGAGGCGGTCGCCGCGGCGGTTCAGCGCCAGGAACGAAGGGTTGACCAAATCGGCGATCACCTGCACCGGTTCCAGCCGGCCCTTCGCGGCATCGAGGCTAAATACGCTGATGCCGTCGCCGCGCGCGTTGCGCTCGCGGGTGGTGCGCGAACCGACGTAGACGAATGTCATGACTGCAGGAGCTCCTTGATCTTTCCGAGATTGCGCAGCGTGCTCTGCAAGTGCTCGCGCATGGCTTGCGAGGCTTTCTCGTTGTGCTCCTTCTCCAGCAGATCCAGCAGGTGCAGGTGTTGCTTGCAGTGCTCCTTGTAACGCTTGCGGTCCTGCATCGAGCGGTACGAGAGCAGGCGGCGCACTCGATTGACCCGACGGATGGTGTCAATGAAGAACACGTTGCCAGAGGCCTCCACCAGCGACTCGTGGAAGCGCACGCCGCGCTCGTGTATTTGGATGGCAGTGTCGGTCTCGATGCCGCCATTCAGCAAGTGCCGTTCGGCCTCGCGGCAGCGCTCCAGCACGCGCGGATCGAGCTTGTAGCCGGGCTCAAGCAGGGCGGCGGGCTCGAGCGCTAGGCGCAGTCGGTACGACTGCAGCAGGCTGTCGGCGGTGGTCAGCATGGACGAGAACACCCAGCCGTAGCCCGGCTTCTTCTCAATCCAGCCCTCGTTGGCGATGCGGCCCAGTACGGCCGTGAGCTGCGCCTGCGTCAACCCATAGCGGGTCTTGATGAGCGCCTCCGCAAACTCGTCGGGCAGCAGGCCTTTGAGCCGATCGTCGGCGATGCGAAAGTAGGCACTGCCAATGGCGTCTTCTTCCTGAAGCCCGAACTGGTCAACCAGCTCGGCCACCGGACGCTCAACCGGCTGCGCGAGGAAGTAGCCGCGGTTGCGCTCGCGCCGCAGCACGCCCTTTTCGTGCAGCAGGCCAAGCGCATCGTTGACCGGCGTGCGCGACACGCGCAGCCGGTCGGCCAGCGTCTGCGCCGCCAAGTGACTGCCGATGGGCAGGGCGTCGGCGCGGATCAGTTCGAGGAGTTGCGCGGTGATGGATTTTTCGACGGTCATAGCCGACGCATTGTGCCGCTCAGGCTGTGGCATTTGCGTCCTCGGGGAGCGTGCCGCCGTGCTCGGCAATGATCTTTTTCAGAATCGCTGGAATGACGCCGCCCTGGCGCAGCAGTTCCACTTCGAGCTGCGTTTCCACGGCCGCGGTGGCGTTGAAGCTCTCCTGCTTGCCATCCGTGCGGTGCACGATCACGGGCACAGAGAGACGCGTCTGGATCGCCGAGGCCTCGGCGTCGATCTCGATTCGGTCGCCCGGCCGCAACGCCAGTGCCGCATGGTCCATGCCGGCCGGCAGACGCAGCGGCAGGATACCCATGCCGATCAGGTTGGAGCGGTGGATGCGCTCGTAGGAAAGCGCCAGCACCGCGCGCACACCCAGCAGGCGCTGGCCCTTGGCGGCCCAGTCGCGCGAGGAGCCGGTGCCATAGCGCTCGCCCGCCACCAGCACCACTGCATCGCCGGCCTCCCGATAGCGGCGTGCAGCCTCCCAGATCGGCAGCACCTCGCCGCTTGGAACGTGCAGCGTGTGGGCCAGCGGCAGACCGGGTGCGACGTGGTTGACCAGCGTCTTGCTGTGAAAGGCGGCGCGCATCATCACTTCCCAGTTGCCGCGGCGCGAGGCGAACACATTGAGGTCGTCGCGCCGGTCGCCGCGCTCGACCAGGAAATCCGCCACCAGGCTGTTCGGCGGGATGGCGCTGGCCGGCGAGATGTGGTCGGTGGTGATGTCGTCGCCCAGCACCAGCAGCGGATAGGCGCTGTAGTGGCCGAGCTGGCTGCCCTCGCTGGCAGCTGCAAAGGGCGGCCGGCGCAGTGCCGTCGAGTTTGCATCCCACGGGAAGCGCGGAGTGTCGGGGGCTTCCAGCGCATGCCACAGGGGGTTGCCGGTGGCGATGCCGAAGGCGCGTTTGTAGTCGGCCGGGTCGGCGCTGGCTGCGCGGCAGGTATCGATCTCTTCGCGCGTGGGCCACAGCGAGGCCAGTTGTACCGCGCGGCCGTCCGCCAGCGTCTGCACCGGCTCGCGGCTCAGATCGCGGGCGGCGTCGCCGCACAAGCCGAAGGCCACCACCAGCGGCGGCGACATGATGAAGCTCAGCTCGATGTCCGGGTGGACGCGTCCAGGGAAGTTGCGGTTGCCAGAGAGGATCGCGACCGCCTTGCTCTGGCCGGCGTCCTGCGCCTGGCGGATCGGCTCGGTCAGCGGGCCGGGATTGCCGATGCAGGTGGTGCAGCCGTAGCCGACGATGTCGAAACCGACCGCACCCAGGTCGTCCAGCAGGCCGGCACGTTCCAGGTACGAGGCGGCGGCCGGCGACCCCGGGGCCAGCGAGGTCTTGACCCAGTGCGGCACCTTCAGGCCCAGGGCGCGTGCCTTGCGCGCGAGCAGGCCGGCGGCAATCAAGAGGCGGGGGTCCGAGGTGTTGGTGCAGCTAGTGATGGCAGCGATCGCCACCGGGTGCGGCGGCAGCGCGCCATCCTCGCGCGGCGCGAAGCCCAGCTGCGCCAGCACCCGGCCGGTGTCGCCGTAGCCATGCAGGTCCTGCGGGCGGCGCGGGCCCGCCACGTGCATGCCGATGGCGCCGAGGTCGACCTCGATCGTGCGCGTGTAGCGCGGATTCGCGGCCGGGTCGAACCAGAAGCCGGCGCGCCTGGCATAGGCCTCGACCAGCCGAAGCTGGGCCTCCGGCCGACCCGTGGCACGAAGGTAGACCAGGGTCTCGCCGTCGATCGGGAAGTAACCGGTGGTGGCGCCGTACTCCGGCGCCATGTTTGCCACCACGCTCCGGTCGCCGGCGGTCAGCGTGGCGACGCCGGGGCCGAAGTACTCGACGAATTCGCCGGCCACGCCGATCGCGCGCAGCCGCTGCGTCATCGTAAGGGCCAGGTCGGTCGCCAGCACGCCGGGAGGGAGCGCGCCAGTCAGCCGTACGCCGATCACCTCGGGGATGCGCAGCATGGTCGGCATGCCGAACATCACGGTCTGCGCCTCCAGCCCGCCCACGCCCCAGCCGAGCACGCCGATGCCGTTAATCATGGGCGTGTGGCTGTCGGTTCCGATCATCATGTCGGGCACCACCCACTCGGCGCCGTCGCGCTGCTCAGTGGTCACCACCGTGGCGAGTTGCTCCAGGTTGATGGTGTGCATGATTCCGGTGCCCGGCGGGTTGATGTGCACGCCAGCCAGTGCCTTCGACGCCCAACGCAGGAAGCGGTAGCGTTCGGCGTTGCGGCGGATCTCGTGCTGCATGTTCAGTTCCGGCGCATCCTTGCGGGCGAACGCCTCCACCGCCAGGGAATGGTCGACCGAGACGTCGACCGGCAGCCCGGGGTTCAGCACGGAAGGATCGATCCCGCTTTCCGCCAGCGCGTCGCGCATGGCCGCGATGTCCACCAGCGCCGGCGTGCTGGTGGTGTCGTGCATCAGCACCCGGCCGGGCTGGAAGGCAATCTCGGCCTCGCTGGTGCCCGTTTCCAGCCAGCCAAACAGGGCATCGATCGCAGCCCGACGTTCGGCGCCGCGCATGCTGCGCAGCGCGTTCTCCAGAAGCAGGCGTAGGACCACCGGCAGGCGCGTAAGCCGCGCGCCATACAGAGCTGGCAGATCGAAGCAGCGCAAGGTCCGGCCTTCGAAGGCCAGCTCGGCGGTCGGGATGGTTGGAGCGGGCATGTCAGTGTTTTCCATGATTTGCATTTTGCATATTACAAATGCAAAATGCAATCTAGCGCAAACCCCAGCCCGATCAAACGGGCCCAACTCGGAGACCTCTCGATGCCTCGCTTCTCCCGCCGTACCGCGCTGAACGCCGCCCTTTGCGCTGCCGCAGCCGGCCTGTTCGCGCCCGCTGCCGTCCTCGCACAGGACTATCCCGTCAAGACCATCACGATCGTGGTGCCGTTCTCGGCCGGCGGCGGGGTGGACGCCATCGCCCGCCTGCTGGCCGAACACTTGCGCACTTCGCTCAAGCAGTCGGTGGTGATCGACAACAAGCCCGGCGCCAGCGGCATGCTCGGTGCAGCGGCAGTAGTCAAGGCTGCACCCGACGGCTACACCTTGCTGATGGGCTCGGCCGGCGAAACCGCCATCAACCCGCTCGTCTACAAGACGCGCATGCAGTACCAGCCGGCCAAGGACCTGGCGCCGATCACGCTGGTGACGCGCGTCCCCAACGTGCTGGTGGCCAACACGTCGCTGCCGGTGAAGAACGTCGAGGAACTGGTCGCCTACGCCAAGAAGAACCCAGGCAAGTTGTCCTATGCCACCAGCGGCGTGGGCAACCCTCAGCACCTCAATGGCGAGCTGTTCGCAACGCTGGCCGGGGTGGCGCTCAATCACGTGCCCTACAAGGGCTCTGCAGGGCAACTGGTGGACGTCGCGGGCGGCAACGTCGAGCTGAGCTTCGTCAGCATGGCCGGCGCGGCGCCCTTCCTGAAAGGCGGCAAGGTCAAGGCGCTGGCCGTCACTTCGGCCAAGCGTGCCAGCTTCGCGCCGGACATCCCAGCCATCTCCGAGTACAAGCCGCTGGCCACCTACAGCCTGGAGAACTGGTTCGGTCTGTTCGCCCCGGCCGCCACGCCCGCGCCGGTGGTGCAGAAGATCAATGCCGCCGTCATGCAGGCGCTGAGTGATCCGGCGCTCATCAAGAGGCTGCAAAACCAGGGAGGCGAGCCGGCACCCATGACGCCCGAGCAATTCCGCGACTTCATCAAGGCCGAATCGGCGCAGTACGCCCGCATCGTCGAGAGCGCCAAGATCACCCCTGACAACTGACCCCCGGAAAGTGAATCACATGCAAACCCCATCCCTCCTTTCGAAGCGCATGCTGCTCGGCGCCGGTGCACTCGTCCTCGCAGGCGTTGGCCTGAGCCCGGCGCGCGCACAGGACGCGACCACCGACTACCCCGCCAAGGCGATCACCATCATCGTCCCCTTTGCTGCGGGCGGAAATACCGACGTCAAGACGCGCCTGGTGGCGCAACAGGTGAGCACGCTTCTGGGCAAGCCAGTGATCGTCGACAACAAGCCGGGGGCCAGCGGCAACATCGGCATCGATTTGCTGAACAAGGCCGCGCCGGACGGCTACACCATCGCGATGGGCAGCTTCGGCCCACTCGCGGTCAACCCGTGGGTCTATCCGAAAATGAACTTCGATCCGAAAACCCTGGTGCCAATCATCCTGTTGGAGAAGAGCCCGCTGGTGCTGGTGACGCCGATTGCCAAGCCCTACAAGACGGTGGCCGACGTGGTAGGCACTGCCAAGGGCAAGCCCGGTTCTCTCAATATCGCCAACGCCGGCCCGGGCGGCGCGCATCACATGTCGGCCGAGCTGTTCGAGAGCGCCGCGGGCATCGACATGGTCGCTGTGCCCTATAAGGGCGGCGGCCCGGCTTCCAATGCACTGCTGGCGGGCGAGGTCGACCTGATGTTCGAGCAGACTGGCGCAGCGCTGCCCTCGATCCAGGCCGGCAAAATCCGTCCCCTGGCCGTCACGTCGACCAAGCGCCTGCCTGCGCTGCCTGATGTGCCCAGCTTCGCCGAGTTGGGGCTGCCGCAGGTCACGGTATCGAACTGGATGGGCTACGTCGCGCCCAAGGGCACGCCGCCCGCAATCGTCGCCAAGCTGCACGCTGCCTTTGTCAAGGCCATGGCCGCGCCCGAAGTCAAGGACCGCATCCTGGCGCAAAGCAACGAGCTCGGCGGCGGCTCACCCACGGACTTCGGGTCCTTCATCAACGCCGAGA
This sequence comes from Variovorax sp. V213, assembly GCF_041154455.1. Classification (NCBI taxonomy): domain Bacteria; kingdom Pseudomonadati; phylum Pseudomonadota; class Betaproteobacteria; order Burkholderiales; family Comamonadaceae; genus Variovorax; species Variovorax sp. V213. Next base: position 22,282 of record NZ_AP028665.1, read on the forward strand.
GCGCCAAATGGTCGAAGCTGGTGAAGGAGCGGGGGATCAAGATCGAATAATGGTCGCGCAGCCAACTCGCGTCACTCGCCAGTCGAATTCAAGACCATGAAACGTCCCGCCGCCATTTCCGCCTCCATCGTCTCTGCCTTCACGCCCACCGGCCGCCTGCGCGCCGCCGTCAACCTCGGCAACCCGATCCTGGCCAACACGGACCCTGCCACCGGCATGCCGGTCGGCGTGTCAGTCGACCTGGCGCGCGCTTTTGCGAAGACGATGGGCGTGGAGCTGGACCTGGTGGTGTTCGACACCGCCGGCAAGTCAGTCGACGCCGTGAAGGCCGAGCAGGCCGACATCGGCTTCTTCGCGATCGACCCGCTGCGCGGCGAAGGCATCCGCTTCACCGCGCCCTACGTGCTGATCGAGGGCGCGTACCTGGTGAAGGACGCCTCGCCACTTAAACGCAACGCCGAGGTCGATGTGGCCGGTCGGCGCGTAGTCGTCGGCAAGGGCAGCGCCTATGACCTGTACCTGACACGCGAGCTCAAGGCGGCGACGATCGAGCGGGCGCCGAGCTCGCCGGCAGTGGTCGACACTTTCCTCGCGCAGAACGCCGACGTGGCCGCCGGCGTGAAGCAGCAATTGGAGGCCGACGCGGCGCGGCTGGGCGGCCTAAGGCTACTGCCCGGCCGCTTCATGGTGATTCAGCAGGCGATGGGCACGCCCACCAGCCGCGGCGAAGCGGCGCAGGCCGCGCTGGCTGAGTTCGTCGAGCAGATGAAGGCGAGCGGCTTCGTAGCCGGAGCGCTCAAGCGGCATGGGATTCAGGGGGCGGTGGTAGCGCCGCCGACAACGACGGCTTAGCCTATCCATCATTGGAAGACGCGCAGGTCCGTCATGACTTGGCTACCCCGTTTTTGGGGAACGCGATCCAGGCCAGCCTGATTGCGCTCGGCGCTGCGTTCCTCTATGCCGTCGCGGCGATCGTGCTAAGAGGTTAGGCAATACACCGCCGCACCTCACGATTCTGAGATGCTCGTGGCACTTGAATGGCCGCCGTCCGATTCACAACGGGCGCCGATCAGCAGCCAAAGACCGCAACCTCTGTGAAGCCGCCCTCCGCGTATGCCCGCTCGAGAGTGGTTTCAGTCACTCGCGCCGGACGGCCTGTGGGTCCGTTCCAGATCGAGAACCAGCCATGGGTAGCGAGATCCCTTAAGGTTGTCTGCTCAAAAGAAGTGCTCATTGCGGGCTAGGTCCGAGCGGCCATTTCCCAGTTGAGCCGGAGGCCGATCCGCATCACATGGCGCTGCATCGCATAAAACGCGTCCCGGACCTTCGGAAGCGCCCATTCTTACGCGTAATAGGTGGAGAGGCCCTTGCCATCTGTGTAGGTGAACGGAACGAAAGCGGACAACTGGTCCACCAGAGGCAACGTCAACCCCTACACGGGCAAGCCCGGCACGAAGCCTCAAGACTGACGGGCCGGCGCACGCCCTCCTGCCGCGTCGTTGGTTGCAGAATTGGCCATCTGGGTCCAGCGGCCTTCCGCGATCAAGGCTGCGCCGACTGGTGCTGGGAGGAGAAGATGAACGGCAACTTCTCTGCGTGGCCATGACCCGCTCCCGACAGTCGCTGAGGTTGATGCGCGCAGAGGGTGGACGCAACCCTTGTCTCGTGGACCTTGGGACCATCAACGGCGTCCACGACCCGCTGCCAAGAGCCCGCCCGCAACATCGACCGGATCTAGAGCGCCGCCACGTCATGCTCGGCCCCGCCGGCATGGCCATTGGATTTGCTTGACGCGCTTCATCACGTTCATCGTCTGAGCCATCCCCCCTCTCGCACCGACGAGAGGCTCAGCCGCAGTGTCGATCAGGCACACGCTGTGCACTGCAACACCTCTCGGAAGGCACAATCCCACGCCTCTCCAAGGCTCCTACAGATTCGCGACTGCCGGCGGCGCGACGATCAGAAGTTCGGCATGCCGAACATTGACGAACCGAAATCGCGAATACGATTTCTAGCCCCTCACAGGGACCGCAAGGTTTTCCTGAAGGCGCGAGGCACCACTGGCTCAGCAACCAGCCCTGACTCCACCGATCAGGCTCGGTGTGCGACCTCACTCGCGCAGTGTGAACACCACCGACAGATAGGACACCGGCCCGCTCTGAATCGCCTCGATCCCATGCAGCGCGGTCGCTTCGAACAGCAGCGAGTCCCCTGCCCCCACCGCCACCGACTTGCCGCCATAGCGGTAGCTGACCTCCCCGGACAGGAAGTACAGGAACTTGAGGCCCGGGTGCTGGAAGGTCACGTAGGGATCGGCGCCGGGCAGCAACGTGACCAGGTACGGCTCGACGAACAGGTTGCCCGACAGCAGGTGCCCCAGCAGCTCGTAGCGGTAGTTCGCCACCGCGCCGATGCGATCGACCAAGACACCATGTCCTGCACGCACGTGGCAAAAGTCCGTGCGCCGCGCCTGATCACTGAAGAAGCGTGAGGTCGGCACATGCAGGCCCTGCGCGAGGCGCTCCAGTGTCTCCACCGACGGCGAGACCAGTCCACGCTCGATGCGCGAAAGCATCGAGGCAGAAATCCCCGAGGTCTTGGCCAATTCGCCGCCAGACACCTCGGCCGCCATGCGCAGCGCCCTCACCTGCGCACCGATGCGCGCCGCGGACAGGCTACGCACCATAGGTGCTGGTTGCCGCGCCCGAGCGCGTGTGATCGAGACTGGTAGCCGCAGGGGTCGAACCGTGGGCAGAGGCGAGGGAATTTGGTGACGCGTCATTTGAATTTCGCTGCCGGTGACGATGCATTCATCTGCTGATGCCTCATCCTCGATGTCACGATTAGTGTGTTCACGATTAAATCACATGACACGACCATCCGTCGCACATGAAGTCTGTGCGTCGTCGATTTGGAGAACGCATCCGCATGCTGCGGATCGCTACCGGCATGAGCCAAGAGGCCTTCGCCGATCGATGCGGTTTCGCGCGCACCTACATGAGCAGGGTAGAGACGGGCGGAGCCAACCCGTCGCTTGATGCACTACAAACCTTCGCAACTGCACTAGGAATGCCGTTGAGCGAATTGTTTGCTGGCATATAGTCAGTCACGCGGGCTTATTCGCTGCGCACCCAAGCTGTGTAAAGACCACTAACAGACAAGACACGGCACGCGGATGGATGGCTCGGTTCCATGCTGCGCGCTCGAATCGAGCACAGTGGGTCCCCCTAACCTCACCGAGACGATCGCCTTTTAAGCTGCAGCCCGCGTACCCTGCACGGTAAAATGCCGCGCTGGATGCTCTGCTCGATCTGCCGCGGGCGCGCATCGATCTTGGCCGGCGTGACGTTGCGATCCCGGCTGTTGACCGCCCTGAATTTGCTGCCATCGATGGCCACGATGGCCTGCGTGAACAGCTTGAACTCCCGGCACATGCCCACGAAGCGCTTGCAGACGTTGCGGATGCCCATGCCGTTGACGTGACAGAAGTCGGCAATGGTCTTGAAGTCCGGTGCGAGCCTGCCGGTGAGCCACATCAACTCGACGTTGCGCTGGGCCTCGCTTCTGAGAATCATCCCCACCGCGACAGACCGGCATGGGCGACTTCCAGCACGACTCGACGGCTTTGAACTGATCAAGAGCCATCGAGACGGTCTCGCAGCGGTCAAGAGCTCTCGAACACGATGGGGTGACCACAGGTGTCGGTGTCTTGATCGAGAGTGGGTCAGTGAAGGCTATTCGGTTTCGCTGGCGCATCCATGAATTCGACCGTTTCCTCTTCGAGAGCGCGGATGGCCTCCGCAAGCGCTTGATGGTCGGATTCGAAGTGATCGTCCCAAACATGGGATGCATTTTGTGCATCTACCACTTCGAGAATCCACTTCCCTTCACCGTCCTCGTAGATCTCGCTTGCACGGTCACCCCGTGACGGGTGAGGCGTTGGCTCAGCACGGAATGCTCAAAGGTGGGCTCGTCGTCGGTGGGCGGCATAGTCACGGTCGTTTCGCATGGAAACGCAAAGTCTACAGGCCTGCTTCGACTAGCAACTCACTTATCGTGACCCCGTCGGTGCGGCACCCTGGGAGCCAGCCCTTGCGGTGGCCATAACAAATCGACCCTGTATAAACATACAGATAAAAGTAACAACCATGCATAATGGTTTCCAGAAAAGAAAAAGCCAAGGGACGGCAATCCCTTGGCGATTTCCACCCCAGTCCGATGCCGTCAGGGGTTGCTCGTATCCGAAGACAACGGTGCAAGTGCGATGTTAATGGTTCGGGTTTTCGAGGGCGGCGTCTTCTTGTAAAGCCATTGGCAGAAAGGCATCGAAAGATGTCCGCTTACTTTCATCTGAAGCCCTCGGGTACCCAGTACATGTTCAACCTCAAGGGAGGGAACGGCGAGGTTGTGCTCACGAGCGAGCGTTACACCACCAAGCAGAGCGCCGAAGGAGGCATCGCCTCCGTCAAGGTCAATTCCCCGCACGATGCTCGCTATGACCGTCGTACCAATTCGGGGGGCTCTCCGTACTTCGTGCTGAAGGCCGGTAACGGCGAAATCATCGGAACGAGTGAGGCGTATTCTTCGACGACCGCGCGCGACAGCGGAATCGCGTGGGTCAAAGCACACGCCCCTACCGCACCGACTCGCGAGTGACGTGACCGACACCGCGTCCGACTCTTAGCTCATGCGAAGGCGCCAGGGTATGGATGGACGCGGTTTCCCAGTTGATGTGCTGCCGCTTGGACAAGTTTACCCCCAAGACACAATCGCTTTAACGAAGAAATCGAAGTCCTGATCAAAGATGGCATTGCGAACCTCTACTGGTTCAAGGGCGATCTGCACAAGGCATGGATGCGATCTGGTGTACCCGACAACATCCGCAACGAGATTGTTCGCCTCAAGGATGAGGAAGGGCGCGAACTATCCAAACGTCGCCAGATGGATGGGCTTTATGAGCGCCTGCGCAGTGGAGACTACAACCGTCGCCTTGAAATTTCCCGCAACTTCGTCCGCATCCTTGTCGAGCAAGAGAGCTTTGCTCCGCAGAGTGAAAGACACAGGGTCGAAATCGCTGAACGCTGTTCGCTGAAACTGCGTGAACTTGTCCGGAAGCAGACCCAAGAGAGCCAGAGACGAGAGACTCTTCGCCCCCATCCAGCAAAGCAAGTAGTCGAGTCCTACGATACTAAACGAGCTCGTCTGCAAGCGAAATTCGTTGAGGCTCACACGCTTGCTCCACAGCCCAAGGGCTACGCATTAGAGGCTATCGTCAACGAACTTCTGCAAGCGAGCGGCATTTCTGTTGAGGCACCGTTTCGCATTGAAGGAGAGCAACTTGATGGTGCGGTTAAGTTCGACGGTCACTACTACCTGCTGGAACTTAAATGGACCGCCGAGAAGACTGAGCCAAAGGGGATTGGTCATTTCTTCTACAAGGTCGAAGGCAAGATGGGAGCAAGAGGAATTTTTCTCTCGATGAATGGGTTTACATCCGGATCCCTTGCGACTCTTCCAAAGGGAAAAGAGCTCAAGGTCATGTTGCTCGACGGCAATCACTTGGCGAATGTACTCTCAGATGTCTACACCTTCAGAGACCTTCTTGACCATGCGATCAGACATGCAACACTGCGTGGTGAGATTTACTGCCCTCATTCGTTGCAAAAGTAGCGACGAACTGAGGTGAGCTACGACAGCGGTCCGGCCTTGCGCTGGACCGCTGTCGTTTTAAGGTCCGAAGAGCTTCTTGACGTGTAGGCGCGCGGCTGCTCGACGTATGCATTGACGAAGACAAGAAAGTCCAGCGCCATGGCGCCGAACGTCGCGGCCGACATCACGCCGCAACGACCCGCGCGCGTGGCCGGCTACAAGCGGCAGATTGATGAGACGCCGACGGCAGCGTCCACATGGACGTGCCGGTCGAGATTTCCGAAGGCACGCCCGGCGTGATGGTGGCCGACGACGGCACCGAGGTCTCGCTGCAGTGAGGGTGCTCCGCCCTCTTCTTCTGGCCGGCCTGCTGTCGCTGCCGGCGCTGGCCCAGGCCGCAGAGCCGCGCACGTGCCTGGTGGTCGGCGTCAGCGACGGCGACACCATCACCGCCCGCTGCGGCGCCGCGGGCAACTACGAGCAGATCAAGGTGCGCTTCAACGGCATCGACGCGCCCGAGAAGGGCCAGCCCTTCGGCCGGCGCGCGAAGGAGGCGCTGGCCAATCCATCGCTGTGGACTCTTGGCACACTGGCGTTCGCGCTAAAAACGACGGTACCGGATTTATTGCAAGGCAACACGCACGTCGTTGAGCCGTCCATGGGTGAGCAAAGCAGAAAGCGTCGAGTGAATCAAGCTTCTCACGAGCCGAAGCCTTCCGTCGGCAGCAGGCGCTCGCAGCTACGTTGACGGCTTCCTCGGTAGGCAACTTGGAGATCGAAGTTGGCCTTCTTCTCCAATATGACTGCCCACGGCGAAAACGCACCACGACGATAAGCACGTAATGTGGCGCAGTCACCCGTTCTGTTCGGCACGCCGAACGAAGAAGTCTCGCGATGTCATGGTGTGCCGGCGGGGGTGGCCCACCAGTTCAGGTTCGACCGATCGTTCGACGCTATTTCGATCTCTCCAGCGGTCCAGGCGCACCTGTCGGGGGTCGACCCGCAGACGGCAGATTCCGACCTAGGACCAGACATTCAGTACACGCTCCCAATTGCCCTGGCACGGCGTCGGCGCGATGGCGGCGACGTCGGACTCCGCTCCATCGCAAGTCGCTGCCCCCGCCGGGGACGGCGGCAACGCGATGCGGGTGCCGGTCACCTACTGATCTACTTGTCTACCGGACCGAAAGCCGGCGCCCCCAGACGCCGGCCCCGTGTCATCACCAGGGCTGGTTGGTCGGCAACACGAACAGCTCGGCCACATCGACGTGGGCAGGCGCCTGCAACGCGAACATCACCGTGTCGGCGATGTTGTCGCCGCTCAGGAACGACATCTGGTCGCGCAGCCCCTCCATCTGGCCACGATAGCCCTCGTCGGAGATGTGATTGAACAGCTCCGTATCGACCGCGCCCGGCTGAATGCTGGTCACGCGGATGTTGTGCTTCTTGCCGACTTCCAGGCGGAGGCCTTCGGTGAACGCCGAGACGGCGTGCTTCGTCGCGCAATAGACGGCCAGGCCGGCAAATACCTTGCGGCCGGCAATCGACGACGTATTGACGATGTGGCCGGAGCCCCGCTCGATCAGATGAGGCAGCGTTGCCGCCGTGCTGTTCATCAGGCCCTTGACGTTGACGTCCACCATGCGGTGCCATTCGTCGACCTTCAAGGCTTCGACATCCGAGATCGGCATGAGGCCAGCGTTGTTGAACACGATGTCCAGCCCGCCGTAGGCTTGCACCAGCTTTGCCACGCCCGCTTCCACCGCTGCGCGATCGACAACGTCCATCTCGATGGCGATGGCCTCGCCTCCACATTTTTTGATCTGGTCTACAAGCTTGCCGAGACGATCGACCCGGCGGGCGGCGAGCCCGACCTTTGCACCCGCTGCCGCCAGCTTGAGCGCGGTAGCGGCGCCAATGCCACTCGAAGCACCGGTGACCAAAGCGATTTTTCCATTGAGTTCCATGACAGTTCCTTGCGGTAGATAGGTTGGAAAGCGCGGCGGCTGCAGACTGACGTTGTCTGTGCAGCTGCCACGGTTGTCATGGTGCCGAGCGGGGTCCGAATGGTCGCTCGTCGATTTGCTGTCGATATCGAAGATTTGCTGCAAACCCGAGGTGCCGGCTAGCGCCCGTTGCGGTAGTCGCTTGGGAGCGCACCAACCTCCTTGCGAAACACCTGCGCAAAGTGGCTGGGGCTCGCGTACCCGACTTCCAGGCCGATCTCCACGATGGGCGCTTCCGTCTCCCTCAGAAGACGCCGTGCACGCTCCATGCGCAGCCGCGTCAGGAATTGAGAGGGGGAGAAGCCAGTGCTCTTCTTGAAAGACCGCGAAAAATGAGCCTCGCTGAGCTGCACCACCTTTGCCAGGCGCTTGAGATCGAGTTCCTGGTCGATGCGCTCCTGCATTGCAGCGAGCACCCGGTGAATCTTGAAGGCCGGCAGTCCCCCGTGCGGGATTGCCGGATGCTGCGTGTCGCTTGCATAGGCTCTCACCAGATGAACGGCAAGGCTGCTCGCGAGGCCCTGCACAAGCATCGTGCTCGGCGCACGGCGCTCCAGCAGCTCGCGGCAAAGAATGCCCAGCTGGTTGGCGACGACCTCGTCTGCAGCGCCGGAAACCTCCCTGAGCGGGACGAGCGGGCTCGCGGGTCCAAGCACGTCGATAGCCGCCCTTCTCATCAGCGGAAGCCCCAGGTAGACGTGCATCACGCGGAACGGCTCGCTTGTCAGCGTGCGCCAGCGTAGCTCGCATGGACGCGGCGAGGTCTGCAGAAAAAACTCGCCTGCGCGCACCTCGTTGGCCATCCATTCGCCCTCAAGCTGCCGCTCTTCCACCCGCGCCGAACCGGAGACGACCCACACGATGAGCGGCTCCGGAACTGCCGGAATGAGCAAGCTGTCCTGGACCGGCCGCCTCGCAAAAATCTGGACCAGAAGGTCGCGCCACGGCCTGCCCTTGCTGGTTGCAATGAGGTCCCCGGGCACGCGCTCGTCGAGCGCTTCGGCTGTACTGAGTTGAAAGTCCATGGTTCAGCGTATCAATACTGGGAGGCTTTCCAGTCCGTCGGTTTGTGCAAATCCTCGCCAGAAACAGGCATGTGACCGAGGGCCTTGGTTCCTACGATCACTCCATGTTCAACCGGCGTGTGAATCACGCAGTAACTTGGAGAGTTAAATGAGCAAAGTTTGGTTCATCACGGGTGCTGGCCGCGGTATTGGTGCACAAATCGCCAAGGCAGCCCTGGCGGCTGGCGACAAGGTCGTGGCCACTGGCCGGGACCCCGCCCAGCTTGAAAAACTTTACGGCGAATTCGGCAGCAGCGCCCTGTGCCTCCCGCTCGACGCCACGCGCGAGCAAGATGCCATTGCCGCCGCCCAGCAGGCTGGCTCTCGATTCGGAAGCATCGACGTGCTCGTGAACAACGCAGGCTACGGCCAACTAGGCCTGTTCGAAGAAGTCTCCGGCGAGGACGTGGAGCGCCAATTCCAGACGAACGTCTTCGGCATGATGCACGTGACGCGTGCCGTGCTGCCGGTCATGCGCAAGCAGCGCCGGGGCCACATCCTGAACCTCGCATCAGTGGGGGGCTTCATGGGCTTCGACGGAGCGTCGATCTACTGTGCCGCCAAGTTTGCCGTGGAAGGCTTCTCCGAATCCCTCGCCCTCGAAGTTGCGCCCTTCGGCATCAAGGTGACCATCGTCGAGCCGGGATTCTTTCGTACCGACTTCCTGGACAAGAAGTCGGTCCAGTACGGTTCCCGCAAAATTGCCGACTATGCGGAGTTCTCGAGCAACTCGCGTTCCGCCTACGAGAGCTACAACCACAAGCAGCCCGGCGACCCGGCAAGGCTCGGCCGCGCCATCGTTGAACTGTCCGAGATGCCGCAGCCTCCGCTGCACTTTGTTGCCGGCACCGACGCCGTCGACTTCGCAACGAAGACTTTCGAGCGCCGTCGCGCCGAGATCGATAGCTACGCCGCGCTGTCGGTTACGACGGACGGGGACTTCTGACGTCGCGTGCCGGCGGCGCCTTCCCCGTTGCTAGGCGGCCATCATCTCGAAGCGGGACACATCCTTGGACGGAGGCACGCCGAACAGCCGGCTGTATTCGCGGCTGAACTGCGAGGCGCTCTCATAGCCCACCGAATAGCCCGCCTTCGAGACCTCGATGCCTTCGCTCAGCAGCAAGCGGCGGGCCTCCTGCAGGCGCAGTTGCTTCTGGTATTGCAGCGGGCTCATGGACGTGACGACCCGAAAGTGGTGGTGCAAGGAGGACGTGCTCATGCAGCATTCGCGTGCCAACTCGTCCAGCTTCAGGGGCTCCGCAAAGTTCGACTTGAGCCGGGAGACGGCTCGCATCACGCGGCTTGCATGGCTGTCGGCCCTCGCCACCTGGGCAAGCCGCTCGCCCTGCTCGCTGCGCAGAAGCCTGTAGACGAGCTCGCGAGTTGCCAGCGGCGCGAGGGCCGCCACATCTTCAGGCGAGTCCAGCAGCTGCATGAGCCTGATTGCGGCGTCCAGCATGCCGTTCGAAACATTGCTCAGGAAAAGGCCGCGATGCGTGGCCGTGCGCCGTGCCGACAGCGGCCCTAGCTGGAGAACCAGCTCGGAGATCTCCGCAGCATCCAGGTCCAGCCTGAAGCACAAATACGGCTCGCCGGGTTTTGCTTGAGTGACCTGCGCGCTGATGGGCAAGTCGGTCGAGAAGACCAGGAACCGCGAGGCGTCATAGCTATACACCTCATCCCTCAGCATGACCCGCTTTGCGCCCTGCGCAATGATGCAGACAGCCGGCTGGTGAAGGGCGTGGACCAGCTCGTCGCTGGGTGCAGAGAGCTTGATAGCCGACACGCGTGGAATCGATGTCGGGCAGATGCCCTCTCTCGGGGCGTGCCGCGCGACGAGCGAAGCCAACTCCCGAATCCGCGCAGCGTCAGGCGGCGAAAGATGGGGCACGGCGGAGGAACCGGGGGCTGCGGCTGTGGAATTCAGGTTTAAAGAATCCATGCTGGGCGGTGCATCGGTCGATGTGAAGACCCGAAATCCTAACAACAGACCGGCCCGCCAGCCGCACGCCGACGTTTCAGCGAGCGGCGCCAAGCGCGACCGGAAGCTCGGCGCGCCGCTCATCCAGACTGTAGCGGCCGGCGCCGAAGGCAACCACCTGCAACAGGCCGCCGGCCATCGCGAGGTTCTTCAGGAAATGGAACAACTGGTTCTGGTCGCCCAGCGCGTTGTGGAAGATCACCGCAGAAACGACCGAGAACAGCGCCAGTGCGGCAGCCACCCAGCGGGTGCGGTATCCCACCACCAGCAGCAGGGCGCCGCCGAGCTCCATGGCAAGCGCGCCGGCGTACGCCAGCTCCGGCAGCGGAATGCCTACCGATGCGATGTAGCCGATGGTGCCGCCAGGAGCCATGAGCTTGCCCACGCCGCTGATCAGGAAGATGGCGGCCATGAGCAGTCTCCCGATGATGGGCGCCAAGGAGGCTGACGAGAGGATGGAAGCGTTGTTTGTGGATTGCATGACGAGGTACTCCTATAAGTTCGAGACAGGGTGAAAAGAACGGTGAGGTACGCCGGGCAAGCCCGATGCGTTTCCGACCGCTGAGACGAACTTTAGGAATTTCTCGTGTAGCTGAGTAGCCTATATTTCTAGATGCAATGCATCTGACTTACCGATAGCACGCCTCCGGGCTCATATTTATCCAAGAGGGCCAGCACATATCGTTCATGACGATGCTTTCCATCGAAACAAATAGGCTATCGCAATCGATCACCCGTCCCTACTCTTCAGGTCATGCAGCAATGAGCTGCACAACACCAAGGAGTAGCAAATGGAACTTAAGGACTTCGACAACAGGGTGGTGCTGGTCACCGGCGCAGGCTCCGGCATAGGCCGCGAGGCCGCCCGGGCGTTTGCCGGGCGCGGTGCAACCGTCGTAGCGGCGGACCTGAACCAAGGTGGACTGGCCGAAACCACGCGCCTGATCGCCGAACTCGGCGGGCGAGCGCTCGCCGTCACGGCGGACGTGGCGGCCCTGACCGGGCCAGGCGGCATGAGCGCGTATGCGGCATCGAAGCACGGCGTGCACGGGCTGACCCGCGTCGCCGCAATGGAAAACGCAGCCCACGGCCTTCGCATCAACGCGTTGGCACCTGGCTGGACCGAAACCCCCATGGTCGCTGCGGCGAGCGCACAGAGCCCCGGCTTCGCCCAGCTGGCCACCTCGGCCATTCCGGCGAAACGGGGTGCCCGGCCCTCCGAGATTGCAGCAGCTGCGGTATGGCTCGCCTCTGAAGCCTCTTCCTACGTCATGGGTCAGATGCTCGTCGTGGACGGCGGAATGACCATCGGCGGATTCGAACTCTGAAACACATCACGAAGGAAACATCATGACCAGCATCAACATCGATATCGGCGAAGCAGCAAAGGCCGTCATTCGTCGCAATACGGACGAAGTCCAAGGCCAAGGCAACTGGGCCTTGTTCAACGAGCTCTTTTCCGACGCGTTCCTGGACCACACCCCGCAACCGAACTGCACTCCGGACAAGGCCGGCGCGCTGGGCCTCTACAAGAAGCTTCGGGAAGCTTTTCCTGATTTCCACGCCGTCATCCATTGGCAGCGTGCGGACGGTGACGTGGTGACCACCTACAAGACGTACCGCGGCACGCACCGTGGCGACTTTCTGGGGGTTGCTGCAACCGGCAAGGCCATTCATTTCGAAACCGTCGACGCCATGCGCGTGCAGGACGGAAAGATCACCGAGCACTGGGGCGTTGCCAACCTGTACTCGGTCCTGCAACAGCTGAATGCACTGCCTCAGTAAGGAGATTCAACATGAACACGAACATCCTGCAGAACAAGGTCGTTGTGGTAACGGGTGCCGCAAGCGGCATCGGCCGCGCCATTGCAGTCAATGCCGCGAGGCATGGCGCCAAAGCGGTCATCGTCTCGGACATCAGTCGTGAACCGCGCGAAGGCGGCATACCGACCACCGACGAGATCAAAGCCCTGGGCGTTGCCACCGCTTTCGCCAAGGCCGACGTGAGCAAGAAGGAAGAAGTCGACGCACTGGTAGATGCATCGACTCCCTTTGGCGGAGTGGATGTGATGGTTGCCAATGCGGGCATCACCCTTCGCGCCGACGGTTTCGATGTTTCTTCGGATGACTTCCGCAAGCTGATGGCGGTCAACCTGGACGGCACGCTGTTCAGCGCCCAGGCCGCAGCCCGCCAGATGAAGGCCAATGGCAAGCAGGGAAGCATCGTCCTGATGGCCAGCATGGGCGGGTTGTCGGGGGCGGGCATCACGGTGGCGTATTCGACAAGCAAGGGCGGTGTCGTCCTGATGGCCAAATCGCTTGCCGATGCGCTCGGGCCCGATGGCATTCGCGTGAACGCCGTAGCTCCCGGAACCATCGACACCCATCTTCTGCGAACCAGCCCGGGCATTGCGGAGGCGGCCGAGGGCTTCCGCCAACGCACACCGCTCAAGCGGCTCGGACAGCCTTCGGAGATTGGCGATGCGGTGGCGTTCCTCGGCTCCGATCTTTCGAGCTACATCACTGGAACCGCCCTGCTGGTCGATGGAGGCCTGCTGGCCGTCATTTAAAAATTCAGCATCTTCTATTCAAACTCAGAGAACCATCATGAACACCACCATTCGCTTTCATTCCTACGGAGGCCCCGAAGTCCTCGAGGTCGAAGACCCGTCCGATGTCGGCGCACCGTCCGAAGGGCAAGTGCGCCTTCGCCATCTGGCCATTGGCGTGAACTTCATCGACACCATGTTCCGCCGCGGCATCGTCCCCGTTCCACTGCCGGCAGTTCCCGGCGTGGAGGGCGTCGGCGTCGTCGAGGCCATTGGAGCGGGCGTCAGCGGCCTCGCGGTAGGCCAGCGTGTTGCCTACTATCTTGCCCCGGGCAGCTACACCCAGGCGCGCCTGATCGACGCCAGTGCGTTGGTGCCGGTGCCCGACGACCTTGGCGCCGGGCAGATTGCAGCCGTTCTGACCAAGGGCCTGACCGCATGGGCCGGGCTGAACGGCTACCACCGGCTGCAACCCGGCGAGACGATCCTCGTCCAGGGAGCTTCGAGCAGCGTTGGCAGCCTGCTGGCGCGCTGGGCAAAGGCGCGCGGCGCCACGGTCATCGGCACTGCGGGAAGCCCGGAAAAGCGCCAGGCGCTGGAAGGCACCATCGACCATGTTCTGCCTTCGGATGCGCAAGACCTGGCACAGCGGGTGCGAAAGATCGCGCCCGGCGGCGTCGATGTGGTCTACGAGTTCGTCGGAAAGTCGACGTTCGACGCCACGCTTGCTTCGGTCAAAGATGGTGGCGTGGTCGTGTCCATTGGCGCCGCCTCTGGCTCCCCCGTCTTCGACAAGGAAGCGGCCGCAAAGCGAGGGCTGAAGATGGTCGGCGGCCCGATGGCGCCTTACCTGGCGGGCCAGGTCTCGCAGGCCGTGGACGACGTGTTCGATGCGTTCAGGGCTGGTGTATTGGGCGACGTTCCGTTTACCGAGTACGCCCTGCGCGATGCATCCGAGGCGCATGCGGCCATTGCGGCGCGCACAAAGACGGGGGCCTTGGTGCTGATGCCCTGAGACGCGGCACCAGCCCATAAAAAAAAGGGATGCCTGGCCAGGCATCTCTTTTTTTTATTGCAGCAGTTGTCCGAGCCAGAACGCCAGCACCACTGCGGCCATGGTCACCACGAGGCAAGGCAGGATGAACAGGCCGACTCCCAGCTCTTCGTGGCGCGCCTCGATGTACTTCCAAATCTTCATGAAAAGCTCCTGACAAGATTGCCACCCATCGCGGGTGGGATGCGCCCTTCGCGCCGAAGGCGGCTGCCGATGCGAGCGATTTCTGCCTCGCCCCGGCGGAGCGCGTCTGCCGAGGTGTGTACGGAGTAATAGCCCAGCACGAGGCTGTGGGGGTGCTTCACGGCAGAGCCAAGAACAAATTCAACCTCGCCCTCTGCTTCGAATTCCAGGGCCCCGTCATTGCTGTCGAAGACTGCAATCTCATTCTTGAGGCGTTCGCCCGCCACCCTGAGCACGCCGCGATCGACGTGCACCCAAGCCACGTCCTGGCCAGTTGGCGGCGTATAGCGCCAGTGCTGTCCGCTACCGAGGCGCACATGAAGAAGATTGATGCCGGCAGGCGAATCGACGGGCGACCGGGCACCGGCATGGCACCCGAGCACCAACCGGGCGGGTCCGATCGCAGGCACGGCCGCAGGCGGCAGGTATTGGCTGTGGGCAGGGCCGCTCTCCAGTTCAGGCGGCAGCGCAACCCAGACCTGGTAGCCACGGAAAGGGGCGTCGCTCGACGGGCTTGCGTCATGCCATACCCCGCCGCCCGCGCGCATCCACTCGATGCTTCCGCCAGACAAGGTTCCGGCCGCACCCGTGGTGTCTTCGTAGCGCAGATCGCCGGAGAGCAGCACGGTGAGCGTTGCAATGCCCGAATGAGGGTGCATCGGAAAGAGCGATCCCTGCTTCGGCACCATGTCGAAATGGTCGACAAACACGAAAGGCTTGATCAGCTCTCCGATGTCCGAAGGGCTGACGAGGCGTGTCACGGGCCCATGCGTGCGCCCGCTGGTGCGAGCCACGACGCGGCGATTGCCGCGTGCAGGCGAGCGCTGCGGCTCGGGCGGAACTAAGGTCGTCTGGGTCATTGGAATTTCCTTTGGATTGGTAGAACGGCCAAAGGTTAAGGACTGGACTTCCCTCTGCAAAGCCTATATCTTTCGATGCAAACCATCTAAAGAGGCGATACATGCTCGACGGCGTTTCCATGGACCAGCTGCGCACATTCATTGCGGCAGCGGATGAGGGCAGTTTCTCGGCCGCAGGCCGCCGCCTGCGCCGCGCCCAATCCGTCGTGAGCCAGACCTTGGCCAACCTCGAAGGCCAGATCGACGTTCAGCTGTTCGACCGGAGCGCCCGGTATCCGCAGCTGACCGAAGCCGGCAGTGCCCTTCTGGCGGAGGCACGCCGGGTGGTGTCCGGCATGGACGGCTTCAAGGCCAAGGCCCGCACCATGGCCGAGGGCCTCGAGCCGGAGCTCTCGGTGGTCGTCGATGTGATGTATCCGATGGAGTCGCTGACAACGGCGGTGGGCCTCTTTCGCGCCGCTTTTCCGCACACGCCCCTGAGGCTCTACGTGGAGGCGCTTGGCGCGGTCGTTCAGCCGGTGCTGAATGGCAGTTGCCGCATCGGCATCATGGGCTCGATGCCGATGGTGCCGGAAGGCGTGGAAACCGAAAAACTGCTGGACGTACCCATGCTCACGGTGGTGGCCCCGTTTCACCCGTTGGCCAGGAACAAGGGGCCGATACCTTCGGCCGAATTGGCGCAGCATGTGCAGCTGGTGCTCACCGACCGCACGGCCATGACGGAAGGAAAGAGCTTCGGGGTGTTTTCCGCCCTCACCTGGAAGCTGGCCGATCTGGGGGCGAAGCATGCGTTTCTGCGCGCCGGCTTCGGCTGGGGGCACATGCCCGCTGCAATGGTGCGCGCCGACCTGGAAGCCGGTGCCCTGGTGCCGATCACGCTGGAGATGTTCCACCCGAAAACCCCTCCCATCGCCATGCTCGCCGTCTACAGGAAGGACATGCCTCCAGGGCCGGCTGGCAGATGGTTCCTGGAGCAGCTGAGGGATGCGGGGCAGCTGGCCCGTCGCAGCTGATCCCTCGCGGCCAGCGACGCGCCTTCTCCGGCGTCAGCCGTGCAGCTTGGCTGCCGTGCGGGCCACCAGCTCGCCCTGGTGCCGGGCGCCGGCCAGATCGATGGCCGTAGGCTGCCGCGAACCGTCGCCACCCGCGACGGTGGTAGCCCCATAAGGCGCGCCGCCAACGATCTCGTCGACGCTCATCTGGCCCGCATGGCTGTATGGCAGCCCGACGATGGTCATGCCGAAGTGCAGCAGGTTGGTGATGATCGAGAACAGCGTTGTCTCCTGGCCGCCATGCTGCGTGGCGCTCGACGTGAATGCCGCGCCCACCTTTCCGTTCATCGCGCCGCGGGCCCAGAGGCCGCCCGCCTGGTCCAGGAATGCCGCCATCTGCGAGGACATCCGCCCGAACCGGGTACCCGTGCCGACCACGATGGCGTCGTAAATCTCGAGCTCGGCAACTGTTGCCACGGGCGCGGCCTGGTCCAGCTTGAAATGAGCGCTGCGCGCGATGGCTTCCGGCACGGTTTCCGGAACTCGCTTGACATCGACTTGTGCGCCGGTGCTGAGGGCACCTTCGGCAATGGCTTGCGCCAGGGTTTCGACGTGTCCGTAGGACGAGTAATAGAGAACGAGAACCTTGGCCATTTGATGAAGCTCCTTTGGGGTTTTGGCAACTCGGCGAGTTGCAGTGCCCAAAGAATAGCTGCGCAAGATCTATCAGAATAGCCTCTAAATTTCGATGAGAAGCATCGTCAGATCAGATAGATTCCAGCGTGTGTAATGGGATGGACACCCCCTTTTTGTACGAGGGGGTGTCCATCCCGTTACTCCAATCTAGGGTCAGAGAGCGCGCAATCCAATACCCCGGTGCTCTCTCAGTCCTCGCCAGGTGGATCGAGCCGCGGCATCTCCCTCGCCACGATGAACTCGAATACCGCACCCCGCATGGCGGGCCGCAGTGAAGATGACGGTACGGTCATTGCGCAGCACCTGCAGCCAGGCGTCGAGATCGGCCTCATGACCTGCGACGGTGGCATCGATCAAACCGCAATGGCCCACGACAAAGGCGCAGCCAAGCTCGGCCACCAGTTACTTGAATGCCTAGGCCGCACCGCCAAAGCGGCGGCCGAAGGCGCGGCCGAGGCGGCTCGCATGGCCGGTCCAGTGGACCAGCTCGTGCAGCACCGTAACGCAAAGGGCTTCCGCACTGGTGAAGCGCGCAGGCCATGGCAGCCGAATCTCGTCGGATTCCGGGAGAGACATCGCCTGTTCATAGCCAAAGCGGACGGACGCGCCGCACCCGCCGACCAGGCGCAGGGCCCGCTCGATGGGGCCATGAGGCGATGGTGACATCGCATCCGTGCAGCGCTCCACGAGTTCGGACGGGAGGCCATCGATCTGCGCGACATCAAAGACCCGGAACGGCCTGGCTGCCAGAAAATCGCCGAGGTCCGTCCTCCGCAAGGCTCTGTCCTTCGCTCCGTCGTCGGAAAGTGCCACGCCGCCATCGACCAGCGTTCCTCCACGGGCATCGCGCGCGATTTGGTCGAAGTACGCACAGAGCGTCCCCCGCTTTCCCCTGCGAACTTGCGCACCCATGGTCAAGGCTTGGCTGTAGGTCGCCTCATGGCGTGAATCGGCGAGTGCAACGAGATCGCCGACGGCGGTGCGGTGGCGAGGCACAGATCGATGCGCTCACCGCGACGCGGCCTCCGTACCTCCGACCCGCCGCCAGGCACGTTCGCAGACGTCGACTCGAATTGCCCGCGATGCAATATGCGTGTCCCCCGGCGCGCTGGCCCCTCTGCGCCCGAAGGGCGGTCCTTCGAATGGGCAATTGCATCCGATGCAAGCATTGCGCACACTCCGAAGCTCCTCGACGATTCGCGCATCACAACGATTCGTCTCGGAGACAATGTCCATGCGCTTCCACGCTTCGCTTCCCGGCTTGCTTCGCCGGCCTCTCTGCCTGGCGCTCTCGTCATGCCTCTGCATGGCCGCGGCCCACGCCGAGGGCAGCTACCGCATCGCGACCGAAGGCTCGTACCCGCCCTGGAGCTTCAAGGACTCGCAGGGAATGCTCCAGGGCTGGGATGTCGACATCGCGCGTGCCCTGTGCGAGAAGATGAAGGCCAAGTGCGAGATCGTCGCGCAGGACTGGGATGGCATCATTCCGGGCCTCGTCGCCCGCAAGTACGACATGATCGTGGCGAGCATGGCGATCACGCCGCAGCGCCGCGAGCGCGTGGCCTTCTCGGCCAAGTACAAGGACACTATCTCGCGCTTCGTGGCGCGCAAGGGAACGCCGCCGGACGTCAACCCCGCGGCGCTGAAAGGCAAGACCATCGGGGTGCAGCGCGGCTCGGTCCAGGCGGCCTACCTCGCGCAGAACTACCAGGCCGCGAACCTCAAGTTCTACGACACGCCGCAGGCCGCCGAACTCGATCTCGTCGCCGGCCGCGTCGAGTACATCCTCGGCAACATGGTCACCTACCACGTCGGCTTCCTGAAAACGCCCGAGGCCAAGGAGTTCGCGTTCGTCGGCCCGGAGCTCAAGGGCGGCATCCTCGGCGAAGGCAACGGCATCGCCGTGCGCAAGGACGATGGGCAGACCCTGGCGAAGATCAACGCCGCGCTTGAAGCGATCCGGGCTGACGGCACCTACGACCGCATCACGGCAAAGTACTTCCCGTTCAAGCTGATGTAGGCGCCGCGACCCCGATGAACATCCTCCATGGTTTTGGCGGGCAGTTGCTCCTGGGCGCGCTCGCGACGCTGCAGCTCGCGGCCGCCGCGCTGGTGCTTGGCACGCTGTTCGGCGCAGCCGTCTGCGGCCTGCAGCTCTCGGGCCACCGCGTTCTGCGGACCGCCGGTGACGGCTATGCCGCGGTGGTCCGGGGCATTCCCGACCTGCTGATCGTCTTCGCCGTCTTCTTTGGTGGCTCGCTCACGCTTGCCGCGCTCACCGGCCGCTATGTCGAGATCGACACCTTTCTCGCCGGTGTGGCCGCGCTGGCGCTCTCGTTCGGCGCCTATGCTGCCGAGATCGCGCGGGGCGCACTGCTGTCGGTCCCGACAACCCAGCGGGAGGCCGCGAGGACGCTCGGACTGTCGCGCGCCCAGGCGCTGTGGACCGTCGTGCTGCCGCAGGCGGCCCGCTTCGCGCTCGCTCCGTTCGGCAACCAGTCGATCGTTCTGCTCAAGCAGACATCGATCGTCTCCATCGTCGGATGCGACGAACTCATGCGCAAGGCCGCAGAGGCCTCCGGCGCGACGCGCGAGCCGTTCACGATGTACCTTGCCGCCGCCTGCATCTATCTTGCGCTGACCGGCTTCGCCACGCTGTGCCTCGAGTGGGCGGAGCGCCGCGCCGCGCGCCCGCTGGCGACCTGACCCCATGTTCGACATCACCCTTCTGTGGTCCGTGCTGCCCGCGCTGGTCGAGGGCGCCTGGCTCACGCTCGAACTCACCGCCTGGGTCATCCTCCTGGGCACGACCTTGTCGATCCCCGTCGCCCTCGGCAGGAACGCGCGGGCCGCCGGACTGCGCGCGGCGGCCCATGCCTACGTGCTCTTCTTTCGCGGAACCCCGGCGCTGGTCCAGCTGTTCCTGCTCTACTACGGGGCGGGCCAGTTCGACGTGATCCGGCATTCCGTGCTGTGGCCCGTGCTGCGCGATCCCTACTGGTGCGTGGTGATCGCCCTGGGACTGAACTCGGCCGCCTACACCGGCAAGACACTGGGCGCCGCACTGGCCGCGATCCCGCGGGGGACGCGCGAGGCCGCCCGCGTCCTCGGGCTCGGCCGCGTCCAGGCCTTTGGCCTGATCGACCTGCCGCTCGCGGTGCGCACGGCGCTGCCGGCCTTCGGCAACGAGATCATCCTGACCTGCAAGGCGACCTCGCTCGCCAGCACCGTCACCCTGCTCGAGCTCACGGGCAGCGCCCGCCTGCTCACCGCCGAGACCTACGCGCCTTACGAGATCTTTCTCGGCGCGGGCCTCGTCTATCTCGCCATCAACTACGTCCTGCTGCGCGGCGTCCGCGCGCTCGAGGTCTCGTTGAATCGTCCACACTGAACCAAGCAACCGCATGAGATTCCTCACCCTGGGCCCGGCAGGCAGCAACCACGAATTCGTGACCCGCCGCTATCTCGACTTTCACGGCCTTCGCGACACCGCGATCCTGGACCTGGTCTCCGATTTCGAGCGCGGCGCCGATGCCGTGCTTCGGGGCGAGGCCGATTTCATGATCCAGTGCGCGGTGCATCCCGCCGCTGTGTCGACGGTCGCGAAGTGCTTCGTCGGCCTCCACCTGATCGACACCTTCATCTCGCCGAGCCAGGATCTGGCGATCCTCCAGCGCCACGACGCCGCGCAACCCACGTCCCTCGCGGTCATGCGCCCGACCCTGCCGTACATCGACCGGCGCCAGTGGCCGCAGATCGAATTCGTGGAGACCGTCGCCGAGGTCACCCAGGGCGTGAGCGACGGGAAGTATGCGGTCGGCCTCGGCTATGTCTCTGCCGCGGAAAAACACCCCGAACTCCTCTATGTGAGGCAGTTCATCGGCACGGTCGACGATGCCTGGATGGTCTATGGGCGCACCCGCGTGAGCACCGGGGAACTGAGCGCCTGGCGCGACAGCCCCGCCGCCCTTCTCTATCGGCGGGGAGCCTGAGCATGGGCACGGCCATCTCCTCTCTCGACCCGATGGTCTCGGTCGCCGGGCTGTCCAAGCATTTCCACGCACACGAGGTGCTCAGCGACGTCCATCTGAGCGTCGCAGCCGGTGAGCGCGTGGTCGTGTGCGGCCCGTCGGGTTCGGGAAAATCGACGCTCGCGCGGTGCATCAGCGGACTCGAGAGCTACGCAAGCGGCACCGTGACCGTCAACGGTGTCGTGGTCTCCCCACGCATGCGCCATGCCGATCTGGTACGAGCCAACATCGGCATGGTGTTCCAGCAGTTCAACCTGTTTCCGCACCTCACTGTGCTTGAGAACTGCACCTTGGCACAGCGATGGGTCCGGCACCGCTCCCGGCAGGAGGCGCGACAAACCGCACTCGCGTACCTCGACAAGGTCCGGCTCGCCGAGAAGGCGTCAGCCTATCCGGCTCAGCTCTCAGGCGGACAGCAGCAGCGCGTCGCCATCGCGCGGGCACTCTGCCTGAATCCTTCTGTCATGCTGTTCGATGAGGCCACGTCCGCACTCGATCCGGAGATGGTCAAGGAAGTGCTCGAAACCATGATCCTTCTGGCGCGGGACGGCATGACGATGATCTGCATCACCCACGAAATGGGCTTCGCGCGGGCGGTCGCCGACAAGGTCGCGTTCATGGACGGCGGGCGCATCGTGCAGGCCGCGCCGCCCGGCGAGTTCTTCGGCAACTGCGCGGACCCGCGGATCCAGCGATTCCTCAGCAAGGTCTTCTGACCCGAAGTCCTTGCTCGAAGTTCGTGCGTTCACTCGGCGCACACGCGTGCCAGGCCGCGGTCCAGCCCGATCGCGAACAGCGGCGACAGCCCATGCGCGTCGACGTACCGCGCGGTCGCATGCGTCAGCCGCTGGCGACAATCCGGCCGCTCGCGCAGCGACCGGGTCGCGACGAGTTCGTCGATGAACCGGGGGCGGAGCCGATCGAGCGCCGGACGGAGCTCATTCCTCAGGTCGGCACGAGGTTCGTCCGGTGCCCCTCCCTCCCGCCGCCAGCGAGCCATGAGCGCGAATTGAACGAGCTTGCTCGCTTCGATCTGGTCGGTGAAGAACGCAGTCGCCAGTTCCCCTGGCAAACCGCGCGCGCCCGCCTCTTGCGAAGCCGCCGCAATGACTTCCTGCTCGCGCGGATCGCCCGGCGGATCCGCGACCGGCTGGCGGCTGTCCCATTTGGTCAGCGCCACCTGCCGGGACAGATCGAGCCGCGCCGCGCTCAGCGCCACGAGGGTCGAGAAGCCCTCGGACCGATCGGGCCCGGTGGCATCCGAAGCACCGGCGAGTGTAGCCAGCGTGACGGCCATCGCGCCCGCCGTTCGAAGACTATGGATCAGAACGCGCATGTGCATCGGGAGCCTCCGGAAGTCGAACGACGCGATCCGGGCTGCTCGCCAGCGGATCGACCCGAGGCAAAGCCTAGTGCGGGGACGATCGCGCGTCGCCTGTCAACATGCACAGTTGCGCGCAAGCCGCCAGTCGCGCGCAACGGTGCCGCCGCTCAGACGACCCTGTACGCCCTTGAGTGGCATGCGCCAGAGTCACCGGCAACCTGCCTGCTATCTTGGCTTTTTGCTGGGCACCACGGCCAGGCGCACACGCGTCCCGCCGGCCTATTCGAACCGCGTTGCCTGCAGGCGCTTCTCGCTGCGCTGGGGTCTTGGTATGGGGCACGAGCACCGTGCGCCGTGCCGTCCGCCCGATGTGGCCGGGCCTCGTCGACTGCCTGCCAGCCGGCGCGGCTCGTCATCCTGCAAGCGATGCCTCGGCCTCGCGCATGGACAAAGCGAGATCGCGAATCATCGCGCAGGCACCGGACCCGTCTGGCATCGACGCCGAGCCAACGCTTCTTCCAACAGGCGCCGATCTGTCGTCGCTTGGCACCGGCGCGTTGGGCCAGCGCCGCGCGAGAGCGCGTGAGTTCAGCAGCACGGATTCCTTCACCGGAGCGTGCCAAAGTTCTACCATTCGTGCCATGAGCATGATGAATATTTCCTTGCCGGACACGCTCAAGGCCTTTGTGGATGAGCAGGTCGAGAAGCGCGCATTCGACACCAGCAGCGAATAGGTGCGCGGGCTGATCCGCAGGGATCAGGATCGAGCGCAGCTTCGCGACCTGCTGATCGACGGTGCCAGGTCGAAACCGGCGGCGCCGGCTGACGCGTCGTATTTCCAGGGGCTGCGCGACCGCGTGCGCAAGGCGGGCAAGCCAAGCGCGCGCAAGTGATCCTCAGGCCCGTCGTTCCCTGGCGCCGGGCCAACGCGGACGTCGATGCCGCCATCGCCTAGTATTTGGACGAGGCTTCTGAGCATGCCGCCCTCGGCTTCATCGAAACCTTGGAAGCGGCTTATGCGTATATTGGTCGCCATCCGTCCACCGGCTCGCCACGAGCTGCCCGCGAGCTGAATCTTCCGGGGCTGCGGCTCTGGCCTCTGGCGAGTTATCCGCTCATGGTGTTCTATGTTGAGTGCAGCGATCACATCGATGTGTGGCGCGTGTTGCACGGCCGGCCCGACATTCCGGCATCGATGCAGGAGTTGAATCAAGACTGATCGATACGGCGCGCGGTCAACACGCCCAGCAGTTTCCCCCCCCGACCTTGGTGCTCCGTCAGCCCTCATGCCTTTGTCGATCTGTCTGCCGCATGACCGTTCGAGATCGGCGTGCGCCACGCAAGCGCGCGGGCCCGCCATGTCGATCCTCTTCGTCCACAGCAGGCCCGTATTGGGGCCCGTGCCGAAGGGACCGCGCCTTGTTCGACCCGCTGAAGGTCGGATTCGGGCCACGCGGAATTCGCGCTGGCACAGTTTCCCGGCGGGGCCCGGCCTGGCTGCGAGGCTGGCGCGCGCCCATCGCCCCACGCCGCTACGCGATCGACCCGGACCCGGCAAGCGCAGGCATCTCCCGCGCCACGATGAACGCGAAGGCCTCCTCCGCAAGACGCGCCGCCGTGAAGATCGCCGTGCGGTCGCCGCGCAGCACCTGCAGCCAGGCCTCGATATAGGCCGCATGCCCCTCGACCGTGGCATCCACCAGGCCGCAGTGCCCCATGACGAACGCACTGCCCAGTTCGGCCACCAGTTCCTCGAACGCATAGGCCGCATCGCCGAAACGCCGCCCGAAGCTGCGGTTCAGCCGATCGGGATGGCCGGTCCAGTGCACCAGCTCGTGCAGCGCCGTCGCGCACAGCGCCTCGGGACTCGTGAACTGCCGCGGCCAGGGCAGCCGGATCTCGTCGAGCGCGGGCAGGTACGCCGCCTGGTCGAAGCCATGCCGGATCGTCGCATTGCAGCCCCCGAGCAACCGCATCGCCCGCTCCACCGGACCCTGCGAACCCGCTGGAGAAGCGGCCCCCAGGTCCACCACCTCAAGCGGCAACCCGTCGATCTGCGCCACGTTGAACAGCCAGAACGGCCGGCACAGCAGCACGCCGGCGCGGGCACCGGCCTCCGCGGTCACGGCCCCCTCGTCCATCCCGCCTTCCGAGAGGACCTCGTCGGCATCGTCACGGCACTCATGCGCCCTGCGCTCGAAGTGTGCGCACAGCACGCCACGCTCGCCCTTGCGCACCTGGGCGCCCACGCTTCGCGCCTGCCGGTAGGTCAGCCACACGTTGGACGCATAGCCCCCTTCGATCGCCGCGTCCCAGAGCAGCAGCACATTTGCACCGCGGTACGGTGCTCCCGTCTTGCCGTTGCGGGGCATCCCGCGCGCCGCCGCCCGCGTCCAGCGTTCGCGGAACACATGGCCGCCCTGCTCCAGCATCGCGACGATCCGGTCCGTCACGGCCTGCCGCACGTCCATGCGGTCCCGCGCAGCAGCGCCAGAGGATTCGACGACACCCCCACCTGCTTTGGGTGAGTCCTCGGGGGGTACGGGGGGAACGCCCGTGGCTGCCGGATGGCCCGGACGATGCGGGCTGCCCGCATCGCGCGGGGTGGCGCTGGAAGTTGAATTCGCGTGCATGGCCTGGCCTTTCTGCGGCATGTGCCGCGGTGGTTGAACATCTGCTTTCGGAGCCGCCTCGACGCATGAAGAGCGCGCGGAAAGGGCCGATGTCCAGGGACCGCCCGCAAGCCGCAGCCGAGCGCAGCGAGGACCGGGTGAGGACGGTGGCGAAACCCGAGCCCTGGACAGCGGCCCGAGCGCGCTATGCGTCGGCCAAGAGGCGGCTTCGAACGCAGAGGTGACGCGGACGGACAGGCCGTGAAGCCCTGCAGGCGACCAGCGCCGCACCGCCAAAGGCGGCACGCCATCGAGGCCCTGCGAAGCGGGGCCTCTAACCGGACGTCAGGAACCGCCGAACGCCGAGGTGGGCGGCCTGGCCGGTGACTGCCGTGCATGCACGGCTGCCTGGCGCACCGTCGCCCGTTTCCGCGGTCAACGCCACTCGCCGACCATCGACCGCATCGGGATGCGCGCATCAGCGCGGGTCACGCAGGCGCAAGACGCCTCAAGCGGCACAACGCGCGATTACGACGAAGACTGCAGCGATTCGGCTGTCGAGCCCACTGTTCGAAATCAGGGTCGACAGCAGTTCGAATTTCGCGCTGCATGAGGCGATCGAGCGCTGCATCAGCGCTGCGAATGCGGCTGGACGCCCCCTTGCGCCGACATGCCGATCCGTTGCCCTTCCAGGTCCAGTTGGGCGAGAGTCGCACGACACCGGACTGCGGGTATCGCTTCACGGAACTCCTGCACGGACTTCACTGCGGCTTCACCCGGGCCGCGCACACTGCCTCTCGACAGTGGTTCGGCGCTGGTAGAGGCCAGGGAGAAAAAAAACCGCTCAGAAGAACCGCCTCGATGCCGGCCGCTGTCACTCTTCATACGCAGTCCGTCGACCCATGCGTCCACAGCGGGCACGGCCAATGCGCGCAAGGCTCAGGAGCCCATCGGCGCCAAAGTGATTGGCCCATGCACACCGCACTGGAGCGCCACGAGTCTATGGAAACAATTACCAGCGCGAAAAAATCGTTATCCAGCGTCTGTCTTGACATTTTTTGATTAGAAATCAGCCGCCTGCGGCCGCTGAGACCGGCGGGGACCACAGGCGCAAGCGCAGGACAGCCGGATCGCTCAGGCCTTCGAGCCCGATGACCGCTGGCTGGCCAGCGCCCGGCTTTCCCTCTTCAGCGCCTTGGACACCGGGCAGATCGCCTGCACGAACCCGGTCAGCGTGTTGGCCACGTGCCCTCCCCGGACGCCGTGATCGAAGCCTGCGCACGGATGGCCAAGCCGGGCGGGTGGGTTTTCTTCTCCACCATC
Organism: Variovorax sp. V213; assembly: GCF_041154455.1. Classification (NCBI taxonomy): domain Bacteria; kingdom Pseudomonadati; phylum Pseudomonadota; class Betaproteobacteria; order Burkholderiales; family Comamonadaceae; genus Variovorax; species Variovorax sp. V213. The sequence goes on from NZ_AP028665.1 coordinate 48,606, forward strand.
AACCGCACGCCGTGGGCCTGGCTCATCGCGTTCTTCGGTGCGGAGCCGTTCGGAGGCATCAGAGGGTCAAGCTGGGGTGTCGAGTTCGGTATTGACGGACTCAAGTTCGTCACGCAGCCCAAGATCATCAGCATCAAGAAGAATTGATATCTGCAAAGAGAGCGCCTTCGGCTCATCGACCTCGTCGGTCTGGACTGCGCCGTAGCTGACATGAGCCATGTACTCACCGCAAGCGCAGCCTTGTGCCGCGGCGCCTTGATCAACAGAGCTACCGAGCCTGAGCCACGAGCGTTGCGAGAGTCTTTACCAGCGGATCGAACAGCTCGGCAGAAGTGTTGCCGTAGCCAAGAACGAGGCCGTTGTCTTGCGCGCCAGGCGCCAATGTCAGCGCAGAGAGCGGCATCGGCGCCAATTGATGCTCGGCGGCAAGCGCAGCAATCTTCCGATCTGGATGGCGAGCGTCAAAGCGCACCGTCAGATGCAATCCGCAATCGCCGCCCTCGACCGAGTTCGGCACGCGCAGATGCTGTGTCAACGCCGCACGCAACTCGCGCTGCCGCGCCCGGTAGAGTCGCCGCATGCGCCCGAGATGACGCGCAAACTGCCCGCTTTCCATGAAGTCGGCCATGGCCAACTGCACATGGCGATTTCCTCCCCTTAGCATTTCGCGCAAAGTGCCTGCGGTCGCAGCGAGGAGGTTTCGGGGCAGAACGATGAAGCCAAGGCGGAGCGACGGAAACATGGTTTTGGAGAAGCTTCCAACATAGATGACCGGCGCCAGCGGCACGAGCCCGACCATGGCGGCAATCGGCTCGCCGGTATAACGGAACTCGCCGTCGTAGTCGTCCTCGATAATCCAGGCGCCACATTTCCCGGCATTGGCAATGAGCTCTAGTCTCCTTGCCACGCTCATAACGATCCCGCGAGGGAACTGATGCGATGGCGTCGTGTAGATGAGTCTCGGCGGTGCCGTCGCCCGATCTCGTGCGTTCCACACCAGCCCTTCTTCGTCCACCCGGCACGGTACGATCCTGAGGTCGCCTGACTGCATCGCCGTCCTGGCACCCCGGTAACACGGATTTTCCAGCCATCCGATGTCACCAGGGTCCGTTAGCAGACGCACGCAGAGATTCAGTCCCTCTATGGCTCCCTCCGTAATGACGATTTGCTCAGGTTCGCAGCCCACTCCGCGAGTGAGAGCTAAGTGCCGACAGATGGCCACGCGCAACTCCATCTGCCCCATCGGGTCACCATAATTGAGCAAGGCAGCACCGCCATGCTGCAGCGCCCGCTCCAGGCTGCGCCGCCAAGCTGCCAGAGGAAAGTCCGCGAGGGAGGGAACCCCCGGGCGAAGCCAGACGGCATCGGGCGTGGCAGGCCGGACTAGCTGAATCTCGGAAAGACGTCTCGCGGTGACTGGATGACGCTTCTCACGAAGTGCGTGGCGCGGAGGCAGCGGTGTCAACGTGCTCACGCGCGTGCCGCGACGGTCGCACGCAATGTAGCCCTCGGCCGCCAAGTGCTCGTACACCAATGAGACGGTGTTGCGCGAGACGGCCAACTCGGTCGCCAATTCTCGCGAGCTCGGCAGCTTGGTCCCCGCGCCAATAGCATGCCTGAGGATCGCTTCCTTCAGCCGACGATGCAATTGGCGCTGAAGCAGCTCGGCACCTGGGCTCCTATCCAGGGGCGCTTCCAGTAAACGCAGCGTTTGCGGAGTTTCAAGGGACTTCATGCAGATTTTTTAGTGGCACCATGATCTTTCATATACTGGCAGTTTAGGGCTACGCTGATCAAGTCCCCTGCTGGCATGCGAGCTGCATCTGCTTTTGCATGAAGCAACAGACCCTTGCTATGGCCGTCGATGAGAACGTTCAGTACGAGAAGTACCGCAGGCCGACAAAGCGTGACACGTTCCTGGCGACGATGGAGCAGATCGTTCCATGGGCACAGCTTTGCACCGTGATCGAGCCGTGTTGGCGCCGACCGGAAACTGAGCCAGTGGGGATGCGGCTAATAACTTGGACTGTTTATGCCATGAGCCCCAAGCTTCGTCGGTAGTCAAGAGGGCTGCGCGCGCCCAAGGACATCTTGGCCCGCTTCTCGTTGTACCAGCGGATGTAAGAGTCCAAGGCCTGGGTGAACTGCTCAACGGTCGTTGACTGCCAGGTGCCAGGATAGAACCATTCGGTCTTCAATCGACCGAAGAAGCCCTCGCAGGCCGCATCGTCTGCGCTTCTTCGCCGTAGCGCTGCTGTGCAGGAGTCGATGGCTCTCGTTGCCCGTCTCCACGATGTGACAGTGGTGCGTGAGGCGGTCGAGCAAGGCGGTCGTCATCTTCGCGTCGCCGAACACCGTCGACCGTTCGGCGAAGTCCAGGTTGGTCGTGATCACCACGCTGGTGTGCTCGTACAGCTTGAACAGCAGGTGGAACAGCAGGCACGACTCGCCGATCTTCCCGAACCTTTATCGCAACGTCATCCCGACGCGGCCGAACGTGGTCTGGGTCGCCGACTTCACCTACATCCGCATCGCATCGGGGTTTTGCTATCTGGCGGCGATTCTGGATGCTCGTAGCCGCAAGGTGGTGGGCTACGCGATCTCGCGCAACATCGACACAACGCTGGCCCTGGCCGCGTTGCGATCTGCAGTGCAGGACCGACAGCCTCCGGCTGGCTGCATCTTTCACACGGACAGGGGATCGCAAGGCGGATTCAACCGGTCGTCGCAACACTGGGTTCCAAAAGCGGTGCAAGACCACATCGCGCTTGCAAGCGAATGGCAGGCGCGTGGCGTTAAATTCGACGCGGCGTTGTTCGATGGCGGCCCCGACGAGCTGCGCACGGTATTGCAGCTTCTGGCGCATCGCGAGGACCCCATCGTTTGCTTGAGACGATTCTCGGGCCATACCCAAGAACTCCCGGTGGAAGCGCTTCTGATCGCACGTGCTGTTTGAATCGCCCCAGTTTTCTAGACACCACTGAGCCTCAAACCTGAGGCCCAATAGGAGGTGCCATGAGTAAGCAGAGATATCCCGAAGAATTCAAGGCCGAAGCAGTCAAGCAGATCACCGAGCGCGGCCACAAGGTGGCCGATGTGTCGGCCCGGCTGGGCGTGAGTCAACACAGTCTTTATCAATGGATCAAGGCCCAGCGCATGCCGGCCGGTGATCGGCAGGCGCAGGTGTCGCAGACAGACGAACTGCGGCGGCTGACCGGTTGAACGCACCGCAGCGTACTTTGCCAAGCAGTCCGGGTGAAGTACGCATTCATCGAGCGCCATGAAGGCGAGCACAGCGTTCGCAGGCTGTGCAAGGTCATGGCTGTTCACCCCAGCGGCTACTACGCCTGGAAGGTCGAGCCGATGAGTTTTCGTGGCAAGGACGATCAACGTCTGCTGGGCCTTCTCAAGCACGCCTGGCTGGAGAGTGGCGGCGTCTATGGCTACCGCAAGCTGACCATGGACATGCGCGATCTGGGCGAGACATGCGGCAAGCATCGCGTGGCTCGTCTGCTCAAGCTCGAGGGGCTGCGCTCCCGGACGGGCTACCGCCGACGGCCTGGGAGTCGCGGTGGCAAACCTGCCGTGGTCGCCCCCAATCATCTGCAGCGACGCTTCACTGTCAGCGAGCCCAGGTCACGCGACTTTTGCCGGCTGGCGTCCAAGGTGCGTGGTCGGAACTCGAGGACCAGATCGACGCCTACGGCGCATACACACAGATCGCTGGCTGCCTAGGCTGGCAGGCCGTCACTCGCCTTAACTATGAGCAGTCAACTTCCGAAAGTTGATCTCCTTGTCTCCTTGTCCGTGCTCCAACTCTCGAAGCGGCCGACCACGCTGTTCAAGTGCTGAGCCTCTGCCCGAAGGACTTGGCGCGCCTGAGCGGAGAGCCGGTCTTTTCGAATGGAACTGCCGTGGCTTGGCGTCAATAGCCGGCATGGCGGCCTGGTGCCGCCAACTCGCGTCCTTCCGGTGTCGCTGTGAAAACACTTGGCGGCATCTCGTTTGAGACAGACGACAGTTTCGCCACGCGCCCGTATGCAGCTTCTCTTGCAAACGCACCGGAAATCGATATGAGGGCGCAATCGGCGCGTGTGTTCCCATTTAGCCAAAGTGGCCCAGCGACGCGCGCGCTATGTGGCTCTGCTCAACGGTGGATCGGGCGCGCTAAATGCTGTTCCCGGTGAGGTGCCACCGGCACCTGCTTTCCCAAGGAAATCCATTGGACGGATCAATCTTTCAGCCTGCAAGGAAACAAAATGACTCAACATCTGGAAATCAATGACGTGTCGGTGGTCAATGTGCCCAATGCCACCGCATGGGTTGCTGAAGTGACAGCGGCATGTAATAGCCTCAGCATGGAAAGGATCATGGACCTTTTCACCGAAGACGTCGTTGCAGATCGGGGCTTCGCCGTTCTCGTAGGACGACCCCAGGTTGAAGCGTACATGCGCCCTGTCTACGCTCGGTACACGCATTACGAGTTGACCAAGACCCTTCGCGCGATCGACGGCGACCAGATCATCGTGGATGCACGTTTGAAGTGGAAAACACCAGACCATGCGCGGATGCAGCATACCCGTGCGTTGGAGATTCTCAAGGTCCGCAATTGGAAAATTTGCCGCTGGGATAACGCTGCGATCTCTTGGGAGGAAGAAGGCGCTGGCTTTTCGGAGTCACATCAGGAGCCCGTCGCAGTCTGATCTAGGCTAGGTGAATAGGGCGTCGGATGAAGCGCCCGCAACCGGCATCGGTCAAAACAATTTCGTGCCGAAGCACCCTTCGTTTGCTTCGGCACCGCACTCACTGAGAGATATTTCATGATCAAGTTCTTCCGTTCTATTATTGCTACAGTTGCCTTGACAATAGTGACCTTCACTGCGATGTCTCAAGGCATTAATGGACGCACTTCCACATTTGTCGTGCCTTATCCGGCAGGTGGACCGTCCGACTTCGTCGCCAGAACCATTCAAACGGATTTGACTAAACACCTTGGCCAGCAGGTGGTCATCGACAACGTGGGCGGGGCAGGCGGTGCGATCGGTATACAGAAGGTTCTGCAAACACGGACGGACGGAAGTGCATTCGTTCTGGCCTCGCCGAGCGATCTGATTCTTGCGCCGCTTTTCGTCTCGGCCATCAAATACAAGCCCGAAGACCTTCGCCTCGCCGGCTTGGTGATGAACTCCTCCCTCGCTTTGTTGGTGCGGCCCACCATCGACGCGAAAAACCTCGACGAGTTGCTGGCGAAGGCCAGGCAACCCGGAGCGAAGGAGCTCAGCTTCGGTAGCTCCGGCGTGGGTTCGCTGTACCACCTGGCAGGCGAGGTGTTCGCCAAGAAGGCCGGCATCAAGATGCTTCATGTTCCCTACAAAGGCGGCGCCCCCCTCATCGCCGATCTGATGGGGGGACAGATTGACATGACGTTCCTTCCTCTCGCAGGAAACATCCCAGAGTTGATCAAAAGCAAGAAGGTTCTCATGCTGGGTGTTGCCGCTGTTGCGCAGCATCCTATGTTTCCCGACGCACCGGCTTTGGCGGCGATGAAGCCATTCGACGGTTTTGTGTTTGACGTCTGGGCAGGCGTACTCGTGCCAAAAAAGACGCCCGACTCTGCGGTACAGAAGCTGAACGAGGCCATCAGTGCGAGCACGTCCAATGTGGAAGTGCGCCGAGCTTTTGAGGCGACGGGCAGCATGGCGGGCAAGCAGATGTCGGTCCAGGAACTAGAGAAGTTCTACGCGTCGGATATCGCGCGCTATCAAGGCATCGTCAAAGCCGCCAACATCCCCACGCAATAGTTCACCCGAATGTGAATGCAAAGCTTGAAGTAACCGTGAACACTTTTTAGGAAAAAAGCGTGAAGAAACTGATATTTGCCGTAGTGTTAGGCTAGGGGCGCGGAGGACGTTCATGTGCTTACACCGCGCTTTGCCTGACGCAGGCTGGGCACTGTTGGGGCAATGCATGCGGACTATCGTGAAGGTCCAGGAGGGGTTGAGAAGGCGGGTGCCCCAAAGAAGCCCCTGCCCTACTGCGCGCCATGGCGAATCGGGAGTGACCGGTTCGCTGCGCGAAGATGCTGAATGCCGTCTGCGACAAGCAGCAACACCGCGCACCAAATGAGGAGGTAGGTCCACCATTCGTCCGCGTCGATGTGCTCGCCTATGAGCAGGGCAACCGCCACCATGAGCACCGGCTCCACATACCCAAGCAGTCCGAACGAACTCAAGGAAAGCTGACTGCTTGCAGCGATGTAGCACATGTAGGCCACTGCGCTGATCACACCGAGCAGGATGACCAGCGGATACAACGCCGTCCGGCCGCTGAAGCTGTTCACCGTCGCGGGCTCGCGCAATATGAACCAGGCAGCCACGGGCAAGGTAAGGAGCATGTCGAACCACAGCCCGCCCAGATGGTCCGTGGAGAGCGCCTTGCGCAACACAAAGTACGCCGGAAAGCCAAAACACACGGTGATCGCTTCCCATGAGAAGCCTCCCGCTTGAATGACCGCGTGCGCGACGCCAACTGCTGCGGTGACGACTTCTGCAGTCTTAAGCATCGAGAGCTTCTCTCGGTACAACAGCCGGCCGACCGTTAGCATCGACAACGGAAGCAAGAAGTACCCCAATGAGACCTGGGGCGCGCTGCCGTTCAGGGGAGCCCACATGAAAAGCCACTGCTGGACCCCAAGTAACGCGCTGCTGCACGCAAGCGGAATAACGAGTGCGGGCCTGGCACGGATACGCTGCACGATCTCGACCACGCGAGGCCACTCCTTGGTCAGCGCCATGAAAAGCGTCACGATGGGCAACGTCATCAGTATTCTCAGGCCGAAAATTTCTTCGCCGCTGAGCGGCTGTAATAGAGTCGCGTAGTAGTACAGCCCAGCGAAGAGGCTGGTTGCGGTGACGGAAAGGGCGACGCCCGTGTACATGATGGGATTCCTGACGTGAGTCGGTAAGTTGCCACCTAAGGCGAGTGCGGTATCAGCCGCACCGGGGAGTGCGAAATCGAAGGCAATGTGTATGTGCTGCCACTCGGCAGCAAGCGCCCTAGCGCCGACCCGTACTAGGTACTAGGAAGAAGGCGCCCAGACGGGGACGCGTGTTGCGGCATCAGCCGCACCAGCAAGGCGCATCTAAAGGCCCGTACGCCGCCAGACAGCGGTGCCACGCCTCAGCGACACGACGAAGATCGGGCGGCAGCTGGTGGAGCCCGACCTTGGCCCAGCACCACCCACGCTAGACATCCTCTTGCGACCAGGGTGCGTCGCCAAGATGTGTTTCCCGACGCCCCGCCGGTCGCTGTACGCACGACCGGAGAGACGGCCTGCTGATCACACGGGAAGCCGCACATGCGCCTCAGACCACCGATCCGCTAGCGAGAGCGTTGGGCTCATGTCGAAAGGCATCCGCAGGCGGGGCCTCCACGATCGACCTCAAGCTCGGAACTGCAGGACGCAAAGCGCTTACATCCGGTCTCGGGCGTCGAAGCACGGGATCCTGATGGAAGGCGTCTTCCAGCGACAGCGAGATGGACAACAAGTCCGCATCGCCCCGGAAGCGGCCCACGGCTTGAAGACCGAAAGGCATTCCGGACTCGTCCACGCCGCACGGGATGCTGATCGCCGGGTGCGTGGTCAAGGTTACAAGGTAGGTCAGAGCCAGCCAACGATAGTACGTGGGCTGCGCCTTTCCATCGATCTCACTCGCATAAGGCTCGATCCAAGCGAAGGGGGAGACCGGGGTGGTTGGCGACAGTACGATGTCGAATCGGTCGAAAAGGGCTTGAAACTTCCTGACGATCTGCGTCTGCTCGGTCTGCGCCCAAGCGGCGTCCAGCAGGCTCATCTTCGCCCCCATCTCGTAGTTCGCTCGTGGGTTGGGCCCGAAGCTGTCGGGGTTGCGCTCGTAGGTGGCGCGCATGCCTGCCACGAAAGCCTCAGCCCTCAGCACGTCGAAGCAGCGGTGGACGTCTCCCAGGTCGACCGAAAACTGCTCACAGGATGCAAACATCGGGCTCATGCGCGCAATGCGGTCGCGCATGACTCGCCGGATAGACGGATCCACGTCGCAGATGCCGAAGTCCTCCGTCCAACCCACCCTCAACCGCGACAGGTCAACACGCGAGAGGCGCAAGAACTCGAAGGGATCGAGAGGGTAGCTCAGCGGGTCCCCCGCAAAGGGTCCTGCGCTCGCTGCCAATTGAAGGCACGCATCCGACACGTCACGTCCCATCGGACCGACCACGGAAATGGGCGACCATCCAAGGACCTTACGCGCGCTCGGCACGACGCCCGGCGAAGGCCGAAATCCCACCACGCCGCACTTCGCGGCGGGGATGCGTAGCGACCCGCCCGTGTCGGAGCCTGTGCAAACTGGCGCCATGTCCAACGCAAGTGCCGCTGCGGATCCCCCAGACGACCCACCGGCATTCAAGTTGGGATTGAACGGGTTGCCAGTCGCGCCCCAAACAGGGTTTCGCGTGTTCGCCCCAGCACCCATTTCAGGAACGTTCGTCTTTCCCAGGAGCACGCCACCCTGCGCCCGAAGGCGCCTGACAATCTCCGAATCGGAACCAGGAACGTTGTCCTTCAGGCTTGGTGTTCCCATGGTCGTGAGAAGACCGGCCGTGCTCTCCAAGTCTTTCACGGCGAAGGGGAGGCCGTGCAGGAGTCCGAGCGGCTTGCCTTGCATCACGGCGTTCTCCGCTTCCTTCGCCTCAGCCTGGGCGCGTTCAAAACAGGTTGCCGTGATCGCGTTGATGAATGGATTGGTTGCTTCGATGCGCTCGATGCAGGCCTGCAGCAACTCCACAGGCGACAGGTGGCGCGATCCGATCAACCGGCGCAGTTCCACCGCAGATTTTCCAACTAGCTCAGCGTACTTCATGTTTGCAAAATGGTCCAGTCCGCGGACTCGGTCGTTGTCTTCTCGACGCCAGGTCGCGCCGCAGACAGTGGTTTGTGATCCCGTCGGCGGTAACCATCCAGGAACTTCGCGACGCGAGCCAACGAATCCCTCAACGCATCTTCATGCTGCAGAAAGACGAGCCTGAAGTGATGAGGATCAGGCACGTTGAATCCCGTGCCTTGCACAAGCATCACTCGAGTCTCGTTGAGCATCTCGAGGAAGAACTGCCGGTCGTCATGGATGGGATAGACCGCAGGGTCCAGGCGAGGAAACATGTACAGAGCCGCCTGAGGCTTGACGCATGTGACGCCCGGTATCGCGGTCACGAGTTCGTAAGCAAGATCCCTCTGCCTGCGAAGCCGGCCACCCGGACTCACCATCTCGTCGATGCTCGGCGGCGACGTCAGCGCCGCCTGAATTGCCCACTGCCCAGGAACGTTCGGGCACATGCGCATGTTGGCCAATAGGTCCAATCCCTCCAGATAGTCCTTGGCCAGTTTCTTGTCACCTGAGAACGACATCCAGCCGGCGCGATAACCACATGCCCTGTGGTTCTTCGACAGCGAATTGAAGGTGAGCGTCGGGACGTCACCGCTCAGAGATGCCATGGCGGTGTGACGAAGCTCGTCGTACAGCATCATGTCGTAGACCTCGTCGCACAGGATCAGCAACCCAAACTCGCGCGCGATCTTCACGATGCCTTCCAGCACCGGTGTGGGGTAGAGCACGCCAGTAGGATTGTTTGGGTTGATCACCACGATGCCCTTGGTTCTCGCGTTGATCTTGGAGCGGATGTCCTCCAGATCGGGTATCCAGCCGTTGGACTCGTCGCAAACGTAGTGCACCGCCCTCCCTCCGGCCAGGCTCGCGCAAGCGGTCCACAGCGGAAAATCCGGCATTGGGACAAGCAGTTCATCCCCGGTGTCCAACAGTGCGTTGACCGCGGTCGTGATGAGTTCGGACGCGCCATTGCCAAGCCAGATGTCGTTCAACGACAAGCCGGTCACGCCTTGGCTGACTCGGTAATCCAGGACCGCCTGCCGAGCGGCAACGATCCCACGGCTGTCGGAGTACCCAGCCGAATCAGCCAGGTTTCGAATCATCGCCTGCTGGATTTCCTCAGGGGCCTCGAAACCGAACAAGGCCAGATTGCCAATGTTCAGCTTCGTGATCTGGAGCCCTGCTGCCTCCATGGCCATGGCTCGATCCATGATCGGACCGCGGATGTCGTACAAGACGCTGTCCAGTTTCCCCGATTTCTTAATCGTCATTGGTTGCCCGCATCAAGCGATCAGTTGCTGATCGAGCGGCCAAACCGGTCGCCGGACGTGTCGGAATGGAAACTGCTCGAAGTTGAGCGACATGATGCCGCCGCTGTCGACATAGATCAGCCGGCGGCTCATCGGCTCGAAGTCCGCGCGGAAGTGGTTCGCCGCCTTGCATGCCAGGATGTTGGTGGTCTCGGGCTGGATGCCGAAAATGCGGAACTGCTCCCTGTCGTCGATCTGCACTCTCTCGGTGGCGATGATGATCTTGACTTCGCCTGCCTGCACGACGCAGCTCTTTCCGTAGGAATTCTCTTTGCCGGTGGCATAGGTGCCCTTTCGAATCACCTTCCCATCGCCAGACAGTGCGATCACGGTGCCCCGCACGTCGATCGGTGTGCCGCCAAATCGAGGGTCGATCTTTCCGCCCAGAGACAGGCGGACCGTGGCGCCGACGCCAGCGGAGAAGCACGTTTGCACCGCGGCTGGGTCCGCAATCGATGCGAAAGCCACATCGCGCAGATCGGCCTCAAGCAACGCTTTGAGAAGCACGGTCCCGTCGCCCGCCGTACCACCGCCTGGACAGTCGGTGAAATCGCCGATGAGCAACGGTCCCGGCTTGTCCGCGGGCTCCCTGGCGATATGCATCGCCTCATCGCACCGGAGCAGGTGCATCGTTTTTTCAGCTCGGGTATTCCAGGCGAACTGAATCAGCTCGTCAGCAACGCGCCGCGCAACCTCGGGCGCTTGATCATGGGTGACAAGCACAGACGATCCGATGAACTCCTTATCGGACCAGTCGAACCCTGCGTTGATGCTTATCTCCAAGACATCGTCGTTCTCGGCCATCGCCTTGTCGGCCAGTCGCAAGACGTCCACCATCGGGCCTCGCCCCGAAATGGTCCGGCCCATGTCAAGCGCGTAGAACATCTTGCCTTGGGCGTAGCAAAGCTGTGGCTTGCATTCGCCCAGCATCGCCCGTTGGAGCAGCGCGCCGGCTCTCTCCGCAGTCTCGTACATGTCGATGTGCGGAGTCGTGCGGTAGGTGGATGCGATGTTCGCGTACTTCGCGGTGTCCGGCCCGACGTTCGCATGGATGTCGAAGGTGACTGCGATCGGCACCTCAGGGCCAACGATTTCGCGGACCCGCCGGAGCAAGTCGCCTTCGGCGTCCGCCACGCCCTCGGTCACCATGGCCCCGTGAAGCAAGAGCAGCACCCCGTCGACGGGGCCGCTGGCCGCCAGTTTGCTGACAATAAGGCCGGTGACATGATCGTATGCGTGCTTCGTCACGGGACCGGACGGGGTCGTGCTTGCCGAAACGGGCAAGACCAAGTCCCAGTCGAATCGCTGGGCCAAGTCAAGCGCGGCCCCGAGCTCGGTTCGCGTGCCCTGGAAGTGCTGCGGAATCTCCGCGTCCAAGTGATACGACGTGCGCTCGAAATTCGCCATGTCAGCCGCAACCGGGCTGAAGCTGTGGGTCTCGTGCATGAAACTGGCGCTGAAAACCTTGAGTCTGTTCATAGGATGCGAAAGATCAGTTGGAAATTTCCGCTGCCAACTCCGCTGCTCGATCGCGGGCTGCGGTGACCGCGGAGGCAAACGTCTCGGACAGCTTGTTTTGCCCGAACACGTTCAATGCTGCTTCGGTAGTGCCATTCTTCGACGTCACGCTTTGTCTGAGATCGCCGAACGGCGTGCCGCTGTTGCGGGCTTGCAGCATCGCACCTTCAGCAACCTGTAGAACCAGATCGCGGGCGCGATCTAGCGGAATCCCGCAGCTGATCGCAGCACTCTCAAACGCCTCGAGGAAAGCGAAGATGTAGGCCGGACCGCTGCCACTGACTGCTGTGACAACGTCCATGTCCGCATCGGACTGCACCCATAGCACCTCGCCGACCGCCGAAAAGATCTCGTGCGCCCACTGGCGATTGAAATCAGACAATCCTTCTGCGGCCAGGAGTCCAGTCACGCCCCTTCCGAAGGACATCGCTATGTTGGGCATCGCCCGCACCACTTCGGGTGTTCCAAGCATTCGCTTCAAGCTCGAGATGCTGATCCCTGCGGCAACGCTGATGTGAAACGCACACTTGCACGCCTTGCGGCTACTCTTGATGGCGTCCTTCAGCACTTGCGGCTTCACCGCCCAGATGACTACGCAGGGGCCGCTGGGCGCGCCCGAAAAGTCAGCGGACGTCGGGACATCGAACGCACCGGAGATGCGGGCGGCCTGCGCAGCATCGGGTTCGATCACATGAAGCCACGCATGGCTCCACCCCGCTTGGATCAGGCCACCCAAAATCGCAGAGGCGATGTTTCCACCGCCAACCAAGATGACCCGCGGCTGAGGCGATGCGCCGGACATCAATCTTCCAAAGGGGTGTACGGTGTGCGCAGCAGCCCGGTGTTCACCAACTCGGTCACGTAGTCCGGCACCTCGATGCCGGGAATCAGGTCAGGCGCATCTTCGGCCCCCACCGTCTTGTACGACATGGGGAGCGCGCCAGCCCAGACAGGATGATTGACGTCGTCGGGGTCGTTGGGGTAGCCCTCGCGGGTCTTGGCAGTGGCTTCCTCGATGTCCATGTACAGGATAGTCGTCGCCTTGAGCTCTTGCGGCTGCATGGGCCGCAGGGCATCCCATCGACCCGGAAACAAATTCTCAATGAAGTCCTTCAGAGCAGTCTTTTTGGCATCGTCGCCTTCCACAATCTGCGCTTTACCGAAGACCATGGCGGAACGGAAACGAGCCGAATGAAAGAACGCCGAGCGCGAGAGCACAAAACCGTCCATGAAGCTGCACGTGATGCAAACTTGGTTCCCCAGCGCCTGACGAATGAATCGGCTGGCCGACGAACCATGCCAGTAAATCCGGTCGCCGTTGCGCCAGTGGGTCGTAGGCGTAACGTACGGATTGCCGTCGATGCTGTAGCCGACATGGCACATAGGCGCGGCGTCGAGCACGCGATAAACATCTTCGCGACCATGCGAGCCACGCTCGCGAAGGCGACGGATCTTGGTGCGCTCGGTGGTGGGAAATTCGTTCGGTGGAGTAGGTGTTTGGTTCTTCATGGCACGACGCATTGGAAAAACCCTTAGTTTTCCGTAAGCGAGTGCCGCCACAAAGGGCCACTTAGTCGAATTTGCGCCGGACGGTTCATCCTCTACAGCCCCCTCCTCGCGCTCGATTTCTCCACGATCGTTAACGGCAAAGTGGCCCAGTTTATATAGAATAATTGGTCTTTTCGATAGGGCCACTCATGCATGAACGACAAAAGCGTAAGCGCGGCGCTGGCGGTGTCGTCATCACCGCGTCTTTCCGGCGCGATACGGGTGAAAGCATTCAGCAGCAGCTGTACCTGCGCGTGCGGGAACTCATCCTGACAGGAGAGCTTTCGATCGGCCAGCGCATGCCTTCATCGCGAGTAATGGCCCAGGAACTGGGCATCGCTCGCAACACCGTCGCTGCCGCATTCGAGCAGCTGCAATCAGAAGGCTACCTCGTAAGCAAGATTGGATCGGGAACCACGGTGAGCGAGAAGCTCCCGGAAGAATTGCTCATCACTTCAGCGCGGCCATCCGAAGAGCACTCTGATCGCGCTGCAAAGCTTGCCGTTTCAGAACGTGCAGAGCATCTCATGCAACTTCAAGGCGCCGGGGTGAGCTGGCTGCCAGCCTTCAGCCCGGGACTGCCTGCTGTGGACGAGTTTCCGTACGTCGTCTGGGCCAAGTTGGTCGCCCAGGAATGGCAACGCACCGGCATCGGTTCGATGAACAACGATGCTGGCGGCTACTGGCCGCTGCGAAGTCAGATCGCCGAATATGTCAACAGCGCACGCGGTGTGAAGGCCGAGGCTGACCAGATCATCATCGTGAGCGGGAACCGGGAGGGAACGGAACTGGCGGGCCAAGTCCTACTGAACCCTGGCGACCTTGCGATCGTCGAGGAACCGGGTTACGCCGGCACGAAGTCCGCCTTGACCGCCGCCGGCGTGAAGCTCATCCCCCTCCCAGTCGATGAGCAAGGCCTAGTGGTGTCGCTCGTTAACGGCACGCACCGGTCTGCCCGCCTGCTTTGCATCGCACCATCTCACCAGTACCCGATGGGGTGCACTACGTCGTTGGAACGTCGGCTGGAGATCTTGAACTGGTGCAAGCAGAACAGCTGCTGGATCTTGGAGGACGACTACGACAGCGAGTTCAGGTACCAAGGGCGCCCTCTACCCGCGCTCGCGAGCCTGGACCCGCATGCCAACATCATCTATGTCGGAACGTTCTCCAAGACGCTGCTCCCTTCCGTTCGCATCGGCTATCTCATCGTTCCCAAAGACCTCATCCAGATCTTTGTGCGGACCAAGCTCGCGATGAGCGGGCCGACGACAATGATCTCTCAGCGCGCGATCGCAACGTTCATCGAGTCGGGCATGTTTTATCGTCACGTGAGGGTGATGCGCAAAATCTACGCTGAACGTCGTGAGGCACTTAAGGCGGCCATGCGCCGACACCTTCCGATGCTAACGATACCGGCACAGGAAGACGCAGGCCTTTTCTTGATCAGCACGTACCAACTATCAGCCATACCGCACGAGGACATCGAGGTGGCACGCGCGGCCAAAGCCGTCGGCCTCTACGTGGTGCCCCTTTCGGTTCACTACCTGTCGGACAACAAGCAAAACGGGCTAATCTTCGGCTACGGAGCGTTGCGCCCCGATGACATCGATGAACCCATCCGGCGATTGGCCGACGTGCTGCAGAACCTGAAGACCGATCACAAAGCCTGAGCGGACGCCAGTTCGAAGTTGTGGCCGGGAGAAGCTTGCAGAAGCTTTTCGGTGTAAGCGTCACGGGGCGAATTAAACACATCAAACGTTCGCCCTGCCTCCACCACGGCACCATTCTTCATCACCAGAACATGGTCGCAAATCTGGGCAGCCACACGCAGGTCGTGCGTGATGAACAGGATGGCAAGATCGAAACGCTTCTGAGCGTCTTCAAGAACCTCGAGCACTTGTTTCTGCACGGACACGTCAAGTGCCGAGACGGCCTCGTCGGCGATCAGAACTTCGGGTTGCATGGCAAGCGCTCTCGCGATCGCGATACGCTGCCGTTGCCCGCCCGAGAACTGGTGCGGATAGCGTGCGAGCGCCTCCACCGGCAAACGCACAAGACTCATCAGCTCCGCAGCTTTCCTAATGGCGTCCCCTTTTTCCATGCCGAAGTTCACCGGGCCTTCGATGATCGAATCCTGGATCGTTCGGCGTGGGTTCAGGGATCGATACGGGTCTTGAAAGACAATCTGGATCTTGCGCCGA
Source organism: Variovorax sp. V213 (assembly GCF_041154455.1). NCBI lineage: Bacteria > Pseudomonadati > Pseudomonadota > Betaproteobacteria > Burkholderiales > Comamonadaceae > Variovorax > Variovorax sp. V213. The sequence continues at coordinate 64,098 of NZ_AP028665.1, forward strand.
TGCTGCCGCAGATGGCGTTCGTCCAACGAGGCGATGTCCGTCTCGCCGAGTTGCACCTGGCCAGACGTGGGACGCAGCAAACGCGCGATGCAACGGGCCACCGTGCTTTTACCGGAACCGGACTCGCCCACGATCCCAATGGTTTCGCCGCGGTTGAGAGTAAACCCCACATCGTTGGCAGCCTTCACGACGCGACCGCGGCCGAACCAAGATCTCGATCCGTACTGCATGTGCAGTCCGCGTACCGCCAAAACGGCTGCACGCCGAACGTGTGGCCTCTCGGGCGGCGAGGACCGGGGCACGGCTTCAATCAATGAGCGCGTATAGGGATGCTTGGGCGCGCGTAGCACCTCATCGACTGTTCCCTCCTCCACGATACAGCCACGCTGCATCACGATCACGCGGTCGGCGATGTCTGCGACCACACCAAAGTCGTGCGTGATGAACAGGACGCCCATGCCAGAGCGCACCTGCAGTTCTTTGATCAAGACCAGTATTTGGGCCTGCGTGGTCACGTCCAGGGCCGTGGTGGGCTCGTCCGCAATGAGCAGCGACGGTTCAAGCACCATGGCAGCAGCGATCACGACCCGCTGACGTTGGCCACCGGACAGCTGATGCGGATACGAGTGATACAGCCGCTCGGGATCCGGCAGGTGCATCGCCTTCATGATGTCCAAGACCTGCACCTTGCGAACGCCAGCCGGCGCATTGGTGTGTATGCGCAACACCTCATCGATCTGATCGCCCACGGTCATCACGGGGTTCAGCGCCGTCATGGGCTCCTGGAACACCATCCCCATAGCTCGTCCTCGCAGTGCGCGAAGGCGTGATTCGGAAGCTTCGACGAGATCCTCGCCGTTGAGAAAAATCTGCCCAATATCGACTTGAAGAACGCCCTTCTGGAGCAGCCCCATTGTGGCGAACGCGGTGACCGACTTGCCGGAACCCGACTCGCCGACGATGCAAACCAGCTCGCCGCGACGCACTGTGATGGAGACGTCCTCAACCGCGTGCGACCTGTCGCCGCCCATCGGCAACTGCACACACAGACCTCGAATGTCCAGCACCACTTCATCAGAGTTCACAGCTTTCATCGCTTGGCCATTTTAGGATCGAGGCTGTCGCGCAAGGCGTCCCCGACGATGTTGAGAGAAAGAATGGTGATTGCCAGAACGATGCCGGGGGCAAAGATGCCTGCTGGATGGAGCCGAAACGCGTTCCGACCTTCGGCCATGACGTTGCCCCATGTCGGTATCTCTGGCGGGATCCCAATGCCGAGGAAGGAAAGGTAGGCTTCAATGAGAATCGCGGAGGCGCAGATGAACGTGGACTGCACAATCAACGGCGGTACCAGATTTGGCAACATATGCCGGACAAGTAACAGCGGGGTCGGCGTACCGACCGTGATTGCGGCTTCGACGTAAGGCTCTTCGCGAAGAGACAGCACGTAAGAGCGGACCAATCGGACCACGCGTGGGATCTCCGGAATCACGATGGCTAGCACGACGCTTGCAACGCCTGCTCTTAACATGGACACCAGTGCGATTGCAAAGAGCACCGAAGGGATGGCCATGAGCCCGTCCATCACGCGCATCACGATGCCGTCAAGCCAGCGGACGTAGCCAGCAAGCAGTCCAATGAACAGCCCGATGCATGTGCTGATCACGGCAGCAGCCACGCCCACGGTCAACGATGCACGGGTTCCGTGCGCGATGCGGCTGAAGATGTCTCGACCAAGGCTGTCGGTCCCCAGCACCGCAGTGTAGGAGTCCAGTCCATTCACGGGCTCCACGAGTGTGATCGTCGCACCGGGAGGCTTGTTCCGAACCATGGGATTGATCGCTGCGGGATCTGCCGACGCAAACAGCGACGCACCAATCCCCAGAAGCACGATCAACACCAGCAGCGCCGACCCGATCAGTATGGTTGGTTGCGCGAACAGGCCAAGCCTGGACGCCATGGACGTCTTGCGGGGTGTCGTCACGTCATTCCCCTTGTCCGACGATATGGCAATCGAGTTCAATATTTGATCCTCGGGTCGAAGACCGTGTAAAGCAGGTCAATGCCCAGGTTGATGAGCACGTAGACGAAAGAGAAAAGGAGGATCACGCCTTGCACCGTGGGAAAGTCCCGGGCGAGCACTGCGTCCACCGTGAGCCGTCCCAGGCCTGGGATAGAAAACACGTTCTCGGTCACCACGACGCCTCCAATGAGAACCGCGAACCCCAAACCGATCACGGTCACGATCGGTGCAGCGGCGTTCTTCAACGCATGACGGAACAGGATGTTGAGCTCGGTCTGGCCTTTGGCCCGGGCCGTCCGGATGTAGTCCTCTTCAAGTGTCTCGATCACGCTCGTTCGAGTGATGCGCACAATCAGAGCGATGAACACCAAGGACAGCGAGATGGCAGGCATGACGATTCGCTCAAGCCACGCCCCCAAACCGCTGCTCAGCGGCGCGTAACCCTGCACAGGCAGCCATCCCAGCTGGAGCGCGAACACGTAGATGAGGATGTAGCCGACCAGAAACACGGGCACCGAAAACCCCATTACAGAGAAACTCATGACGAACCGGTCGAGAAGCGTCCCTCGTTTGTAGGCTGCCAGCACACCCAACGGCACCGCAACCATCACCGCAATGACCAGCGTCAATGCCGAAAGGGTAAGAGTGGGCTCCAGGCGCTCGCCGATGAGCGTCGTGACATCCTTCTTGAAGAAGAACGACTCGCCAAGGTCACCTTGAAGACCGCGCCAAAGCCAGCCTCCAAACTGGATGACGATCGGCTGGTCCAAGCCGAGCTTGCTATGGAGCATCGCAATCTGCTCCGCGTTCGCCGAGTCGCCCGCGATGATCGCAGCTGGATTGCCCGGCATGAACCGCAGGATGGAGAAGATCACCGCCGCGACGATCAGCATCACGGGGATGGTGGCGCCGATGCGGCGCAAAAGATAGGTGAGCATGGCGATTGGGCGCAGGCCTACTTCTTCTCGATACCCCAGAAGACTGGCGCTGCCGCGCTGACCAGGCCGCTGATGTTCTGTCGAATGGCTGTGGGTTGGTAATACTGGCCCACGTTCATCATCGCGTTGATCTGCACGTTGCGAACCTGGATCTCTTCTGCGATGGCTTTTTGCTTGGCAGGGTCCGTCTCTTTAGAGAACCTGTCCCGCAGCGTTTCCATTTGTGCGTCGCATGGCCAACCATACAGAGCTTTGTCGCACGTGGTGGAAAGAAAGATTTGAGAGACCGGGTCCTGGACGTCGGCGGACGCCCACGACGTAAAGAATCCGTGCCAACCGCCAGCACTCGGAGCATCCTTCTTCGTGCGTCGGGCGATGAGTGTCTGCCAATCCATCGTCTCGATTGAGACTTTGAAGCCGGCCTTTTCCATGAGGGACTTGGCAACGGGTGCAAGGTTCGTATGGTTCGGCAGGTCGGTCGACTGAAGGATCACGATCGGCGTACCGTCGTAACCACCTTCTTTCAGAAGTTCGCGGGCTTTGACGAAATTGGATTCCATGAATCCGTTACCAAGCCCCTTGTCGGACGTGAACGTCGTGTCGCACGGATACAGCGATTTGCAGATTTTGTAGTACTGAGGGTTGCCGATCGCCGCACTGAGAAAGTCACGCTGGTTGAATGTGTACCAAAGCGCGCGTCGCACCTTTTCGTTGTCAAAGGGTTTTGCCAGCCAGTTCGGTTTGAAAACGAAGTAACTTCCCAGCGGCGTTAAGTTCACAATTTTGACTTCCTTGTTTTTGTTCAACAATGGAAGCAGGTCGTGCGGAGGTGTAGCGATATAGTCGATCTCGCCGGACTCAAGGGCGTTCACCGCTTGTTGAGAATCCGAAATCGCGAGCCACTCCACGCGGTCGACTTTGACAACTTTCCCTCCAGCCAGTCCCGATGCTGGCTCGGAACGAGGCTTGTATTTGTCGAACTTGACGAAGACGGCCTTGTCCCCGGGGCGCCACTCGTCCTTCTTGAAAACGAACGGACCCGAACCAATGAACTCGTTGATCTGCGTGTTTGAATTCGTCTCCGCTACCCGCTTCGGCATCATGAATGCGACTGTGGGCGACGACTTTCCCAGGGCACGAAGCAGCAGGCTTGACGGCTCCTTGAGCTTGATCGAAAAGGTCTTCTCGCCTTCGACCTTGATCGTGTCGACGGATGACATCACCTTTTGGCCAATTGGATCTTTGGCTCCCCATCGCTTAACGGATGCAACGCAGTCATCTGCTGTGACCACAGTGCCGTCGTGCCACAGCAGTCCAGAGCGCAAGGTGAAGTTGTAAGTCAGCTTGTCCGGAGACTCGACGTAACTCTCAAGCATCTGGGGCTTTAGATTGCCATTGGCGTCTTGGGCGAGCAAGGTGTCGTATACCATGTAGCCATAGTTTCTCGTCAGGTAGTTGGTGGCCCAGATGGGATCCAAGATCTTTAAATCGGCCCCCATGACCACTTTCAACGTGGTCGTGGCCTGCGCCGTAAACGCGGTCAGTCCGATCACGCAACAGGTTGCGATTGCAGCGGCTCTCTTCATCATGCTCTCATCTCACTTGGTTATAAGCAGTCTGGAGCATTGCATGGTGCCAACCTGGTCGACAGAGCCACTTACGCTGCCAGATGGCAGTCCACTAACTCGATATGTAAATCTGCACCGACTTGGCGTTGAAAAGGCATGAGAAAAGTGCCAGAAACAGGGGATGCACCAATAACGGACCCCGGCGGCGGCCTGCTGACCACTCGGGCAGACGTGATCATCCCGATCCTCCTAAGCATCACCAGGAGCCCATCGGCGCCAAAGTGATTGGCCGCATGCACACCGCACTGGAGCGCCACGAGTCTATGGAAACAATTACCGGCGCGAAAAAATCGTATCCAGCGTCTGTTTTGACATTTTTTGATTAGAAATCAGCCGCCTGCAGCCTGCTGAGACCGACGGAGGACCACAGGCGCACGCGCAGGACGGTCGGATCGCTCAGGCCTTCGCGCCGGGTGAACGCTGACTGGCCAGCGCCCGGCTTTCCTTCTTCAGCGCCTTGGACACCGGGCAGATCGCCTGCACGAAACCGGTCAAGGTGTTGGCCAGGCTTTCGCGCTGCAGGCTGTAGAAGATGAACTGCCCTCGCTTCTCGGCCTTCACGAGGCCTGCACTTTCCAGGATCTTCAGATGCTCGGAAAGCGAGGGCTTGGACATCTCGAAGCGCGTGGCGATGTCGCCGGCCGAAAGCTCTGTTTCCGACAGGTAAACAACCTCAACCCCCGCCTGATCGCCTGCCGCGACGTCAACCCTGTGCGCTAGGTGATCGGTCCCGATTCACCCGACGCCGTGCGTCACGGTACAGCTCGAAAGGAAAGCAGGAAAGAAGGACGGAACGAAGGAAGAAAGGGCATCAACGCACCCGATCAGCCGTTGCGCCCGAGCAGACCCGTCCCCACACGCCTCACTCGCGCAACGTGAACACCACCGAGAGGTAGGACACCGGCCCACCTTGAATAGCCTCGATCCCATGCAGCGCCGTGGCCTCGAACAGCAGCGAGTCCCCTGCCCTCACCGTGACCACCTTGGCGCCATAGCGGTAGCTGACCTCACCGGACAGGAAGTACAGGAACTTCAACCCCGGATGCTGGAAGGTCACGTACGGATCGGCGCCGGGCAGCAGCGAGACCAAATAAGGCTCGACGAACAAGTTGCCCGACAGGAGATGCCCCAGCAGCTCGTAGCGGTAGTCTGAAACCGCACCCACGCGATCGACGACAACGCCCTGCCCTGCGCGCACATGGCAGAAATCCGTCCGGCGTGCCTGGTCGCCAAAGAAACGCGACGCCGGCACACCCAAACCATTCGCGAGACGCTCCAAGGTCTCCACCGAAGGCGAGACCAGCCCGCGCTCGATGCGCGAAAGCATCGAGGAAGAAATCCCCGACATCTTCGCCAGCGCACCTCCGGACACATCGGCCGCCATGCGAAGCGCCCTCACCTGCGTGCCGATGCGCGCCGCGGACAGGCTGCGTACGACAGGAGCGGGTTGCCGCGGCCGGACACGCGTCACCGAGACCGGCAACCTCAAACGCCGGGTGCTGGGGAGCGGGGATGCAATTGCTCGATTGGCCATGTGGGACTTGCCTTGACGCGGGATATGCAAGTCCAAATTCTACGAAAAACGTAGAGACGAGAAAAGTCGATCTTACGACTATCGTAGAGTGTCTCCCAGCCGATCTCCTCGCTCAATCTTCGGTGCCCGTCTGCGGCTCGCGCGATTGGCAGCCGGCCTGCCGCAGGACAAACTCGGCGTGAAAGCGGGGTTGGACGAGGGCACTGCAAGCGCACGCATCTCTCGCTATGAGAGCGGAATTCACGAGCCGAACATTGCGTTTGCCCATCGACTCGCAGACGAGCTCGGAATACCCGCCGCTTACTTTTACGCAGTAGACGACGAATTAGCCAAGCTCATTCTCTGGTTCGGCCAGTTGAGCACGAAGCAGCGCAAGTCGCTCCTGGAATTAGCCGGTCAGCTCAGATCGTCCTCCTAGAAAGACGACTACCGCATTAAAAATTCGCGTGCCTCGCGACAAACCATGTAGGCAGCGATCCCGAATAGAACAAGTCGAGCAGTCCTCTGCCATTTGTTCTATCGCCTCCGCAGACCAGGTTTCCCACTCAATGGTTTCCAAGGGCGGGAAACCCGCATGGATGCTTGCTTTGAGGGGTCGGGACGACGTAGTTTACCGTCATTGCGCCTTTGAGCCAGTGTGCGCCCGATGAGGCCCGCTTTCCGTCAAAAGAGCACCTGCTTGAGTTGGTCATCAACGACGCCGGGCCGCGATGCCATCGCTGCTCATCGAGTCGCAGATCTCCACGCGGTCGAATTTCCGCGCGCCCAGTGCTCATTTCGCCGAGGTATGCGTAGCCGAAATGAATCCGACTCAGCCGCTGCATCAGGCATAGGCCTCGCCGGTAAGGACCATTGCCGAAACGTCCGGCGTTGAAGCACGCAATGCAGCAGTCGACACGCTGTAGCGCTTCGGCTCCGCATAAGGAATCGCGACCCCATAGTTGCCGTTCACGATGTCAAGCTTCATTTCATAGCATGCCAGAGCTGCGCCCAGCGTGATCAGCTTGCTCGCCAACGGCGTGACCACCAATCGGCATCCGCCGATAACGCTCAAGCTTTTCTGATACCGTTTCATGGCGCCCAACAGTTGCCGATACGCCTCGAAGGGGTTGCTCTCGTGGGCATAGAGGACATTGGTCAGGGGCGTCTTGCTCACGTCAAACAATGGCACCTTGTATTCGATCAGCAGCCGATCACCTCGACGTGGATCACGGGACGGATGCGGAAGCACCGGGCAGATTTCCGCAGAGTCTGGAATCTGGTCGTACATCACCTTCTGCAGTTGCGACACCCTGTTCTCGCCGAGTACCGGAAACCAGACAAGCGGCCAATCGCGAGTGCTTTCAGTTTGCAATGCGCTTGCAAATCCAGGAATCAAGACCAGCTCGTTGCTAGGGTCCTCGGACTGGATCATGCTGTCGAGGCCAGCATCCTCTCCGACAAGGATCTGCAGATTGATCTTCGACGCGGCTAAGGGTACTGGCGCATTGCGGTTGGGTACTAGCCGATCCAGCAATGCGAGCATGAGCGACAAATACGCTATACGAGGAAGTGAACTTACGTCGAGAACGATGTCTGTCTGATCGGAGACTGCACGAAGCACTTCTTCGGTTCCGAGCCTGAGCGCATTGCTCGCGCTCAGGTCGTCTTCTCCCTCGGCCGTTGATTCAATCATGACCGTCCGCGTTGCCCCGATCACGGCGAACCGCCGCTCAAGAGCCAGCGCATTTGCCTCGGTCACGTCGACGAGCTCATCGCTCAACTGGTAGCCGCGAAATCCCACCAGCAGCAACTCCGCCTTTTCAACGGAGCAACCCGACGAGATAACGCTGCCGATGAACCGATCCATCACGGATTGCGCCCGCAGGTCAAATCCGCGCCCTCCCACGTACAACAGTCGCACGCCGCTGTTAGCACGTCGACGCTGTTGGAACATTTGATCCCACATGTCCTGCACTTCGGCTCCACGCCGAAACACATAGCGATTCCACAGCGTCATCGCGGCACCTCCGCCGAGCGGCGTTTCGTCGGCGCGGAGGGGCCGTCCATCCAACTGATCAAGGCCTCGGCAGACACGTCTTGCCAACCGCCGTATTGGAGAGGAAGGTCGTGGTAAGCACAGAGCGACCTGTTCAGATAGAACACCGTGCCCTCCTCCCGGGACGCGCTGGCCGCGCTACCGCGTGTTGTCAACAGATTCTCTGCAACGCACTCCCAGAGCACGCGGGCAAGCAGCGCATGTGGCTCCGACGTCTTCGTCCGCTCCGGTCGCAGCCTGCTCAGTTCGTAGCGGCTGAGACGGATCCCAGTCACACCCGGCGCATAGGAGGCAGACATCTGGAATGTCTTTTCCCGGCAGTACTGGCCGATGGCATCCAGGAGCCTCTGGGCTCTGGTTCCTTCGGTGTGACTCTTCGGTATGAAGTCGCGCTTGCGCTTGGCGGTTTCTTTGATGCGACGTTCCTGCTCGGCTGGGGACAAGCGAAGGTCTGGCTGCTTCCGAAGAACCTGTTTGGCTACCATGCCCTCATACAGGCTCGCAGCGACAGCCAGGAGCTCTTCGACGTTGGTGGTAGCCAAGGCGCAGAGCCGATCAATGCCGTAGTAATAGGGCAATTTCAGGTCGTCGTGACAAAGTATCTCCGCGGCGCCTAGCACCTTGCTGTCGCGTTCGTCGAGATCCTCCGCGGGAAGCGGCGCGAGTTCGAGCGTGAGTTGTCGCCGGCCTTCGGACCGGGCGACCAGGATGCGCGTGACGTATAGCTGCATCAGGCTCTCAAAACCAATCGTCTTCTGCCCTTCGTCGGCATGTGCCAACCAGTCTGCATAACGAATGTTCTCTCGATGGCGCTCCATCTCTGCAGCGAAGAGCGCGACCGCCTTGCCGAACACCTCCGAGAGGTCCTCAGGAGTAAGCTGATCCTCAAGGTATTGCGAGAATGCGCCTGCAGGGATCTCGCGCTGGACGTCCAACCGGCGGTCCAAGATGCTTTGGGCGAAGGTCGCGAACTGGTGCTGGCCACTCTTGCCAATCCACATGTCCTCGATAGGGTAATGGCGAAGGTCTCGCCCCTCGCGAGCACCCTGAGACAACAAGGCATCTCCCAGGGCGATGCTGCGCTCGGCCAGCCACACCGGAATCGCAGGCCGAAGTTCGACAAGCTCCTCCAGCATCAGCTCGCGCTGCTTCTTCCGAAGCTTCTGGAGGTCATCGATCATCAGCAATCGACGCGGCGCCACAAGTTTTCCGCCGCGCAGGAATTTGACCGATTGCAGCCAAAGCACGCTTTCAAACCGGACGTGTAGCGGAAGATCGGCGGAAGCATCGCCAGCGAGCGAATCAAGCTTGGCATACACGGCTCGTTCCCGCTCTTCCGCCCATCGAACCAACTCAACGGCCGAATCTGCTGTCGGAATCGATTTGAGATCACGCGCCAAGTCGTCGTACTCTAGACGCACGTCAGTGAGTTGATCGGTCGACGCGTAAGCAACTAGCGAAGCAAGACTTCGCAGGGTTCGAAGAACCACGCGGCAGTCAAAAAGCGCACGGAACAGTCCCGCTTGAGCCATGGACGCGCCGGGTGGGAGGTCGGCGTAACCCGAAGCACAGGACAGCAGCACGCCAAGTAGCTGGGGCCCCTCTGTTTCATGCATGACCTGGCGCCCGAGCAACCGTTGGTACGACTCGTCTTGACCGGCTCGGGCATTCCAGAAAGCTCGCAGTGCCGCCGGCGTGAAAGCACGCAGCAGAGTGGTCTTCCCTCCTCCCGGCGGACTGGTGAACAGATGCACCGCACCGTTGAAGGCGTCCTCATGAAGTCTTTCGAAGATCTTCGGGGAAAAAAGACGAACAAACTCCTGGTCGGAGGTGCGCTCCGACATTCGCTCCAAGAAAGGATTTGCGCGATAGGCCACTCAAAACTCCTTGTGGCGGCTTACGCGAGGAAAGAGTCCATGGAAGCGATGCCCCTCAGAACCCCATAGCATGTAGACCGAATTGTTGGGCGTGTTGTGCGACAGGACAACCGGCAACGCACACCCGGCAAAACCCATTTGCGCCGTGCTCGTGCCGCCAACCTCGATGTGCTCGTCGAAGGCGGCCGGGTCGTAGTACTTTGGATTGGTCAGTATGGACTGCAGTTCAGCCGGGACATTTCATCTGCTTATTGGCGGTGTAGAAGAGATCGACATCGTTGGTCGCCATCGTGGGTTCGTCAAACACAACACCCGCCGCGGCCTCATAGGCGTACATGGCATATGTGCCGATCACTGTGTAGTAGTCCATGATGCCGCGACGCCAGAGCACATCGAGCACCTTGACCGGCATCACCAGCAGCCTGCCGACTTGGTGGGCAACATTGCGCTTCTGCATGCGCTGGCGTTCTTGAGCCCAGTGGTCATGCGCCTGAGCGCCGCCGCCTTCTTTTCAGCGTAGCTACGCACGATGCTTTCTAGCTTGGCATTGCGCAAACCGAAGTCCTTCAGGACCTCGCCGTCGACGGCAACCTTGTGAAGATGCTCACCGTCAGTCCGGGCCTTCCAGACGAAATCGAACCCGAATGCGCGAACCGCCTCCTCGGCACGCTGGTACTCGGCAAAGACCTGTTGTGCTTCGATGATTTGGGCGGCCGCCTTCGCCTCACGCTCTCTGTATGCCATCGATCAACCAGGCGCGAAAACGCGCTGCGCGATGCTCTCTACCGTGCGGCGACACTCGGCCGCAGGTAGCTTGGACACAACAACCAGACAGTCGGCGATCAACGAATCAACCAGCGCAGCCTGACGTTGCGCCATTTGAGAATCTGGCGTTGCCGCTGGCTGAACTCCAATGACCGCATGATTGACCATTGCAAAGAACTGCGGATCGAGCGTACGCATCGTGGCCATCTTTCCGGTCTTGCCGATGACGACCTGCTCGAATTTGCCCGCATGCTGGACCTCCGCGGCCATCTCCGTGGCCAAGGTCCTCCAATAGGCATTCTCGGCCCGGCATTTCGAAGGCTCGCGCTGACGGCCAAACTTGAACTCGACAAGAAAGTAAGTTCGCTCGCCGGACGCTCCTGCCGGAGCGACTTCCACAGTCGCGTCGACTGCCTCCTGCAGTTCCGTCAGCGCGGCAGTGATGGTGTTCTCCGGAGCATCAAGCAGCACCTGCAAGTGGTACTTTGCATCGTCGACGACGCAGCCAAGGGTGGGTGAGGACATCTCCTCGAGTCGCACACCTGCGGGCTGTCCATACGCGAAGAGAGCCGATGTACCCAGCACCACGCTGCCTTCCGAGAGACCTGCGGCTTCTAACTGGCGAAGCACCTCCACCACAGGGGTGGGAACGGCGCCGGCCCTGACGGCCTTGTTCATTCGCTCGCACGACTCGACGCTTTCCTTGAGCGTTCGAGCCCGTTGCTGCAGCCGGGCCTTCTTCTGCTTGAACTCCCCGAACTGGCGCTCCGTCTCGACAGTTCGAGGACCGATGTACGTCACTTTCCCCCGCACCTTCCGGGCAAGATACTCGTAGGAGCCGACCTTCTTCCAGAAGAGACTCCCCTTCAGCCCCCGCGATTCTCCCCGCACGCGGGCGTACTCCCTGTATACCCGCGTGGAGTCCAGGATCTGCTTGGCGGCAGCATCCGAAGTTCGAACAAGATCCATTTGCACCTCAGAGAAGGATTTTGCCAATTTTGGTGCAAATCTCATGAAATCAAGACGTTAGAGGACCTCGGGGGGCGCTCCAGCCATTCTTTTGTCGAATTTACTCCATTTATTTCAGTTCTTTGAAGAATGGAGTAATAACGCTGACTGGCCGGTCTCGTCGAGGCGAGACATCATGGCAAAAAATGCAGCAGCACGGCTCACAACCCAGCAACTTGCCTGTCGAACGCGCCAGAAATTGCCTGCGTCCGGTCAGACCGGCGTTGCCCCTAAGACCGCGCCGTCGGCAATTCTTCCAAGCCTACCCGCCAGGCTCGAAACGTAGCGCCGTTGAGAGAAATTCCCTGGTCCTCGCACCTGCACATCCTCAGCCGCGCCAAGCGCGAGGAGGAGCGCGAGTTCTATCTGCGCATGGCAGCCCGGCAGGGCTGGCAGGTTCGCGAGGGCGCGCCAGATCGACAGCGGTCTCTTCGAACGCGCCCTGCTGCAGCGCCTCCCAAAGTCTCAATGGCGTTGAGAGAAATGCAGCCGCAGGCTGCGCAGCAGTTCAAGGACGCCTACCTGCTGGATTTCCTGGCCCTGCCCGAACCGCATACCGAAGCCGAACTGCACCGCAGCTTGCTGATGAACCTGGGCCGCTTCCTCACCGAACTGGGAAGCGCCTTTTGCTACATCGGCAGCGAGTCTCCGGTGCAGGTGGGCAGCCAGGATTTCGCACAAGATCGCGACCATCTTCGGTGCAGGTGGGTTTCGTGCCCAGGAACAACGAGCAGGTGTCGTGGCGCGACTTGGCGCAGGAGCCACCGGACACCGATTCATCCCGACCTGCTCCGAGCGAAACGTAGACCGAGGCGCAGATCGGGGGTTCGCGTCGCCGTGCGAGGTCCGGTTCGCGAACGCGGCGCTGCTACTCGGCAGCCAGAAAAAGGGAGCGGCATCAGACCGCGCACTCCGCGTCCCGGCCCAGGCACTCCCGCCCTTCAGCGACTACAAGGATTCGACGCCAACCCGAGACGATTCAGAAATTGCCTTGCGATCGGGCTGTTCTTCCAGACCACCGTCCGGCCCTGGTCCACGGCTTGGCGCCCGTACACGATCCATGCATCGCAGACGGTGCCGATGGGCTCGATCAGCTCGAAGCGATCGGCGTGCTTCTTCGCGAACTCCGAGAAGACAATGCCCCCGCCGTAGCGCCCTTCGCTCAAGCCGGCCTGGACCGCGAGCACCGTGGGCTCGTGGACGATGGTCGGCCAAGCGGACAGATCGGCATAGCTCTGCGTGGCAGGCTGCACGCCCACCTTGCCGGCGCCCTCCCCGCCTGCCGTCGACCGCACGAGCGCCATCGGCTGACTGGGAGAAATGAAGGCGTCGACCACCACCATGGCCGTGCGATAGGTGCCCGTGATCTCGGCCGCCGCCGGATGCACCGCGCATTGAAGCAGGTAATCCGCCTCGCCGGCGATCAGTGCACGCGCGCCGCTGTGGAAGTCGTCGAACAGCGCGATGCGGCAGGCCTGTGAGATGCCATGGGCGGCAAGGTACTGCTGGAGCACGAAGTGATGGTTGCTGCCCTCGCAACCCAAGGTAGAAAAGATCAGCATGTGTTCGCCCTGGAAGTGGAGCATGGCCGATGACAACGGTTCGGCCTCGGCGGCCGCCCTTGCGACATTCCCGCACGTGCGTGCGCCGGCGGGCCTCGCGCGAGCGCTTGCCCGTGCGCGCACCGTGCGTCTTCATGCAGCCGTCGACGGCACGCCGATGATCTCATCCTCCAGCCGGCAGGTCTCCGCGATGATCAGCTCGTACAGTGAACGCAGGAAGTCCGGGTTCATGCCGTGCGCGGCGGCAAAGGCCGCCGCACGCGCCTGCACCACTCCGATGCGATGGGGTTGCATCATCGGAATCGCATGGTCCCGCTTGTGCAGACCGATCCGGCAGCAGCAGTCAAGCCGGCGTCTCAAGGTCTCCAGCAGGGTTCTGTCCAGGCCGTCGAGCTCGTCTCGCAGCGACGCCAGGATGCGCTGGGCGTCTTCGTCGCTCCTGGGGGGAGCCGAGCTTGCGTGATGGACCACGACAGCGGTTCCCTCGTTGGCGCCCGGGCGCCGTTGTTCTGAATTCATGGGGGTCTCCTTATTCAAGCTTGATGCCCTGGCTCGCGATGATCCCGCTGAGCGCGGCCGTGTCCGCCTTCACCCGGCGCACCAGTGCCTCGCCCGAAATGCCTGCCGCCTCGTAGCCGTGCTGGAACAGTTTCTGCCGCACCTCGGGCAGGCGGATGACCTCCGAAAGAACCTGGGCCAGGCGCTGCGCGATGGGCGCGGGCAGGCTGGCGGGCGCCGCCGCGGCGGTCCAGATTTCGAGTTCGAAATCCTTCAGGCCTGCTTCCGCCAAGGTCGGGTAGTCCGGGACGAGTTCGGATCGGCGCGACGAGGTCACGCCGATCGCGCGCAGCTTTCCGGCCCTGACCTGCTCCTGCGCGAGGCCAGGCGGTAGGAGCGCCAGCTGCAGCTGCGCTCCGATCAGGCCGGTGATGACCTGCGGATTGCCCTGGTAGGGCACATGGACGGCGCCGATGCCGGTGCGGGCCTTGAGAAGCTCAATGCCGAGGTGGCCGATCGTGCCGATGCCGGGCGTGCCATAGCTCCAGTTGCTGCCGGCGACGCGCGCCGCCTCGAGAAAGCCGCGCGGAGCCGCCTTCGAGACCTCCGGGGTCGTGGCGAGCACCAGCGGTGCCGTGCAGATGATGCTCAGCGGCATCAGGTCCTTCTGCGGGTCGTAGGAGGTCGCCGGATTGAGTATCTTGGCGATCGTCATGTTGCCGTTGATGAGGATGCCGACCGTGTGCCTGTCGGTGGACTTCGCGACGACGTCCGCGGCGATGTTGCCGCTCGCGCCAGGATGGTTCTCGACGATCACCGGCTGGCCGAGCGCCTTCGCCATGGGAGCGGCCAGCACGCGCGCCACGAAATCCGGCGAGGAGCCGCCCCCGAAGCCGACGACCAGCCGCAGCGGTCGTGTCGGCCAGTTCAGATCCGCCGGGACGGGATTGGGCCGGCTGGCGCCAGCCGATTGCGCGCAGGCGACGCCGGCGCATGCGAATGCGCCGACAAGACACAGCAGACGAACGGCGCGTGTTCGAAAAAACAGGAGGTGGGACATGAGGTAGACCGTAACGAAATTGGAAGCCAAGTCTTGCTTCGGCAGCGCGCTGGATCAACTCCTGCTTGATGCGCAAAACCTCTGCATGGCCCAGGAAGCCGCGCAGGCCCGGCTTGCCGCCGAGCGGGCGAAAGCTGCGACGCGTCGCACTTGCTTCTCATGCAAGTTCGGTCGAACGCCGGTGGCGCGTCGCGGTGCCGTGAAGCGGGGCTTCAGATCAGATTTCACCGAGTGCCCGGCGCACCAGTTCGTCTGCCGAGCCGTCGTCACGCAGTCCGAGCGCACGGGCCGATGCATCGTCGAGGCGCGGATAGCGCCCGAACACCGCCTCCACGTCGGGTCGAGGCTGGAATGACACCAACCCGCGACGGGATTCGCCGTAGCGTGTCGAGCACGCATCGATGATGTCCCCGATCGAGAGGCGCAGCACGGGCAGCGGCCAAGCGCGCCCCGGGTCGGCGCGCGAGGCATCCATGACTGCCGCATGGGCGATGTTCTCGGCGCAGCGCCGGGCCGACATCCACCACGCAGCGGCTTCGGGACGACGGGGCAGACGAAGGCTTCGGCGGCCTTGAGCGCGTGCAGGATGTCGCTCATGAACGCGGAGGTGAGCCCCGCACCGCTCCTTTCGCGGGCGACGATGCCGGGGAGCCGGACCGATCGGCCGTCCAGAAGGCCGCGGCGCGTGAAGTCCGCCAGCAGGATCTCGCACACCCGCTTGTGTGCGCCGTAGGTGAGCGGCGGTCGCAGCGGCGTCGTTGGTGTGACAAGGTTCGGCAGGTCGGTGCCGTACACCGCGATGCTGCTCGCATACACGACCGTGGGCCTGGTGCCGTTCGCAGCCAGGGCCTCGAACAACGAAAGCGATGCGTCGGGGTTGACCCGCCGGCCGAGCGCGTAGTCGGCCTCGGACGCGCCACCGGGGACAGCCGCAAGACGTGCTCGCGCCGGCAGTGCTACATCAGCGAGCGTTCAGCTCGGCGAAGAACTCCGCATCCGGTTCCTGACCATTTGCAACGTCCTGCCCATTCGCCGTGGTTCGTTGAGCATCCTGTTGATTTCCGCGTTGCCGTCTTCGGTGATGCGCAACACGACAGCTGTTCGGGCGACGTTGTACTTGCCGGCCGAGTCCAGTGCCGGCGCAATCTCCGCTTCGATGAGACCCGTGGCTTTGAGGACGCTCACATGATGAACGTCCTCGGGTCTGGTCACCACCTTGGGCAGGGGGACATGCTGCAGGCTCAGCAAATAGAACAGGGGCATAGCCGTTAGCTCCTTCGATGCGTTTTCTGATCGAGACTGGCGCTTGCTCGCATCGCTCCTTCGATGGAGAGCGTGACGATATGCAGCTGCCCTGGCTGGCGCCTGTCGGACGCCGACCAGCGGCCCTGTAGCTCAATGGACGTTCCAGAGCTGTCGGCCTCTGCGTCGAAGATGCCTGGATCAACGAATTTGGCCAGGCCTGCTGCGGGCCGTGAATCTGGGGGTCTGGATGTCGAATTCCGCGGCCTCCGGATTGAGCAAGTTCTCAACTCCGGCCGCATGAGCCAGAGCGGCGTAGTTGGTCGAGATCGCCTTGAGGACGGCCAGCACCATAGGGTCGTCCTTGCCGATCGGAACCCCGTTGATCTCGTCGCAGATCCGCTTTGCCTGCTTGTATTGAAGCTCTGTGACTTTCGCGGAGTAGGCGATCCGGCGTTTCGCCAATTCGGAGGGTTCGACTTGGGAGTCATCATTCATGTTCTTCCGCCGCTGACGGTGTCGTCGCCTTCGCCGCTGCTGGTGGTGTCGCTGCCATTGGAGCCGGTCATCGTGGTCATGTGCTTCCTTGGTGAACGCCAGATGCGTGTCGTCTTGAGGCTGTATCTGTGTTGGCTATTGGACTGCGCCGGCGACATGAGCACATGGAAGGAATGTCCTTTCCTTCTCGCTCGATAAGTACTGGAACGGCACTGAAAGCCTGGTGCTTTTGTCCTGATGAGCATCTGCCCGCGGGCGCGTCAGTTCCGCCTACGCCGGATGGTCAGGCGTGGCACGTCGTACTTAGGACTACATTTAGCCCAAAAGGGCCGGCATTTTGGGCACAGCGAGCGCCGGCGACCGGAGGATCGAATGCCGCTCTTGTTCCTGATGAGGCTTCTGCGCACCCAACTACCGGTACAGGTCGTTGAGCCAGAGGAAGCTCGCGATGTGCCCGTGTTCATGGCCACGGGGTTGATCGAGGCCAAGATTTCAGCACTCACGCCGGCGGGGCTGTACGCCAAGGCCTCGACGGCGACGGTGGAGGGCATCACCGACGACGGCCTCGCCGAGATTGCCAAGATGGGCGACGCTCCCGGGTTCGCGAAGACTGCCATGCAATTCGCTCGGGGTTTGCGATTGATGTGACCTTTGGTCACGCGGGGTGCGCCAGCCGTCGCTCTGCGGCTTGACCTGCCCTCGTGCTCCATTCCTCGACGAAGCGAAGGGCACGGTACTTCGTGCACTCCAAACGCGGCTTCCCGGGTCGGCTGCGGGGTCACCACCAGCAGCAGCGACGGCATGCACCCAACGCTGCGCGCGTAGGAGGGCCACCGTCAGTAAAAGGCGCCAATCACCCCGGTTGCGCGCCTTCGATGCGTGTCATCGTGGCAGTGCGCGACATCCTTCCGCGCCGTAAGGAGACCAAAGATGGCAGATGACCTGAAGAAAACCGGCCTCGACCGAAAGCTGATCGCGATGCATGAGCCTCATGAAGTCCGGTCATGGACCGAGGCCCTCAAGTGCACGGAAACCCAACTGCGCGACGCCGTCAAGGCGGTGGGCAACTCGGCCGATGCCGTGCGCGAGTACCTGGCCGGGAAACGCTGATGGGCCACCTTCGGCGAATCGCCGTCCACGTCGACGAGCCGGACCCGGGGCACTTCTTCTGGGTACTGATGGAAGAAGGCGATGACGCCAGCCAGTGGAAAGAGCTCGAATCAGCCGGGGAGCCGCATGAAATGTGGCTCGACGCACTGCACGCTGGCGTGCGGGCGCTTGAAGGCCACGCGCCAGATGAGCGCATAGGCCCTCGCATGCCTGGCGACGACGAAGACGCCAGTCCGGTTGGCTAGTCGGACTTCCCATGCGCGCGATCGTCGCTTCGGCACGGGCCAGCCAGGGCGGGGCATGCGCGAGATGGTTCTCTCACATAAATAAGTGAGTACACCAACCGATACAACAGATAGATTGCGCCCATGTGGAAGCCTGCCAAGCCCATCATCATCGCGGGAAGCGCGTTGCCTCCGGCCGAGGCCTGGTGGCACGAATTCAGGAGTGAGTTCTACGATCGCTGCAAAGGCGCTGTCGACCGCGAGTGGCTGGACGCTTTCACTGCCGCGCTCTACGCGGTGAGCGCCGACCAGGACCCGCGCAAAGCTGCCGAGGTGGCATTCGTCACGCTTCAATTCGAGTTTCCGAGCGACGAAAACTAGACCTTCTCCAGCTCTTCGGCGCTCGGCGCCGGCCCGCATCTCGCCAGAAGGCCTCGATCTCGGTCCTCGGGGCTGATGTAGCCGGTGCACATCGGACGATTCTTGCGAACGGCGCATCACTTGTCGAGCTTTCGACGAAGCCGGCTCCGAGCGGCTGTTTTATGGATACAGGGCTCTTGTCCGGTTGAGCTCGGCTCGCCCCTGTGGAGTGATGCGCAGGATCACCCCGCCGCGGCCCGCGGTGTTGTCGGGGCCGGGGAGGTTCGCCTCGATAAGTCCGGCAGCGACCAAGACCGCCGCGCACTGAATGTCGGCCTCCTCATGGATGGCCAGAGGGAACGAGGCGTCCGCGATGCGGCGCAGGAAATTCATCGGCATCACTTCTCTTTGGTTCGCAAAGGGACAGGCTTTCGATTCACGGAGTGGTTTCGTGAGCTGGGTGAGGACGTGCCTTGTCGATGGCCCATGATGCTGCGCCTAGTATTCCGAAGTATTCCGTCACCCGAGACGGATTTTCCCTACGTCGCATACGGCGCCGCAGTCCATCATCAAGCCGGTTGTACCTGCTCGTGATCATCGGACGCCCCGGAAGCCCGCCGTGTTGCCCATCGACTACCTCCAAGAAATTGAACACGCCAGCTTTCCGCTGGAGGAAGATGATCACGCCAAGATCAGATGCGTGGAGTTGCTGTGCGCTGTCGGCTACCTCGACGCAACGATCACGGTAAGTGCCAACCAGGACAGGCGAGCCCGAGTGGCACGAATCACCTGGATGGGACGAACGGCGCTCAGCAACCTGGGCCCATGAAGCTCTTGAGCGCCCGATGGCAAGTTGTGACCTCCCCGCCCTGATACAATCCGACCTCGCCCAAACTTGATTTGGGTGTTGACTGGCCAGTCAAGCCGAATCTCACACCGGCGCGTCGAAGTCACTACGACGAGAAAAACAACAGGTGGCTTCCGCAACTGAACATTTGCCGTAACCGTGGACCGCGTGAGAGTTCACGACCAAATCTCCAAGCCCGCCTCGTGCGGGCTTTTTCGCGTCCGCTGATCACTCGAACTTCGGCCCCCAGACCGCAAGCGCGCGGTAATCCGTGCTGACGCGCTTCCGAAAAAGATTGTCCGGCCAGCGCCGCAGTGCCAGGTTCCGCAGCCATTGGCTCGGCCGACCTTCGGTGTTACGCTGGTTTCCCCATGAGGTGACGCGCGCATGACCAACGACGTATCCGGCTTGGGAGAGTTCATCAAGGGCAACCTGGAGCCGATCCTGCAAGAGTGGGAGACCTTCGCCCACTCCTTGATGCCGCTTGCCCAACTGGACAGGAAGGCCCTGCGCGACCACGCGGAAGAGATGCTTCGCGCGGTGGCCGAAGACATGCGCGTGCCGCAATCGGAGCAGCAGCGCGCAGACAAGGCCAAGGGGCTGCGGTCCGACACCATGCCGCAGCTCACGCACGCCGCCGAGGCGCACGCAGTCTCGCGGTTCGGCGACCAGTTCACGATGGACCAACTCGTGGCCGAGTTCCGGGCCATCCGGGCAAGCGTGCTCCAGCAATGGGCCGTGCACAGGGCCAAGACCGATGAAGCAGTGGAAGAGCTGACTCGTATCAACGAAGCCATCGACCAGGCGCTCACCACTTCGGTCACGCGCTACTCCGTGAAGCTCGATGATTCCCGCACCATGATCCTCGGTGTACTGGCCCATGATCTGCGCAACCCGTTGAACGCGCTGTCGATCGGGTTGCAGTACATCCTGCGCAGCGAGGCCACCGACGCTACCAGTATGAAGGTGGCAGCGCGGGCCCTGCAGAGCGTGGGCCGCATGGATGGTCTGATTCGTGACCTGTTGGACTTCACGCTGGTGCGCCTCGGACCCGGATTGCCCGTGACGAGAGAGCCGGCGAACATGGCTCAAATTTGCGCCAGAACGATCGAGGAGGTTGAGGCATCGCACCCCGGGCGCCGGTTGCGTTGCAAGACTGCTGGACTGGCGCATGGAGAGTGGGACCCGAAGCGGGTGTCGCAGATGCTCATCAACCTGCTCACCAACGCGCTGCACCATGGCGACCCCAGCGGCGAGGTCAGCCTCACGTTGAAAGGCACGCAGACCGAGGTGCGACTCGACGTTCACAACGAAGGGCCTCCAATTCCCGAGGCGCAACGAGCGACGCTCTTTCAGCCGCTCGCGGCCACCGCCTTGAAACGCAGTGGCGCGTCCCAGTCATCCGGTCTGGGGCTTGGCTTGTACATCGCCAACCAGATCGCAACGGCTCACGGAGGCAGCATCGAGGTGAAATCAACCGACGCCGAAGGCACGACCTTCACAGTGCGGATGCCTCGACACCTCGTGAAGGCCAACGACGCGACAGGATGAACATGATCTAGTCGACCGAGCCGCGGCTCGATCTCCATCAGTTCCCCAAAGCCGTCTGCAGTTGCCTGTCTGCGCCATCGCCTAGATGAGCCTTACGCTCAAGCAGATCAACGGTGTGCCACTGCTGCCGCAACCGGTGCGCGCAGGCGGCGATCCAGACGTTGGCTGGCACGGGTTCCATAGCTTCCATTCTAGGCCAATTACTGTATATTTAAAAGGGGTATCCTCTTAGCTCCAGCAATTGCGGAGCCACTGGATGGACGTACAGATATTAGCGCCGTCAGCGGGCAAGGACTACCCCCAGACCTGGAACGAATTCCTCGACTGGTTTTCCACCGAGAACGACTGCCTCGCCTACCTGGAACGGTTGCGTTGGGGCAGCGGCTTCGTCTGCCCGAAGTGCGGCAGTATTGGCGAGGCATACCGTGCCAGCCGCACCCGCCTGATGTGCCGAAGCTGCCAGCACCAGACCACGGTGACTGCCGGCACCATCTTCGACAAGACCCGCACGCCGCTGCGCGTGTGGCTGGCCGCGGCCTGGTATCTGACCAATCAGAAGCAAGGCGTCAGTGCTCTGGGGCTGCAGCGTGTGCTCGGCCTGGGCAGCTATCAGACCGCCTGGACGATGCTGCACCGGTTTCGCCGCGCGATGGCGCGGCCGGGCCGGGATCAGCTCAAGGGCGTGATCGAGGTTGATGAGACCTACATGGCGCTGACCGACCGCGAGGATCCACCCGTCAAGACCGGGCGCAAGCGCAGCACCTCCAAGCTGCTGGTCGCCGTGGCCGTCGAACTGCTGGAGCCCAAGGGGTTCGGCCGCATCCGGCTGCGTCGCATTCCCAAGGCTTCAGCGCAGTACCTGATTCCGTTCGTTCAGGAGAGCATCGAGCCTGGCGCCCAGGTGCGCACTGACGGTGCGGGCGCCTACCAGCCGCTGAAGGATTTGGGCTACGACCACCAGCGCACGGTGATGCTCGGCTCGGAAGTGCCGGCGCATGTGTCGATGGCCGGTGTTCACCGCGTGGCGGCGCTGGTCAAGCGGTGGATTCTGGGGACGCACCATGGTTCGGTGCAGCCCGAACACCTGGATGCCTACCTCGATGAGTTCGTCTTCCGCTTCAACCGCCGCACCTCAGGTTCACGCGGGATGCTGTTCTATCGGTTGCTTCAGCAGGCTGTGGTCACTGGTCCCGTGACCTATGCGGACGTGGTCCAGTCGAGCGACTCATAAGGCCCAAAGCCATCAGTTCAACCCCAAGGGAATACCGGTCGCGCCATCCAGCTTGGTAATCCTCCAGCGGTCAGAGTCCTTGTGTTCGTAGTCCACGCGGTAATCGAGGTTGGAGTGCATGGTGAGCAGTAGAACTTTGAAGATCACACCGCCCTCGTGAAGCTCGCGGGCCAATTCAGCCATCCGGTCGTAGAAAGGCCCTTCCCTCATCGCACTTAGAAGGGTCACTTCACCGGCTCGCTCGAACGACGCGCTGGCGCCATCCTGTAGCTCGTCGATGTAGAACCTGAAGAAGGCGCGTGACCAGCCAGGGAATTTCTCCAACATCAGCCCCGCAAAGGTCTGTGCGAGTTCCACAACTATTTCAGAGTCGCGCTTATTTGGGTGCGTCATGTTTGGCTTGGTTGGCCGTTTTGAGCCGTTGGACCTTGAGCGTAGCGTTTCCCTTTGGCAATCGCTAAAATCTGTATGTACATCCAGTATTTCACCATGCTGGAGCTAAGAGGATACCCTTATATTTAAACAGTACTTTTGCCGAGCCCACTATGCCGAAAAGAACTGTGAAACCGCGCCTCTCGTGGCGCATGGCGTTCGCCCATGCGTGGGTCGAATTTGCAGATGGCCAGGCCGACCTCGAGGACTTGCTCGAGAAGGGCCACCGCCTGTATCGAAAGAGCCGAACTGGCCGCGTGCGCCTTTGGCACCATCAGCTTTGCCGGCGTCGAGCAGGCGGGAGGTCGGTGGTGCGACCAGGTCTGGTACTGCGAGGCCCACAGCCTGCCCGGCCCACTCTCCCTGCAACTGCTACAGAACGCCGCGGATATGAACCATGACCCAAGCTGAGCTTTTCCTTTCGCGCGATGCAGCGCAAGTGCAGACGATAGCGGATCAACCGGATATGCCGGACGAAGACGTGCCCTTCCGTTTCGAAAACGTCGAGCCCGTGCATCGGGTCACGTACATCACGCGGCTCGTGGACTATCCACATCCAGCTGCGGATGCCGTCAAGGTGGCAGAGCAACGCTTCCGGCGCGAGCTCGACCGGCAATTGGGTGACGACGTGGTGCCGGCGCTTCGGGCGTTCCAGAACGCCAGCGAGTCGGGCGAAAGCGATCTCACCAAGGACGAGGTGGCGCTGGCCAAACGATGGATCAAGGCCTTCGATGCGGCCAGGACCGCAGGCTTCCGCGACCTTGGCGACACCGACGAGGCGTTCTTCGACGTGCGGCCAGTTTGACCGAGGGTGTCACGCCGACAATCAATGAGTCACCGAATTCTTCGGTCGATTGGTGGGACGGTGGATTCAACTCCTATTTCGAACGGTGAGAAGCGAAAGCCCAACGGGGAGGCTGGGTCAAGGATGTGACTACGGGGCCGACGGTTTTTGCTTCTGCGCCGCAACGAACCGCACTTCAAACTCGTTGATCGCGTCCACCGCCGGGTTGCCTGCTCGCGAGAAGTTGTGCCGATCTGCTCGGTGATGCAAGCGATTTTGGATCTACCGCAGGCGGGTGCAACCAGGAGCGAATTGGACCGGATGATCGCTGTTGCAATGTTGGCCTGGCCGGCGGCGGTATCGCGCAAACGGGAACCTAAGCATATACGGGCTCGAAGGTCGCCGACGGGTGAACGCGATTGCCATCATCGCCGGCGCGCTCGGGCATACGCTCACGGCTAGGCAATCGTAGAACTCGCCTTTTGCTGTCGCCTTAGAGCTCAGGCAATTGGCCAGCACGCCAGGCGGCGCCCATGGCGTCGCTGTAGGCAATGGCTTGCTGGCGCTGCGTGCCGAGCAGATCACTGCCCAAGGTCATCACATCACCGTCCTTCAGGAACACAGGCGGTTTCTGGCCGAGACCGACACCTGGCGGCGTACCGGTCGGGATCACGTCGCCGGGCCGAAGCGCCATAAAGCGGCTGAGATAAGACACGATGGTTGCAACGCCGAATATCTGCGTGCGGGTGTTGCCGGTCTGCCGTCGAGTTCCGTTCACGTCGAGCCAGAGGTCGATATTCTGCGGGTCCGGCACTTCATCAGCCGTCAGCAACCAGGGTCCTATCGGCGCATAGCCGAGGTAGCTTTTGCCTTTGGTCCACTGGCCTTCCATTTCGATTTGCCAGGCACGCTCTGACACATCGTTGCAAAGGCAGTAGCCGGCCACATATTGCAGCGCTTCTGCTTCGCTGACATGCCAGGCCGGACGTCCGATCACGATAGCGAGTTCGACCTCCCAATCAAGCTTGCCTGAGCCGGGTGCGACGACGATCGGATCGTTGGGGCCAGCCAGCGCGCTGGTGTGCTTGTTGAAGACAATCGGCTGTGTGGGGATCGGCGTGTTGGTTTCTGCCGCATGGTCGGAATAGTTGAGGCCGATGCAAACCACATTCGGAACCTGGCCTACGCAGGGGCCGAGCCGTGTATCGGCGGGCATGGCGGGCAAGCTCGACGCATCGAGGGCGCGCAGCCTTGCAAGGCTCTCGGGCGAAAGTGTTGGCCCGTGAATGTCGCTCACGACGGAAGACAAATCACGCAAGGTCCCGTGTGTATCAATGAGGCCGGGTTTTTCAGAGCCGCGGGGGCCGAATCGAACGAGACGCATGGGGAATCCTTTTGGGTATGTATTCAGGTTTGAGGCCGCGTTGTCAAAGCTGCTCGAGCGTCAGCGCAAGTTCGCCGAAGTTGCCATAGCGAAGCACGGCGGGACGCTTGAACGGTAGGTCAATCGCCCCCGCAAATGAGCCGGTGATCACTGCCTGCCCGGCCTCCAGACCCGTGCCCTGGCTGCGCAGAAACTCGGCAAGCCAGTAGAGGGGCAAGCGCGGGTCGCCGTTGGGGTGGCTGGCTGCAAATGTGATGTCGTCATGGCCCTGCACCGAGAGTGCAATCTCGAAGGGGCCAGGAAATGGCTCCTGTGCAAAGTCCACGGCGACAGTCGGCCCCAGCACCACGCTTTGGTGCCACAGGCTGTCGGCCATCAGTTCAGCGCCACTGGCGTCTGCAGCATCGTCATAGCGGCAACCGAGCACCTCGACCGCCAGCCGCACGCTGCCGATGGCGGCGTTGACATCGGCGTGGGTGTAGGGGGTCGCCCGTGGCGGCAGGCTTTGCTTGAGCTCGAATGCCAGTTCGGGTTCGATGCGTGCTGCGCCTGTCGGTCCCGCAGGCGCGGCAGCCACGCCGCCCGATGGCCTCGCCTCATGCAGCGCGGCGGCGACCCAGCGATCGCCCGGGGGCAACCCGCATTTCCAGCCGATGGCGGGGTTGCCGCGCAGTTCGCTGATTCGCCGCTGGATGCGCCAACCGTCTTCCGGCGTGGCAGGACGCAAGCCGGCTTCCAGCCTTGCACCGAAGCGACCCGACGACTGAAGTGCGTGCAGGTAGTGTGCGGCGGCCTCGATGGCGCTCGGTTCCATGTTTTTGACGCCCTCGATCTGGATACCGTTCATTTGTCTGTTTCCTTGTGTCGATCGAAATGACCTGTTTGGCCCGTCTATGAATCTCATGCGGCATTTGCCGCCGGGCTGTCATCCCTGGGCCAGACCAAGCCCAGCGTGCCGCTGGCCTGTTGCAGCAGGGCATGAAACTCCGCGTCGCGCTCGGTGCCCATGCGTAGCAGCGGGCCGGCGATGCTGATCGTGCCCAGCACGCGCTGGCTTTCGGGCTCGCGCACTGCTGTCGCAATCGCTTTCACGCCGGGCTCTGCCTCTTCAACTGCCAGCCCGTAGCCGCGGGCGCGGGTCGCGTCCAGTTCACGCAGCAGTTCATCAATGGTCTGCATCGCGCGCGGACCGGCGAGTTTGCCGGGAGCGGCCGGCTGGCCCAAGCCGTTTTGCAATGCCAGCCGGGTCGCCGCTTCGTTGCTCATCGTGGCCAGCCACGCCTTGCCGTTGGCGGTGGTGTGCAGCACGGGCCGGCCATTGAGTGCCGGCTGGTACATCAGGCCGGGTGGCGCGCCTTGGGCTGATGCGAACCAGTGCAGCGCGTCGCCCTGCACAACGGTCAGTCGCACCAACTCACCGCAGCGCCTGGCCGCCTCATCGAGCACGGGCTGCACGATGCCAGGCAAGCCAGTGCCGCGCAGATATTGCTGGCCCAGCAAGGCGAGCTTCAGCGTCAGGCGATAGCGCTCGGTTTCGGCATCCTGCTCAATCCAGCCGAGCGCGGCCATTTCCGCCAGCAGCCGATGCGCCGGGCCTTTTTGCAGGTCCAGTGCAGTCGCGATGTCAGACAGGCGTCGCCATTGACCTTCTACCGCCAGCAGTTCGATGACTTCGAGACATCTCTCCAATAAACCCTTGACAAGCCGCATTTGAAGAAACAGAATTCTTGTTGGAACAAAGTTACTTTAACGACACGCAAGGCAAGTGTCAATCCTTTCGCAAAGGACATCGGCCTGAAAACCGAAGTCCATTCATCGAAGGAAACAACACGCGTTCCGATCACCAGTGCATTGCTTTTCGCTGCGCATTGAAGGTGCGGCGTACCTGGTGTAGGCCGGGCAGCCGCGACTCACGAAAAATAGGCAGAGAGTTTCCATGTCCCTCGATCTTTCCTGCACCTTGCCGGACGACGCCGCCGATGCGCTGCTGATTGGCAGACTCTGGCAGCCCGGCATCGGTCCGACGGTAGTGGCCTGTCATGGCGGCATGCTGCTCGATTTGTCGGGGCTGGGCGCCACCGCCAGTCAATTGCTGGAACTGCCCCATGTGGAGGGCGCCGTGCGCGCCGCCTTGCCGACGGCAACCCCACTGGCGCCGCTCGCCACGGTGCTGGCCAACTCCGACGAGGCTCTGCGGGACGAATCGCAACCGTGGCTGCTGGCCCCGTGCGACCTGCAAGTCGTCAAGGCCAGCGGCGTGACCTTTGTCGCGAGCCTGCTGGAACGCGTGATCGAAGAACAGGCGCGCGGCGATGCTTCGCGCGCTCAGGCGATCCGCACGGCGCTGTCAGGCATCCTGGACGACAACCTGGCCGGCATCGTGCCCGGCTCCAACGAGGCTGCGCGTGTCAAACAGGTCCTGATCGCGCAAGGTGTCTGGTCGCAATACCTCGAAGTTGGCATTGGCCCGGATGCCGAAATCTTCACCAAGGCACCGGTGCTGTCGGCGGTGGGCACCGGCGCGCAGGTCGGCATCCATGCGGAGTCGCAGTGGAACAACCCCGAGCCCGAGGTGGTGCTTGCAATCAACAGCGGCGGCGCGGCCGTCGGCGCAGCGCTGGGCAACGATGTGAACCTGCGCGATTTTGAAGGGCGCAGCGCGCTGCTGCTCGGCAAGGCCAAGGACAACAACGCGTCGTGCGCGATCGGCCCCTTCATCCGACTGTTCGATGCGGGATTCACGATCGACGACGTGCGCCGCGCCGACCTCGCGATGCGGGTCGACGGCCCGGAAGGCTTCACCATGCACGGCGCCAGTTCGCTGGCCAAGATCAGCCGCGATCCGCTCGACATCGTGGCGCAGGTGATCGGCCCGAACCACCAGTACCCCGACGGCTTCATGCTGTTTCTGGGCACGATGTTCGCGCCGACGCAAGACCGCCACGGCCCCGGCCTTGGCTTTACCCATGAAGTGGGCGATGTGGTGCGAGTGGCCACGCCCCGGCTCGGCACGCTGGTTAACCGCGTCAACCATTGCAGCAGCATTGCGCCCTGGAGCTTCGGCATCACTGCGCTGATGGGCAATCTGGCGCAGCGCGGGCTGCTCTGATCAACACCAAGGCGAGACCGAAGTTCCATGAATCAATCGACCGTTGTATCCAAAGCCGTGAATGACGTGGCGCCGCTGATCAGGCTGGCTGCGCAAGACGACGTCGGCATTGCCAGGCGCGACCTGGCTGCTGGCGAATCGCTCGCCCCCCTTGGGCCGGTATGTGCCGGTCCCGTTCCCGCCGGCCACAAGGTTGCCCTTCATGACATCGCAAAAGGTGCGGTTGTGCGCCGCTATGGCCAGATCATCGGCATGGCGACGCAGGCCATCAGCGCCGGTGCTCATGTGCATGTGCACAACCTCGGCATGGGTGAGTTCACGCGCAGCTCCAGTGTGGGCGAGGCCTATCGGCCAACAAGTTTCATCAATCCCGCCGCAACCTTCATGGGAATAGTCCGTGCCGACGGCCGCATCGCAACGCGCAACTACATCGGAATTCTGTCAACGGTCAATTGCTCTGCCAATGTGTCGCACGCGATTGCCGAGCGCTTCAAGGGTGCGGCCCTCGCCGCCTATCCGAATGTCGATGGCGTTGTACCCCTCACACACGGCAGCGGCTGTGCGATGGATCCCGACGGCGAAGGGCTGGCCTTGCTGCGCCGCACGCTGGCAGGCTATGCACGGCATGCCAACTTTGCTGGTGTGCTGATCGTTGGACTGGGCTGCGAGTCCAACCAGCTTGATGCTTTGAAAGTGGCTGGTGAACTTTCTGAAGGCCCGATGCTGCGCACCCTGGGCATTCAGTCCAGCGGTGGCACGCGCGCGGCGATCGATGCCGGCGTGGCGGCCATCGAGTCGATGTTGCCTGAGGCGAACAAAGTACAGCGACAGCCGGTGGCTGCCAAACATCTGGTTGTCGGCCTGCAATGCGGCGGCTCTGACGGCTATTCGGGCATCTCGGCCAATCCGGTGCTGGGCGCTGCGGTGGATTTGCTGGTGCGTCATGGCGGAACCGCGATCCTGTCGGAAACGCCAGAGATCTATGGGGCGGAACATTTGCTGACGGCCCGCGCCGCCTTGCCGGCAGTGGCCGCAAAGCTTGAAGAGCGCCTGCGCTGGTGGGAGGACTACACCTCGCGCAACCACGGCGAAATGAACAACAACCCATCGCCGGGCAACAAGGCAGGCGGCTTGACGACCATTCTTGAAAAGTCGCTCGGCGCCGTGGCCAAGGGCGGCAGCAGCGGCTTGATGGCGGTTGTCGAATATGCCAGGCCTGTTCAAGCGCATGGGCTGGTGTTCATGGACACGCCCGGTTATGACCCGGTCTCTGCAACCGGCCAGGTTGCCGGCGGCGCCACCCTGCTCTGCTTTACCACCGGACGAGGCTCGGTCTATGGCTGCAAGCCTTCGCCTTCACTGAAGATCGCCACCCATTCAGGCCTCTACCGGCGCATGAATGAAGACATGGATTTCAACGCCGGCGAGGTGCTCGATGGTACGGCCAGCGTTGAAGATGCCGGTGCGCGGCTGTTCGCGCTGATGCTGGAGACGGCCTCCGGTGGCAAGACCAAAAGCGAAGCACTCGGCATAGGCACCGATGAATTCGTGCCGTGGCAACTTGGCGCGGTGATGTAGTCTTTGCCTTGGCGGCGAACGCCGGTCATCCGAAGTTTCTCGCTGTCGCGAGCACTGAATCGGGCGAGCCGCATTCCTCTTGCGATCCTTGCAGGGATCAGTGCAACGTCTCGAGCCGTTCGCCGGAGTCCGCGCGGAAAAGATGAACATGCGCGCTGTCCGCACTCAGGTGCACCTGGTCGCCGGGGCGCACACTGACCCGTTCGCGCAGCACGCAGGTGAGCTTGGTGCCGCCCGCATCGACGATCAGGTGGGTCTCCGAGCCGGTGGACTCCACCACCAGCACGCGCGCCTCCACGCCCTCGGCGTCCAACCGTAGATGCTCGGGCCGCACGCCCAGCGTGAGGGCCTGCCCGCTTGTGGCCGGCACGCCGGGCACGATCCAGTGGTTGCCCGCGTTGTCCACAACGCCCTTGCCGTTCACCTTGACGGGCAGCAGGTTCATCGACGGCGAGCCGATGAAGGCCGCGACGAAAACGTTTCGCGGCCGGTCGAACAGGTCGAGCGGCGTGCCTACCTGTTCCACGATGCCATCGTGCATGGCCACGATCTTGTCTGCCATCGTCATGGCCTCGATCTGGTCGTGCGTGACGTAGACGGTGGTGGCCTTCAGGCGCTGGTGCAACTCGCGAATCTCAGCGCGCATTGCCACGCGCAGCTTGGCGTCCAGGTTGGACAGCGGCTCGTCGAACAAGAAGACCTGTGGGTCTCGCACGATGGCTCGACCCATTGCGACGCGCTGGCGCTGGCCGCCGGAGAGTTGCTTGGGCAGCCGCGTGAGCAGTGGCTCCAGCCCCAGGATCTTGGCGGCCCGGGCCACGCGCTCTTCGGTCTCCTGCTGCGGCGCATGGCGCAGCTTCAGCGAGAACGCGAGGTTGTCCGCCACCGTGAGATGCGGGTACAGCGCATAGTTCTGAAACACCATGGCGATGTCGCGATCCTTGGGCAGCAGGCCATTCACGCGGCGCCCGCCGATGCGGATCTCGCCGCCGTCGATCCCTTCCAGGCCCGCGACCATGCGCAATAGCGTGGACTTGCCGCAGCCCGACGGGCCGACCAGCACAACGAATTCGCCGTCGCGGATGTCGATGCTCACGCCGCGGATGATCTGCGTGCTGCCGAAGGACTTGGCTACGTCCTGGATCTCAACTGTTGCCATGATGTCTCCTCATTCAAAAAGTGAAGCTGTTGCCGCGCAAAGCCGGCCGCGTGCCGCTGCGCACACCTGCGGGTCGGGGGGAGCTGTGATCCCTCATCCCGCTTGCCAGGCGGTTTTTAGCCGCGTGTATTCATGCAGATAGCGGCCCACAGCAGCGTCACGTAGTTCGGTGGACTGTTGCAATAGCGCAAGGGCCGCGTCAAAGGCGCCGGGATCACATGCTTCCAGCAACAGCACCCAGCGAGCCGGGGCCTGCAGGTCCTTGCGGTCCTTGCTTTCGGCAGTGCGCTGGCCCGACAGGCCGGCGTCCGAGCCCAGCAGGTGCGCACCGCTGATGCGCGGCAGCCGCGCAGCGGCTTCCAGCGCCGAGGTGAGACGCGGCACCACGTCGCGCACCGTGTCGTCCGCGATGTCGAAGCGCACGGTCAGCATCGCCCCACCCGAGCCCACGCCGTGGCTGGCCATCACGCGCGTGAGTGATCGCGTCGTCGTCTGGAAATGTGCGGTGGTCGCACGCGTCCACTCCGTAGGCTCGTTCAAGCGCGACAGATAGTCACTGCCCTGGATGACCTGGAAGCTCGCGGTTTCATACAGGGTGAAGAACTCTGGCTGGGTCGCCGCATCGGCAGCCCGATAGCGGCGCCCCCGCACAAAACCGGGAATGCCCACGCGCTCGGGCATGTGCTCGTGCAGATGCCAGGCGTAAAACTCTGCGCGCCCGGCCTCGGCGATGTCGTTCCAGATAGCCACTGCACCTTCACCTGCCAGCATGGTTTTGCTCCTTGAATGTGGTGGGCACGGCCTCGCGCAGGTTGAGCGCGACTTGGCCGACCCTTCGGAAATACGGCGCAGCCGCTCGCCCGGCCGCGCACGATGGACGCCTGTGAACAAGAACGACGCCTGGAGCGGTGGACGCGCAGGGCGCCTCGGCTCCGGCGGGCTTCCGAGGGGGAAGACCTTTATCCATTGGAGACTTTCAGCGGCGTGATCCCCATCATGGCCTCCATCACCTTGCGGCTGGGCCACAGGTCGGCGATCTCCGCCGCGGTGGCTTGCACGTCGGGCGCGATGGCGGCGATGCGCTCCGGTGGGAGTCGCGCCACGGGGCCGGCTACGCTGACGGTGCCGATGGCGCGGCGGCTTTGCGGATCTACGATGGCGCAGCCCACTGCGCACGTGCCTGGCTCCCCTTCCTCGATGGATGTGCCATAACCGCGCTCGCGCGTCAGCGCGAGTTCGGCAAGCAGGCTGGCCTCGTCGCGCACGACTGGCCGGCCGAACCGGGAAGGCACGACGAAGCCGCGCGCCTTCACCAGCGCCACGGCCTGCGCGTCGTCCAGGGTGGCGAGCCAGGCCTTGCCGGTCGACGTGGCGTGCAGCACCACGGGCTGGCCCATATCGGGGTCGTAACGCAGGCCGGAGAGCGCGCCCTGGGCCTTGGCGATCCAGATCAGCGCGTCGTCTTCCACCAACGCCAGGCGCACCAGTTCGCCGGTGCGCGCGGCCAGACGGTCCAGGGAGGGCTGGCAAATCTCCGTGATGCCGGAGGCCGCGAGGAAGCGAAAGCCGATGGCGGCCAGCTTCACTGTCATGCGGTAGCGCTGGCTGTACTCGTCCTGCACCGCCAGCCCACGCCTCACCAAGATGGACAGCAGCCGGTGCACGGCGCTCTTGGGCAGTTCCAGTCGCCGCGCGACCTCGCT
Source organism: Variovorax sp. V213 (assembly GCF_041154455.1). Classification (NCBI taxonomy): domain Bacteria; kingdom Pseudomonadati; phylum Pseudomonadota; class Betaproteobacteria; order Burkholderiales; family Comamonadaceae; genus Variovorax; species Variovorax sp. V213. The sequence goes on from NZ_AP028665.1 coordinate 96,241, forward strand.
GATCGGCAGCCCCTGGGGGTAGTCGGCCAGCAGCGTGAGGATGTCCAGCACGCGCTCGATCATGTCGCCAGTGGCCACGAAATCTCCATGTATTTAGAACAGGGTTCCAATGTAGCACCGTCACTCGACGCAATATCAAGGGATATCCCGCATGACGAGGCATGTTCAAGCAACTACATTGGAACGACGTTCTATGTGAGGTCATTGTTATGAATGCCATTCCCTACGTGGAGGCCGCGACTGCGGCGCAGGCGGACCCCCGACCGCCGGGCTTCTGGTCGCGTTTCGCCTGGTTTGCGCCGGCCGTCGCGGTGTTGCTCGCCGTCACGCTGTATCCCACGGCCGTGGTGCTGTGGCTGAGCGTCCACCGCACGCGCCTCTACGAAGTGGTGGAAGGCGTGGGCTTGGCGAACTACGTCTCGGTGATCTCTTCTCCGGCCTTCCTCGAACTCAGCCTCAACTCCCTGCTGTACGTGTTCGGCGCGCTGGCAGTGGTGCTGCCTCTGGGGCTGGCCAGCGCCCTTGCACTGCAGAACATTGCGCGCGGCGCTGCGTACGTGCGCACCCTGCTATTGCTGCCCTGGACGCTGTCCATGGGCGTGGTGGGCTGCTTCTGGCTGTGGCTGCTCAATCCCTCATATGGGCCCATGAGCTATCTGATGCGGTCCCTGGGCATGGAGCCCGGCCTGATGCTCGGCGATCCTTCGCTGGCGCTCGTTCTCGTCATCCTGGTCACCGCGTGGTGGTCCTTCCCCTACGTGATGGTGATGATGAGCGCCTCGCTGCAAAGCATCCCGGCGGAGCTGTATGAGGCGATCGACATTGACGGGGGTGGCCTGCGCGCGCGCCTGCGCCACGCGGTGTGGCCGCACATCGCGCCCACGCTGGGCAGCACCGCGCTGGCGCTGGGCATCCTCTATCTCACGCTCATCACGCTGATCCTGGTGCTCACCGGCGGCGGGCCGCTGGGCTCGACCGCCACCTGGAGCTTCGAAGTGTTCTCCAGCGCTTTCCGCTCGGTGGACCTCTCGCCCTCGTCGGTCATCTCCGTCGTAGTGCTGGGGGTCAACCTCTTCCTTGGTTACCTTTACACGCGGCTCACCGGCCGCGTCTCGGGCTGAACATCATGCATATCCGCCGTTCCGAAAAAATGCTGTCCTGGGCCGTGCTGACGGCCCTGGTGCTGGTCGTGCTGATCCCGCTGTCGTGGGCGGTGCTCACCTCGCTCAAGAGCGAGGCCAACGTCATGGCCTACCCGCCTAGCTTCTTCCCTACTGAGCCGAGCCTCTCGGCGTACAAGGCAGTGTTCCGGAACGAGACCTTCGGCTCCGACCTGTTCAACTCGGTGCTGTATGCGGTCGGCGCGGTCGCGCTCGCAGTACTGCTGTCCGCGCCCGCCGGCTACGCGGCTTCACGCTTCGAGTTCCGCGGCAAGCGCACCGTGATGCTGCTGATCCTGTCCACGTCCATGATTCCCGGCGTTGCGCTGCTGGTGCCGACCTACTTCCTGCTGGACGCGCTGGGCCTCCTGAACAACGCGGCGGTCATCATCATGGTGCAGGCCGCGCGCCTGGTGCCGCAGACGGTGTGGTTCATGCAGAACTTCGTGGACGCCGTGCCGCGCGAGCTGGACGAGGCGACCCAGGTGGATGGCGCCAATCACTGGCAAACCTTCACAAGGGTCATCTTGCCGTTGGTGCGGCCCGGTATCGCCGCAAGTGCCGTCATCGGCATGGTCACGACCTGGAATGACTACATCACCGTGGCCGCGTTCGCGCCCGAGGTAGCGCACCGCACGCTGCAAGTGGCGCTGGTCAACCAGGTGTTCGACAGCATCGGCATCACCTGGTCGTACGTCATGGCCTACGCCGTGGTGTCCTCCCTTCCCATCGTGGCCATCTTCGTGCTCGCGCAGCGATGGTTCATCAGCGGCCTGACCGCCGGCGCCGTCAAAGGCTAGTCCACCACATGCGTACTTAAACCAGGAGACAAACATGAACGAGCAAAAACCAGCAAGCATGAACGAACAGAAACCAGCGCCCCGTACGAGCCGGCGCATCTTCCTGGGTGGCATGGCTGCCGTGCTGGGCGCACCAGCGGGCCGGGCCTTCGCGCAAACCACGGAGACCATCGCCTACGACACATTTCTCGACCCGGCCAACACCAAAGACCCACGCGCGGCGGCGCAGACGCAGATGATCGCGGCTTTCGAGGCCAGCCAGCCGCGTGTGAAGGTACGCGTGGTGGTGGACCCCGCCGGGCAAAACGGCGTACGCGCGGCGCGCGCCAAGTCGGACAGCCCCGACGTGATCCGCGTGAACAACTTTCAGATGCCTGAGTTCGTGTCCACCGGCTCGGTGCTGGCCATCGACGAGCTCATCGCGCGCGACAAGGTGGACACCACGGACTGGCTGATCAGCCTGGATCAGACGCGCGTCAACGGCAAGATCTGGGGCTTGCAGCAGGACTATCGGATCCCGATCTACGTCTACCGCAAGAGCAAGTTCGACGAGGCGAAGATTGCGACACCGCCGCGCACGTACGGGGAAGTGAGCGCGCTCGGCCCGCTGCTGACCAAGCAGAACCAGATGGCCTACGGCGTTCCTATCGGCCTGAGCGGCGGGATCGGCGGCGCGCAGGCTTTCATGGAGTTCATCGTGAGCTCCATCGTGGCGGGCAACAGCGACCCGTTCTTCGCGCCCAACGGCCGCGAGATCGGCTTTAGCGACAAGCGGCTGCTGCTGGCCGCCACCATCGTCAAGGACTTGTTCCAAAAGAAAGCTGCGACACCTGTGAGCCTGCAGTTCGCGTACAACGAGCTCCAGGATGGGATGCGGGCCGGCACGGTGGCATCCGCCACCTTCGGGCTGTACCGCTACCGTGGCCTGAAGGCTGCCGTGGCCGACGACCTGGCCTGGGCGCCGGCCCCTTCCGTGGAGCCCGACGACAAGCACGCGGTGTATGGCTTTCAGATGTGTATCAATCGCCATTCGCCACGCCAGGGCGGCGCGTGGGAGTTCGTCAAGTTCATGGCCAGCCCGGCGGCTCAGGCGATCGCCGCGCGAGGCGGCGAAGTGGTGGCGCGAGCCAGCGCCTACAAGGACGCCTATTTCAAGACGCCGGAAGCCGAAGACCAGCTGGGCTGGAAAGCGCTGGTGGAAAAACGAGGCCGCATGGTGAGCTACTCCATCATCCAGTCAACCTTCAACCAGATCTGCGGCGAAGCCTTCCAGCGCATGATCCTGCGTGACCTGGCGCCTGCAGCCGTGGCGCTCGAGGTGCGCACCCGCTACACCGAAGCGCTGGCCAAAGCATGATGCCGCATGTCACCGGGACAACCCGACTCTATGGGTTGGTGGGCGATCCGCTGACGACAGCCAAGTCGCCCGAACTATTGAACCGGCTCTTCATCGAACAGCGCGCGGACGCGGTTTGCGTCCCATTCGCGGTCAAGGACGATGACCTGCCCGCATTCGTCACCGGTGCACGGGCGTTGGGGAATCTCTCCGGCGTGCTGGTCACGATGCCGCATAAGCGACGGATGCTGTCCTTTGTCGACGAACTGCATCCGACTGCTCGTCAGGTTGGCGCACTCAACGTCATCCGCTGCGATAAGGACGGGCGTTGGGTCGGTGCGATATTCGATGGCCTCGGTTGTGTGCTTGGCATGCAGTGGGAAGGCAATGATCCGGCGAACAAGTCCGTTCTTCTCGTCGGCGCCGGAGGTGCCGGCAGAGCCATCGCGTTTGCAGTCGCTTCCGCGGGGGCCCGGGCGTTGACCATCTTCGATGTCGACGAGCGCCGCGCCGACGAACTCGCCAAATCCGTCGCCGCCGCAACCGGTTGCACCACAAATTCCGGTTCGGCCGATCCACGCGGATTCGAGATCGTCATCAATGCCACGCCGCTGGGTATGCATGCGAACGATCCCATGCCCGTGAATCCCGAGCGATTGGATCCCGGCAGCATCGTCGTAGACATCATCAATGCACCCGAGCCGACGCCGCTTTGTCGTGCCGCCGATGCACGCGGTTGTCGTACCCAAGGCGGACGCCCGATGCATGAAGGACAGGCACTGCATGCCCTTCGTTTTCTTGGATTCGATTACCGACCTGACGGCAAGTCACTACCGGACGGGCCCGAAACCACGCAGTTGTCGCCATCTGAATGAAAGGAAGATGTCATGAATAGGCTTTTCAGGGTTGCCGCGGCATTCCGTGCGGCTGGCTGCACGAGGGGAGAATACGCATGAAAGTTGCATTGCTGGAGGCCAGCCATTGGCATGTCCCGCTCTATCTTGATGCGCTCGAGACGCCAGGGATCGAGGTGGTTGCCGTTTCGGATGCGGAGCATGTCAAGGGAGAGGCAATTGCCGCGCGATTCGGGTGCAGCCTGTACTCGTCGCCCTATGAGCTGCTCGAGCGCGAGGAGGTCGATTTCGCGTTTGTGTTCGGTCGGCATTCCGAAATGCCTGCGCTCGCGGAAGCAGTGATCGCGCGGCGGATTCCGTTTGCGCTGGAGAAGCCCTGCGGTGTCAACATGTCGCAGGTTACCCGGCTGCGGAAACTGACCGAAGAAGCCGATCTTTATTGCGCTGTACCGCTCATCTTTCGCATGAGCGACCTGCTCAGCGCGGTCAACGGTGCCGAGGGCCGTGTCCCGTCGGACTTCAACTACATGTCCTTTCGTTTCATCGTAGGTCCGCCCGGCCGTTATGAAGCCGCGGGCTCAGGCTGGGCGCTCGATCCTGCGTTTTCAGGTGGCGGGTCCACGATCAATGTCGCAACGCACTTCATAGACTTCTTCAGATTGTTGACCGGCAAGGAGGTCACGCGCGTCTCTGCCGCCATGAACTCTCGAACGCACCGGGGTGCGGTTGAGGACTACTCGTTGCTGACGATGCAAACCGAGGATGGCGTGATCGGACTCGTGGAGACCGGATACAGCTTCCCCAGCACTTCGGATGAACAGCGCGAATTCTCGTTCACCCTTTCGTCCGATCGCATGTACGCGAAATCGGGACCCGACCGGATCGAGATCCGCGACCGAACCAATCTTGCCGCCGGCACTCGGAGCCTGCGTCTCGAGCTGGAAACCGACGCCTACTACCCGCTGTTCGTCAAGCGGGTGCTTTCTGAATGTCGCACGGGTGCAAAACCGATCGCGTCATTGCGCGACGCCGAGGCCATGATGCAGGTCATGGACGCGGCCTACGCTTCGGCTCGGCAAGGGGGTGCGCTTCAGACTCTTGCGCCGATTGGCACTCGCTCGCCAATCAACTGACGGGGAATTCCATGACCAAGACTGCGCGATACCAAGGTCCATTGCCGCTTGACCAGGCGAAATCCAAGTTTGTTCTCACCCCTCTCGAGGACAACCGCTTTCATCGAGATGGTCCTCGCGCCAATGTTGAGTACCGGGATCTCGGATTGGCGGATGCTTCAGGTGGCCGCATCAGCGCCAAGCACATCCGCGCTGTCCAGCCATTCGGCAAGGAGACCGGTTGGCATTGGCACGACATGACCGCGCACTTCGTGTACGTGCTGAAAGGTTGGGTCGAATTCAGGTTTGACGGCATGCCCGAACCGGTGACCGTCGTTGCCGGCTCCTGCCTCAGCCAGCCCGCCGGAGTGGCGCACAACGTCATTCGGCAATCTGACGACCTCGAGCTGATAGAGATCAACACACCCGCGGACTATGTGACGGTCGAATGTTCTCGCTGAGCGGCCGAGCCGACAAGCCTGCTGCCAGGTACGAGTTGGTCTCGCCCACGACCAGCCGATGGCTCAGCGCGGGCTCAGTCTCCGTAGAGCCGTCGGAGAACTGGAATGGCAGCGCACGGCCAGCGCTCGCGTAGATCATGCCGATGCTGGGTCTTGTGCTCCAGTCGGCGCGCGTCCTCGGCGTTCCGTGGTGCTGGAGGAAGTCGGGTGCTGCACAGGTGACGAAGTGGAACTCGCCGATCCGCCGCGTGACCATCATCCGCTAGCTCACTTCCCCAATGACGTGGCTCGCGTAGTTGCCCATGACGGCAATGCATCTTCTGCTTTCCACTTTTCACATAGGACGTCAGCGGCGGGCCGTCAGGTGGAGCATCTTGAAATGCTCGTAGTGTCCGACCCCGTTTTGAACGATAGGATCTTGCGAAGTGAGCTCGCCGATATTCTGGTCGTCTTCGATTTGGAACAGCGAGACACCATAGGAACCGGCAGGATCCATCACGGGGCCGTGCGCAACGACGACGCCTTTGCCGAGCAGGTCGTTCAAGAATACGCTGTGCTGCCCCATCCACTTTTTCTCGTCTGCAGACATGGTGGCAAGGAAGTCCGCGCGCGGCGGGATGAACTTGCACAGGTAGTGCTTCATGGCTCTCTCTTTCAAATTCTTGAGGTTTCGGGGGATTGCAGAACCTTGGCTCTTTGGTGTCCATGAGCCGCGAGATCCCATGGCTCATCGCATCAGGCGCTTGCGCGCCCTTGATGCCCTTTATTTTTCGGGCCCGCGGCCGGTGCCGACTACCTCATCGCCCGGTTGGTGCAGGTCATTGGCCAGCATCAGCCCAAGATCTGAAGATGCGCCCATGATCACGACTGCCTCCCCCGTTCGTTGATTTCAAAACTCGAAATTGCATGTTGGTATCAATTCAGGACCAAGTCAATATCAAAACGATATGAACTCCAGAAATGCTTCTGCGACCCCTTACCCTATCGAGCGCAGCCTCGCGTTTCTGGGTGACGCCTGGACGATACTGATCCTGCGGGACGCGAACTCTGGCGTGACGCGCTTCGACCAATTCAAGAAGAACCTCGGAATTGCACCGACGATCCTGGCCAAGCGCTTGGCAATGCTCACAGACGAGCGATTGCTCGAGAAGAGGCTCTATTCGGAACGGCCTCCGAGAGACGAGTACGTTCTGACCCCCGCAGGGCGTGATTTTCTGCCGGTGCTTTTAATGATTGCTGCGTGGGGTAAAAAGCATCGGGGGGCGGGCAAGCTCACGCGCTTTCTGGACGCCGAATTCGGTACCGAGATCAAGCCGACGGCGATTGATGCGGTCACGGGCGCGGAGATCGGGACACGTGCTATTCGCAAGTTGTCGCCCGAATGAAGAGTGCTGACCCCGCTGCGACGACGCCGCATCTTGGCAAGGACCCGAAGGCCCCGAATCACAGAAGCCCTCGTTCGGCCATCGACGCGACCGTGCTGCCCGCGGCGATCGGGTGAACCAGCGCCCACATGTCCGCCAGCGCGGCCGCCTGTCTGAGCGTCCGCGTCAGATGCTCGTCGGCCAACGAAGACCTCATGGGGCAAGGCCCCGAGCCCGCACCCGCAGGTCCTTGCGTGGGCCCATCGAACCTGCATCTCCAAGCGCTCAAGGAGGTCCAGCGCGGCATCCATCCACGGTGCGCGAGCGGTGACTACGCGCGCGAGGGCCAAACCCACGTGGCGAGACGAATTGCTTCAGATCTCAGAAAGATTCGAATCACAGGTCCACCGTCAACGTTTCGCCGTGCGCACGTGAACAGCACGGTAGGAATGCTTCGTTTCGGACCTTTTCCTGCAAGGTAAGAAACGAGTCGCGGTGGTCCACAATGCCTTCGAGCACTGGCGTGAGGCAAGATCCGCACACTCCCTGCTCGCACGAAGAAGCGACCTCGATGCCGCAGCGGGTCAAGGCCTGCAGCGCGGTCTCCGCGGCGGCGACGGTGATGCATTTGCCGCTTCGCACGGCGATCAGGTCGAACGCGCGGTCGCCACCGGACGTCGCCGCCGCCGCTGCCTGGAAGTACTCGTGATGCAGCCTGCTTTCATCCCAGCCGGCGGCCCGCGCGGTGCCCAGCACGTGGTCCATAAAGCCCTGAGGTCCGCACACGTAGAGATGCGCACCGGAGGGTTGCGATGCGAGCACGGCTTCGCTGTCGAAGGCGCTCTGCGCCTCGTCGTCCGGATATAGATGCACCGCGTTTGCGAACGGCGCGCGCTGCAGTTCGTCGGCGAAGGCCATGCGGTCTTTCGATCGCGCGCAGTAGTGCAGCGCGAAACGCGCGCCGCCCGCGTGCAAGGCCGCGGCCATGCTCATGATCGGTGTGATGCCGATGCCCCCTGCAACGAGCACCGAGGAGGGACTGTCCGGCCGCAATGGAAAATTGTTCCTCGGCGCCGAGATCCGCAACACGCTGCCTTCCCGCAGTTGCGCATGCATCGCCTCGGACCCGCCGCGCGACGACGCGGCGCGCGCCACCGCGATGCGATAGCGCCGTGGCGCAAGGCTGGGCCCGTCGAGCAACGAGTACTGCCGCACGAAGCCGTTCACATGAACGTCGATGTGCGCGCCGGCCTCGATAGCGGGCAGCGGCGCGGCGCCCGCCGCTTCGATCTCGAAGAGGCAGATGTCCCTCGCGACCTCCGCTCGGGCGGCAATCCGCGCCTCGATGAGCGCAACCCGCGTCATTCCGCACACACGGTGTTAGACAGCGTGCCCAAACCTTCCACCTCGACCTCCACCACGTCGCCCGCGTGCATGTACCGCGGCGGCTGCCGCTTGAAGCCCACGCCGCCCGGGGTACCGGTGACGATGACGTCGCCGGGCTCGAGCGCGGTGAAGGTCGAGATGTAGGCCACGAGGCTCGGCATCGAGAAGATCAGCTGCTCGGTGGTCGCGTGCTGCACCGTCTCGCCGTTCAACCGCGTGGTCAGGGCCAGCACCTGACCATCGGCTATCTCGCCGCGCGTGATCATCCACGGGCCGAAGCCGCCCGTCGCAGGAAAGTTCTTGCCGGGCGTCCATTGCGTGGTGTGAGCCTGCCAGTCGCGCACCGATCCGTCGTTGTACGGGGCATAGCCCGCGACGTGCGCCCATGCGTCTTCCTCCCGGATGCGCCGCCCGCCCGTGCCGATGACGATGGCGATCTCGCCCTCGTAGTCGAAGCAAGCCGACTCGGGCGGCAGCACCAGAGGCTGGCCGTGACCGGCCTGCGAAGACGCCACGCGCAGGAAGATGGTCGGCTGGCCGGTCTTCTCGCGCTTGGCCTCGACGCGGTGCGCCTCATAGTTCAGGCCCACACAGAAGATGCGCGACGCATCGGGTACGACGGGCAGCAGGCTGACGTCGCGCAGCGCGACGTCCGGCCGGGCGCCTTGGGCCAGCGCCTCGATCCCGGGCAGCCCGAGTTCCGACAGCGCGCTGCGAAGGGTCGGAAACCGTCCCTGCGAAGCGGCCTGGAGATCGGCGATGCGTTCGCCGACGAGCGCGCCCCAGCGCGCCTGTCCCTGGTGGGAATAGCTCAGAAGTTTCATGGTCGGAAAGGACCCCTCTCCTCGAGGGGCGTGTGAAGAAAAAAAGAGAACCGTGCGGCGCGGCTAGTCGGCGGTGATGCCGGCCGACTTGACGATCTTTCCCCACTTGTCGTACTCCGCGAGGAAATAGGTCTTGAACTGCTCGGGCGTGCCGCCGCGCACGCTGGCGCCCTGGGAAGCCAGGATTTCCTGCAGCTCCTTCTCCTGGAGCGCGGCATTGGTCTCGTGCGACAGCCTGTCGATGATGGGACGCGGCGTGTTCGCGGGCGCGAGCAGGCCGAACCAGGTGCCGGCCTCGAAGCCGGCGACGCCGGCCTGCTGCATGGTCGGCACCTGCGGGAACTGCGGTGACCTCTGCGTCGAGGTGATCGCGATGGCGCGAAGCTTGCCCCCCCTGACCAGCGGTGCCGAAGTGCTGAAGACGTCGAACATCAGGTCGATCTGGCCGGCGACGAGATCGACCAGCGCGGGTCCGCTGCCCTTGTACGGCACGTGCACCATGTCCACGCCGGCGAGCATCTTGAAGTACTCGCCCGCGAGGTGGGCGGCGCTGCCGTTGCCGAACGAGCCGTAGGAGAGCTTGCCGGGTTTGCCTTTGGCCTCGGCGATCAATTCGCTGACGCTGTTGACCTTGAGTTCGGGCTTGACCACCAGCAGCAGCGGCTGCGTCGCCACCAGCGTGATCGGATGGAAGGACTTGATCGGGTCGTAGCCGAGCTTGGGATAGATGTGCGGCGTTACCGCGAGCGGGCCCGCGGCGCTGAACAGCAGCGTGTAGCCGTCGGCGGGCGCCTTGGCCACGAAGTCCTGCCCCAGGGTGCCGCCCGCGCCGGCGCGGTTCTCGACCACCACCGGTTGCCCTAACCGCTCGGACAGCGACTTGGCCACCAGCCGCCCCGTCTGGTCGGTCGAGCCGCCGACCGCATAAGGAATGATGAGCTTGATGGGCTTGCTCGGATAGGTGTCGGCGTGGACGGTGGCGGCGCCGAGGAAGGCGCATGCGGCAAGGGCTAGCGCCGCGGGCCATCGGAATCTTGTGGGGGTCATTGTCTTGTCTCCTGGATGGGTATCGAACGCGAAACGTGTAGCTACTTGACGATGGCTTCCACCTCCGTGCCGCCGGTGACGGTGTGGGGCGCCTTGGTCGGCACGCGGCCGACGGTGTCGCCGAAGCGCTCGAGCATCACCTGCTCGAACGACACGCCCTCCGAGGCGAACCAGCTACCCGAACGCAGCCGGTAGGCTTCGTGCTTCAGCGGCGCCTCGGGCTCGATGCCGCGCGCCAGCGCCTTGGCGCCCGAGAGCACCGTGCGCCGGAAACGCACCACGGCGGCGTCGGAGGGCGAGAGATGCTCCCGCGTGCGGTCGCTGATGCGCCCCTGACTGTCCTGGATCATCGCGTCCTGCTCGGCGACGCCGCGCACGCCGGTGAAGCTGATGTGCTTCTGGTGCGCGCGGTCGATCAGGTACTCGTTCGAGCGGTTGCGGATCGGGATGTAGTTCGCGTCGACTTCCGCGATGACGCCGTGACCTTCCTTGAACTTCGCGACCTCTTCCTCGCCCAGCGGCCGGTCGGGGTTCCAGGCGTAGGTGTAGATCCAGCAGTTCTCGTCGTCGATCGGCACCCAGGTGTAGCCGAAGTGGGTTTCGCCGGGCAAGGTCGAGGGCGTGGTGCTGTGCGAGGGCAGCGCGAACTGCGCGCTGCGCCAGTAGCGCGCGCCGCCGTCTGCGCGGCGCGCGCCGCCCACCACGAAGCCGACCTCGTGCTCGAGGATCGAGAACTGCGGCAGTGGGTCTTCACGGATCCAGCGCAGCCGCTTCTCGTCGGCGGGCGCGTCGGGGTTTGCGTTCGACGGCACGCTGGGCGCCGGCATGTGCAGGAACGAGAAGTGCGAGGTGTCGAGCGCGCCTTCGATCGACTGCGCCCAGTTGCATTCCTGCAACTTCTTGGTCACGTAGCGGTGTGATTCGGGCAGGGCCGCGAACTCGAGCTGCGGCACCTGCGGCAGTTCCCGCTCCCAAGGGTCGGGGCCCATGTAGGCCCACACGATGCCGCCGTGCTCGCGCGTCGGGTAGGCCTTCAGGCGCAGCGTGTCGTGGTAGCTCGCGCCGGGCGGCACGTTCGGCAGCTCCACCGGGCGACCCTGCAGGTCGAACTGCCAGCCATGGAACACGCAGCGAATCGCGCAGTTCTCGTTGCGGCCGAAGTACAGGTCGGCGCCGCGGTGCGGACAGCGCGAGTCGACCAAGCCGACCACGCCATCGCTGTTGCGGAACGCAACCAGCCGTTCGCCCATGATGTTCACGCGCATCGGCGCGCCATCGGCTTCGGGCAGTTCGCGCGAAAGGGCCACCGGCTGCCAGAAGCGTCGGAAGAACTGCCCCATAGGTGTCTCGGCCCCGGTGCGGGTGAGCATGTCGTTGTCGGCTGCGCTGAGCATCTTCGGGTCTCCTTTAATTCGTTGTCGAAGCGGTTGTCGTTGCGGAGGCGTTCTCCGCGGCCGCATCACGGCGCGCACGCGGATCGCGGATGCCATGGCCCGCGGCCCACGCCAGCGTATCGAGCGTGTGGCCCGACGGCGCGTACTCGCAGCCGATCCAGCCCTTCCAGTCCAACTGCTCGACGAGCTCGAACAGGTAGGGAAAGCGGATCTCGCCTGTGCCCGGCTCGTTGCGGCCCGGCACGCTGCCGACCTGGATATGGCCGATGTGCGGCCACACCGCCTTCAATCGGTCGGCGATGGCGCCCTGCTCCATCTGGATGTGGAAAGTGTCGAAGCACAGCTTCACGTTGTCGCGGCCCAGCGCCTGGATCACCTCCACGCCCTCTTCGATGCGGTGGTACAGAAAGTCGGGAAAGCGCGCGCGGCAGCAGGGCTCGAGGATCAACGTCAGCCCGGCCGTACAGGCCTGGTCGGCAGCCCAGCCAATGTTGTCCTTGAAGAGGTCCATGCAGCGAGCCCGGTCCATGCCAGCGGCAATGTTGCCGGGCATCACGTGGATCATCGGCCCACCGACCTGCGAGGCGTACTCGATGGCGGTGTGGATGCTCTGCCTGAACTTCTGCTCGGCGCCCGGCAGAGCCGCATACCCACGCTCACCGGCGTCCCAGTCGAAAGGCGAGAGGATCTGCACCAGCTGCAGGCCGTTGGCGTCAAGCCGCGCCGCGATCTCGCGCGCCGGGTACTCGTAGGGGAAGGCCACCTCCACGCCCTGGAAGCCCGCCCTGGCGGCGGCTTCGTATCGTTCGAGCATGGGGTATTCGGTGAAGAGCCACCGTAGGTTCGGATCGAATCGGAGCATCGTGTCTATGTACGTTTATTTGCGGGATGAAGGGCATCGTAGGTAGCCGGCATTACTAAGACAAGCTAGACTTTTTAATGTCGAAGTGAGCTTGTCTTATGAATATCGGAAACGTCACCTTTCGCCAGTTGCGCGCCTTCGTCGCCATCGCCGATGCCGGGAGCTTCGCCGCGGCGGCTGGCCGGCTGCACCTCACGCCATCGGCGCTGAGCCTGCTGATTCGCGATCTCGAACGGAACATGGGCGTGCGCCTGTTTGATCGGACCACGCGCTCCACGGCGCTCTCGCTGGCGGGCAGCGAGTTCTATCCGCTCGCGCGGCGGGTGCTCGACGACCTCGCGCGCGCGCTGGAGAGCACGCAGGACCTGGAGCAAAAGAAGCGCGGCACGGTGCGCATCGCATGCACGCCCCTGTATGCCGCGACCACGCTGCCCGAGATGATCCTTCGCTACCGCCGCCGGTACCCGGCCATCGCGGTCTACGTGCTCGACTCGCTCAACCAGCAGGCCACCGCGCGGGTGGTGAGCGGCGAGGCCGACCTGGGCATCGCGCCGCAACGCCAGACGCCGCCCGAGCTGACGCAGCAAAGCCTCATGCGTGACCGTATACGCCTGGTGTGCCGCCCCGATCACCCGCTCGCCGCGCGAAGCCGCGTGAGCTGGGCCCAGGCACTGCAGCATCCTTTCGTGAGTCTCACGCCCGACTTCACGAACCGCCTGCAGGCCGATCTCTTCAAGCACTCAGCCTCGCTCGCGCTGCACCCGGCGCACGAGGTCTCGTTCATCACTACCGCGCTTGGCATGGTGAGGGGCGGCTTCGGTATCACAGCCCAACCGAGCCAAGCCTTGCCGTTGCTCGAGTGCTTTGGCCTTGTCTCGCGGCCGCTTCTGTCGCCGACCGTCGATCGGCACCTGTCGCTCTTCTGTCCGCGCGCGCGAGCCCTGTCGCCGGCAGCAGAAAGCTTCAGAGACTTCTTGATCGGAGAGTTATTGGAGCCTGAAGACGGCTCGGGAGACGCTGAACCATGAGCGTTGCAGCCAGAGTTGAGGACATGACGAAGGAAAGCAGCCGAGGAATCCGTCGACTCCGCGGCACGCGGCCTTCGCTGCATAGGTTTTCGCCTCGTTCGAGTGCCTACGACCTGATAGAGCGGCGGCGCGGCCGTGTGCCTGCCCCCTACCTGCCATTGCTCCGGAGCCCCGGATTGCCGATCTTCCGGAGCAGCTCTCGCGCACAGGCAGCAATGCCGCCATCAATGGGAGACTCACGCAGCAAAGGCATTGTCGGCCGGACTTGTTGGAGACGATCGGCTGATCGGTGACCTCGCCGCCTACCTGCACCGTGCCCCCGCCACGAGGTCGTCCAGGTAGTACAGGCCCATTGCCATCATTTCCATCAGAGAGTTTCGAGCGCCAGCGCGATGCCCTGACCGCCGCCGATGCACAAGGTCACGATGCCCCGCCTCAAGCCGTCGCGTCGCATCGAATGCAGCAAGCGCGTGGTCAGCACGGCGCCCGTTGCGCCGATGGCGTGGCCATGGGCGATGGCGCCACCCTCGACGTTGACGATGTCTTCCGGCAGGTCCAGCTCACGCAGGCAGGCCAGCGTGATCGCGGCGAACGCCTCGTTGATCTCGATGCGCTGGATGTCCGTGCGCTTCCAGTTGGCGCGTTCCAGGGCCAGTTTGACCGCCGGCACCGGCCCGATACCGAACATGCCCGGCTCAACCGCCGCGACGCCGTGCGAGACCAGGCGCGCCCATGGCCGTAGCCCGTGCTTCTCCGCAAAACTTCGCTCCGCAACGATCATCGCCGCTGCGCCGCTGTTGAGCCCTGGCGCGTTCCCGGCCGTGATCGTTCCGTCCTTTCGAAACGCCGGCTTGAGCTTGGCCAGTGATTCGACCGTGGTGTCGGGCCGATTGGCTTCGTCTCTGGAGAAGCTCACCGGTCCCTTGCGGCCGGAGAGCTCGATGGCGACGATCTCTTCCGCGAACTTGCCGGCAGCCTGAGCCCCGCTGAACCGTTGCTGTGAACGCGCGGCCCAGCGATCCTGGTCCTCGCGCGTGATGCCGTACCGACCGACGAGATCCTCGGTATGCCAGCCCGAGTGTTGACCGCTGAAGGCATCATGGAGACCGTCTCGCAGCATGCTGTCCAGCATCTGCGCGTCCCCCATGCGCTGTCCCCAGCGCGCGCCGGGCACCAGATAGGGGGCCTGGTCCATGTTCTCCATGCCGCCGGCAACCGCCGCCGCGGCATAACCCGCCGCGATCTCGAGTGCCGCCGTTGCGATCGCTTGTGCACCCGATCCGCACACCCGATTCACCGTCAGGGCGGGCACCTGCACAGGCAGTCCGCCGCCGATGGCAGCTTGTCGTGCCGGATTCATCCGAGTGCCGGCCTGGATCACGTGTCCCATCACAACGGTGTCGACGGCTTCCGCGGCCAGACCTGAGCGATGAAGGGTCTCGCGAATTACCGCGGCACCCAGTGCGGACGCGGGCGTCTCCTTGAGCGAGCCGCCATAGCTCCCAATGGGTGTTCGGACCGGCGCGCAGAGAACGATGTCAGGGGTGGGCATGAGAGCACCTCAGGTTGTTGCAGGTTGATCGAAGATCAGAAGGGATTCACGTCGAGCGGCATCAGGCCGCGGCTTTCGGCACGCTCGCGATTCGCATCGCGTCGTTCAACACCTTGGCAGGCACGTCCGGCCGCTCGAGGACGATGAAGTGACCGGCGTCAGGCACCTGGACGAACTCGGCCGCGGGGAGGAGCTGCTTGTTGGCTTGTCGGTCCGAGGGTCTTGACCAATCCTTCTCTCCGTAGATGAGGTGGACGGGTGCGCGGACCTCGGGGTAACGGGCGCGGGCCGCGATGAGGCTGGGCAGGTTCCCGTACACCGCGCGGGCGACGACCGGATAGCCGGGCCGACCTCCGACCTTCAACAGTTCATCAACGTAGTCATCGCGCAGGGCGGCCGTGTCGCCGAGACCCCCACGGAGCACGGCGCGCACGATCGGCTTGGGTTGGACGCCCGCGATGGTCTGGCCGATACCCGGCGCAAGCGCGCCGGTCACGACGAACCGGGCCAGCAGGCTGGACCGCGCGATGCCGCCCGCGTAGTCATAGGCATTGATCGCCACGACACGCCGCACTCTCTCGGGCAGATCGGCCGCGGTGGTGAGGGCGAGCGTCGCGCCCATCGACTCGCCGAGCAGCGTCACATCGCGCAAGTCGAGTCGGGTGATGAGGCTCTTGACTGCCTCGCGCATGGCCGGCTCCTCATAGGAGGCGCCCGGCACGATCTGCGAATATCCCATTCCAGGGAGATCGAGGGCATACACCGTGTACCGCTCCCGGACCAGCGGGATGAGGTGGCGGAAGTGCTCGGCCTGGGTGCGCACGGTGTGCAGCAAGACCAACGGCGGCCCCATTCCGCCCGAGAGATAGCGCAGTCGCCCCATGCTCCTCTCCTTTGACCCGCGTGGGTCGAGAAAGTGATCCTCGGTTCCGGGAATCCTGATGGCGGAAAGTGGATCATTGCTGGTCAGCGGCACGGTGGGTCTCCTCGAATCTTCAGGGACGCAGTTCGAATGCGATGCGGCCACTCAGCGCAAGGGCTGGTAGCGCGATGCCGCTTCGTTGCTCGAGAGGTGGGGCGCCATCGCCTTGCGCGCGCCTTCGTAGGCGTCCCAGAGAGCGACGTCGTGCAGCGACGGAAGCGTCACCGACTCGCCCCGGTCGAAGCCCAGCAAGGCGGCATCCACCAGGTCTTCGGCACGCATCACGATCTGCGCCGGCAGGTGTTCCACGGGAAGGCCGCCGCGTGCCCAGAACTCGGTGGCCGTCGCACCCGGCAGCACGGCTTGCACCCGCACGCCCTTGCCGGCCAGCTCGTGCTGCAGCGATTGACTGAAGGCCAACACGAAGGCCTTGCTGCCGCCATACACGCCGTTCAGGGCCTCTGGCGAGACGGCCACGATGGAGGCGACGTTGATCAACGCACCGCTGCCGCGTGCCACGAAGCCTGGCACCGCCGCGTAGCTCAGCCGGGTGAGCGCCGTCACGTTGAGGTCGATCATGCGCGCCATCTGGTCCACGTCGCTCTCCAGCAGCGACGTGTGCGTGCCGATGCCGGCGTTGTTGACCAGCAGGGTGATGCTCGCATCCTGCTTGAGCTTGTTTTCCACGCTGCGCAGCGCCACCGGATCGTTCAGGTCAGCGGGAAAGACCTCCACCGCGCGGCCGTAGCGATTGCTGATGTCCTCGGCCAGCGGGTTCAAACGCTCGCGGCTGCGGGCGACGAGGATGAGGTCGTAACCACGCCGCGCCAGGCGGTCGGCGTAGAGAGCCCCGATCCCGGAGGAGGCTCCGGTGATGAGGGCGGTGCCCAGGCTTGTCTGCGTCATGGTGGTGCTCCGTCTTGGTGTTTCGATGGTGCGCATGTTGCGCCGTCGGGCGGCTGGCGTAAATGACGCGTATAGTCATGTTTTATGCCATCGTCTCCCGGGACTGAACATGCACAGAATCAGCTACGTCCTGCCGACCGGCTTTCAGGTGATGGCGCTGGCCACACAGGCGGTCTTCGAGTTCGCCAACCTCGTGGCGGACGAGCCCTTCTACGAGGTGACTTGCCACTCGATGCCCGGCGGCACCGTGAAGGCTTCGCTGGGGATGTCCCTCCAGACGAGGCCCTTCACCGCACGCAGCACCGCGGACACCTGGATGGTGGTGGGCGTGCTCGACCCGTTGGCCAGCCCCTCGCCAGCCGAACTGCTGCATGCGCTGCGAAAGTGCAGCGCTCGGGCGCGTCGGACCGTGGGGCTGTGCACCGGAGCCTTCGTGCTGGCCGAGGCCGGCTTGCTGGCAGGGCGACGTGCCACGACGCACTGGGCCTATGCGGACGCACTGCAACGGCGGCATCCCGATGTCCAGGTCGAGCCGGACCGCATCTTCATCGCCGATGACCCGATCTGGACCTCCGCCGGCATGACGGCAGAACTGGATCTGGCGCTCGGCCTCGTCGGGAAGGACCTGGGCGAGGACGTGGCGCGATCAGTGGCGCACCGGCTGGTCATGCATCAGCGCCGTTCGGGCGGCCAGTCGCAGCATTCGGAAATTCTGAATCTCGCGCCCCGTTCGGACCGCATCGCGCGGGCGCTGGAGCATGCACGCCGCCACCTGGCGCAGTCCCTGGGCGTGGAAGAACTCGCTGCGGCTGCGAACCTCAGCCCGCGCCAGTTCAGCCGTGTCTTTACCGCCGAGACCGGGCAGTCGCCGGCCAAGGCGGTAGAGCGTCTGCGCGTGGAGGCGGCACGCTTGATGATCGAGCGCAGCCGCCACCCGCTGGAGGTGGTTGCACGCGAAACGGGCTTCCGCGACCGGCGCCACCTTCGCGAGGCGTTCATGCGCGGCTTCGGTAAGCCGCCTCAATCACTCAGGCGCGACGCCCGCCTGGGGTCCTGAAGCGTGTCGAGACGACGGTGACAGTCTTGCCATGCGTCGATCGTCGGCCATCGGCACACGAGACCGACCGTTCGTTCACGAGCGCTGGCGTTGCCATGCGATGTCTGGATTGGAGCTTGACGCAGGGCCCGCGGCTTCTGGCTACGCGATGCAGATCAAAAGCGGCTGGTCCTGGGCAAGAGCTGAATCTTCAAACCGTGCCCCAATAGAGACGTCCGGGATTCGATACAAGGATTCGGTCTAGCGAGGCCTGGTCCTCGACCCACGAAAAGAGCTTCTCCATTAAGAGAGCTGTGTCTGGTGGTTGTTTCAACGAGGTATGGGGCCAGTCGCTTCCCCAGACCACACGCTCGGGAGCGACTTTGATCCAATGCCTGGCTGCGCGATCCACGTCCGCGTAAGCCCCATCGCCGCCGACGAGCGAATCCAAGTATGGAGCCGAAAGTTTCATCCATGCGCGACCGTCGCGCAACAACCTTTCGATGATCGCCGCGGCAGGGTGATCGAGCCCACGCGCGACAGGCAGCCTGCCCAGATGATCAAACACGATGTCCACAGGGAGCCGGTCAAGCAGTTCCTCGTGCGCAACGACCTGGTCGGCGGTCCAATGGAGCTGCACGTGCCAGCCAAGATCTTTGATCCGCGCCGCAATTGGCTCGATCATGTCGAACGAGGTCGGCGCGTGCTCTGGCGTGTAGAGGGTGAAACGGACGCCACGAATGCCCTGCGTGTTCAGTCGGACAAGCGTGGAATCATCTACATCGGGACGTAACACCGCGACACCCCTCGCGCGGTCAACGCCGATTTGGGCGATTGCGTCCAGGGTGACGGCGTTGTCCGTGTCGTAGTTTCTGGGCGTGACCACGACGGCGCGATCGACCTTCAGTGCTTGCTGCACCCTTGCATAGGCAGACGCAGTGCACGCAATCGCGCCCATGTCGTCTGCAGGCAGGATTTCTCGGAACCGAGGATCGAAGACGTGAAGATGTGAATCGCAGGCGTGAGGCGGAACCGACAACTGGGTGGCCATGATTGAGTTGATGTCAAGTGACTGCTTGTTATGAAAGACACCTCGCACTCAGGATCGCCAGGGTCGGCAATCGTTCGCGCGTAAGGGTTGGGATGAAGGCATCGCCAGTCCGCTGCAGCGCACTCAATCTACTTTGATGTTCCGCGCCTTCACCAGAGCATTGGCTCGACTTGTTTCGTTCTGCACGAACTTGGAGAACTCTTCGGGCGTAGTGTTGCCGGGCTCCAGGCCGAGTTGCAACAGCTTTTCCTTGACCTTCGGGTCGTTCAACGCCGATTGAAGAGCCTTGCCCAGGCGCTGCACGACGTCAGGCGGCGTGCCCTTGGGCAGGAACACGCCGTTCCATTCCGACGTGTTGAAGCCCGGCAGACCCTGCTCAGCCAGGGTGGGGACCTCGGGTAGCAAGGCCAGACGCTTGGTAGAAGTGACGCCAATGGCCCGCACCTTGCCGCCCTTGATGTAGCTCAGGCTGAAGGCCACATTGCTGAAGTACATCGACACCCGTTCGCCCATCAGGTCGGTGATCGCAGGCGCACCGCCTTTGTACGGCACATGCATCAGGTCGAGCTTGGCCTGCTGGTTGAACGCTTCTGCGGCCAGGTGAGAGCCGGTGCCGGATCCGGCCGATGCGAAGTTGAGCGCGCCGGGATTCTTGCGCGCGAAGTCGAGCATTTCGGGCACCGTCTTGTATGGCGCAGCGGCAGGCACCAACAGGACTTGCGGTGCCGTGGCAACCAGTGACACCGGGATGAAATCCTTGGCGGCGTCGAACGGCAACTTGTAAAGCGAGGGGTTCACCGAGAAGGCTGACGCGTCGTACAGCACGGTGTAGCCGTCGGCGGCCGACTTGGCGACGGCGTCGGCGCCGATGACTCCCCCGGCGCCCGGCTTGTAGTCGAGGACGATCGGTTGGCCCAGCACAGCGCTCATTTCCTGCGTCACGATGCGCGCGGTGATGTCGGCGCCCCCGCCGGCAGCGTAGGGCACCACCATGCGTATCGGCTTCTCTGGCCATGCGGCCCAACCGCAAAGAGGAAGGCTGACGGCCAGCGCCGCAATGGTTCGAAGGATTTGTTTGTTCATGGGTATGTCTCAGTCGATGGGTTGAGGAACGTTGCTCTTCTCGTGTGGGATTTGTCTAGTGAGGCAGGCAGACTGCGTTGGATGGCGCCAGCCCCTTGGCTCGGGGCCTTCCAATGCGGCGACGGCTACCCTCACGGGTCTACTTGTTGATGCGTTCGATCTCACTCATCTCAGAGCTGAACACTTTCTCGAACTGCTCGCCTGGAAGACCCAGCGACATGTCCGTGAGGTTGTTCTTCTGGATGTAGTCCGTCATGGCCGGCCCGCTCCTGGCCTTGAGGAATGCCTGCTGCAGTGCCTGGTAGCCGTTAGGATCCTTCTTCACGAACTCGGCGGACACGACGTAAACACCGTAGCGCGAGAGGAAGTTGGGCGACGGCATGGAGTGGCCCAGCTTTGCGAGCTGGCTTTGCAGGGTCTGCGCCTCGTCCCATCGGGGGCTCTTGCGGTCCGAGCCGATGAAGAGCGCCGTTGTCTTCGGGCGCAGCACCGAGCGCACGAAGTCGTCGCCCAAGTTGGCGGTGACGTCGCCTGCCAGAAGAGCGGTGGCACTTTCGGCGCCGCCCTTGTAGTTGACGATGAGAACGTCGATCTTCAGCGTGTCGACGAGCCACCTGGCCAGGACCTCCTGAGCCGTCCCGCCTGCGACCGAGATGGAGAGCTTTCCGGGGTTGGCCTTCGCCTTGTTGACAAAGTCCACGAAGTCGCGGATGCCAGAGTCATTCTTGACGAGGAAGACCCGCGACTCGTGCAGGTCAGCCATCATGACCCGAAAGTCGGTCCCCTTGAACCCTGCGTTTCCGCGGGCAATGGCAAGGTTCAAGTCCGGCTGGTTGATCGCCAGCACCGCCGAGCCGTCGCGGCCCTCACGAAGCAATGCACTGGCACCCAACTGACCACCGGCGCCCGGTTGATTGCGCACCACGACAGTCCGGTTCATCACCTGCTGCAGCGGAACCGAGATCAGCCGCGCGAAGGCATCGGTGCTGCCTCCTGGCGGGTAGCCGACGATGATCTGCAATGGCTTGTCGCCCTGGGCAATGGCGATGCGAGGCAGTGCCACGCTTGCGGCCGACATTCCGAGGACACAGGAGAACAGGCGGCGGGACATTTGAGGACAGGGCATGTTCGGAACTCCAGGGTTGGTTGAAGGTGTGACCGGCGTGGCGGTCCGCAAGAGCAAGGGTTTCCAGCCCCGGACTCGCGCCTCCCCGGTTGGCTTAAAGGGGATCAGCCCAGCAGACGTGCGTCATAGGGCGTGGTATTGAGTTGCTCGCAGCCGGTTGCGGTCACCACCACCACGTCTTCCAAGTGGGCGCCACCCACGTGCGGCTGGTCGGGCAGAACGATGCGTGGCTCCAGGCACATGACCATGTTCTCCTCGACGACGAAGTCGACACGGCGGTCCACGAGCGGCTCCCCGTGCAGCCCGTAGCCGAGTTGGTGGCCCGTATTGCCGGTGTAGGTGTAGTCGCCCCAGCCGCTGTCCGCGATGACCTCACGCGCGCGCGCATCGATGGCCTTGCCTGTCACACCAGGGCGAATCATCTTCTTGGCCTCCTGCAGAGCGAGGTAAGTCGCCTTGTAGATGGACCGCTGCGTTTCCGTCGGCTCGTCGCCGCACAGGACAGTGCGGCCAAGGTCGGCCGTGTAGCCTTTGACGACCGCGCCGAGGTCCAGGATGACCATCTCGCCGGAATTGATGACCTTCTCGGTTGCGATGCGCTCGAACATCGAGGCGTTCGCGCCGGAGGCGATCAGCGGGATGAAGGGCTCGAACTCGGATCCTGCGCGGCGCATGGCGGTCACCGCGGCCGCAGAGACCGACTGCTCGGTCACGCCGGGCCGGATGGCGTCAATGGCGGCCAGCGCGCCCAGGTCGGCCACACGCAGCGAATTGCGGATGAGCTCGATCTCGATGGGGTGCTTGACCGCCGTCAGCTGCAGCCACATCGGCGTGACGTCGCCGATCTGCATCGCGGGGCAGCGCTTCGTGAGCCCCTGGAACACCATGTGCGGCATGATGTCCGTGGCGATGCGTCCTGCGCTCACGCCGTAGTCCGCGAGCATCTTTTCGATGACCTCATGCCACTTCGATACGTGGGGCAGCCGGCGAGCGTCCTCGATGTCCGACTTGAAGCGGATGCGCAGGTCGTCGCTGCCGGAGATGTAGCCAACCACAGGCGGCCGGCCTTTGACGACCAAAGCTACGTACTCCGGCTCCAGGAAGGGGCGAAAGCCTTTGACGTAGAAGTCGGTCGCCCATCGCACCGCTTCGGCCTTGAAGAAGAGGAATGCGTCGAAGCCGGACTTCTCCAGTGCGTTCTGCAGCTTTGCCTGCTTGATGGCATGCAGTTCGTCGCCCGCGTAGTAGCTGGGCGGTTGCTTGGCGAAGTTGATGTCCTTGTTCATGGCTGAGTGGTCCGGTTGGTGGTGGGGCGCGTGCTTTCAGGAGCCGCGTACGTGGGTGCCGCGTTCGGCGGCAACAGCTTTGAAGACTTCCACGGCAGTTCTGATGCCGCTTTCCGAGACATGACGATGGGTGACACACCGCATCAGGGTTGGCCCCCACGGGCGGACCAGGACACCTTGACTGCGCAGAGAGGCCTCCCATTGCTGGGCAGTGCGCCCCGTCGCCATCACGTCCACCTGGACGATGTTGGTCTGCGGGTGCTTGATGCGCAAAGTTGCAACGCTGGCCAGCCCGTCAGCCAACAGCCGCGCGCAGGCATGGTCTTGCGGCAAGCGGTCCACCATCGACTGCAGTGCTTCCAGGCCTGCTGCCGCAGCAATGCCAACCTGACGCTGGCTTCCGCCCAGCAGCTTGCGCAGCCAGCGCGCACGCTGGACAGTCTCGACTGGGCCGACAAGAACGGCCCCCATGGGTGCGCTGAGTCCCTTGGATAGACAGACAGAGACCGTGTCGGCCTGTGTGGCAATGCTTGATGCGGGAACGCTCAGCGCGAGAGCTGCGTTGAACAGGCGCGCACCGTCCAAATGGACGCGAGCGTCCGCGGCGCGCGCCAACTCGAACACCTGGCGCATGTGGTTCAGGGAAGCCACCGCGCCACCTTCGTTGTTGTGCGATGTTTCAACACACACGAGGCGTACCTTCAGGCCTCCCTTCGTGGACGCAAGCGTTGCCTGCAGCGCGGCCAGGTCGAGCGCGCCATTGGGATCGGGAATTGGCTGGTAGAACGCCCCCGTGATGGCTGCTGCGCCGCGTTCGGCGGTGTAGATGTGGGAGCCGCTGCCTGCGATGACAACGTCCTGCCGGCTGGCTTGCGCCAGGATGGCCAGCAGGTTGGCCATCGTCGCGCTCGGCGCATAGAGCCCCGCGGGCTTGCCCAAGAGCTTGGCGGTGTACTGCTCAAGCTCAACGGCAGTCGGGTCCCCATCCAGTCCATCGTCGCCCAGTGGCGCCTTTCGCATGCGGTCGTACATCGACTCGGTCGGCAGCGTGACGGTGTCGCTACGCAGATCGACGGTGTTGGAAAAAGGGGTGATGCTCATGGACTTGATTGGTTGCATTTGGTGACTGGTTCGTGAACGCCGCGTCGCCGTGGAAGTAATTTATGCAGTTCACGCTGTGAAGTGAATTGATAAGATCCGATTTCAGTTTTGAGAAATCCTCGTGAATCTTTCGGCTCTGACCACTCTTCGCGCCATCCTGGTGCACGGAAATTTCACGGCAGCGGGTGTGGCAGTCGGGTGTACGCCGAGCGCCGTGAGCCTGCAGATCAAGCAGTTGGAGCAGTTCTTCGGACAGCCACTGTTCGACCGCAGCACACGTTCCGTGAGACCCACACCGTTCGCCTTGGAGATCGCCGGAGCCGCCACGGACTTCATCGACAAGGTGGAGTCGCTGCGGTCGCGGCCGTCGATGACGGTGGAGGGCCTGTTCCGCCTCGGCGTCATCACGAGCATGCAAAGCGATGTTCTGCCGGCCGCCCTTCGCACGCTGCGCACCCGCCACCCTTTGCTGAGCGTGCGCATCCCGCCGCTGAACGACTCCGACGAGCTGCTGGCTGAATTGCGGGCGGGACGCATCGATGCCGCACTACTCGTGCGCCCTGACAACGGGGGCTCCACTCGGATGGTCTGGCGCGAGGTCTATCGGCAGCCCTACGTGATGCTTGCGCCAGCAGCAGCAAAATCGTCAGACCCGAGGGTGCTGCTGCGCACCTACGGCTGGATTGCCTACGACATGAGCCTGGCCGGTGGCAGGACGGCCGCCAGACAGGTGCGCAGCTTGGAGCCCAGCATTCAAAGCACCATGGAGCTGCGCTCGGTCGATGCCATCGTCTCGATGGTCTCCGAAGGGATGGGCGTAACGGTCTTGCCGCTACCGCGCCGCCCGATGCTGCAGGCGTACGAATTGAAGGAAATCGGGTTGGGCCGCACCACGCCCTTCCGCCGCATTTCGCTGGTCTGGCGGCGTGCTGATGATGACAACAGAAAAGTCGCAGCCGTTGCGGATGCGTTCAACAGCCATCAGTCGCCGCAGCGCTGAGCGATGTCATCCAGGCACGATGGCCAGGTGAGCGCGGCGTCCCGGCTGTAGAGCGAGGCGGCGAGGAGGGACTCGGTCGTCGGCGATCGCGAGTGCCTCCTCGTCCTTCTCGAAGCGAAAGAGAGGCGCGAGGGGGCTGTCCGGCCGGCACTCCCGCAGCGTTTTCGCGCGTGCTACCGCGAGGCCCGCAGGGCGTCAGTCGCGCCCACCTGAACGCCGACCTACAACATACCGCATCGTATCGAACCCTTCCCGCTGTCCCGTGAAGGCCCCGTCCGGCGCGCTTCGCTGGCCGCGCGGCAGCCCGGTGCAGACGTCTCCGTTCAGCTCGCGCACCCCCAGCAGGTCGGTGCCGGCGACACGCTCGGTGCGCAAGGGCGAGAGCCGCGCCAGATCCGGCGGAACGACGACCTCCTTGAGGCAGGCGAAGAGCCCGAGCTCGCGCCGCACGCCAAGTGATGCGCGTTCCGGCCGCAAGGCACGCGCCAGGTGATCGAACCGCGGATCGCCCACGGTTCCGAACAGGACCGCGTCGGCGCGTCGCACCAATGAAAGCGTCTCGTCCGGCAAGGGACTGCCATGCGATTCGAACGCGACACCGCCGACGGCGCCCTCTTCGACTTCCGCGTGAAACCCGAGAGGCTCCAAGGCCTGGAGCACCTTCCGCGCCTGCGCGATGATTTCCGGACCAACACCCTCGCCCGGCAGCGCCGCGATCCTGAATGTGGGCACCGCCTCAATCCAGGGTGGCGCCAGACTGCTTCACCAGTTTCTGGTGCTTCACCAACTCGGACTGGAAGAAGGCTGGCCCCAGGTCGGGCCCCATGTTCAGGACCGTGAGGCCCTGGCCGGCGATGACGCTTCTTGCTTCCGGCGACACCAGGGCCTCTTGCACCGCCGCGGCATAGCTGTCGACCACGGGCTTCGGCAAGCCCGCCGGACCGATCAACGCGATCCACGCGTCGAAACTGTACTTGGGCACGCCCGACTCCATCATCGTCGGCACATCGGGCAAGGCCGCGGAGCGCGCCGGCGTCGACACCGCCAATGCGCGCAGCGCCCCGGCCTTGATCTGCGGGGCGACCTGCGAGATCGAGACGAATGCGAGTTGCACCTGCCCGCCGATCAGATCGGTGATGAGTGGTCCGGTTCCGCGATAGGGCACGTGCTTCATGTCGATGCCGCTCTCGCTCACCATCAGTTCCCCCGCCAGGTGGAGAACGCTCCCGTTGCCGGCGGACCCGTAATTGAGCTTGCCGGGATTGGCCTTCGCGTAGGCCAGCAGCTCCTTCACGCTCTTCACCGGAAGCGCGTTGTTCACCACCAGCACGACCGGCACCGTGGCCAGTACCGCGATGGGCGTGATGTCCTTCATGCTGTCGTAGGGAATCGTCTTGTAGATGCCTGGATTGATGACATGGTTGGACGACACCATGCCGAGCGTGAGCCCGTCCTTGGGGGCCTTCACGATCTGGGCCGTGCCCGGAATGCCGCCGGCGCCGACGATGTTCTCCACCACGACCGGATGGCCGGTCGCGCGTCCGAAGGCCGGCGCGATCGCGCGGGCGACCGCATCGACCGTCGAACCGGCGGCCAGTGGAACGACGATCCGTATCGGCCGGTCGGCGTTCGAGGATTGCGCGGCGGCGATCAATGTCGTTGCAAGCAACGCCGCCGCAAACGAAAGGGAAATGGCTTTTCGTAGTGAATGTGCACGCATGGGTTTGTCTCTCTTTATTCAGATTCAAGGGTGGCGCGCCTGGAGCTCGGCGAACGAAACAAGTTCGCCCGCGATCGCGCTGGCCGCCACGGTGGGCGGGCTGGCGAGCCAGACCTTTCCGGGTCCGCCCCGGCCTGGGAAGTTGCGGTTGATGGCGCTCACGGTGACCTGGTCGGCCCGCACCGAACCACCCGGTCCGCAGTTGCCGCAAGCGCCGCAGGAGGGCTGAAGCATGCGGGCGCCCACGCGTTCGAACGCGTCCATGTACCCGGCTGCAATGCAGTGGTCGCGCACCGCAGTCGTTCCGAACTGGAGATACAGGTCCACCCCGGGCGCGACCCTGAGCCCGCGGTCCGCTGCCCACCTGAGCACCGCGTGGTAGTGGTCGAAGTCTTCGCGCTTGCCGGCCGTGCACGAGCCGCCGTAGGCGATGTCGATGCGCACCCGCTCGCCCACCGCCGCGAGCGGCCGCCCGTTGCCCGGATCGCCCGGTGCCGCGACCATGGAGGGAATCTGCGTACAGTCGACGTGGAGCGTTTTGGCGTAGACCGCGCCGTCGTCGCTATGCATCCACGGTTCGAGTTCGAAATCGATACCGCGGCGCTCGCGCAGGAAGCGCACGGTCTCCGCATCGGGAGCGACTAGGCCGGTGAAGCCGCCGAGTTCCGCCGTCATGTTGGTGAGCGTGGCGCGCTCGTCGATGGTCATGCGCCGCACCACTTCGCCCGTGAACTCGAACACCTTGCCGACCCCCCCGCCGTCGCGCACGAAGGGCAGCGCCAGCAGATGCAGCACGACGTCTTTGGCGGTCACGCCAGGGGCCAGCGAGCCATCGAGCACGATCTTCAGGGACTGCGGCACCGTCAGCCGCACCGCCCCCGTCACGAAGGCATTCGCCATGTCCGTGGTGCCGACGCCGAAGGCCACGCAACCCAGCGCGCCGCTGTGGGGCGTGTGTGAATCCGTTCCCACCACCAGTTGGCCCGGCAGCGCGTAGTGTTCTGCCACTATGGCGTGCGAGATCCCGGCCACGTTGGTGCCGTCGTCAATCGCCGCCTGCTCCTCCGTCAGCGTGCGATGCGAGCGCAAGCTGTAGGCGGCAGCGAATTCGCGCTGCGCCTCGACCATGCGATGAACATTCGGAACCAGGCCGCCGCGCACATGCGCGGGGCTCTCCTCGACATAGGACGTGTGATCTTCGAAGACGACGATGGAATCGGCATCGTGCAGCACGAGGGGGCGGCCGAATGTGGCGTGGAGCATGTGCGCGGCCATGCCTGTGTAGTACTCGTGGATGAAGCGAAGGTCGGCGCGCACGAAGGCGCCGTCGCCCGGCGCGGGGTGCGCCTGCGTCAACTCGGTGGCGAGCGCGTGGCGCGCCACGATCTTCTCGCACAGCGTGCGCGGACGCGCGTCCTGCGGGTCGGGCGGCACCGTGATGTCGCGCATGAATCGCTGGCCGAACCGCAGCAGCCCGCCGCTCTTGAGGATCGCCGCAGCCAGCGCGTCGCGACCGGCCACGAGATCTTCGACCGGGATCGCCTCGCCGGCCCGGATGCGCGCGACCAGCCCGAAGTCGGTCGAGGTGAACAAGCCGATGTTGTCGGCGTTCTGCCGGTACAGGCGCTCGAAGCTTCCGGCGATGACCAGTCGCACGCCGGCCGCCTTCTCGGCGGTCGGGCTGTGCTCGCGCGAGGAGCCCTTGCCATAGCGCCTGCCCGCGACCACGACCTCGATGCCCGATTCACGGATGGCATCGGTGCCGATGGGGAATGCCTCGCCCGCCTTGTAGCCGGTATAGGGGTAGCGCCCCAGCTTGTCGTCGTAGTGCGTGAGGATCGGAAGCGGCGTGATCTCGTCGGTCGAAACATCGTCACGCAACGGCGACGCGTCGGCCAGTTCGAGGGGTTCTCCCTCCAATCCCCGTTCGACCATGCGTGCGGAACAGCTCAGGATCAGGATGCGCGGGTCGAACCGGATGCTTTCGGCGCTGTCGGCGGCTGGCGTGGAGGCTGGCATGCCTCGATGTTGACAGGCCGGGGTGCTGCCATAAAGCGCTCGTACGGCACAGGGGATCTCGCCGTCCGCGAGATCGGTGATTACCCTCGCAGGCTCTCGATCAGGGCCGCCACCGCGCGAGGATGCGGCGTCTTCCGCAGGGCGTAGATCTTCAGGACGCGGTCGGCCCACTCGTCCTCCAGCGGTCGTCTGGCGAAGCGGTCGGTTCCCGCGTAGGCCGTCACGGCACTTCGAGGCACCACGGCGATGCCGAGGCCGGCCTCCACCATGCGGCAAGCGGCATCGAAGCTGCTGACCGTCACCTTCGGATTGAAATGCCTGCCCAATGCCGCGGCGCGTTCATTCAGGGACCGATCCATCGCACCGCCCTGATGAACGCCCACCAAAGGATATTCGAGCGCACGCGCAAACGTGATGGTCTGCAGGTCCGCCAAGTCATGGCCCGAAGGCAGAACCACGAGCAAGGGGTCGGAGGCAAAGTGCCATGAATCCATGCCCGCCGGCACCGCGACGTCGACGCCGACACCGACGTCGGCGCGATCGTCCAGACAGGCGCGCAGCACGTCGCGCGTGTCTTCCTCGCGCAAGGCGACCTCCACACCCGGGTACGCCTCCATGAAGCGGTGCAGCCGCTCGGGAAGGAATCCGATGACGGAAGACATGTTGGCATGAAGGCGCACTGTGCCCCGCACTTCGCCGCCTTCGCTCTGCACCTCGCGCAGCAAGGCTTGCAGCTCGTCGTCGAGACGTTCGCCTCGCGCCAGCACCAGCCTTCCTGCATCGGTCAGTGCGATGCCGCGAGGCGAGCGCACGAGCAGCGGCGTCTCGAATGCATGTTCCAGATCCGCAATCCTGCGGCTCAATGCCGAAGGTGCGATGTTCTCCGCGGCAGCGGCACGGACGATGGAGCCGGCCCGAGCCGCCGCCACGAACAACCTGATGCTGTAGGAATCGATTCGACGGGTCACGGAACTTACTGGATGGTGAAATGCAAAGTGTGGCATGGAGACCGCTGGCACAGCGCTTCTCGGCGTGCTGAACCAACCGTCTCCAAGCAATGGCCCTCGGAAGTTTGACGCATCTGGCTCCAACCACTTCGTGATCAAAAGCTTTTCAGCTCAGCTCTGCAGCGCACTCCTGAAGACGCTGCAGGCCTATCAACTGCCGGTGGCCGCTCGTGAGATGAAGTACCCACCCGACAGGCTTTTCAGACTTCCTGAAGTCGAGCGCCTCGCAGGCCTGTCTAGGTCGGCGATCTACGAGCAGATGCGCAGGGGCGTCTCGGCCGTGATCTTGGCGATGGCCAGGCCGGTACGGCCCAGTCAGGAACCATGTCGCCGACGCCGGCGGACAAGGACTCAGATGTCCAGAACCAAATCAGTGACGGGCACAGCTTGGCACGTCAGGCACACGTCGGCTTCATCGGGCTCGGGCCCGTGGAGGTGTCGCACCTCGCCCGACACTATCTTGACCGCGCAACTTTCACACTGCTCCACTCGGCATCCGCTGGGCAATCGCGCACCGGCGGCCTCACCCAGCTGGAGCAAGGTGCCCTTCGCTGCCGACCACCTGGCGCTGGCCATGCCCGACTGGCGGAAGGTGACCTGGTAGCTGCGCCCCTCCTCGCGCAGGGGCCCGGGCGGTGAACGGAACACCTCTCGGAAAATGTCGAAGCGGGGTACGCCGCGCGCGACCAGCGCCTGGGCAAAGCTCTCCATCATGCCCACCGGCCCGCACATATAGACGCGGGCCCTGCGATCGATCAAGTCCTGGGGCAACGGTAGGATCGTCTCGACGCCGGCGCAAAGACGTCCTTGCTCTAGGGGTGACGCATTTCCTTATGGGCACCGCGCGACATAACGTTTCCCTATAGGTCCAGATCGATCCCGTCTTTGTGCGGCGACGGGCCCTTGAGTACCTTCGGGGTCGATCTGGCGCCACCTGGGCGCGCCAATGCGCGAAATAGCAGGAGACACCCATGCGCCGTTCCGTCCCGGCCACCCACGCCTCTTCTCCCGACCTCGTCGAGCGGCAGAGCCAGCGCTTCGACGTTGACGACGGTGCCACCGACACGGTATGGGCACCAGACATGCCTCACAAGCTATTGGTGATGGGCGTTTCGGGGTGCGGCAAGTCTTCCACCGCGGCCGCCCTCGCCCAGACCCTGGGCGCCCAGATGATCGAGGGCGATGACCACCACCTGCCGCAGAGCCAGGAAAAGATGCGCAGCGGCATTGCGTTGGATGACGAGGATCGCGGCCCCTGGCTCGACCGGCTCGGCACCCTGATGGCGGAATCCGCAGGCCACGTGGTCTTGGCCTGCTCCGCCCTCAAGCGTCGCTACCGCGAGCGCCTGCGCGCTGCGGAACCGACGCTGAAGATCGTCTATATCGACATCGCCCCAGAGGAAGCGCGCGCCCGCGTCGAGGCGCGAAGCACGCACTGGTTTCCTGCCAGTCTGGTGGACAACCAGTTCGCGACACTGGAGCCACCTGTCGGCGAGCCCGGCGTGTTGCGCATCGATGCGAGGTGGACAACCGCCGTGCAGTGCGAAGCCACTATCCGCTGGCTGCCTCAGAGATCGGCGGAACCCAACGCTCAGGCGCGCTTGGCGCTGTGAACTCCGAGGCTCTCTGCGAACCTTGGGACCACGCCGTCCAAGGCTTTCAATACGGCTGCGATGGCAGGCCGGCGGAAGGTCCCTTGGGCCATTGCAACGAAGATTCGTCGCACCATCATTGGATGGACGGGGATCACGCTGAAAGCGGCGTCTGCGGCCACCGCCCTCAGCGCCAGCGCCGGCAGGACGGTGATGACATAGCCGGTACGCACCATCTCCAGCGTCGCGGCCATGTTGCGGCAGCTCGCAACCACGCGGGGCGTAAACCCGGCTTCGTGGCAGGCATTCACGATCTGCGTTTTGTATGTCTGCGCATTTCTGTTGATGGCCCAGTTCTCGGCCTCAAGGTCGTTCATGCCGATGGAAGAGGCTCCCGCGAGTCGATGACTTGCGGCCATCACTGCGGCGAAATGGTCCTCGTAGACCGGGCGAAAGTACAGCATGCTCGAGAGGGCTTCGGCACTGATGGAGTCATCGACCAGTGCCAGGTCGACCTGTTTCGCAGCGGCAGCCTTCAGGCTCTCGCCGGGCTCGAGTTCCTCGAAACGAAGGTCAAGCTGGGGGTACTCGCGTATCAACGATTCGAACACCGCCGGGATAAAGGTCGTCGCAACCGAGCCGAACGCCGATATCCGGACTTCGCCCGCCACGGAGCCCTTGGCCGACGCGAGGTCCGATTCGATCTCGCTCACCAGATCCAGCACTTTTCCGGCCCTTGCAACCAGGCTTTCGCCCGCCAGCGTCAGTTGAACGCCTCGGCCTGAGCGCTCAAACAGCACGGTGCCCGTCTCCTGTTCCAGGATGGCCAGTTGCTGCGAGACAGCGGGGCGTGTGAGGTTCACAGCCTCCGCCACCTTGGCGATGGTCCCTAGAACGGCAAGTTCGCTGAGAAGGTGAAGGCGAGACAGGTTGAGCATCTGAACGACAGAAAAGCTAACGCCTCCACGCTCGCAGCTATATCCCTCGAGCTCTTGGCATCAGGGTATTCCCCAATGAAACGGCACGAGGGGCCTACGCACGCAATTTTGATGCCCCTATACATGCACCAACTTGGAGGACCACAATAGGAAAGAAATTCTAACGATTCCCGTAAGCATTGGTGGTCTTATCCACACGCCACGCTCTCCCTACAGTCCAACGCATCCAAACAGGAGCGCTTAGGAATGAAGAACGTTGCATTTATCGGTATCGGCAAGATGGGCGCGCAAATGGCTGCGCGCCTGGTTTCGGCGGGTTTCAAGGTCACGGTGTTTGACCCGAACCGCAGCGCTGTCGACGAATTGGTATCCAAGGGGGCGGCCGCGGCCGCAAATCCCAAGGCAGCCGCTGAGGGGGCTGATGCAGTTCTGTTCAGCTTGCCTACGCCCGCCATCCTCAAGTCGGCAATCACAGGCGCCGACGGTGTGCTCGCGTCGCTGAACAAGGGTGCGGTCCTGATCGATTTCAGCACCGTCGACCCTGAAACTACCAAGGCTCTGGCTGCCGAGGCAGCCAAGAAAGGTGTCGACTTTCTCGACGCACCGGTCAGCGGTGGCGTTGCAGGTGCCACGAATGGAAAGCTGGTCGTGATGGTCGGTGGCGATGCCGCTGTCCTCGAACGCGTCACGCCGATGCTGAACAACTTGGCCGGACGCATCGTCCACTGCGGCGACATCGGTGCCGGCCAGCTCACGAAGCTGAGCCACAACCTTGTGGTGGCAATCAACACCGTCGCGCTGGGCGAAGTTCTTTCAGCCAGCGTCAAAGCTGGCGGCAACCTGGAAGTGCTGTGCGACGTGATGAGTGCAGGCATGGCCGGCAGCAAGATGCTCGACTGGTTCCAGAAGACGTTGTTCACCGCAGAGCGCCCGGCATTCTTCGCCATCGACCTGATGAACAAGGACCTGGGCCTGTGCCTCGATGAGTTCTCCAACTACCCGATGCCCCTGGGTCAGCTGGTCAAGCAGACCTACAACGCCGCTCGTGCCAAGGGCATGGGCGGCAAGGACTCCACCAGCGTCAGTGAAATCTACGAGGAACTGCTGGGCGTTCGCCTGCAAACCGCCGCGTAAGCGCGCCTCCCCCATCCAGCCAAGAGCATCCAAGTGAATACCATCTCCAAGTCCATCTACGGCACTGTCAGCCTCCCCACGTCCGGTCTCGCCGGCAACTTCATCAACGGCGAATGGTGCAAGCCCATCGGCGGCAAGACGCTTGACGTCATCAACCCATGCCGCCTCGACACCATCGCCACCATCGGCGCGGCCGACTCGCGCGACATCGATGTCGCTGTTGCGGCTGCCAAAGCGGCATTCCCGAAATGGCGCCGCAAGGCAGCACGCGAACGCGGCGCCATGCTGATCGAGTTCGGCAACCGCATCACCGCAAACGCCGAAGAAATCGCCAAGATCCTGGCCGCGGAAACGGGCAATGCGCTACGCACCCAGAGCCGGCCGGAGGTTGCCAGCACCGCCGAAGTCCTTCGCTATTACGGCGGCGTCATTGCAGAGCAAAAGGGCGAGACCCTCCCGCTTGGGCCTGGCCTCTTCAGCTACACCACCCGCGAGCCTTTCGGGGTGGTCGGGGCCATCATCCCCTGGAACTCGCCGCTCGTCCTGGCCGCGGTCAAGATCGGCATGTCGCTCGGAACGGGCAACACGCTGGTTCTCAAACCGGCAGAAGACGCACCGCTCGCCGTCATCCGCATCGCCGAGCTCGCTGCGGACATCTTCCCGCCCGGCGTCTTCAACGTCGTGACCGGCGAAGGCCTGGAAGCCGGTGCCCCGCTGAGCACTCATGCCGACGTCGCCAAGGTGTCGTTCACGGGATCTCACGAAGTGGGTCAGAAGGTCGCACACGCCGTTGCGGACCGTATCGGGCATCTGACCCTGGAACTCGGTGGCAAGAGCCCTTGCATCGTCTACCCGGACGCTGGCACCGATGCGATGCTGGACACCACGGTGAACAACATCATCGCGGCGATGCGCTTCGCCCGTCAGGGCCAATCGTGCACCGCGGGCTCGCGTCTGTTCCTGCACAAGTCCATCTGGGACAAGGTGATGCCACGCCTGGTGGAGAAGGTCAATGCCCTGAAGGTCGGCGACGCCCTCGACGAAACCTCCGACATCGGCGCCGTCATCAATGCCGAACGCTACAACGCGGTCTGCGGGTTCATCAAGGAAGCCATGGATGCCGGCGCGAAAGTGGAGACCGGCACGTTGCCGCCGGCCGCCCGCGATGCCAAGGGCTACTTCCCGACACCCGTCATCTTCACGGGTGTCGACAACACCTGGCGCATTGCCCGTGAAGAAGTGTTCGGCCCGGTACTCGTGGCCATCGCGTGGGAGAACGAGAGCGAAGTTCTCGCCATGGCGAACGACACGCACTACGGTCTTGCCGCCTACGTTTTCACGAATGACATCGGTGCCGCAATGCGTGCCACCGAACAGCTCGATGCGGGCTGGATCCAGGTGAATCGCGCCGGTGGCCAGATTCCTGGCATGTCGTACGGCGGCGCGAAGCAGAGCGGCATCGGTGCCGAATACTCCATCGAAGGCGCGCTGGAGAGCTACACCAGCCGCAAGAGCGTCACGTTTGGCATCTGACTCGGGGCCCCTCGTGAACAGCACCTCCACATCGGCGAACTACTGGACCCAGGGCTTGTCGTCGCAGCAGGTCGAGACGGGAAACCGAATCGACCGTCTGATGACGCTCGAAATTCGACCGCTCAGTGGGGGACTTCCCCCGGGGATCGTCGTGCCCATGTACGAGGTCTGCCGCGCGCACCACGAGGGCCCACTTTCGATGGCCGCTGCAGCTGCCCTCAAGGAGAAGGTTGTACCTGGCAGCACAGTCTTCATCGCTACAGGCGCAGGTGTGTCCCCGAAGCTCCCATGGGGCGAGACCGACGGTCCGGTCGGGGCTGCAGCACTCGCAGCCGCCCTGGTCAAAGGGCTGCGCGCGAAAGTCGTCTTCGTCACCGAGGAGGCGCACATGGCGCCCATCAAGGCCGCCGTCGATCTGATGAACGCCAAGCTCGCTGTCTGGGCCGAAGAGAAGCCGGGTCGCGATGTCCGGCCCATCACCATCGAGTCGTTCCCCATCGGAATGAATCGCGGGCAAACGCGCTCCCGGGCCCTGATCGAAACCCATCGCCCCAGCGCGGTGGTCTTTGTGGAACGCGACGGTCCCAACGTCGAGGGGCAATTTCACGGGGTTCGAGGTGACTGTCGAGACCCGCTGGCCGTTGGCTACGTCTATCTGCTGGCGTATCACGCTGCGGAAGCTGGAATCGTCACGATTGGCATCGGTGACGGCGGCAATGAGGTGGGATTCGGCGCGGTCCGGGAGTCCATCCGGGACGTCCTCCCGCTGCGTGGCCGCTCTTTGGCAGGGCACGAGTCCGGTGTGGTCACCGTGGTGGCCACCGATGTGACGGTGAGTGCCGCCGTGTCGAACTGGGGCGCGTGCGCCGTCGGGGCCGCACTCGCGGTGCTCGTCGGTGACGAGGAGCTGCTGCACGACGCCGATACAGAGCATGAACTGATAGCAGTGACTGTGGCCGCAGGTGCGCGCGACGGGGCTACTTCGAAGCAGGCCATGGTCGTTGACGGCATTGCGTTCGACGGCCACCTCGCCTTTGTCAATCTTCTGAGTGCCGTGGCGCGCATGTCCATTCGCACCGCTGCCACTGCGTAACCAAGACAAAAAATGCAAGTCAAGAAGCCCACCGACTCCCTCGGCAATCCGCTCGACCCTATCGTCGGCTTTGCACGCGGGAAAATCATCCAATCGAGCGTCGACGAGGCGCGACGACTGCGCCAAGGTCAGTCGGTCGCGGCAGAACGCATCCGCCGTCTCGGAGCGATGTCGATCGGCGTGTTCACAGGCAACCAACGCGAGTTCCCGCTGAACGTCGAAGACCTCGCAACGAACTGTGAAGAATGGGTGGGGCCTGGGCTCTACGCCGAAGAACTCCGACAGGTCGCCATCGAGCACATGGGCGGACAGCCCGGCGACATGGTGGCACCCGTGAACAGGACGAGCGCTGGAATCATTGCCACTATTGCAGCGCTCGCCGACGGGAAGCCGGTGGTGTCCGTGGTCCCGCCTGGCGGCCGATCGCACGCGTCGGTCATCCGCGGATGCGGCATCGCGCAGGTCATCCTGCATGAGGTCCAGGGAGACAAGGACTGGGCGTCGGTCATAGAAGAAAGGGCCCCCGCATTGGTGGTTGTGACCACCGTCACCAGCAGCCTTGAATATCTGGACGACAACGTCTCCATGGATGTCGCGGCGGTGGCGAAGGCAAGCGGCGCGGCGGTTCTCTTCGACGAGGCATACGGCGCCCGGATGCGTCCGGTTCTGCGTGGCGGTGCGAAGAGTCTTCACCTCGGTGGCGACGTCGCCATCACCAATTGCGACAAGGCCGGTCTGTCGGGGCCACGCTCGGGGCTGTTGGTAGGCCGACCGCTGTTGATCACGCGCATTTCTGCAAAGGCGTCCGAGTTCGGGATGGAGGCGCGCGCCCCCATCGCAGCGAGCGCTCTTCGCTCATTGCAGCGATTCTCTCCAAAGGATCTTCTGGACGAAGCGGAAAGCGGCAAGCAGCTCGCGGCGGCACTGCGAGACCGCATGGGAACCGATCTGGTCGCCGTGAGCGATCTTGGTCCAATGATTGAAGAAGACCTCGCCCTCCAGGAAGTCTTTCGCCGCGCCGGCAAGGCCCCATCGGGGACTGATCTGGTTCCCTGTGAAATCACCTCGGCGCTCGGCATGTTGCTGCTGCGTGACCACGGCATCCTGACGGTGAATACCCATGGCCAGCCCGGTGCCCGTGTATCGGTCCGTCTCAAGCCGACCCACGGTGCGATCGAGCGTGTGGGTGGCATGTCCAAGGTTGTCGATGCAATGGTGGCCTCCTTCGATGAAGTGGCCCGCTACGTCGACAAGCCCAAAGAGCTTGCCGAACTCATTGTGGGAGCCTCGCAATGACCGCGGTGAGCGGCGCGCTTGCCGCTATCGACGAGCGGCTCGACAAGCTGGTCAGCATGGACATCGGCGGCCGTGGTGTCGAACATCTGTACAAGGCCGCGCGCGCCCGGCAAGGCACGACGCTCGTCGGCGCCGCGGCCGATGCGCTCTTGTCGGTGCCGGACGGCGCGACGGTCTTCGTCACCACGGGGTCGGTATCGCGCGCCTGGATCTCCACCGAAATCGGTGAGAACGACGGCCCCGCAGGAGCCGCCGCCGTCATCCGCGCCCTGGCCATCTCCAAGCGTGTCCATTGCGTCCTGCTTGCCGAGGCCACGCTATTGCCTGGAATGAAGGCCATCCTGACCAGCGCAGGGTTGACCGTGCTGCCGTACGACCAGGCGCAGATTGCGTCCAAGGATGGGACTTTGGCGATCGCCTCGCTTCTCCCGTTCACGACGTCAGATGACGAGGCGCCTGCAGCAGCCAAGGAGTTGCTCGCCAAGTACAAGCCGAGCCTGTTCTTCTCGACGGAGCGTGTTGGTCGAGCCAAGGACGGCGTCTACTACAGCATGCGGGCAATCGACTACGGCATGGGGCGGTCGCGCATCGACATCTTGTTCGATGAAGCCATCAGACAAGGTATCCCCACCGTTGCAGTGGGCGACGGCGGAAACGAAATCGGTATGGGGGCTGTGACCGAGGCGGTCAACGCACACGTGAAGTTCGGCGAAACCATCGCTGCCGTCACTTCCGCCGACGTGCTGGTGACCGCCGCATGCTCGAACTGGGGCTGCAACGCGATTGCGGGCGCCATGGCCGCCAGGCGCAAGGACGCGCGACTCCTTCATACGCCGGAGATGGAACGCCAGTTGCTGACCCGCGGCGTCGACATCGGACTCATCAACTCTGTGCAGAACATCGTCGATGCCAATGTCGATGGCTTGGCTCTCGACACCCATGTCGCGTTTGCCGAGATGGTGCGTGCCGTCGTGCGGCCCGCACTGAGCTGACCCTGAACCGAACTCCCCCATTTTTACAACGCAACGAGGAACTCCAAATGCGCCAACTCCTTAAATCGTTCGGTCTGCTACTGGCAGGCATGGTCATCGCGTCAACCGCGATGGCTCAAGAGAAGTCGAAGCTTGACGAGGTTCTTGCTCGCGGCAAGATCATCGTCGGTGTCAGCAGCGAATCGCCGCCCTTCGGATTTGTCGACGAGAAAGGTGAACTCACGGGCTTCGACATCGACATGGCGAAGCTCATCGCAAAAGGGATCTTCGGCAGCGACGACCCCAAGCACATCGAGTTCGTCAAGCAGAGTTCGGCTGCTCGCTGGGAGAACGTGAACAGCGGCAAGGTGGACTTCGGGATCCACGTCGCAACCGTTCTTCCCGACCGCATTGCGCGCGTTGCATTCACCCGCGGATACATCGACTCGTCGATCGTTGTCATCGTCAAGGCCGACTCGAAGTTCAAGAAGTTCGCGGACCTCAACACCGACAAAGTGACGACAGCGATCCTTTCGACACCCGTCCAGGCCGCACGCGCCGCGCAGTTCTTCCCGAAAGCAAAGACGACCACGCTCGACTCGATCGGGGCTCAGTTCACTGCGGTCAAGGGCGGGCGTGTGGACGCTGCTCAACTGGACGAGCCTGTCGCCCTCTGGTACGCCACGCAGAACAAAGATGTGCGTGTACTGGAGGAGCGCATGACGGCAGTCACCAACAACGCCATCTATATGAAGCAAGGCGACTTCAAGTGGTGGCTGGCTCTGGACACCTACGTCAACGAGATGCGCGCCGGTTCGATGTTCAACGACTACTCGGCCGCGTACAAGAAGTGGTTTGGCAAGGCGCCGATGAACGCGAAATACTACGTCAAGTAATCGCCGACACCTCTGGAGCTGAAAGCAAGTATGAGCTGGTTGAACATGGTTTGGGGATGGTTACCGGAGTTCTTCAACGGATTCCTGGTCACGCTCACGCTGGTGGGCATGTGCCTTCCTGTTGCCGGTGCCTTCGGGATGGGCGTGGTCCTCATGCGGCTCTCGAACCATGCTCTCATCTGGGCACCGACGTACGCAGTGATCGAGTTTCTGCGAAACGTGCCAACGTTCCTGCTCATACTTGTCGTCTACTACGGCGCGCCGCTGCTCGGCTCCAGACTCGACGGAATTTATTGCGGTGCGATTGCCATCGCAGTTCAGCACACCGCCTACCTGGCAGAGGTCTTCCGAGGTGGAGTCAGCGCCGT
Source organism: Variovorax sp. V213 (assembly GCF_041154455.1). Lineage (NCBI taxonomy): Bacteria > Pseudomonadati > Pseudomonadota > Betaproteobacteria > Burkholderiales > Comamonadaceae > Variovorax > Variovorax sp. V213. The sequence continues at coordinate 135,499 of NZ_AP028665.1, forward strand.
TCCCCGGACCCAGTGGGATGCAGGGCGAGCCATCGGCCTTCGACCTGCCAGCGTTTTCTTCCGAGTTGTCCTTCCCCAGGCTGTGCTCAAGGTTGTACCGGCCATCGGGAACCAAGTGGTCGTGCTGATCAAGGACACGTCTCTTGTCGCAGGTATTGGGGTCGTGGATCTCACGCTGAGCGGAAAGCTCGTCATGGAGCGGACAGCCGCCTCCTACGAAGTTTTCATCGTCGTCGCTGCCTTCTATCTCGTACTCACAACACTCGCCAGCGCGGTTTTTCATTGGCTCGAGCTCTTCTCGCGCAAGCGCAACTGAGGAATTCAGATGGACGTCGCATTTCTGAATATCAACTATCTGCTGAAGGCAGCTCTTATCACCCTGGAGATGGCGGTCGCTACGGTCGTCCTCAGCTTCATCGTTGGTACCGCCCTGGGCGTCGCGGCAGCGCTGAGCGGCCGACTGGTCCGATCGGTTCTTACAGTCTATGTGTATGTGGTGCGAGGGGTTCCCGTCCTGGTCCTCATCTTCATCGCCTACTTTGGCCTGCCACGTTTGGGCGTTGACGCGCCGAACTACGTGGCTGCCACCATCGCCCTGGTCATCTACTTTGCGGCCTTCGTGGCCGACATCGTGAGAGGTTCAATTCTTGCCGTGCCCAAGAGCACCGTGGAGGCCGGATTGGCTATCGGCCTGCGTTGGAGGCAAGTCCTCACACAGATTCAACTTCCCCTTGGGATGCGTCTCGCGCTCCCGCCATTGGTAACCACTGCGTCCATTGCAGTGAAGAGCACTTCGTACGCCTCGATCGTGGGCGTCTGGGAACTGACGTATGCATCGCGTGAGGTCGTCGAGCGTACATTGGCCGCGTTCGAGATTTTCTTCGCCGTGATGGTTATCTATTTCTGTATCTGCTACCCGATTTCACTCTGCGCGACCTATCTGCAGCGGCGCTATGCGGCGGCGTAGTCGCACAACGAACTGCCTGGAAACCATGAACAAAGCACAGCCCCTGCCGACGAGCCGGCCCATGATCGAAGTTCGAGGCGTCTCGAAGAGCTTCGGCGAGAATCAAGTCTTGAAGAGCATCTCCTTCGAAGTGAAGGAGGGCGAGGTTGTCGTTCTCATCGGACCCAGCGGGTCCGGCAAGTCGACGCTCCTGCGGTGTATCAACTACCTCGAGGATTTCCAGGCAGGCGAAATCCTTGTCGACGGTGCGGCTGTCGGCTACAACTCCGCGGCCGGCGGCTCTAAGAGGATCAAGCAATCGGAGACCGAGATTGCCCGTCTCAGGACCAAGGCGGGAATGGTCTTTCAGAACTACAACCTGTTCCCCCACAAGACGGCCATCCAGAACATCATGATGGGGCCGGTACTGGTGAATGGGGAGTCCAAGGCCGAAGCTCGCGAACATGCCCAGGCGTTGCTGGCCAAGGTCGGCCTGGCAGACAAGGCGAACCACTATCCATCTCAGCTCTCCGGCGGTCAACAGCAGCGCGTGGCCATCGCCCGTGCTCTTGCCATGCGGCCGAAGGTGATGCTGTTCGACGAGGTGACGTCGGCCCTGGACCCGGAGCTGGTCGATGAGGTCCTCAAGACGCTTCGCGACCTCAGCACAGAGGGGATGACGATGATCATCGTCACGCACGAGATGCAGTTCGCACGCGATGTCGCGGACCGGCTTCTCTTCTTCTACCAAGGCTCCATCATCGAAGACGGGCCTCCGAACGACGTGTTCGCGAACCCCAAGACCGAACGTTTTCAGGCGTTCGTGAAGCGTTTCCAAAGCGCGGCGATGGTTGCCTAGTCCCTCTACATGGAAATGGCGCCGTACTGAAAGGCGTGGACTTCGCGGTTCGCCGAGGGGAAGTCGTCGTGATCGTGGGGGCCAGCGGCGGCGGAAAGAGTTCGCAACTTCGCTGCGCGAACCTGCTGCAGCGAATCAAGTCTGATCAGTTGCTTGCGCATGGGAGATCCACTTGGTCGAGGGGACGGCGGTGGACGATGGCTGAGCAGTGCCGCGCGCAAGTTCAACACCCCCACTGTTTAGGCTGCGGCCCGTGCTGCTTGATGAGCAGGCGCACGAGGCGCACGTTGCCCGCTCGATCCGATATGACGTGCGGCGCGTTATCGAAGCCCTGCAGGTCAAGCTGTGCGACGAGGACCATGGTCGACTTCGAATCGCCAGTCTTTGCCTAGGTGATCAGATTTTCGGTCGGCGCCAACACGTCAGTGCTTCAGAACCACTTTGCCCGAACTGCCGGCGGCGACGGCCGCCTGAGCCGCACCAATATGCTCCAGCCGAAACGTCTTGGCGATAGGAATGATCAACACGCCGCGTGAAGCCGCGCTGGCCACGGCGGCCAGCGTGCCCGCGTCGGCGCGGTGATAGAGCTCATGAACGCGCACGCGGTTGCCAGTGTTGGCCCCGTCGGGCACCGGAACAATACTGGCGACTTGGCCACCGTCGCGCACGTGCCGGATGAGATTGAGCGCGACGGGGGCTGCAGCGCTGATCGCGTAGTCGAAGGTGGCTTCCGCCGGCGGCGCGGTGATGTCGAGCGCTTCGCCTGCCAGCTGGCGCGCCACTTCTATCCGGTCGGGTCGAACGCCGGCCACCGGCTTGGCACCGATTTCCTTCAGATACTGGATCGCGGCGCGACCGACCGCGCCGAGGCCACCCGAGATCAGCACACGGGCACCCGCGCCCACGCCAAGCGCATCGACGGACTGGCGCCCCGTCAGACCGGCTTTCGGCAAGGTAGCGCCTTGCTCGAAGCTGAGATTGGCCGGAAGCTTGGCGACGGCCGTGGCAGGCACCACCCCATACTCCGCATGGGCGCCCCTGCCATTGAGCGCGAAGTCGGCGATCACCCGATCGCCGATCGACAGCCCGCTCACGCCACTCCCAACGCCCGCCACGACACCGGCAGCGTCGCCGCCCAGCACCGCCGGCAGATCCAACGGGATGAACTGGGCCATGTCGCCCTTGCGGACCATCAGGTCGAAAGGGTTGACCGCGGAAGCTTCGATCTTGATCAGAATCTCGCCGGCCGCCGGCTTGGGAATGGGGATGTCATCGATCGCGAATTGATCGATGTCGCCATACGAATGTAGACGGGCAGCTTTCATGGATCGGCTCCTCGGCAGTTGGTGGTTGATGCGCAATCGGGTTCAATATCCGTCCGGCCGGATCACGTCAACTGAAGACCGGTGCAAGGCCATCCCAGCACAAGTACTTGAGCTCCAGGAACTCCTCGATGCCGTGCTCCGAACCTTCGCGACCAAGCCCACTCTGCTTTACCCCGCCAAATGGCGCCACCTCGTTGGAAATCAAACCGCAGTTGATGCCGATCATTCCTGACTCGATGGCCGCCGAAGCGCGCCAGATGCGTGCGGCGTCGCGGCTGTAGAGATAGGCGGCGAGCCCAAATTCGGTCGCGTTGGCGATCGCGAATGCTTCCTCGTCCTTCTCGAAGCGAAAGAGCGGTGCAAGAGGGCCGAAGGTTTCTTCGCGCGCCAATGCCATCTCCGAGGTGGCGCCGGACAGGACCGTCGGCTCGAAGAAGCGGCCCCCGAGCGGATGGCGATGTCCGCCGTGCAGCACTGCGGCACCGTGCGAGACGGCATCCGCGATGTGCTCTTCTACCTTCCGGACGGCCGCATCATCGATCAACGGGCCAAGCTGCACGTCCGACTCCAGGCCATTGCCAACACGCAGCCTGCGGACACGCTCGACCAGCTTGGCGGCAAATGCCTCGTACACGCCTGCTTGGACGAGCACCCTGTTGGCGCTGATGCACGCTTGGCCGGTGTTGCGGAACTTGGCCGCCACCACGCCGTCTGCGGCCGCATCGAGGTCCGCGTCGTCGAAGACGATGAAGGGTGCGTTGCCCCCCAGTTCCATCGAGCACTTCTTGATGGTGCCCGCGGCCTGGGCCAGCAACACGCGCCCGACTTCGGTCGAACCGGTGAAGGTGATCTTGCGCACCAGCGGATGCGATGTGAGCTGGCTGCCGATGTCGCGCGTGTCGTTGCCGGTCACCACGTTGAACACGCCCGCGGGCACGCCGGCGCGCTGGCCGAGTTCCGCCAGCGCCAGGGCCGTGAGCGGCGTCTGGCTCGCGGGCTTCACGACCATGCTGCAGCCGGCGGCCAGCGCAGGACCGGCCTTGCGCGTGATCATGGCCGCGGGAAAGTTCCACGGCGTGATGGCTGCGCAGACGCCGATCGGCTCCTTCAGCACCACGATGCGCTGGGTGTCTTTGGGCGCCGGGATCACGTCGCCGCGCACCCGCTTGGCTTCCTCCGAGAACCACTGGAGGAACGATGCCGCGTACTGCACCTCGGTCTTGGCTTCGGCCAGCGGCTTTCCCTCCTCCAGGGTGATCAAGGTTGCCAGGTCGTCGCAGTGCAGCACCATGAGCTCGTACCAGCGGCGCAGCACCTCCGAACGGTGCTTGGCCGTGGTCCCGCGCCAGTCGAGGAAAGCGCGGTGTGCGACCCCTATGGCCTGCGCCGTCTCGTCCTGCCTGAAGCGGGGCAGTTCGACGAGCGGTTCATCGGTGGCGGGGTTGCGCAAGGTGTACTTGCCGTGCGGCGTGGCATCGATCCACTCGCCGCCCACGAAGGCGGCGGCGCGGAACAGTTCGGGATCTTTCAGCAGGTTCTTCATGGTTCTTTGCATCAGCCGATGCGCTTGGTTTCGAATCGGATCGGCAGAGGCGTCGCCAGTCCGGCAGCGCGCGCAAGGTCGAGGATCATTCCGGCGACCACCACGTCCTGCAGTCCGGAGCCGACCGACTTGTACATGGCCACCTCGCCTTCGCGGCGGGCGCCGCTCGCCTTGCCGGACATCAGGTCGTTGAGGCTGACGCACCTGCCCTCGGGCTCGACACCGTCCCGCCGGGCGGCCAGCATGTCCCCGGATTCCTCGAGCACTTCCTCCACGTTGTCGCAAACGATGAGGCTGGCACGCGCCACCACGCTGCTGTCGACTTCGCGCTGGTCGGGCAGCGTCGATCCGATGGAAACCACCGTCGCATGAGGCGCGAGCCACTCGCCGTGCAGAATGGGTTTCTCGCCATACGAGCGCGCCGCCGCCAGCACGACGTCTGCGCCGCCCGCGGCTTCTGCGGGCGAATCGACGGCTTGCGCGCGAACCCCCAGCTCGGCGCCCAGGGCCTCGGCGAAGGCGACGCGCTTGCCCGGCGTCGGGCTGTAGACCCTGATCTCCTGCAACTGACGCACCGCCGCGATCGCGAGCGTGTGCATGCGTGCTTCCAGGCCGCTGCCAAGCACAGCCAGGCTCGCTGCGCGCTCCGGTGCCAGGCGGTCCAGGGCCGCGGCAGACGTGGCAGCCGTGCGATAGGCAGTGACGAGGTTGCCATCGACGATCGCGGCCAGCGAGCCCGTGGTGGCGTCGAACAGGACGACGGCGTATTCGAGCTGCCGACCTGCCGCACCGAAGGCCATGCCCATCAGCTTGGCGCCGTAGTAGCGCGACCCCGGCGGTACCGCGGTCATGGTTCGCAGCGAAGCACGCTCCGCGGCCCCTGCGGCAATGGTGCGCCGAGGCACCGCGTTCGGACCCATCGGCCGTGCATAGGTTTCCTGCAAGGCGCGCACCGCCGGCAGCCACTGGAAAACCGCAGCTGCGGTTTCGGAGGAGACGAACACGGGCGCATCCGCCACGGCGCTCCCGGGGAAATGTTGGTTGGAAGAGCTCATTCGAATTTCAGTTTTGCTTCGTGGATGACGCGCCTGTAGAGATCGGTGTCGTAGCGCACCTGTTCGATCAGCAGGCTTGGTGGGCCGGAACGCGGGACCATGCCGAGTTCGCGGAAACGCGCCTTCAGCGCTTCTTTTTGCAGGACGGTGTTCAGCGCCTGGTTCAGCCGCTCGATCACCGGCGCAGGCGTTCCCGGCGGAGCGAAGATCCCGAGCCAGGAATTCGTTTCCATGCCCTTGAGACCGGCTTGCGCCACGGTGGGGACGTCCGGCATGCGCGGATCGCGGTCGGTGCCCGACACCGCGAGGATCCTGACCTTGCCGGTCTTCGCGAGTTCGAGGGCCGTGCCGTCGAAGGTGAGATCGACCCTGCCCGCGGCCACCTCGGTGAGCGCGCTCGAGGTGGAGCGGAACGGCACGTGGACGAGATCAGTGCCCGTCAAGGCCTTGAACAGCTCGCCTCCAAGGTGCGCCCCGCTGCCCGGCCCGGCGCTGCCGTAGGTCAGCTTGCCGGGATTCTTGCGTGCGTGGTCGACGAACTCCCGCAGCGTTTTCACGGGCAGATGCGCATTGACGACCACGGCGATGGAATAGACCGAGGCGATGCCTACCGGCGCAGCGGCACTAAGCGCGTCGTACTTCACCGAGGGATCGACCAGCGGGAGGATGCTGTAGGCAATATTGGTGAGCAGCAGCGTGTTTCCGTCCGGCTTGGCGCCGAACACGGCGGAGGTTCCGATCCGCGTGCCTCCGCCCGGCCGATTCTCGATGATCACAGGCTGTCCCAGTACCTGGCCAAGTTGCTCGCAGATGACCCGCGCGCCGATGTCGGTGAAACCGCCTGCTGCATAGGGCACGATCACGCGGACCACGTCGGAGGCATGGGCCGATGAAAGCAACAGGCCGCCGATCCCGCCGATGAATGCGCGACGCCCGAGGAGTGTCATGGTCTTGTCTCGTTTCTTTTTTTGGAGGCAATGGCTGTCCGGCAACTGGCTTCAGCAGGGATGCCGGCCGACCATGAACTCGCCGTCGGGGTCGGCTGTCACCGGAAGCCCGGAAGCGATCAGGCCCTGGCGAAGCACCTTCAGGAAGCGATCGGGAATGCGCATGGCCGGCGCGCGCAGCGGGCCGCCATTGAAGCCGGCGAGCCAGTCCTGGTACTTCCACATGGTCCGGTTCAGCACCGACGTGCCGCCGATGTAGGCCTGGGTGGCGGCCCCATTGGCACCGCGTGCCGGGTTGACCTTCCAGTACAGCTCCATCGCCTCCTCCCACTTTCCGGTACGGGCGAGTTCGAAGGCGCGCGGATAGTAGTCGCCCATCCACTGCGTGTTGCTGGTGCCGGAGAACTGCATCTTCATCACGCTCATGAGCGGGATGGCGTCGCCCTCGATGGGGCAGCTGATGACGACCTCGTCGCGGAAGTGGTGGTACATCTCGCACACGCCGGCGGGCAATGGAAAGCCCTGCTCCGACTTGATCGCCACGATGTTCGGACATGCCTTCAGGAGGCTGCGTACGAATGCGACCGACATGCCCGCAGGATGGATGCGCTCGAAGCCCCAGGCGGGCAGGGGGAACAGCATCACCGCCAGGTTCGTGGCATCGCACAGTTCCTTGGTGTAGTCGAAGACTTCCTGCTCCGTGGTCGGCCAGAACTGCGCGGGATAGGACAGCAGCACCATGGTGGCGCCGGCGGCCTCGGCCAGCTTGACCGCCTGGATGTTCTCGGCCAGCGTGTTGAAGGCCGCATGGAAGAACAGGCCGAAGCCCGGACCCGCGGTCTCTGCCGCCCAGGCGGTGAACTGTGCGTTCTCCTCCGGCGTGATGGCCACTTCGGCGCACAGCAGCGTGTGCTTGAACCCGAGTTCCTTGGACAGGGCCACGTCGTGGCGTATGCCGCGCTCGTTCAATTTCTTCAGATCGGCCGAGTAACTCGGAATGGTCACGGAAGAGCAGCCGATCAGGTGGTCACGGGCCCAGGCCCGGGCGTCTGCGCGCTTGTAGGGAAGCATGTTGTCTCGATTCGCTGGTGGTGGAATGAAAGCTGTCCTCATCGAGGCACAGCAACGATGAGAGGCACTTTAGGTTCGCTGCGCGCAACAAGCGAGAGTGCGTGCGCGATAACAGCTATCCACTCCGGCGAAACCTCAGCCTGCGGAGCCTTCCTGCGAGAGGATCGCGGGTGCCATCGACAGCAGGAGTGCCTGGATCTCCCGCGTTGCCAGCGTGTGCGGCCGGTGACGGGCGACCGCGAGCACGATCGCGCGCGACAGCACCGGCTCCACGATCTTCAACGCGACGAGCCGGCCCTGATCATGTGGAGCGATGGACGGAGCAGTGATCGCATAGCCCGCGGCGCATGCCGCGACCTCATGCTGCAAGCGGATCGAGTTCGCCTCGGCGACGACGCGCAAGCTCAAGCCCATCTTGCGCGCCAGCACCGCCAGCCTCTCGCGCAGCGGATGAGGTTCACCGGGCAGCACCAGCGGCAGCCGGGAGACTTCTTCGAAGCGAATCTGCCGGCGACTTGCGAGCGAGTCGCTGCTGGCGGCCACGAGACAGAGCGCGCCCTCCATCAAGACTGGCTCGTCCGCGCTCGCCTCGCCACCGTCACGCAGCAGCAAGGAGAGGTCCAGCCGCCCCTGGTCCAGCATCTCCTGCAGTTGGGAGCTGGAACCCTCCGTCAGGTGCAATCGCACCTGGGGAAACTGCTTGAGGATGCGCTGGTAGAGGGGGCCGGCGAGCGCCGGCACGGTCGAGGGCAGAAGCCCCAGGCGCACGTCGCCCACCGGCACACCCCTGCTCGCCCGGACGTCGTCGGCAAAGCTCTCCGACTCGGCGATCAGCCGCTGGATCCGGGGATACAGTTGCTCGCCCAGTTCGGTCAGGACGACGCCGCGGCCGGTCCGGCGAAACAGGGGGGAGCCTGCGTCGCGCTCGAGCTGAGCGATGCACCGGCTGACCACCGATTGCGGAACATCCGCCGCCACGGCCGCACGCGACACCGACCGCAGTTCCGCCACCTTCACGAAGTGGTGCCAGGCCGGGTCGATGATGGACTTCATGCCCGTGATTTTCCGCCCTTCACGGCCGACGGGGGCGCTCACATGGGCTGGCCGAGGTACTGGTAGGTCTGCAGCATGAGCGCGGCCGACCTTTGCGGATTCGGTACGGCTTCCTGCTCGTACTTGCACAACTGCAGCGAAGCATTCCACACCGTCGACACGCGCTCGAGTCGACGTTTCGAATAGGCCTCCAAGGCCTCCCGAACATGGGCCTTCGCCGTCAGGCATTGGGCGAGCACCACGGCATCCTCGATGGCCATGCCGCCGCCGGACGTCATCTGCGGGGTCGGCGAGTGCGCCGCATCTCCCAGCAGAACGACTCGGCCGCGATGCCAGGGGGCCGGCACAAACGTGATGTCGAAGGGGCGAACCAGCACCTGCTGCGGGCTGGTGACCAGTGCCAGCGCATCCCGGATCACAGGGGCGGAGAAGCCCGCGAGCCGCTCGCGCACCAGAACATCCAACTGGTCGTCCGGCCAATGCAGGTGCTGGGCACTGTTCTCCAGGAAGAACAGGTAGCACATCTCCTTCGATGTCGGCAGCGCACCGACGGTGCGCTTGCCGTCGGGCGAGCGGTACAGACAGAAGCCGTCGACCTCGGGCGGCCGCGGCGCATTGAAGCGCCAGGCGCTCTGGCCGGCAAACCACACGCCATGCTCGGCGCCGAAGAACCGCTCGCGCAGTTTCGAGTAGGCGCCGTCGGCCGCAACGACGAGATCGTAGGCAGCCTCGCGCCCGTCGGAGAACTCCACCTCCACGCGATCTCCGCGATCGGTCACGCTCCTGGCGGTGAGGCCGCGCTCCATTTTCGCGCCCGCCTCGCTGGCCGAAGTCTCGAGGATCCGAGCAAGCTCAGGACGGCGGATGCCGATGCCCGGCGGCGTCGGGTTCGACATGAGAAGGTGCCCGGCAGCGTCGTACTGCTTGAACACCTCGAAGCGAAGGCCGCTTTCCAGGCAAGGCTCGGCCAGGCCGATCTCCGAAAGGGCACGCATCGTGTTGTGAAGCAGGCAGATTCCCGAGCCCAGCGCCGACCTGGCCGGCTGGATGTCGATGCAATGGGTCTCCAGGCCTGCCTTGGCCAGCGCATAGGCTGCCGTAGCGCCGCCGATGCCGCTTCCGACCACGAGCACCCGCTTGGTGTTGTTCATGGATTTGTCTCCTGTTCAGTCATGTTTGTGGGTGAATCCTTGCCACCTGCGCATCGGGATGCACGGAGTGGCTTCGCAGTTGCAGATAGAAGCAGAAGGCCACGGCGTCGATCGCGACCGCGGCCCAGCCGATGGCCCCATAGCCAAAGAACTTCACCAGCGTGCCGCCCAGGATCGGGCCGATGGCGGAACCAATCATCAGCATTGCAGGCGTCGCGGATACGGCCCGCCCGGACGGGTCCAGCTTGGCCAGTGCCCCGAAGGTGAAGATGTGCGTGAAGATCACCGCGGAAACGAAGAAGGCGCCGCCCGCCGCATAGGCAGGAAATGCGGTGCTCGAAACAAGCACCACCGCCAGGACGGCTTGTACTGTCGCGCCTGCAAGAACGACTTTGCGGGCATCGAGCCGGTGCTGCAGGAACGCGGCGACCGCGCCTGGAATCAGGTTGACGATACCGACAGCGATCAACATGACATGCAGGTCGGACGGTGTGAACCCGCGGTCCGCACCCATCCGCTCCATGAAGGAAAACACCATGGCCTGCGTCACGTTCATGAGGCTGATGCCTGCCATCGCGCACCACGCGGCTTTCGGTATCCGCGCTGGCCGCGCACCGTGCGCCACGGCTTCTGCCTGCGCCGGGTGTACTTTCGGGAAGGCCAGGGCCGTGATGATGCTCGCCGCGAGCATGATTGCGCCGAAGATTGCGAAGAGCCCTGCGCCCCCCACCTGCGCAATGATCTGCGGGGCGGCTGCCATGTAGGCAATGCCAAGTACGCCCACCGCGACCTGCATGAAGCCGAACAGCCGATGCGGATTGTTCGTGAGGGCGACGGTGCCGTGCGTGATGCTCAAGCCGAGGCCGGTGGACATGCCCGCCACAAGATGCAGGATGGCCAGCGTTTGGAACTGGCCGGTGCGCATGCAGGCCAGGAACGCAGCGGCCGACACGGCGTAGCCCGCGGGAACGAGCCAGTGGCGGCCGCGCAAGCGATTGAAGCGCGGTGCCAGGCCCAAGCTCGCCGTGACGGCGCCTGCCAGGAACAGCGTGGCCAGCGCGCCCGCCTGTTGCGGGTCGAATCCGAACCGTGCGATGAGCGTTCCGACCCATACAGGGAGCGCAACGATGTCAATCATTCCCGCGCAATGCGCGGCCATGAGGGCAATCCGCGCCCGCAAGCCAACTGTCGAATTCATCTCGAAGCCCTCGTAAAAGTTGTCAGCTGTCGGCGCGTGGTGATGCAATCCACAACGCCCCCTCGTCGCATTCCAGCGTCACAGGCCTGAGCGCCTGTCCCACGCAGGGTCCTTTGATGCAGACACCGGTATCGATGTCGAACACCGCGCCATGCCCATAGCAAACGATCGAACTCCTGTCGGCGCTGAGGTAGGCATCCTTGCGCCAGGCCAGCGGCGCGCCGTCGACATGCGGGCAGGCATCGAGCCACCCCCTCACGCGGCCGCCGTGCCGGACTAAAAACATCGCTCCTGGCAGCATGCCTGCGGCATCGAAGCCACGCGCCGCGCCGTCAGGAAGCTCGTCGAGCCTGCAGAGATACGCGCGCATGCCGGCTCTTCAATGCGCCTCGCCACCTGGCGCCGGGCCGCCAGGCGCCCACTTCTCTCGGTGCTGGAAGAGGAAGATCTGCGATTCATCGACTTGCATGGGTGCTTCCCGCGCGACCCAGTTGTCGTCGTGCAGGTCCATGTCCGCGTCGTATTCCACGTGGCAGCCCACCGGACTGTTGAAGTACCAGAACCAGTTGGAGCCGAACTTGTGCCGGCCCGGGCCCCAATAGGTCTGGTAGCCCTTGGCGGCAAAGTCGGTGCCGCGCTGGAGTACCGCGGTGGGACCCGAAAGATGGAACGTGAAATGCTCCACCCCCTTCATGAAGGCCGGCGTCTGGATCAGGAACAGCGTGTGGTGATCCAGGGTTCCCGCGGGCCGGAGGAAGGTGCCTGCATCCGTGAACCGGTCGGTGCAACGGAAGCCGAGCCGGTCCACGTAGAACCGGGAAGCCTTGACCTGGTCGGGCACGAAGTACACGACGTGCGAAAGCGTCAGCGGCCGGAACTCCGCGTTGGCATTCGCCCCGACGACGTTGGGCCCCCGGCCCGGCTTGGCGCCCGGCGAATTCACGGCTTCGGCCGCCGCGTCGATCTTTCGCCTCACCGAGACCTGGAAACCCAGCACAAAGCCCATGTCGTCGGACGCCTCGATCGAGCCGTCGGGCAAGCGCTTGACCTCGCGGTCGCGGCCCAGTTCGTCGGCGATGGCTTCCAGCGTCCCACGATCCGCGACACCGTAGATCGTCTTGCGCAGCATCGTGCCGGTGTCCATGGGGGCAGGCAGCGCGGGATCGCTCCTGTGCGCGACGACGATGGAGGTGCCGTCGACCGCCTCGAAGCGCCCGCCGGATTTGTCGATGCCCACCGGCGTGAGGCCGTAGTCGGTGAAGAACCGAATGCAGGCATCGAGGTCATCGACACCGAAGACCAGGGAATCAGGCCCCAGGATGTTCATGCTCTTTTCCTTTCGAGAGTGAGAAGACTCCATGGCCAGCACTCGAAAGCCAAGCACCGATGTTGGCGAAGCGACCGGGCGAACTGGCTTCGCCCGAGCTTCTTGCTTGTCTCTGTTGATGTACTGGAACTGACCTGAATACTATACGGACCGTATCGTTATTAATTTAGGGCAAACCCTCGAACCGTTGTGCAACCATATGCGTCAACTACGGGCTTCCCCGATATTTGCAATACGGCTCGTCTTGTATTATGGGAAGGCAATTTCAAGGCGCCTTTCGTTATCCGACGCCCCCACTGCGGAGATAAACCATGACGATCTCGAGACGGCAGGCGCTGGGCGCCGGCGCCGGAATGCTGATGGCAACGCTCGCCGGCAAGTCGCTGGCGCAGGACTATCCCGACAAGCCGGTGCGCATCATCGTGGCGAACCCGCCGGGCTCCGGCCTGGACGCCGATTCGCGCTTCTGGGCTGCGGGACTCGGGGCCCTCTTGCGGCAATCGGTGTTCATCGACAACCGCCCCGGCGGCGCGACGACGATCGGCACCGCGCTGGCCGCCAATGCACCTCCCGATGGCTACACCTTGCACATCGGCATCCCGAGTTCGCTGTGCTACATGTCCGAGCTGTACACGAAGCTGCCTTACAAGCCCGCTGACTTCGAACCCATCAGCCAGCTCACCGCCTTGCGCAGCGTGCTGGTCGCCCACCCGGGTCTGCCCGCCTCGACGGCATCCGAACTCGTGGCGCTGGCCAAGGCCCAGCCGGGAACCATCCCCGTCGGGACGCTCGGTATCGGCACCTTCCAGCACCTCCTGGGTGTGTGGTTCGGCGCGCTCACCGGGACCAGCTACCAGTTCGTCCCCTACAACACCACCAGTCCGTATGCGGCGCTGCTGGCGGGCGAAACGCGGGTGATGTTCGACGCGCTCGCGGCGTCCATGAGCAACATCCGCGCGGGAAAGCTGAAGGCGCTGGCCGTCACGGGCAAGGGCCGCCATGCGCTGCTTCCGAATGTGCCGACTTTCGAGGAGCTGGGCATTGCCGACTACGACGCATCGACATGGTTCGGCCTTCTTGCGCCCGCAGGAACACCCAAGGCGGTGCTGGACAAGCTGTCTGCCGCCTGCGCCGCGCTGGCACGCAAGCCGGAGGTCATCCAGCGGTACCACGAGTACGGCGGCGAGCCCGTCGGGAGCACGCCAGCGGAATTTGCGGCCTACATCCGCGCCGAACGGGAGAAATGGACTCCGGTCGTGAAGCGTTCCGGAATCAAACTCGAGTTGACCTGACGAAGGAAAAAAGCATGTTCGCAGCCCACGACCCCCGCGTGCAGGTGCACGTGGATGAAGAGCTGCTTCCACACGCAACGCGACGGCCTATGTCCCACACCTTGCGCCTTCTCTGGTTCGTTCCTTTCCCTCTGGCCGTGACCGCCGAGGTGCTGAAGCTGACGCCAAGCGTGGCCCTCAAGGCCGGGCGCAACCCTTCGTCCGATGCCCAATTCGAGGCACTAATGGCCGGCCAAGCGGATGCCGTGGTCACGGCCATGGACAACGTGATGGACTGGAACCTGCGTCAGGGGCCTCGGGATTTCCGCGTGATCGCGCAGCTGGAACGCACGACACCGTTGACCCTTGTGGGGCGGAAAGGCCGTGCCCGGCTCCGGGATCTGTGCGGCGCCACCATCCTCGTGGACGCGCCGCGCAACGGCTTCATCGTGGCCTTGCGCGCCATGCTTGCCGAGGAGGGACTCGGGCCGGACGCCTACGCGCTGGAGCCGGTGGGCGGCGTGCAGGAACGGTATGACGCCATGCTCGCCGGTCGTGGCGATGCCACCCTGCTGGGCCCTCCCTTCGACGCCATGGCACTCAAGGCTGGCCTCAGCCGCATCGCGACGGTGCAGGAGCGCTATCCTGCTTTCCCGGGGCAAGGCCTCGTGGTGAGCGCAGGCGCTCTGCAGCGGCTGCGCCCCGCCCTTTCAACCTGGTTGCGTGGCCTCGAGGGCGCGCGCAAACGCATGAGCAAAGATCCGGAGCAAGCGCGGCAGGCACCGACGCTGGCGGGCTTCTCCGCCTTGGCTGTGGATTCCATGCTTCTCGCCACGCCGGCCTCGCTGTACCCAGATCGCGCCGGGATCGAGCTCCTCATCGAGCAACGCCGCAGTTCCGGCCTGCCCGGTGCCGACACCACGTACGAGAAGCTGGTGGAGGCCTCGGCCCTGCCCGAGGGCTGAAAAAAACTCCCGTGAGGCGGCCCAGCCGCCGACGCTCACGCGACTTTGCGCTTCCTGGCCGGTGCAGCGCCGGCTTCCTTCTCAGGCGGCGCCAGCAACTGCGTGATCGCAGCGCAGTGTGCGTCCGCGAACTTCTTGTCCAGCGGCAGGTGCCGCATCAGGAGCCGGAAGTAGATCGGCGCATACAGGATGTCCATCTGCAGTTCCGTGTCCAGGTCGCTGCGGAACTCGCCCAGGCGCCGCGCATCCTCGACCACTTCGCGAACGACCGCCCTTCGCCCGTACCAGAAGCGTTCGCGAAACTCGCGCAGCACGTCCGGGTCGCCCTGGCCCTCGGCCATGATCTGCGAGACGATGCGCCCCGACCAGCCGCTGTACTCCTCAACCAGCAGGTGGATATGACGCATGAGCGCCTCGCGCGGGCCGACACCCTTCGGCATCGGCGTGTGGCTCACGTGGGTGTGCAGGAATGCCTCGATGACCACCGCAGCCTTCGAGTTCCACCAGCGGTAAATGGTGGCCTTGCCTACGCCTGCCTCGCGCGCAATCGACTCGATCGAGATCTGCTGCACCGGCGTCGTCTCCAGAAGCTTCAGCGTGGCATCAAGAATGGCCACGCGCGATGTATCGCTGCGCGCACGTCCGGGCAAGCGCGGCCGGGCCACTCCCGCGCCCGGGGCAGCAAGCTTCGCAGCGGAGGAGCGGGCACCAGCCTTGGCTGCGGCCGCTTGGGAAGAAGTTTTGGTAGGCAAGGAATTCCTGATGGCTACGGCTGTGGTCTCATTATCCGGGACCCTGTGGGTACAGCGAAACGCCGCCGAGCAGGCGAGCGGTCGCGTATTGTGCGTGTGCCGGATTTCTCCTGAGACTTGACGCGCTCACGTCTTGGTACTGAGCTCCAGATCCAGCAGCACGAAAGCCATGCGGCAGGGCTTGCCGGAACGGTTCGACCAGCTGTGATTGGTCGCCCGTTGGATCAGGACGTCGCCAGCGCGCATGAGGGCCTCACCCTCATCCATCAGCGCGTGGATCTCGCCCTCGAGCACGATCGCGTAGTCCAGGGACTGTGTCTTGTGGAACCAGAAATGCCGCGGATTGTCCTTGTCCCGCACCCCGTGATCGTCCAGAAATCGTGCCAATTGAGACGGCTCATAGCTCTCATCCGGCGGGAAGTCGACGATGCGCAGGAGGGAGCCCCCGTTGGAATGGAATCCGAACTTGTGACCGGCTGGAGCCGGATCGGGACCAGGAGCTGCGGCGTCGCCCGTCACCCATACTACTTGAGCGAATGGGGTACCCGGATCCGTGGTGTGGTTCGGCGCCGGCCCATCCGACACAAGAATGGATTTTCCTTGCGCGTTCTCGCCCGTAACGATGCGGCGCACCTGCCGCGGGCGTGCCGGGCTTCTTTCGCCTTGTTTTTCGAAGATTGCTTCAGTGTTCACGTCGAGGTCCTTCCTGGTTGCCAGTTTTCGATTCGTTCCGTATTCCATGATGCGTGATCAGTCTGTCTGCTGCTGCCGCACGCATGCATTGCGCTGTCTGCCCAGACCCTCAATTTCCGAGTCGATGAGGTCGCCCTCCCTGAGGAAGCGGTTGTAGTGCGTGCCGTTGCCCGCCGGGGACCCGGTCGCAATAAGATCGCCGGGCCAGAGCTGCACCTGCGCGCTGATGTATTCGATCTGCCGTGCAACGTCGAACAGCATGTCGGCCGTCGACTCGTCCTGCATGATCTGTCCGTTCAGCTTCAGAGTGATCTGCAGCTTCTGCGGGTCCTGCACGAAGCATGCGGGAACCAGCGTCGGACCAAATGGCATGAACGTCGGGGGAGACTTGGATCTGAGCCAGTCGGTGCCCAGCATCTTGTAGTCCGTGCGGGCGATCAGGTCCCGCGCCGAGACGTCGTTCACGATCGAGTACCCGGCGACGTAGTCGAGCGCCTCTTCGCGGCGTACGTTGCGCGCCGGCCGGCCGATGATGACGGCGAGTTCCAGCTCCCAATCCGGCTTCTCGGTGGTGGCGGGGAGCACGACGGGGTCGAAGGCCCCAGTGATAGACGAAGGCAGCTTCGGAAAGACGTAGGGCTCCCCCTTCGCCGCCCGCTCGTCCATCATGTCCTCGGCCCATTTCCGCAGCGCTGCGCCCTTGAGTCCCTCCGGCCCCACGCCCATGTCGAGCGTGAGGTCGACCACGTGCTTGCGATAGTTCGCCCCGGTGCAGAGCACCTGCCGCGGCAGATCCACTGGAGGATGCACCCGCAGGCTGGACATCGGCACTGACGAATCGTGCTGCGCCGGGAGTTGGTCCGCCAGTGTGCGCAGCACCGCCACATTGCGATCCCAGTCCTGCAGAAGGTCAAGGACGGAGGCGCCCTCCGACCATTGGGCACCGCAGTGCAACGCCTGCGCACGCAGCGCATGCAGGGGAAGCACGCGTTCGCCGAAGCACAGCGCGGCGAATCGCCCACCGCCCTGCGGCGAGAAGGTTCCCAGGGAAAACTTCACCGCCGTCTTCCTACATGAAAGGTTCGCGCGGCATCGGCCACCAAGTGCCCTGCTCGGGCTGGCCCATGCGATTGCGCAGGACCCCGACACCTGACACCTCCAGCTCCACGACATCGCCCGGGCGGAGGCTGCGGCCGAGCTCCAGCGCCGAACCATTGCCCATCGTCCCCGAGCCGATCACATCGCCCGGCTGCACGTGATCGCCGAGAGACACGTAGGCAATCAGTTCCTCGACGCTCCAGAGCATCTCCGAGGTGTCGCCCTCCCCCCAGGTTTCGCCGTTCACCCGCACGGCCATGCGGATACGGTCCAGGTGCGGGAACTCGTCGATGGTTGTGATCCACGGCCCGATGCCATAGGCGAAGTCCTTGCTCTTGGTCGGACCCATGCCGATCGCGAACTCGTTGGCTTGCAGGTCGCGGGCCGAGAAATCATTGAAGATCGTGACACCGAACAAATGCGAGCGTGCGGTCTCGGGCGTGAGGTTGTGGGCGGTGCGCCCCATGACCCAGCCGATCTCCAACTCGTAGTCCATCTTCTCGGCGCGCGCCGGCCACGGCACCTCTGCCTCGTGACCGATCACGGTCCAGGGAGAACCCTTGAAGTAGCCAGGAACTTGCAGCAGCGCCGGCGCGGGCGTGAGCTTCATTCGTTCGTGGAACTGGCGGATGTGCTTCACGAAGGTGAGGCCGTCGCGCACGATGGACGGGTCGCAGGCAGAGCCCCAACGCAGCCCTTCGAATGGCCGCGAGGCGTCGTCGCCGTGGCGGGTCGCCGCCTCGTTGGCGGTCTCGAGGAATTCCTCGCCCAGGGCGATGGCCGCCGACATGCTTTCGGGGAACACGGCCGAGGCGTATCGCAGGGCGGCCTCGCGGCTCGCACCGCGCGACTCTTGCCGCAGAACCTCTGCCGCACGCAGATCGATGACGCGGGATTGCTCCGGCAGCACCATGCAGATGCGATGGACGGGGCCATCGAGGCCCTGGACGACAAATCTTCCGAGTTTCACAGCAGCTCCAAGAGAAAACTATTTCGATACTATACGTCTCGATTCCATTTGATTTTTTGGTGTTTACCCTAGTCTCTTATAGAAAAAGGTTTGCAACTTTTTCGTTGACGCGATCGCCAAGCACATTTATTATTTGCTACGATACGACTCGTATCGCAATATAGATGAATGAGTCCGCCGCTGATTTTTCTGCGCTCCCCCTTCACCACCTCCACCCAAACCAATGAGCAAGCGCCTTCCCGTCATCATTTCCTGCGCCCTGACCGGAGCGGGCGACACCCGAGCGAAGAACCCCGCCGTCCCCGCCTCGCCGCGCGAGATCGCGGACCAGGCCATCGATGCGGCACGTGCAGGCGCATCCATCGTCCACATTCACGTGCGTGACCCCGAGACCGGCAAGTCCTCCACGAAGTTCGCCTACTACGAGGAAGTCGTGCAGCGCATCCGCGCGTCCCGCTGCGACGTATTGATCAACCTGACGACCGGTCCGGGCACGATGCTGACGGTGCCTGCTGATGCGCCGTTCCGCGTCGTGCCGATCCCGGATGCAGAACTCATGACGCCACACGAGCGGGTTGCACACGTGGTGAAACTCAAGCCCGACATCTGCAGCCTGGATGTCGCGACGATGAATTTCGGAGAAGCAACCTTCATCAATCCGGCAAATCACCTGCGCGAGATGGCTGCGGAAATCCAATCCCGCGGCGTCACGATGGAGCTGGAGGTCTTCGACTTCGGCCACGCCCGCCTGGCGAGTCACCTGATCGCGACCGGAGCCATCCCGAGGAGCGCCTATTTCCAGCTGTGCATGTCAGTGCCTTGGGGCGCGCCGGCCACGCCCACGGTGCTGGCCGAAATGCAGCGTCTGCTGCCGGCAGGCGCGCACTGGAGTGCCTTTGGTATTGGCCCGGACCAGTTTCCGATGGTCGCCACCGCCGCAATCCTCGGTGGGCACGTGCGGGTGGGTCTCGAAGACAACCTGTATGTCGCGCCGGGCAGACTCGCGCGCGACAACGCCGAACTCGTCGCCAAGGCGGCCAGAATCATTGAAGATCTCGGGTACGAAGTCGCGACGCCCGATCACACGCGCAAGACCCTGTTGGTTGAACCATAGGTCCACGGGACATGTCGAAGTCTTTGTCCGAAGAGGACAACCCCACCCGCGCCTTTGTGGCAGAAGCGGTGTCTTCTGGCCGCCGAAACGTGCCGCTGGAGGTCAATCCCGCCTTGGCTAACCTGTCGGCCCTGCTGCTGGAGAGCCGCGACGGGGAACTTGTCATCCGGTTCACCGCGCAGCGAACTGCAACGCAGGGAAATGGCGTGGTGAGCGGAGGCACTCTGGCCAGCATGCTGGACCTCGCCATGGCAATGGCGGTCCTGTCACGGCTCGAGCCTGGCTCCACGTGCGCCACCATCAGTTTGACGGTGAACATGCAGGCGGCCGCCAAGGAAGGTCATTTGGTGGCAGTGGCCGGCGTGGAACGAGTCGGTCGGCAGGTCGCCTTCGCGAACGCCAGACTTTACGGCCCAGAGTGCTCCCGGCTCGTTGCCAGCGCGTCCTCGTCGCTGGCCGTGATCCCCGTGCGCCCGTAACACTGTTGCCGCGTTCGAAAAGCTGGTGATGACCTCGGACCGGCGGAGTTCACGCTCTCTGCGGCACTGAGCGCAGCCGAACCGGGTGGCGAGCAGCACGCCTATTCCCAGAGGCCGACGTCAGACGAGAAGGCGATCACGCCGGACCTATCGCTCTGCAAGGGAAAGATACGAGTCCTAGGGTACGACCTGATCGCAGGTGTGAGCGAAGCGCTCCATCTGTTCCTTGACTGCCGCCATGACGGCCGGGTGACGATGCCCGGCCTTCAGGACATTCGCAACTTCGCTCAAACCTCGATGCGATTTGCCTGCGGAGCGCGATGGCGGCCACGGATCGTCCCGTGTGCGCATTCCACGTTTCGATTCACTCGAGAAACATCTCGGCGATCATCGAACGGAGCCAACGATTCGCCGGGTCAAGGTGAAAACGCTCATGCCAGTGCTGCTTGATGGCAAAGGCTGGCAGTTCAAAGGGTGGCGCGAGCAACTTCACCGCAGCAATACTGACCAGCATCTGTGCGACCCGCTCCGGCACGGTTGCAACGAGGTCGGATTGCGCAAGCAGGTTCCCCAAGCCAGGCAAGGTCGGGAGCGAAAGCGCAAGCCGGCGTTCGACACCCAAGCGCTTCAACTGTTGCTGCAGCAGGTCGTGTCCCGTTCCGGGCGCTGTGATGGCCACGTGCTTTTCGCGCTTGAACAGCGTCAGCGTCATGCGTTTCCCCACGCGCGGATGGTCGTTCCGCACCACACACGAAAAGCCCTGCTCGAATAGCTGCTGTTGATAGAAGCCGGCCTCCAGTTCCGGCATGTAGCCCACGGCCAGGTCCGCCTCACCGTTCTCGAGCAACCGGCGCGTATCAGGCCCGATGCGCAGTACCTCGATATGGATGGAAGGTGCGACCTGAGCCGCGCGATGAATCAACCGCGGCAGGAATTCGAGGTGACTGACATCTGTCATGCAAATCCTGAAATGTCGGCTGGAGCTTCCCGCGTCAAAGACGACCTGCTGACGGGTGGCCAGCCGAAGCAGTTCAAGGGCCTGGCGCAACGGTCCCAACAGGTCAGCGGCGTGGGGCGTTGGCACCATGCCTTCCGCAGTCCGTACGAAGAGCGGGTCGTTGAATTGACGCCGCATCCGGGCCAAGGCCAAGCTCACGGACGTCTGGGGAATATCCAGGTTTTCGGCGGCCCGTGTGACGCTGCGCGTCTTGTACACCTCGTCGAAGACCGCCAGGAGTCGCATGTCCATTATTTACATTCCTGCTGACGAGTATGTGAGGCATCGCATGGACGCAATGATGGCTGAAACCTAAAGTCGCCACAACTGGCCGGCGTTCAGAGCCAAAAATCCCGGAGACATACCATGCGGCGTTCTTTGCCACTCAAGTGGCTTATTTCCCTTTTCATAGGCTTGGCTGCGGCCTCGCCCCACGCGCAAACGTACCCCAGGGGACCGGTCCACCTGATCGTGCCCTTCGCGCCGGGCTCAACCCCCGATCTGGTCGCCCGGCTTGTGGGCGAAAGGCTCGGGGCGCGCCTGGGTCAACCGGTCGTCGTGGACAACAAGCCGGGAGCTTCCGGCAACATCGGAACCAATGCGGTGGCGAAAGCGCCCCCCGACGGGCAGACGCTTGGCATCGGGATCGCGGGCACCCTGGCCGTCAACGCCCTGCTCTACAAGAAGATGTCCTACGACCCTGCGCGCGACATCGAGCTCATCACGGTCGCCGCGTCCCAGCCCGCGGTTCTGGTCACATCTTCCAAGTTCGCGGCGGACAACGCCATCGATCTGCTCGCTCAGTTGAAGAAGAACCCGGGCAAGTACAGCTTCGCGTCCATCGGTGCCGGATCGGCGTCGCACCTCGCCATGCAGGCGCTCGCAGCACGCTCTTCGGCCAACCTTGTGCACGTGCCATATCCCGGCTCGGGCGCTGCGGTCACGGCAATCATCTCTGGTGAGGTCGACATGGGTGTGCTGCCAGCCGCGACCGTCATGCCTTTCGTGAAATCAGGGCGGATCAAGGCTCTGGCGATCGCCTCGTCGAAGCGCTCGGCATTTCTGCCCCAGTTGCCGACGCTTGCGGAGGTCGGAGCGCCCGAGATCCAAGCAGATGCCTGGATCGGGATCGTGGCCCCGGCCAGAACGCCACCCGAGATCGTGAATCGCTTGCGCAGCGAACTCGTGCAGATCCTCGCCGAGCCATCTGTCCAGGAGAAGCTCCACGCGCAGTACATGGAGCCTGTCGCAAACACTCCGGCACAGTTTCGCAGCATGGTGAACGACGAGGTGACGCGGTGGAAACCGGTGATCGAGAAGAACGGTATCACGCTGGACTGATCTGGAGGCCAACGATGCACACACTGGCTAAACATAGGGTTGCGCGACCCGCCTTCTCGAAGATCAACGAGGAATTCAGATGCAAACGATGATCGAGGAATCGAAAAACCTTCCTGTGTTCGGTGAATACGACGTCGTGATCGCAGGCGGCGGGCCCTCCGGAATCGCTGCCGCCGTCAGCGCAGCGCGTCACGGTGCACGCACGCTTTTGATCGAACACTATGGCTTTCTGGGCGGAATGGGCACCGCAGGCGGCGTGACAAATTTTGCTGGCCTGTACGGACGCCACAACGGAGAGATGCAGCAGATGGTGCACGGCGTGGTGGACGATCTGCTCCCCCGCCTCGAGGCGCTGGGCGGACTGAACCAACCCCAAGACGGCATGCAGGGAAGGATCCGTGTCAGGGCTTACGACGTTTCCGCATACAAATGCGCTGCTGACCAGATGCTCGATGCCGCCGGCGTCCAGTGTCTCTTCCATGCGTCCGCAGCAGGTGTGCTGATGGAAGGCGACCGGATTGCAGCACTCGTCGTGGAAACCAAGTCAGGCCGCCTGGCAATCCGCGGTGGCGTGTTCATCGACTGCACTGGCGATGGCGACGTCGCAGCCTACGCAGGTGTTCCGTTTGTCGTTGGCGATGGTGCCGGAAGCGGGCTTTTTCCGACCACCATGTTTCGTGTCGGCCACGTCGACCCCGAGCCCGCTCTCGCCGCAATCGGTGAATTCAAGGCGATCAACGATTTCATGGAGCGTGCACACAAGGAGCATCCGGACCGCTACCAGTTTCCACGCGAAGGAGCAATCTTGCGCCCGCAGATCAATCCGACCGAGTGGCGCGCCAACGTGACCCAGCTGAGAAACGCCGAAGGGGGCGCGATGAACGGCGTCGACGCCCGTCAACTCAGTGATGGCGAGAGGGAGGGCAGACGCCAGATCGTGAACTACTTTCATTTCTTGCGCGAGCGGGTGCCTGGCTTCGAGAAGGCACAGATCGTGGACATCGCGCCTCAGGTCGGAATCCGAGAGACTCGCCGCATTGAAGGCACCTACGCACTCAGTGGCGAAGACATCCTTGCTTCGGCGCAGTTCGACGACAGCATCGGAATCAACACCTGGCCGATGGAACTGCACGCCGAGGGCCGCATCGACTGGCGTTTTCCGACAGACAGCGACAGGTCCTTCAACGATCTACCCTGGCGAATGCTCGTTCCTCGCAGGGTCCAGAATCTGCTGGTTGCAGGGCGCTGCGCGTCGATGACTCATGAAGGGCAGTCAGCAGCGCGCGTGAGCGGGGGCTGCTTCGTGATGGGGCAAGCCGCGGGGACCGCCGCTGCGCAGGCGGGGTCCGACCCGATGCAGGCGATCGATGTCGCACGCTTGCGGCGCAGTCTGGTCGCGGACGGCGTCTGGCTCCAGATCCAGTGACCACCTGCAGGACCACCTTGTTTCCCGCAGGCGCGTAGTGCAGGAAGCCCATGTTCGGAACTTCCGGCGCAGGATGCCAGGTGGTGCCACCTCTCGCATCTCTTGATGACCTGTTCGAACAGCGCGTTCGGCATGACCCGATCCGGGCGAGCGCCGCGACGTACCGGGAGCGTGTCACGGCGAAGCGGTCTGAAGAGCGGTGGCCCCGACTTTCGATCAGCAATGGGCGCTTTGGAAACGCGGGCTACGAAGCCCTCGTCATCAGGCGCAGGTTCTGCACGGCCGCGCCTGCGGCACCTTTGCCCAGATTGTCGAGAACTGCGCTCAAGACGATCTGACCCGTGCGTTCATTGCATGCAACGGCCAGACTCATGTCGTTTGAGCCGTTGTGGACTTGCGGGTCCAGCTCGGTCGTCGGCGCGGCGGAAGACATCGGCATCACACGCACATGCGCCGCATCGCGGTATCGTTCCCTGAGGCATTCGTGGATGCGCACGCCAGAAACATCGTCGGCAAGCATTCGCGTGTGCAGTCCGATGGTGAGCACGATGCCCTGCCGGTAGCTGCCATAGGCCGGCACGAAAATCGGCCTGTCCGTCAAGCCGGCGTAGGCCTCGATTTCCGGCACATGCTTGTGCTCGAGTGCAAGGCCATAGACCTTCAGCGAATGCGCCCCGGCCCCGGCCTCGTGCGCTTCCGCCCCCGCCCTGCCCTGACCCGAATAGCCTGAGACGGCGTGGATGACAAGCGGATAGTCGGCGGGCAACAGGCCCGCATCCGTCAGCGGTCGCAGCAAGGCGACCGCGGCCGTGGGATAGCAGCCCGGATTTGTAACCCGCTGTGCCGAGGCGATACGCTCGCCTTGCCATGCATCGAGCTCCGGCAGGCCGTAGACCCAACCCGGGCTGGTGCGGTGCGCAGAGCTGGCATCGATGACACGCACCGACGGGTTCTCGATCATCGCCACCGCCTCTCGCGCCGCGGCGTCGGGCAGGCAAAGGATTGCGATGTCGCTCTCATTGAGAGCGGTCCGGCGGGCAGCCGCATCCTTGCGCAGGCTTGCCGGCAATGTGCGGATGCGAAATTCCTCCCCCCGGAGTCGGTTCTGCAGGTCAAGGCCGGTGGTGCCCTGGTCGCCGTCGATGAAAATATTGAGGTCCATGGAGTGCGATCGTAGGGACACGACCTCGATGGCTCCAGCTAAATATACGGAACCCAGGATTAAGAAAAGTTAAATTAGCGATATGCGGGAACTGAGCCTTGACCATCTGCGCACCCTGGTCGCCATTGCCGACCTCGGGTCCCTGGCCAATGCCGCGCGCGCCCTTCACCTGGCGGCGCCCACCGTCACCGTTCAGATCGCGGAACTGGAGTCGCGCTTGGGTGGCCAGTTGCTCGTTCGCGGGCGGGGGCCTGCGCAAGCGACCGCCCTGGGAGAGCGGTTCATCGCGCGTGCCCGCAGGCTGCTGGCGGACGCGGACGACGCGGTGGAGGACGTTCGACGTCAACTCGCCGGCCAAACGGGCCGCGTGCGAGTGGGTGCCTCGACGGGCGCCATTGCGCACCTGCTGCCGCCCGCGCTCGAACGTCTTGCCCGAAACCATCCCGGCATCGACGTGAACGTGCAGGTGCTGACCTCCAACGACAGCATGGCCCGGCTCGCCGCAGGTAGCCTGGACCTGGCGGTCGTGGCGCTGCCGCAGGCACCTGTGCGCGGCATTCATGTCACGCCCCTGCGGCGCGAGGCGGTCATCGCCTTTCTGCCGGCGGCCTGGAAAGCACCCAAGCGGCTTACCCCGCAGTGGCTGGCCCAGCGACCGCTGATCATGAACGACTCCTCTACACGTCTTTACCGGCTGACCGCGGAATGGTTCTCCACGGCGGGTGTCCATTGCCGGCCGCGCATCGAGCTCAACTACAACGATGCGATCAGGACGCTGGTCGCCGCCGGCTACGGAGCGGCCTTGCTGCCGGAGGAATCGCACGAGCCTGCGCACGATCCTCGCATCGCCGTCCGCCCGCTCAGCCCGGCTCTATCGCGGCAGCTGGGTCTCGCGGTCAGTGACCGAGGCGCCAGCGGCCCCACACGTTTCGTGTTGCAGGCGTTGCTGCCTGAGAGGGATTCGGCTACTTGAGCCGGTCCTGCACGACCCGGTCAAGCAGGTCGAGCGCCACGTCCACGATCATGTCCTCCTGGCCGCCCACCCGGGACCGCGGCGCCAAGCACCAACGTCAGGTCACGGGTGCCGGGTTGAACAGCACCAGCGCGTTGTGCAGCTTCCACTGTTCGGCCCAGGTCTTCTTCCTGCCGCTGGCCACCTCGAGCATCAGGCGGAACATCTCCCAGCCCACGTCCTCGATGGTGGCGTCGCCGTCGGCAATGCGGCCCGCGTTCACGTCCATCAGGTCGTGCCAGCGGCGCGCCAGGTCGCTGCGCGTGGCCACCTTGATCACCGGCACCTCGGCCAGGCCGTAGGGCGTGCCGCGGCCGGTGGTGAACACATGCAGGTTCATGCCGGCGGCCAGCTGCAGCGTGCCGCAGATGAAGTCGCTGGCGGGCGTGGCGGCATAGAGCAGGCCTTTCTGCCGGGCCTTCTCGCCCGGGGACACCACGCCCGAGATCGGCGCGCTGCCGCTCTTGACGATCGAGCCCATGGCTTTTTCGACGATGTTCGAGAGCCCGCCCTTCTTGTTGCCCGGCGTGGTGTTGGCGCTGCGGTCGACGCGGCCGCGGTCCAGGTAGGCGTCGTACCAGGCCATCTCGCGGATCATGGCCTCGGCCACCTCGGGCGTGGTCGCGCGCGAGGTGAGCTGGTCGATGCCGTCGCGCACCTCGGTCACCTCCGAGAACATCACGGTGGCGCCGGCGCGCACCAGCAGGTCGGTGCAGAAGCCCACGGCCGGATTGGCGGTGACGCCCGAGAAGGCGTCGCTGCCGCCGCACTGCACGCCCACCACGAGTTCGCTGGCGGGCACGGTCTCGCGCCGGCGGGCGTTGAGCCGCTCCAGGTGCTCTTCGGCCTGGCGCAGGATCGAGTCGATCATCGACATGAAGCCGACGTGCGCGTCGTCCTGCAGGCACACCACGTCGAGCTTGCTGTCAGCGCTGGTGCCGACGTCGGCCACGTTGCGCTCGTCCACCAGTGGGATGCTGCCCGGCGGCAGCAGGCGCTCGGGCTGCAGCTTCTCGCAGCCCAGGCTGATGACCATCACCTCGCCGCCGAAGTTCGGGTTGAGGCTGATGTTGCGCAGGGTGCGGATCGGGATGACCGCGTCGGGCGCATCGATGGCCACGCCGCAGCCGTAGCTGTGGGAGAGGCCCACCACGTCGTCGACATGGGGGTACTTGGGCAGCAGCTCGGCCTTGATGCGCTGGACCGCGAAATCGACCACGCCCGCCACGCACTGCACGGTCTGGGTGATCGCGAGGATGTTGCGCGTGCCGACCGATCCGTCGAGGTTGCGGTAGCCCTCGAAGGTGTAGCCCTCCAGAGGCGGCTGGGCGGGGGGCTTGACGGTGGCGATCGGCAGGCCTTCGAGCTCGCGCGCGGCGGGCATCTGCAGCAGGCGCTCGTGCACCCAGCTGCCGCGCGGGATGGCCTTCAGCGCGTAGCCGATCGGCACGTTGTAGCGGATGACGGCGTCGCCTTCGGCCAGGTCGGTCAGCGAGACCTTGTGGCCCTGCGGCACGTTGTCGACCAGCACGAGGCCGTCGGCAAAGGTGGCGCCGGCCTTCAGGCCGCCGTCATTGGCCACGATGGCGACGTTGTCGCGCTCGTGCATGGTGATGCAGAGCGGAGCCTGGGCAACTGATTCAGCCATGATGGGTCCTCCTGCTATGCCCGCTTGCCGATTTCCACTTCTTCGCGCGTCCAGCCCTTGGCCTGCTCGCTGAGGCTGAGACCCAGACCCGGCCGCGTCGGCACCAGCATGCGGCCATCCTTGATCTCGAGACGCTCGTTGAAGAGCGGCTCCAGCCAGTCGAAGTGCTCGACCCATGGTTCGGTCGCGTAGACGGCGCCGAGGTGCACATGGAGCTCCATCGCAAAATGCGGGCCGAGGCTCAGGCCCGCCTGCTCGGCCTGCCCCGCGATCTTGAGGAAGGGCGTGATGCCGCCCACGCGAGGCGCATCGGGCATCAGGTAGTCGGCGGCGCGGTGGCGGATCAGCTCCCCGTGTTCCGCTGCGCTCGTCAGCATCTCGCCCGTGGCGATGGGTGTGTCGAACGCGGCCGCCAGCGCAGCGTGGCCTTCGAAGTCGTAGGCGTCGAGCGGCTCCTCGATCCAGATCAGATTGAACTGCTCGAAGATGCGGCACATGCGCTGTGCGGTCGGCCTGTCCCATTGCTGGTTGGCGTCGACCATCAGCGGCATGTCATCGCCCAGGTGCTTGCGCACAGCTTCGACACGCTGGATGTCGAGCGCGCGATCGGGCTGGCCGACCTTGAGCTTGATGCCGCCGATGCCGCGCTCGCGCGAGGCCGCGGCGTTGACAAGGAGCTGATCCAGCGGTGTGTGCAGGAAGCCGCCCGAGGTGTTGTAGCACTGGACCGAATCCCGCTGCGAGCCCAGGAGCTTCGAGAGCGACAGGCCGGCACGCCGCGCCTTCAGGTCGTAGAGGGCCACGTCGAAGGCGCCGATCGCCTGTACCGCCATGCCGCTGCGCCCGACCGATGCGCCCGCCCAGCAGAGCTTGGTCCACAGCCTGGAAATGTCGCTCGGGTCCTCGCCAATCAAGGCGGGTGCGATCTCCTTGGCATGTGCGAACTGGCCGGGGCCGCCTGCACGCTTGGAGTAGCTGAAGCCGAGACCGCGGTGGCCGTCCCGGGTCTCGATCTCGGCGAACAGCATCGCGATCTCGGTCATCGGCTTCTGGCGGCCGGTGAGCACCTTGGCATCACTGATCGGATTGGCGAGCGGGAGGTAGCAGGAGGACACGCGAATCCAGGCGATGCGGTCGCCCGCTGCGGAAGGGGAAGTGGTCATGGTTGGCTGCTCAATCGATCGTGATCTTTCCGGCCTCGATCACCTTCTTCCAGCGGGCGTATTCCTTCTGCTGGAACTCCGCGAACTGGGCCGGCGTGTTGGCGACCATCTCGAAGCCGATCGATGTGAATTGATCCTTCACCTTCGGATCGTTCAGTGCTTCGACGAACGCTGCATGCGCCTTCTCACGCACCGCAGGCGGCAGTCCCTTCGGCGCGACGATCGCTTGCCACGAGGCGACCTCGACGTTCTTGACGCCGGCTTCCGCCAGGGTGGGCACGTCCGGGAAGATGGGCGAGCGCTTCGGGCTGGTGATGGCAAGCGCGCGCATCTTTCCGCCCTTGATGTATTGCGCCACCGCGTTGACGTTCTGGAACGACGCATCGACCTGGCCGCCCATCAGGTCGGTGTGCGCGGGCGCGCCGCCTTTGTAGGGAACGTGGATGCCAGTCGTGCCGCTTTGCTGCCAGAAGAGTTCGGCGGTCAGGTGATCGCTCGAGCCGTTGCCGGCCGAGGCGAAGGTCATCTTGCCGGGGTTGGCCTTTTCGTACGCGATCACGTCGGCCACGCTCTTGTGCGGCGAGCTGGTCGGCACCACCAGGATATTGGGTGACGCGACGGCCACCGTGATCAGGTCGAAGTCGTTCAGTGCGTCGTACTGCAGGCCCTTGACAAGGTGCGGCACGATGACGAGCGGGCCGAGCGAGGTGACAAGGAACGTATATCCGTCCGGCGCCGCGCGCTTGACGAAGGTCGCACCGATCGTGCCGGTCGCGCCGGCCTTGTTGTCGACGAGGAAGGATTGCTTGAACTTCTCTGTGAGGCGGGGACCGATGGCCCGCGCCACTTGGTCGGTGGATCCGCCGGGCGGAAAGGGAACGACCATGGTCACGGATTTTTGCGGCCAGTCTTGGGCGCTGGCGGCCCAGGCGGTCAGCCCGAGGGCGAATGCAGTCAGGATTTTCTTCACCGGTGTCTCCAGCATGGTTGGATGAAATGGTAACGTTATCATTTGCGGCGATGTTTGGAATTCCAGCTGCCTGGTTGTGCCGCTGCTCGACCTTCCACCTTGCGTGTGACGGCTGGAATCGTCGAGCCGCTCAAATGATATCGTTGTCATTTCATGCAGTCAATCGGCCTTATCCCGGGTATTCCCTGTGGCGTGAATCATGCTAACGTTGTCATACCTGTTTCAGATCGCTTCTCGATGAACGCCCCCCTCCCCCTCAAGGCCGCAACGCTTCACGACGTCGCTCGCGAGGCGGGTGTCTCGCTCATCACCGCCTCGCGC
Source organism: Variovorax sp. V213 (assembly GCF_041154455.1). Taxonomy (NCBI): domain Bacteria; kingdom Pseudomonadati; phylum Pseudomonadota; class Betaproteobacteria; order Burkholderiales; family Comamonadaceae; genus Variovorax; species Variovorax sp. V213. Next base: position 165,356 of record NZ_AP028665.1, read on the forward strand.
GCGCTCAGCAATCCCGGCGTGGTTTCGGACAAGACGATTGCACGCGTGCAGCAAGCCGTGGAGGCCACCGGATACATCCCCAATCTGCTCGCAGGAAGCCTCAAATCCAAGCGCAGCCTGATGGTCGCGGGCATCGTGCCGGCGCTCTCGGTGCAGCAGTTCCTGCCGACCGTGCAGATGCTCACGACCACCTTGGCAGGGGCCGGGTACCAGCTGATCCTGGGGCAGACGAATTACGACGCCGAGCAAGAAGAGGCCGTGCTGCACACGATGATCAGTCGTCAGCCCGATGGCATCGTCATGACGGGCCTGGTCCGATCCCAGAAGGCGCGGGATCGGCTGCGCCGCGCGAACATCCCGGTGGTGGAAACCTGGGACTTGAGCGATCGTCCGGTCGACATGCTGGTCGGCTTCTCGCACCTGAAGGTGGGCAGCGCCGTCGCGGGCTACTTTCTGTCCAAGGGATGGAAACATCTGGGCATTGCGACTGGCAACGACCACCGCGCCATGCAGCGTCGCGAGGGGTTCCTGGCGACTCTTGGACACGACGTCTCCACAGCGATCGTGCCCGCGCCCAGCAGCCTGGAGCTCGGCAGGCAGGCACTCGCGCAACTGCTGCAGCAGGATCCGGCGCTGCAGGCGGTTTGCTGCAGCTCGGACCAACTGGCGCATGGCGTTCTGGTCGAGGCGCAGGCGCGGGGCCTGCGGGTGCCGCAGGATCTTGCGGTCTTCGGTTTCGGCAATGCGGACTTTTCGGCCCACATGGTGCCGTCGATCTCGACGATCCACGTCGATGGTCCGGAGATCGGACGGCTCGCGGCACAGCTGATCATCGACCGGTGCCGCGGAGCGACCATCGAACGGCCCGTCGTTGACGTAGGTTTTCGAATCATCGAGCGCCAGTCGACGGCCTTGTAGGGTTCGATGAGCCCGTGCATCTCAGAATCTCGACTCGTTCGAGATCAACAACGTTGCGCTGATTGCTTAGGAACGCATTTCTGCACATGGACGAGTGCCAGCCGACCGGCAGCTATGCGATCAGATGCGCGTAGCTGCGCCGATTGGCCCGGTAGCAATCGCACGCCGCGTTCTCCAGCCCCTCGCGGTCCGTGATCGTGATGACGCCCCGTCGATAGTCGATCAGCCGGCGCGTGTGCAGGGCCGTTGCCGCATTGGTGATGCCGACCCGGCGCACGCCCAGCATGCGGCCCAGCACTTCATGCGTGAGCGCCAGGTGCGTCGAATGCGCGCAGTCCTGTGTGGTCAGCAGCCAGCGCGCCAGCCGCTCCTCGATCTGGTGGAAGCGGTTGCACAGGCCCGAGCGGCCGAACTCCATCAGGAGCACGCAGACGTAGCGATTGAGGATGCGCTTGAGCTTCGAGTTCTGCTCCAGCTCCTGGGCGAACGATTGCGCCGTCAGGCGCCAGGCCATGCCGCTGCCCTGCACCAGCGCCCGCAGCGGCGCGCTCTGCACGTCCAGCGACAGCTCGTAGCCCAGGGCGCCCTCGTTGCCCACCATCCCCGTCTGGAGGCCATCGTGGCCGTCCGCGGTCGACACCAGCGAGACGAACGCGCTCGTGGGGAAATGGATGTGATGGATGACATCGCCCGGCTCGTAGAGGATCTGCGCCGTGGCCAGCTGCACGCTGTCGCAGCGCTCGAGCAGATGCGCGCGGTCCACGGGCGGCAGCGCCTCGAGCAGGCGATTGAAGATGGGACGGGGCGGGGCTGATGTCACGGAACCGCCTGTTGGGAAGAATCAGCGCGGAAATGCGCAACCGAGCGCATTGTTGCCGAGGGCTCCTCTCGCGTCTGTGCGCAGGCGCACCGACCGCGGCGCGATCGCCGCTGTCTCAGGTTGCGGGCTGACGGGGTAGCAGGCGATCCGTTTCACGCTTCACGACCTCATAGCACTCGCACACCTGCTTCTCCAGCCCCGGGCGGTTCAGCACCGTGATGTGACCCCGCGCGTACTTGATCAGGTTCAGGCGCTGCAGCTTGCCGGCCGCCTCCGTCACCCCTTCGCGCCGCACGCCGAGCATGTTGGCGATCAGTTCCTGGGTCATCACCAGCTCGTTGCCGGGCAACCTGTCGAGGCTCAGCAGCAGCCAGCGGCACAGCTGCTGTTCCAGCGAGTGGTGCCGGTTGCAGACCGCCGTCTGTGACATCTGGGTGATGAGCGACTGGGTGTAACGCAGCAGCAGATGCAGCAGGGGGCCGCCGTTGTCCGTCAGCTGCTTGATGTGGCTGGCGCTCAGGCGGAACGCGTGTCCCGCGCTTTGCACCACGGCGCGGTTGGGCGTACTGCCCCCGCCCATCAGCAGCGAAACGCCGACCATGCCCTCGAATCCGACGACGGCGATTTCGGCCGATTGCCCGTTTTCCAGCACGTACAGCAGCGAGACGATGCAATCGGTCGGGAAATACACGTACTGCTGTACCACGCCCAATTCGTAAAGCACCTCGCCAAGCTTGAGCGGCACCAGTTCAAGGAGCGGCATCAGGCCCGTCAGCACCTCCGGCGGCATCACCTCCAGGAGGCTGTTGCGCGCCACGGCTGCACGCGAAGAAGATGAGGGCGGGGTCGATGCCATGCGAAAGAAGACTCCAAAGTGCCCATCATTTTGCCGCCGATACCTCGCCGTCTGTGCGCTGCCGCACAAAGACGCGGGCTACTTCCGCATGCGGCACGTATGTACGACGCCGCACAGACAAAGCTCCCCCGAGCAGCTAACGATGGCGCTACGCCTTCCAAGTGGAAGCAGGCGGCATTCATTGAATGAACCAGGCGCAAGCCATCGAGGTCTCGGAACATGCGCAACTTTCTTACAAACAACCGGGAGGAGCTGGTTTCACGGTGCAAGTCGAAAGTTGCACTGCGGCCCCGGCGGGCCGCCACTGAACATCAGTTGGCGAACGGCATCCCGTTGTTCCTCGAGCAGCTGATAAGAACCCTTGCGGCCGAAGAAGACGACAAACCCGCCGACAGCATCAGGATCTCGGGGCCATCGGGCGGGGACTCGCTGACCTTGTCGGAGATGGGGGTGTCCGCAACAGCCCATGGCAAGGAGTTGCTGAATTTGGGGTACACGGTTGACCAGGTCGTTCACGACTATGGCGACCTTTGCCAGGCGATCACGGACCTGGCCTTCGAACGCGATGCCCCCTTCGCGGTCGGAGAATTCCGGACCTTGAACCGGTGCCTGGACAACGCCATTGCGGATGCGGTCACCGAGTTCAGCTTCCAGCGGGATTCGCAAATCGCCCGTCAGCACAGCCTCGACGCGACAGAGCGTTTCGGGTTCCTGGTCCACGAGCTGCGCAACTCCCTTGGGACAGCAACCCTGGCGATTCACGCGCTTGAACTCGGCAACATGACGGTGGGCGGCGCCACCGGGGCCGTGCTGAAACGCAGCCTGTCGGCAATGGGTGCCCTGATCAGCCGGGCGCTCGCCGAGGTGCGCAGCGGCGCCGCCGAACAGCGGCAGACATTTTCTTTGGCCTTGTTCATCAAGGACGCCGAAACCGCGGCCCGGCTCGTTGCAGGCGCCGCAGGTTGCGTCTTGGAGGTGCCGACCGTCGACTCCCGCCTGGCCATCCGGGGAAACCGCGAGCTGCTGCTCGCCGCATTGGCGAACCTCTTGCAAAACGCGTTCAAGTTCACGCACCCGCACACCGATGTCGCCTTGAGGGCCTATGAGCGTGGCGAGCACGTCCTGATCGAAGTCGAAGATCGCTGCGGAGGGCTGCCACCGGGAATCGCCGCCAAAATGTTCGCCCCCTTCAATCAGCACAGTCACGACAGGTCGGGATTGGGCCTGGGTCTTTCCATCGCCCGCCAAAGCGTTGAGGCGGACTTCGGCACCCTGACCGTTCGCGACGTGCCGGGCGTCGGTTGCGTCTTCACCATCTGCCTGCCGCGTCACCCCCTGCCCTGACCGGCCCTTCGTCGTTCTCCGATCCGAAAGGACTCACCATGGACATTCAATTACTGATGAGGATCGGACGCATGACGCCCCCCCGGTGGCTCACGCTGTCGGCAGATGTCGCTGCGGCAAAGCGGCTGGTTGCAAGCGGCATGATCGAAATGACTCTTGAGGTTCAAGGCAAGGCAAAAAGACTCGCGCTGGAAGTAGCGCATGTGGACGCGATCACCAGCGAGGGCGCCTCGGCGATCGCGCACGAAAAATCCTCCTCAAGGCGGAAATAGGCATCGCGATTGCGTCGATGCATCGGACTGACAGCATCCATTGATGCATCACGCACTTCGCTCCGATCCCACCGGGTTCACCTCGAATCAGCATTCCTTTTGGTCTGGGTTCCCCACCGGTCTGCCAGATCGTGAGCGGCAAGCATGCTTGGCAAAGGAAGGGCACCGCTTGATGTCAAGGACGAGCCGGACGAGCGTCCCAGCGATCTTTGGGCGCACGCGTTGCGCTATGTCTCCCGTGGAATAGCTGATGTGCCCCAAGAACAATCGTCGCCAGCAACTGCGACTCGTAGACTGGTCCGCGACGTTCCAATTCATGACATCAGGAGACACCATGGACAATTTCGCTCAGCTCAAAGTGACTATCGCGGCAAGAAATACGACGCGCGCCAGTCAATTCCTCGAGTGCCTGCGGATTATTTAACTTGCCCGCGATAGTTGTCGGTGGAAAAAAGAGCGTTGAATATCGTCGCACCCCCTTCCTCCAGATCAATGAGAGAAATTGGATACGATCTTGAAATCATCTCTTCGCTCAAACACCGAACGCCGAATTTCTTCAGCACATCCAATATTTCAGATGCCAACCGATCGGACGTCTCCGCCCCATCGATCAACAGGATCTGGTCGGCATCGATCTTTGCAAGAACCGCAAATCGACCGATGAATGACAATCTGAGGATGTATGTCTCTTCGGTCTTGCACAAGCGACAATGCAATGAGACGTCAACATTGAAATCCGTATCGTCGAATACAACAAATCCCTGGGCCCTGAAGAAATCCAGAAGCCCGTCGTAGTTCTCTTTTTCCTCTTCATTCGAAAGGAAGAAATATTCGGGATTTTCCAGATTCTTGTATTTTTTCTTTATTGCCCGCTCGATGTCAGGATAAAAATCTTCCATGATTTGCTTTCAATGCTCAAGGCGTTTCCGGTCCGGCAGGGTGCCCATGAATATTACCACTGGCATCTTGATGGACGCGGACAATGGACTGTCCTCCGCCTTTGGGGCCTGTTCCAATGGGTTGCAAGAAATCGTAATCCCTGACCCCAGGACGCCCCGGAACCGGTGTACCCTTTTGCCAGGCCTCCTGGGTAAGCCGATCTGCCTCGGCCGCATCTCCGGAGAATGTCGAGGTTGGCTTTCCTTGCTTGATCCGATTTGTATTTTGAGGTGTCCCTTTTACATGCCCGTTTTGCTTTTGCCGGGAAATCGGCAAAGCCGGAGGCGGGCGGGCGACAACGGTTCCACTTTTTGCCGATTTTGATGGAGGGGATGGAGTGACTTCCTCGGGAGGAAGAGGCGTTTTCGATGCTCCCGCCGGCTTGCCAACATTGCCTGGCAACGGGTCTTGTTGCATCCGCGGTGGCGATTGACGCAGCACGGGTTGATATTGCCCTTTTGCAATCACCGCCGAACCGGCGGCCCCCAGGAGTCCCGAGGTCATCTGGCCTGCTTGACCCGCGACTGTTTCATTTGCATCGAACCAGCGTGCAATCAATACACCTGGAATACTGGCGAGCGATACGCCCATGCCGATGTTGTTTCCAAATCTTCGAAAATACTCCTTCTCCGGCTCGCTCATGTAATTGGCAGGATCGGTTCGGTAAGGTGCACTCACCTGATACAGCCCTTGGACCTTGTTCACTGCGCCCCGCAAGCGAATCGCGTCTTCGGCGCTCATGCTCAATTCGCCTCGATCGTATGCCATCAATCGATCGCGAGCGCGAGTGTATTTCTCCTCTTCCAGTTGATCCGGCCATTGCTTGCATTCCTGGTATTGCGCGTTGATCACAAATGGATTTCGCCAGGATTCGTCTTTTGTCGCGATCCACTGCAGCCAACCCATCGCTTTTTCAGCTTCGCGAACGTCACTCCAGATTCTTTCGCAATCCTTCTTTCGAAGCATCTTGGGCGTCGGTATCTGGCGCGTTTGCAGTCGACCGATGGTCCCGTTGCCGTTGAAAGGTGCCTCCGCCATCAACTTGCCCCGTTCATCTCGCAAAGATCGCCGTGGCGCGCCACCGCCCGGCTCTCGACGAAGACGGTCTGTGAACCGGAAATGATCTTCACATGGCCGTCGCCCAGCGACACGCCCGAGCGCACGCCGCTGCCGGCATTCCCAGCCACACCTTCGACGATGCTCTCCACCATGAGGACCTTCTCGCTGCGCGCAAACACGGAGTGGGCGTATGCGGCCTTCTCGGGCGGCAGGATGGAAACGATGTCGAAGGGCACGACCTGGTCGCCGACGATGCAGAAATCCGGCGTGACATTGACGACCATGAATTGCGCCTCTGCATCGGCGATGTGCTTTTCCATGCTCATGCGGATGCCCCCTCGGTGGCCTCGTGGTGACGGCGTCGGTCGGCCTCGGCATTGCGTGACAGCAGGTCCACGCCGACGACGTCACGCGCCTGGTCGAGCGTGAGCCGCCAGGTCAGATGCACCAGCATCTCGTCAAGATCGATATGCACGGTATCGAGCTTCATCGATTCGCTGCTTTCCGAACCATCGCCGCAGCGGCAGAGCGCCTCGATCCGTACATCGGGCAACTGCATCTCCAGCGCGTCGGTCGACGCGAAAAAGCCCGCGAGGCGCAGCCGCTCGTCGCCGACCAACCCTTGCGCGACCCGCTGGTCGGCTGGCGCGTATTGGAAGAAGCGCGGGTCGAAGTCCTCGGCGTAGTCCATGAAGGGTGCCTGCGCATGACGCTGCAGCCAGGCGTCGTCGTAGGTGCCCGCGAGCGCCAGGCGGGGCTGCCAGTGGCGCGCAATCGGGCCGAAGCCCGCGGGAACAAGGCCGTCCTGGTTGCCATGCGCGATCGGTGCGTCGACGCCTTCGATCTGGGGGGCGGGCACGGGAGCGCCGCGGTCGTAGCGCGCGCGGGGGTGGGTGTCGCGGCAAGCCGATCCGAAGCGCCCGCTGCCGCAGGGGTTGGCCGCGTCCGTGCGCGGCGGTGCATCCGGCGCGTCGCCAGCGTCGAACCACCATCCGCCGAAAGCGAGTTCGTAGCGCAGGGGCACCTCGAGCACCGGCTGTGGATCGCTCGGCGCGCGCTGCGCCGGATCGTCATGCCAATGCCACGCGCGCGGCCCGGTCAGACGCAGCGACTTGCTCAGAAGCTGGGTGTCGCCTCGCGCGACTTCGAGAGTGGCGAGCCAATCGCGCCGCGGCGTCCAATCGCGCGCCCGTGCGCTGCCCGTGACGAAGACATCGGCTTCGGGCTTGACCAGCACCAGATCGGTCGCGGAACGCAGGCTCGACAGGACAGGCTGCACTGCATCCCACGCGGTATCGGCGAAGACCGGGCCCCGGTGCATCGGCGCCGCTTCCAGCCGGCCCGCCGCAAGCACGAAGCTCGCACACACGATCACGATGTCGTGAAAGCACTTGCCCGGGCCCATCTTGTCGTACTGAAAGTGGCCGAAGGACGTGAGATTGCGCACCTGCTGCAGCCGGGGTGGCGGAACGGAAGGCACGCTCATCAGTGCGCCGCCTTCGCCGTCGCGACTTCGGCGCCTGCGGCGGGCGCCGGGGCGCGGCCGAGAACGTCCGAGGCCACTGCCGCGGACGCCACGCCCAGCACCTGCGCCGCCAGACCGCCGCCTGCACCATCGCCAGAGCCGGCGACCTGCTGGGCGATCGACATCAGCTGGGACGCCTTGCCCAGGAGTTCGCCCGGGTTGCCGCCCATCACCGCGCCCAGGCTTGCCAGCGGGCTGCCGCTTGGCTCCGGCGGCGGCGCGGTCGGTACCGCCGTTGGCTGCAACGCGGCCTGGCCGCCCTTGGGATTGAGCCAGATGTGCTCGCCGTTCAGCGTCACGTCGTCACCCTGCGCGGTGATGTTGATCTTCTTGCCAGTCACGGCGATGGACCCATCGGCCTTGAGCTGGATCACCGACGCCCCCACCCGCAGCGAAATGGTCCTGCCATCCATCTCGATGTGGCTGCCCTTGTCGCCGCCCACCGACAGCAGGTACTTCTCGCCGACCTTGGTGGTCTGCGTCTTGCCGACCATGGTGTTGTCGACCATGCCCACGACGGTGTTGCGCAGCATGCCGACATTGAAGGAATAGGCCAGGCCGATGTTCACCATCTTGGCGAGGCCCACGTTGTGCATGTAGGCCATGCCGATCGTGGCCATCTGGTTGCGGCCCACTTTCTTGCTGCGGTCGCGGCCCACCCAGTGGGTCTCGTCGTGCTCGACCTCGATGTCCTGGTTGCGCTCCGCATGCAGCCACACCTGCTCCTGCCCTTTTCTGTCCTCGAAGCGCAGGGCGTTGGCGTTCTCAGTGCTTCCGCCTTCGCTGCTGCGCGTGAGCAGGCCGCTTTGCGTGGCGTTGTCGGGCAGGCTCCACGGCGGCATGTTGTCGGCGTTGTAGACGCGCCCGGTCACGATCGGGCGGTCGGGATCGCCGTTCTCGAAGTCGACGATCACCTCCTGGCCGATGCGCGGAATCTGGATGCCGCCGAAGTTGGTGCCAGCCCAGGGCGAGGACACGCGCACCCAGCACGAGCTGTTCTCGTCCTTGGTGCAGTAGCGGTTCCAGTGAAAGCTCAGCTTCACGCGGCCGTATTCGTCGGTCCAGATCTCGCGGCCGGCCGGGCCGGTGACGATCGCCGTCTGTGGGCCGGTGGTGCGCGGCCTCGGCACCGTCGGTGCCGGCGCCCGGAACACCTTGCTGGTCGGAATCACCTCGAAATCGACGCGGCACTCGAACTCCTGCTGCGCACTGGCGTCGCCCACGTCCTGCAGCCGGAGGCGGGCTTCCGTCACCAGGTACTGGCGGTTCGACTCGTTGTGGGGGTGGCGCTCCAGCGCGAGCAGATACCCCGGCACCACCGCACGGAGGTTGCCCGAGCCGCTCGCGCGCTCACCGCGGCTGCCGGTTTCCTCCATGCGCGTGCGCACCAACTGCTCGCCCTCCGCCTCCACCACGTAGTCGCCCGGCCAACCGTACCGCTCCCAGCTGTTCTGCGCGGTCTTGCGCGGCATGGCGCTGACCTGCTGCAGCTCGGCCTTGGGGCGCTTGAAGTCGAAGTCGTCCGTGACCCAGCGGCCGCTTTGCAGCTCCTCGCAGGCGTTGAAGCGGTCGCAATGCTCTTCGCGCACGGTGGCTTCGGCCGCATGGAAGGGAATGCGCTGGTAGCCCGCATGGGCGAAGGGCTGGTGCGACGCCATGTCGTCGACGATGACCAGCTTGTGATGGCCCTCTTCGTGTTCGAAGTAGAAATACAGGCCCCACTCGTGCAGCAGCCGCGCGACAAAGTCATGGTCGCTCTCGCCGTACTGCACCTGGAACTCGCGCGGCGGATAGCTGCGGGTGGCCCGCACGTCGAACGCAAAGCCGTACGTGCCGAGGATATCCTTCACGATGTCCAGCACGTTCTGGTTCTGGAAGATGCGGTAGTCGCTGGTGCGCGTGGCCAGGGTGAGCCAGGGTTCGATCACCGCTTCGTACAGTGCGCGCCGGTTCTCCAGGCGCAGGAAGCGCACGCGCGTCACGAGCCCGGAGATATGGCGCTGCTGCGGGCCCGAGCCCTGACGTCCATCGAGCACGATATGGGCCGTGAGCGCCTCGCCCACCAGTTGCTTGATGGCCACGTTGGCGGCCTGGCGCTCGTTGTAGCCGGGCTGCTCCGGCGTGGCCAGGGTCAGGGTGTAGCGAAACAGCCGGCTCAGCCCTTCATCGCCCTCGATGGCGATGGGCTCCAACGCCGGCTCGCCGCCCAGCGTCGGCATGGCGGACGACGAAATGCTGAGAACACGCGCAAGCTGCGCGGAGCCTGTTGGCATGAGATCCCCCTGAGTTGGCCCTACGGAAAGAGGCGTGGCCGGGATGCCCGGGGACCTCATGCGCGCTGAGGCCCTGGAGGCATCGAATGGCGAGAGGCTCAGGCCTCCCGGTTTTCCTTGATGTTCCAGGCCAGCACGGTCTCGGCACCCTTGCCGCCCTTGTCCGTCTGCTCCCAGTACTGCTGCTTCACCTTGGCGGCCTGGAACGCGAACTGCACCAGCACCGCATCGCCGCCCTGCTCGGCCGAGTACTGCACCGAGGTCACCAGCACTTCTTCCAGCGTGACGCGCGTGTATTCGATCTGCGAGCCCCCCGCCTTGCACACCGACACCTCCACCTTGCTCAGGTGCTTGCCGCTGGCGCAGTTCTTCATCACGGACGGCGCCGCCTTGTCGATGCGCGCAAGAACCTGCAGGTCGTTGAAGCTCGCCTTGCCCACACCGCCGCCACCGCCGCTGACCATGTTTCCAGGCTGCGTCGCTCCCCATGCAAACGACTTGATATCCGTCCAGTCCTTGTGGTTCGAGTCCTTGGATTCGCCGTTTGCGCCCTCGACGCGCATGAACATGTCTACTGCCATGATTAACCCCCGAAGTTATATATGCCCGATTGCGGGACACCGTTGAAATCGGCTGCCCTCCTGTTGGACAACACCCCTACCTCTTTATCAATGCCGAAATTAGCTAAATCCGAGCAGGTCTGCCAGTGCCTAAAGTTATTAATCAGAAAGTGCCAAGACAACACAAATTACGAATAAACATCTAATCACCAGATGCCCACGATCCTTAAAAATGAATCTGAATTGGCCTCCATTACTTTAGTAAAATATCAGCTTCCATTGCACGAGTCGATTTCGGCTTTGTTATTTTTTCTTTGCGTCCGTGATTTATTTCCATAAGAAATAGGTATCTGTTTTTCAACGGCATTTGAATTGCACAGATGGTCCCGTGCCGATACGCTCTCGCCCCCGCGCTTTCGGCAGCGGCGCCAGCCAATCGGCCACTGCTTCTGGTTTCGATGTGGATTGCCATGCTCGTTTGACCCGCCTTTCCATCGAGCGCTGGGCCGCACTGGGCGCCAATGCACTGGATCGCCGGCGTGTGCTCTGAGGTATGGGTGGGTCAAGCGCCAACCGAAAGGTGGATCGCGCCCATGCGGAATCAACAGCCTGGGAGCAAGGGCATCCCGTGGCGCCTGAGACGTCTACGGCCCCACGATGAGGGGCAAGCCGGCTTCGGCATCAGGGCACCAGCAGCAGCTTGCCGGTGGTCGCGCGGCTTGCCATGTCGGCGTGGGCCCTGGCGGCATCGGCCAGCGGATAGACGCCGCCGACATGGACCTTCAGCCTGCCTTCGGCGATCCAGTCGAACAGCCGCGCTGCGTGCGCGCGCAACAGTTCCGGCGTATGGATGTGGTCGAAGAAGACCGCGTAGCCCAGCTTGATGCTCTTGGGCAAGCTCATGATGTCGATGGCTCCGGGCCCGCCCAGCACCGGGCCGTACCAACAAAAGGTCCCCGAGCGGCGCAGCACATCCAGCGATCCCTGGAAGGTGCTGGGGCCCGAGCCGTCAAACACCACGTGCACGCCCTCGCCGCCGGACAACTGCCTCGCCTGCCCGGCGAAATTGCTTCCGGTATCGACGATCACGTGATCCGCGCCGGCTGCCTTGGCCATCGCCACCTTGTCCGTCGATGACACGCGGCCGATCACCCGCCCGCCGCGCAGCTTGATGATCTGCGTCAGCAGCAGCCCGAGGCCGCCGGCCGCCGCGTGGACGAAGGCGATATCGCCCGGCTGGATGGCATGGAAATCGGTGGCGAAATGGCTGGCGGTCAGCCCTTGCATCATCACCGACGCGGCGGTCTTGTCGTCGATGCCGTCGGGGATGGGCACCAGCGAGGTGGCGGCCATGGCGATCTTCTGTGCATAGCTGCCGGGCGCATAGACCCAGGCCACGCGTTGGCCGACGTCGAAGCCGTCGACCCCCTCGCCCACGGCCAGCACGCGGCCCGCGCCCTCCACGCCCAGGATCTTCGGATTGGGCATCTCGTTCCACGCCATGCCCTGGCGCACGCCGATGTCCATGAAGTTGACGCCGGCAACGGCGATCTGCACCAGCACCATCCCGCGGCCGGGCACAGGGTCTGGCCGCTCCACATACGCCAACTCTCCGACATCGCCGGTCCGGTTCATCACCACTGCCTTCATCGCTTTTCCTTTTGTTGCTTCGGGGTATGGCGGACCGGCCGGCTCACCCACGCGTCACGTCGAGCACGGCCTTCGCGAAGGCCTCGGGCGCTTCCTGCGGCAGGTTGTGGCCGATGCCGCCGCTGACCAGCCGATGCTCGTAGCGCCCCGAGAACTTCTTCGCATAGGCGCTGGGTTCCGGGTGCGGCGCGCCGTTGGCGTCGCCTTCGAGCGTGATCGTCGGCACGCCGATCACCGGCGCCTTGGCGAGCCGGTCCTCGAGCGCCTGGTACTTCGCCTCGCCGTCGGCGAGGCCGAGGCGCCAGCGGTAGTTGTGGACCGTGATGGCCACGTGGTCGGGGTTCTCGAAGGCCACGGCGCTGCGCTCGAACGTGGCCGCATCGAAGCTCCACTTCGGCGATGCGAGTTGCCAGATGAGCTTGGCGAAGTCGTGGCGGTTCTTCTCGTAGCCCGCGCGGCCGCGCTCGGTCGCGAAGTAGTACTGGTACCACCACTGCAATTCGGCCTCGGGCGGCAGCGGGTTCTTGCCGGCCTGCTGGCTCCCGATGAGATAGCCGCTGACCGATACCAGCGCCTTCACGCGCTCCGGCCACAGCGCCGCCATGATGCAGGCCGTGCGCGCGCCCCAGTCGCAGCCGGCCACGGTGGCGGTCTTGATCTTCAAGGCATCCATCAGCGCGATGATGTCGACGGCGACCGCCGACTGCTGCCCATTGCGCGGCGTGTCGGCCGACAGGAAGCGGGTGGTGCCGTACCCGCGCAGATACGGCACGATGACGCGAAAGCCCGCGGCGGCAAGCTGCGGTGCGACATCGACGAACATGTGGATGTCGTAGGGCCAGCCGTGAAGAAGAATCACTGGCGCGCCGGTGGCCGGCCCGGCCTCGAAGTACCCGATGCTGAGGCTGCCGGCCTCGATGCTCTTGAGCGGCTCGAGGCGCCTGGCGCTGCCCGTGCCGGCGGATTGAGCGAAAGCGGGCACGATCGAAGTCAGCTGGGCGGCGGCGATGCCGAGCGCCGCCTTGGCGAGGAACGAGCGGCGGGGCAACTGTGGCGAAGCGGTCATTGGGATTCCTTTCGGATGGATGGTGGCAATCGGGAAGATCGGTTGTCAGCCGGATCGCACGCGCTTTCCGAACCGATGGAGCGATTGTTCGGCGCAGAGGCGGCCTCGCGATCGGCTTGCGTATGCCTGTGTATCTGGCGCGGCTTCACCAACAATAAATTTCAATCGCAGGCACTCGCCACCGTGCAGGTCGTTTGCAAAGTAATGTCGCAAGGCGACCTCCCGACACACGGGCATACAGAGAAGGCCGGCAGGCATGCGTACCACCCCTAGATTCGACGGCGTCGGTTTCGAGCCGACCTTGTTTTCCCAACGTCGAACCAAGGAAAGAAAGATCGTCATGACAAAGTTCTCCCGCCGCATCGGCATGGCCCTGATCGCCGGCGCAGCAGGCCTGGCCGCCCTCGTGCCGCTGCAATCCCTCGCACAGCCGGATGCGGCCGCGCAGCCGACCAGGCCCACGGTCGTGCTCGTGCACGGGGCGTTCGCGGATTCGTCCAGTTGGGACGGCGTGGTGCGCGGCCTGCAGGCCCGGCACTACCCGGTGATCGCCGCCGCGAACCCGCTGCGCGGGCCCAGGTTCGATGCCGCCGCCGTCGCCGGCATCCTCGATTCGATCAAGGGCCCGGTCGTTCTCGTCGGCCATTCGTATGGCGGCTCGGTCATCTCGGCGGCCGCCAGCGGAAAGGCCAATGTCAAGGCGTTGGTCTTCGTGGCGGCGTTCGCGCCCGAAGCCGGCGAGACGGCGATCGGCCTGACCGGGAAATTCCCGGGCAGCACGCTCGGCCCGACGCTCGCCCCGGCGGTGCCGCTGGCCGACGGCGGCAAGGACCTGTACATCCGGCAGGACAAGTTCCCCGCCCAGTTCGCGGCCGACGTGCCGCTCGGGAAGGCGCGCCTGATGGCCGCGGGCCAGCGCCCCATCGCCGAGGCCGCGCTGAACGAGCCGGCCGAGGCGCCGGCCTGGAAGTCGGTGCCTTCGTGGTTCGTCTACGGTGATCGCGACAAGAACATTCCACCCGCGGCGATGGCCTTCATGGCCGAGCGCGCGAAGGCGGTGAAGACCGTGGTGGTCAAGGGTGCGTCACACGTGGTGATGACGTCGCGACCCGATGCCGTGACGAAGGTGATCGCCGAGGCAGCGGCGCACTGAGCGCGACGGCCGCGTTGCCACGCTCGCCGATAGGGTCTGGCGCGTGGCCACCCGCGCGGCCAGACCCGGCGTACCGGCACGTTCGCGAGGTCGGCGCACCGCGGCACAGTGGAAGCTCTCGGCCGTGACGCGCCGAGGCTCCGTCCCCCGCGTCCAATCCAGGGACAGCGATCGACGGAATCCAACATCACGGGATCATTGCAGCCAGGCTCCTGCCTGACGATCTCAACCCAGTCCCTGGCGCGTTCGTCGATTGGCCCCCCGCCCGGAGACCCATGCATTCGATTAATCTTCTTGCCGTACCTCGCGCTCGCGCCGGGGTGGCGCGTGCTACTTGCCCCTGGACAGATGAGGTCTGGTATGACGCGGGGCTTCTGTCCATGCAGAAGGGCCGATGTTCGTTGCGCGACTGCCATCATGCGGCGGCTTGCCGGGATGAACGGCACAACCAAGCGAAACCTGCATCACCACGATCGCGCGAAAGACGGTTTCCGGGTCCACTGGTGAAGTCATCGGTGGTGTCTCGAGTCCGGAACCGACTCTGCATGGAGGAACCGCGAACTGCACCGAGGTGTTCTGTTCGACGAAACCAAGCAGCGAGATACCCCGCGCTTGACAAACCGGTCCCGTCAGAGATCGCTACCGAAAACTGACTCTGTCGGTACTCGACGGGTCTGATCGAGACCGCGATCACCACGCTCAAGACAACGACGCCCTACGTTTCGCCGCGCTTGACAACCGTGGGGGAGATCGAAGACGGCCGTGCCAAGCTCGAGAATGATGAGCGAGGCCCCCCAAGGAGAATCTCGATGCAATTCACTTGGCTGATGTGACCCTGAGCATTTCTCGATGCGGCGCCGTAAGCGGCAAGGAAAAATCCCGCTAGTCGAAGTCACTTGTTCCCAAGAGCATCGGGTTGGCGTCCGTGTACACATCGCCAACCGGGGCAAGTTCCAACACCTTGGCGTTGATCGTTGCTCGATGGGCCCGGTACGCATGAGCGAGATCCTTTTCGCCCTGTCCCGCTCCGAAGTGAGCTTCAAGCGCTGCGCGCGCTATGGCCACCGGAACCGACCCCTTGTCATCGATTCGTTTGACGCGCACGAACAGCGTGCCGCGCCGGTCTTCAAGGTTCGCAAAGTCGTCGCCAGCGCCAGCGCCCTCTTCCTCCTCATTTGCCTGGGTTCTTACGCTCTTGGTCATGGGGTACTCCGTTCTCGCACGCTGGTTGCAACTAGTGGTCTCCATGCGGCGGGCCGGCCGGCGGGACACAACTTTCGGCGGCGGCTCTGGCACTTCAACGAGGTGCATCCGCACTCGGCACTGAAGACGAGATCACCCCGAGAGTTCAGGCAGCATCGCGCTGCACAACAGCGCCTTGCTCAGACCGGGCAGCCGCTACATTGCGAATAGCCTGTCTCCTGAAATACGGGGCAAGCTCAGGAAGCGGAATGCCTCTCCAACTCGGTTGCGTCGCCCGTGGCGCAACGGAGCAGCCAGTGCCAAGCATCGTGGTGGTCGTTGATCAAGGTCGATCGAGATCAAGGCATGGTGCGAAAGCTGCATGTCTGTTGCCCCTTAGGACTGAGGTTGCGCGTCGCCGGTGCGGTCATGAACCCAGCGCATCGCCTGCTGCTCTGCATGCCGGGTCGCCTCAGCCTCGGTCCCATACACGATCTCTTCCGTGTCGTTGGGCAGTTGTGTCTCTTCCTCATCCGCAGGTGTGCGGACAACAACAACGATGGGTTGATAGCCCCCGGGCACGGGCGCCGTGCGAAGCTCAAAGCGGAACCCACGGTATTCAAGGGAGTGGCCGTCTGAAATGGGTGTGCTGTCGTCTGTCATGGCTGTTGACCCGGGAGTTCCCGACATGGTGCCCACCTTGGAAGCAGCGGCCTGCAGGCGCGCGGACAAACGGCCTGAAGGACGGCGCGCCGTGGCTCGACGTTGACGGGCGTCCATGCGATGAAACCATGACGATGGAGCCGCTCATGACGAAAAGCTCCCAGTGTGAGTTCTGAACGCGTAGGAAACGGCGAAGCGTGTGCCAATTCGCGGAACGCGAATGCGATGAAGTGGCCTTTGAGGGTCTCGCTTGATCGCACTCCACCGTCGCAAGGGACGGTGGACGCGTCGCACAGATCAGACTTTTGTCAGGCGACACGGCAAACTGCGCCCTGACGACATGAGGAATTGACCCCCTCGTGGCAGGAGGCCAAGATGGACGGGGCCACCGCGTTCATGACAATGAACTCCTGTGGAAGACACAGGCGGGATTGCCTGCGTGCCCCCGCGACCCCGTCGCGGCGCAGCGCCCAGGGCTGCAGCAGACGCGCAGCACGCACCGAGCACGCGCAGCGCGCGCAGGGCCTTGAACGCGAGAACGGGGGGTCAGCCTCAGGGCCCACAGGCAAGCCCTCCCCTATCCTTCGCAGCGCCCCGCGGATCCCGCTGCCTGCCTCTGGGCGCCTCCGGTCAGGATCGCGCCTCAGACAGGCGGCTCCAGACAGAACAAGAACTGCATCGACTTCATGGCAGCGTCACAGCAGGCCGGACCGGCACAGGGGGGTGCCAGACCTGATGTGCTACAAGTGTGCTACAATGGCGTTCGCCGTCAACGCCATTAGGACAATCAACATGTCGACAACGACCATCCGTCTTGAAGATGAGCTGAAAGCCCGCATCGCGGCTGCGGCTGCGAGGTCGGGCAGGTCTTCCCATGCGTTCATTCTGGATGCGCTATCCGACATGGTCGAGCGCAGTGAACTGGACGAGGAACTGCATCGGATCGCAGACAAGCGATGGGCTGCGTTGCAGCGCACCGGCGAGTCGATCGCCTGGGAGGACGCCGCGGGCTACTTGCGGGCGCGCGCGGCTGGCAAGAAACCTCGCCGGCCATCGGCTCGCAGGCCGGGATCCTGATTGACCCATGGTCCGCATCGAACTGGCCCCTGAGGTCCTGGATGACATCGACCGCTTCATCGACCGTCTGGAACAGCACGAGGTCGCCAATGTGGCAGACCGGGTCGGAGAGATTCTCGAGGCCATCCAAATCCTTTCGCGCAGCCCGCTGATCGGTCGCCCTGTTGGGGATGGCAAGCGCGAACTGGTCATCGGCAAGGGCAACCGCGGCTACGTGGCGCTATACCGTTACCTGGCCGGGATCGAGACGATCTTCATCCTGGCACTGCGAGCCCAGCGGGAGTCCGGGTTCAAGCATTGACGGGCCGACCGGCCGCGCCTTCAGCCCCGCTCAATTGACGCGCTACAGCGTGGTGATCACACCGGCCTCACCGACAAGCTGCCAGGGCAGCCGCAATACCAGCGCATCGAACTGCGATCGGCTCAGTGTCAGCGTTTCGTCAATGTTCTTGGGCCAGGCGAACTTGCCACTGTTCAGCCGCCTTACTGCGTTTAGAGGGTCAATTTTCGGTGGCAATCAACACTGATATGGTCGCTCCGGTGAGCGCGGCGAGTTCTTCAGCGGTGATGGTGGCGGGCGACGACACGCCCGGTTGGATCGGCGTGCGCCATCATTGTTCCTTCAGGCCACGCTGGAATAGCGCAGACGGGAGTGGCGTTGCACCACCGCCATGTCGATGCCCTCCAGCAACCAGTGCAGCTGTTCGGCCGTCAGCGTGGGAACTGCCTCGGCCGAGGGCCAGATGAACCGGTCCTTCTCCAGGCGCTTGAGCAGCAGCCAGAAGCCGTTGCGCTCCCAACCCAGGATCTTCACCCGGTCGCGCCGCCGGTTGCTGAACACGCACGCGCACGAGGCGAACGGGTCCGGGCCCAGGGCCTGTTCCGCCAGGCCGTTGATGTTCAGCCGGAAGTCCACCGGCTTGCGATGCAGCCGCTTCGTCGAAGCGGAACATGGCAGTCGGCTCAACATCTGCACCAGCGTCGGCAATTCCTGCAAGCTTGTCTCACCGAGGTCGAGCTGCGCGCCGTTGGGCAGGCGCACCTGCAACCCGACCATCGGGGTCGGTGCCGCCAAGGAACTCTCATCCGGGATCACCGCCACGGCCGTAGCAGGTGTGTGGGCTACCGCGGGCACAGCCACCGCGCGCTCGCGCCGAGGCACTCGCTGAGGCTGATCTTGTTCACCCTCTACACGCACGGCAACGAATGCCGCATCTTGCATTCGCGCGATGTCGCCCGCGGGCACCTGGGCGCTTCGCCGCTGGTAAGCCGCGATCCACGTCCTCAGCAGGTTCGTGTTGACACCGTGCTCCATCGCCATGCGTGCCACTGACGCTCTCTGCTTGAGGCAGGCAACGATCAATTCCTTCTTGGCGGCTTCGTCGTAGACGCTGCGACCGTCAGTCTTGCGTCCCACAACCAACCGGCCTCTCAACTCTGCGTACTGCTCTGTCATGTCTACGTGTCCATGTTGCTCTGCATGGGCACGTAGCCTCACAGCTCATCGTTCAATGAACAAGGGCGTGGTTAGTTGACGGCTTACGCAACCGCCTGACGGAAGTCCCGGCGCTCGCAAGCCCCCATGAATCTTGATAGTAGGATGCGCTGGCGCAGTGCATCGCCCGTTCAGCCAGGCCTCGTTCCCAACGACGCATTCTCCAAGGTGCTTGGGCTGCCAACTGTCTGGGTGCCGCATTCATATCCGGCGTGTTCCCAGCATGCGCCCAATGAGCACATGCTTGGCTCGGTCGCGCGGGAAGGCCTTCAAATCATGGCGGGCCCGTTCTGGGACTTGGGAGAGCCCGGCGGCGCCTTCTTTCAAACAGAGAGCACCGTGCGCGCCTAGCTAGCCCACCAGCAAATCGAGACGCTGTTCGTACTCGCGGTGCCAGCCTTTCAGAGCGTTCTTGGTCGGATACCCCAGGCTTGAAACGAATGCCGGGCATGCCGGCGCAGTTATCGACGTCACCGAATAGTGAAGTCGTTTCGGATCGCAGCCACGCAGGGCTGACGTTCCAGAAAATTGAGGCGTATGGCACGCGCGTCAGGCTTGTGGCAAGGGTGAAACTCGGCCCATCTCGCCTTTGTGATAGCGATCGAACGCCTGTTCGAGTTCGCGCCGAGTATTCATGATGAAGGGGCCGTAGACGGCCAACGGCTTCGAATCCACCCCGGACAGCACGAGCACAGCCGTCGGGATGCCCTTGTCGATGATGTGCGGGGCGACGGGCGACCTCCACCAGCGTCTCGCACTTCGTGCAGACGCACTTGCCGCGCACATAGCGGTACCCGCCCACCAAGCTTCGGTTTTCCGAATCAAGCCATGGTTCTTTGGCCTGAAGCAGCAGCAATGCAACTTATGAATGCCCGGGCCGCGCAAACTCGATGGGCAATTCCTTGAACTGCTTGCGCACGCCCGGCGCGGGCGCCCCGCCCACCACGATGCGCACAAACGCATCGAGCGGACTGAAGAAAGCGGGCCGCAGGCGATTGAGCTTGCTTTCATCCACGATCAGAAAGCTCTCCGACGCGCTGCGGATCGCGGCCTGCTTCACCGGCACTTCATGAAAATTGGAGCAGCTCGCGCCACGCTCCAAGTCCAGTCCGCCGGCTGAAATGAAGGCCTTGTTCACGCCCAGCCGATTGAGATATTGCAGCCCCTCGTCGGAAAAGTACGTGGCCGACGACGCGTGGTACAGCCCGCCCATCAGCATCAGCTGCGTGTTCGGCCGGCGGCTCAGGATCGACGCAATGTTCGTGGAGTAACACACCACGCTCAGCGGTATGTCGGGCGGCAACGCCTCCGCGAAATGGACCATGGTGGTGCCGCAGTCGATGAACAGGCTGTCGTGCGCCTGCACCCATTCGGCGGCGCGCTCGCAGGCCGCGCGCTTGTGCGCCGCGTGCTGGTCACTGGCTTCGTCGAGCGAGTACCTGTCGCCCCCCGGCAGCGTGGTCGCAAGCACGTAGCCGCCGAGGGCGGTGAGCGGTGAATCGGCGGCCGACAGGTCGCGGCGGATCGTCATCTCCGTCACGTCCAGCCGCTGCGCGGCCTGCTTGATCGGCAACGGTCCGCCGGCCTCGACGAGCTCCTGCATCTTGGCAAGTCGCAAGGCCCGGGCCTCGGCGCCGGCGGTCTTTCGCATGTTCTGGTTCCTCTGGTCCACAGGCCCGAGTATCGGGCATCGAAAATGTTATTTGAAAAACATCTTGCGCGATCAAATGTTATTGCAATAACATTCACGCCGATGCGCCGCCGGCCCTGCACGATGGCACGCACAACCGATCAGAGACAACGACATGCCCATTGCCTGCCTGCCGCCCATGCGGCGCCTGCGCGCCCCGGCGCCCTTCACGCCATGAATTCCACTTCCCTCGTTCGTGCCAGCGGCGCGGTGCGCGCACGCCCCGTCTCGCCCGCCGCGGCTGCATCGCCGCCGGCTGCCGCCAACGCCGCCGCAGCGGCGCCCGCCAACAAGCCGCACCCCATCGCACGCAACACCGCGCAGCCTTTCGATGCCGGCTGGTTCGACAACCTCCGCGTCAACCTCTCGGCCGCCGAACGCCGCGTGGCCACGCTGCCCGGCCGCCGCTCGGTCAAGAAGGACGCGCAGGCCGGCTGGCTGCTCAAAGCCATCAGCTGCATCGACCTGACCACGCTCAATGGCGACGACACGGCCGAGCGCGTGCGCCGGCTGTGCGCCAAGGCCGTGGCCCCCGTGCGCCCCGACCTGCTGGCCGCGCTGGGCTTTGCGGACCGCACGCTGCACACCGGCGCGGTCTGCGTCTATCACCGCTTCGTGGCCACGGCCGTCGAGGCGCTCGCGGGCACCGGCATTCCGGTGGCGGCGGTGTCCACCGGCTTTCCGGCCGGGCTGATTCCGCACGAGCTCAAGCTCAAAGAGATCGAGGCCTCGGTGCGCGACGGCGCGGCCGAGATCGACATCGTCATCACGCGCGAACACGTGCTCACCAGCCAGTGGCGCAGGCTCTACGACGAGATGCGCGACTTCCGCCTCGCGGCCGGCGACGCGCATGTGAAGGCCATCCTCGCGACGGGCGAACTCAGGACGCTGCGCAACGTGGCCAAGGCCTCGATGGTCTGCATGATGGCCGGGGCCGATTTCATCAAGACCTCCACCGGCAAGGAAGGCGTGAACGCCACGCCGCTGGTCACGCTGGTGATGCTGCGCATGATCCGCCAGTACGAGGCCCGCACGGGTTTTCGCGTGGGCTACAAGCCCGCCGGCGGCGTCTCCACCGCCAAGACCGCGCTCGACTACCAGGTGCTCATGAAGGAAGAGCTGGGCCGCGCCTGGCTCGAGCCCGACCTGTTCCGCATCGGCGCCTCCACCTTGCTGGCCGACATCGAGCGCCAGCTGGAACACCACGTCACGGGCCGCTACTCGGCCTTCCACCGCCACCCGATCGGATGACCCGATGAGCAGCAACAGCAGCGTCGCACGCTATTTCGACACCATGGACTACGGCCCCGCGCCCGAGAGCGACACCGACGCCCGCCAATGGCTCGCATGCCACGCCCAGGGCTTCGGCCACTTCATCAACGGCCGCTTCACCGCCGCGTCGGCCGGCCCGCATTTCGAGACCGCCGAACCGGCCACCGGCCAGCGGCTCGCCCGCATCGCCCAGGGATCGGCGCAGGACGTGGATGCCGCCGTCGCCGCGGCGCGCGCCGCGCAGGCCGGCTGGCTGGCGCTCGGCGGCCACGGCCGCGCGCGGCACCTGTACGCCCTGGCGCGCATGGTGCAGCGCCATGCGCGGCTGCTCGCGGTGGTCGAGGCGCTGGACAACGGCAAGCCGATCCGCGAGACCCGCGACCTCGACGTGCCGCTGGTGGCGCGCCACTTCTATCACCATGCCGGCTGGGCGCAGCTGCAGGAGCGCGAGTTCGCCGACCAGGTGCCGCTGGGCGTGATCGGCCAGATCATTCCCTGGAACTTCCCGCTGCTGATGCTGGCCTGGAAGATCGCGCCCGCGCTCGCGCTGGGCAACACGGTGGTGCTCAAGCCCGCGGAGTTCACGCCGCTCAGCGCGCTGCTGTTCGCCGAACTGGCCGCAGAGGCCGGCCTGCCCGCGGGCGTGCTGAACGTGGTGACCGGCGACGGCGACACGGGCGCCGCGCTGGTGGCGCACGAAGGTGTCGACAAGATCGCCTTCACCGGCTCGACCGACGTGGGCCGCCTGATCCGCGAGGCCACCGCGGGCTCGGGCAAGTCGCTCACGCTGGAGCTGGGCGGCAAGTCGCCCTTCATCGTGTTCGACGACGCCGACATCGATGCCGCGGTGGAAGGCGTGGTCGACGCCATCTGGTTCAACCAGGGCCAGGTGTGCTGCGCCGGTTCGCGGCTGCTGCTGCAGGAAGGCATTGCGGCCGACTTCATCGAGCGCCTCAAACGCCGCATGCAGAGCCTGCGGGTGGGCCTGCCGCTGGACAAGGCGATCGACATCGGCAGCCTGATCGATCCCTCGCAGCTCGAGCGCGTGCGGTCGCTGGTGGCCACCGGCGTGCGCGAAGGCGCGGCCTGCTACCAGCCGCCGGGCGCGCTGCCCGCGGGCGGCAGCTTCTTTCCGCCCACGCTGCTGACGGGCGTGCACCCGGCCTCCACCGTCGCGACCGAGGAGATCTTCGGCCCTGTGCTGGTGACGATGACCTTCCGCACGCCCGACGAGGCCGTGGCACTGGCCAACAACACGCGCTACGGGCTCGCGGCCAGCGTATGGAGCGAGACCATCGGCCTCGCGCTGGGCATCGCGCCGCAGCTGCAGGCCGGCGTGGTGTGGGTCAATGCGACCAACCTGTTTGACGCGGGCGTGGGCTTCGGCGGCTACCGCGAATCGGGCTACGGCCGCGAGGGCGGACGCGAAGGCTGCTACGAATACCTGAAGCCGCGCGCATGGGCCGGGCGCAGGCCGCGTTCGGCCTCCGCGGCGGCCCAGGCCGCGAATGAGGCGGACACGGCGCCGGCCGGCGCGGGGCTTCCGGCCATCGACCGCACGGCCAAGCTGTTCATCGGCGGCAAGCAGGTGCGCCCCGACGGCGAACTCTCGCACCCCGTGTTCTCCGCCGCCGGCCACCGGCTCGGCGAGGCGGGCACCGGCAACCGCAAGGACATCCGCAATGCCGTCGCCGCCGCGCGCGCCGCCGCGGGCTGGTCGAGCGCCACGCCGCACCGCCGCGCCCAGGCGCTCTACTACCTGGCGGAAAACCTCTCGGCACGCGCCGGCGAATTCGCCGCGCGCCTCGCGAGCCTGACCGGCGCGGCCGCGCGCGCCGCGCAGGCCGAGGTCGACGCCGCCGTGAGCCGCCTCTTCGCCTACGGGGCGTGGGCCGACAAGTACGAAGGCACAGTGCATGTGCCGCCGCTGCGCGGCGTGGCCCTGGCCACCGTGGAGCCCATCGGGGTGGTCGGCGTGGTGTGCCCCGACGAGGCGCCGCTCTTGTCCTTCGTGAGCCTGCTCGCGCCGCTGCTCGCCATGGGCAACCGCACGGTGATCGTGCCGAGCGAGAAGCATCCGCTGATTGCCACCGACTTCTACCAGGTGCTCGAAACCTCCGACCTGCCGGCCGGTGTCGTCAACCTCGTGACCGGCCCCGCTGCCAGCCTCGCGCAGACGCTGGCCGAGCACGACGACGTCGATGCGCTGTGGGTCTTCGGCGCGAAGGAGCTGTCGCGCATGGCCGAGCGGCTCTCGGTCGGCAACCTCAAGCGCACGCTGGTCGATCACGGCCTGGCCACCGACTGGCACGAGGGCGCAGCCGCCGAGGGCCCGCTGTTCCTGCGGCATGCCACCCAGGTCAAGAACATCTGGATTCCCTATGGCGAATGAGCGTCGGCAGGGCCGGCCAATCTCTCGAAACCAAGGGAAATCCCCCAATAGCAAACGTTTGCGCAAACGTTTTCTTTCCCTAAGATCGCGCTCTGCCGCGCCGTTCCACCCCCAGGAGTCCGCATGCTGAAGTCCATCCATCCGCTGCTCAATGCCGACGTGCTGTATGCCCTGCGCGCCATGGGCCATGGCGACGAGCTGGTGCTGTGCGATGCCAACTTTCCGGCCGATTCGGTCGCGCGCCAGACCACGCTGGGCCGGCTGCTGCGCATCGACGGCGTGGGCACCACCGAGGCGGCGCGCGCCATCCTGTCGGTGCTGCCGCTCGACAACGCCGTGGACGATCCGGCACGCCGGATGGAAATCATGGGCCAGCCGGGCGAGATCCCTCCGGTGCAGCAGGAAATGCAGCGCGAGATCGACGCGGCCGAGGGGCGCGTGCGCCCGCTGGGCTCGATCGAACGCTTCGCCTTCTACGAAGCCGCGCGCCGCGCCTACTGCGTGATCGCCACCGGCGAGCGCCGCTTCTACGGCTGCTTCATCTTCAAAAAGGGCGTGCTCGCGCCGCAGGACTGACCCCATGACCGTCGTCACTTCCAGGCAGCACGGCGTGGCCGTGCTCGGCATCTTCGTCGCCGACCTCGCATTCCGCGCGGCCAGCCTTCCGGGCGTGGGCCAGACCATCGCCGGCTCGGGCTTCGCGATGGGCCCGGGCGGCAAGGGATCGAACCAGGCCGTGGCGGCCGCGCGCGCGGGCGCCGGGGTGACGTTCATCTCCAAGCTGGGACAGGACGCCTTCGGCAACGACGCGCTCGCCCTGTGGTCGCGCGAAGGCATCACGCCGCGCGCGCCGCAGGTGACGGCGCAGCCCACGGGCGCGGCATTCATCTACGTGCACGAGGTCACCGGCGACAACGCCATCATCGTGGTGCCGGGCGCGGCCGCGCTGATCGATGCGGCCGACGTGGATGCCGCCGCCGATGCGATCCGCGGCGCGCGCGTGTTCGTCACCCAGCTCGAGCAGCCGGCCGCCGCCGCGCTGCGCGCACTGGAGATTGCGCGCAAGGCCGGCACAGTCACCGTGTTCAACCCCGCGCCCGCCTTGCCCTTCGACGATGCGCTCTACGCGCTGTGCGACTACATCACGCCCAACGAGCACGAGGCCGCGGCCCTGAGCGGCATGCCCGTCGAAACCATCGAGGACGCGCGCCGCGCGGGCGACTTCTTCCTCGCCAAGGGCGTGGGTTGCGCGCTCATCACGCTCGGCGACAAGGGCGCCCTGCTGCACAGCGCCGGCGGCTCCGAGCACATTCCGGTGTTCCACGCCGGCGCGGTGAAGGAAACCGCCGGCGCGGGCGACGCCTTCAACGGCGGCTTTGCGGCCGCGCTGGCCGAAGGCGCCACCGCCCGCGAGGCGGCACGCTTCGGCGCGGCGGTGGCGGCCATCTCGGTGACGCGTGCCGGCACGGCGCCCTCGATGCCCACGCGCGCCGAGGTCGATGCGCTGCTGGGCCGCGCCGCCTGACAGGACTCTCTTCATGAAGCTCACGTTTTCAGACCGCGAACTCAACTTCCTGGTCGGCATCAACGTCCTCATCCTCGTGGTGGCGACGGTGCTCTCCAAGGGCGACTTCCTGGATGTCTACAACTTCCAGTCCATGGGCGGCCAGCTGCCCGAACTCGGCCTGCTGGCCATGGGCGTGGCGCTGTCGATGATCTCCGGCAACGGCGGCATCGACCTGTCGGGCGTGGCGCTGGCCAACCTCGCGGGCGTGGTGGCCGCCACGCTCGCACCGCAGCTGGCCTCGCCCGACGTGTCGCCCTGGCTCTACACCGGCTGGTTCGCCGCCATCGCGCTGGCGACGGGCCTGGCCGGCGGGCTGCTCAACGGCCTGCTCATCGCGAAGGCAGGCCTCACGCCGATCCTCTGCACGCTGGGCACGCAGCTGCTCTACACCGGCGTCGCCGTGGTGCTCACGGGGGGCTCCAGCCTGCGCGTGGGCAATGCCGAGGCGCTCTCCGCCATCGGCAACGAGATGGTGCTGGGCGTGCCGATCCCGTTCGCGATCTTCCTGACCATGCTGCTGGCCGTCGGCTGGCTGCTGCGGCAGAGTCCCTTCGGCATCCGCCTGTTCCTGCTCGGCACCAACTCCAAGGCGGCGCGCTACGCCGGCATTTCGCAGGCCCGCATGCTGGTCGCGACCTATGCGCTGTGCGGATTCCTCGCGGCCGTGGCCGGCGTGATCATCGCCGCGCGCACCGCGAGCGTGAAGTCGGACTACGGCAACTCCTACCTGCTGATCGCCATCCTCATCACGGTGATGGCAGGGGTGCGGCCGCAAGGGGGCTACGGACGCATGGTGTGCCTGTTCTTCTCGGCGGTGGCGCTGCAGCTGCTGTCGAGCACCTTCAACCTGCTGGGCATTTCCAACTTCTTCCGCGACTGCGCCTGGGGCCTGCTGCTGCTGTTCTTCCTGGCGTACGGGCGCTTCGGCCTGCACGACCTGCGCGTCTTTCTTTCCACCACGCGCGCCAGCGCACCGCCGCACCAGCTCCCTCCTGGCGCGGCGCAAAGGAATTCCGAGGGCTAGGAGACAAAGAAATGCTGAAGAAAACCAAGATCGCCTGCACCGTGCTCGCACTCACCGCCGTGGCCTTCGCCTCGGCACTGCATGCGCAGGGCAAGCCGCAAGACATCGTCACCGTGGTCAAGATCACGGGCATCAGCTGGTTCAACCGCATGGAAGTGGGCGTGAAGGAATTCGGCGCGAGCACGCCCGGCGTGGCCACGCGCCAGATCGGCCCGGCGCAGTCGGACGCCGCGCAGCAGCAGCGCCTGGTGGAAGACCTGGTGGCCAAGAAGGTCGACGCCATCGCCGTGGTGTCGATGGATCCGCCCACCCTGGAGCCGGTGCTCAAGCGCGCGATGGAGCGCGGCATCAAGGTCGTGACCCACGAGGCCGACAACCAGAAGAACACCATGGTCGACATCGAGGCCTTCGACAACACGGCCTACGGCGCGCGCATCAACGAGCGCCTGGCGGCCTGCATGGGCCAGCAGGGCAAGTGGACCTCGCTGGTCGGCTCGCTGGGCAGCCAGTCGCAGGTGCAGTGGGCCGACGGCGGCGCCTCGAACGCGAAGAAGTACCCCAAGATGGCGCTGGTCGACGCCAAGAACGAATCGCTCAACGATGCCGAGAAGGCCTACGGCAAGGCCAAGGAAATGCTGCGCAAGCACCCCGACCTGAAGGGCTTCCAGGGCTCGTCCTCGCTCGACGTGCTGGGCATCGGCCGCGCGGTGGAAGAAGCGGGCCTGCAGGGCAAGGTCTGCGTCTTCGGCACCGGGCTGCCGAGCGAGGCGGCCAAGTTCCTCGAGTCGGGCGCGGTCGGCGGCATCGCCTTCTGGGATCCGAAGGACGCCGGCCTCGTCATGAACAAGGCGGCCAAGATGCTGATCGACGGCAAGACCATCGCCGACGGCGCCGACATGGGCGTGCCGGGCTACAACAAGGTCTCGGTCAAGAAGGGTCCTGGCGTCGGCATCGTCGTCACGGGCCAGGCCTGGGTCGAGGTCGACAAGCAGAACTACAAGAAGTACGCCTTCTGAGCCTGCGAACCATGACGCTTGCAGCGCCCTTCACGCACGCTCCGGCCGCGCCGGCGGGGCGCCGCGTCTTTCTCGAAGTGCAGGACGTGCACAAGCGCTTCGCGGGCGTGTACGCGCTGCGCGGCATCGACCTGACGATCGAGGCCGGCGAGATCTACCACCTGCTCGGCGAGAACGGTTGCGGCAAGAGCACGCTGATCAAGATCATCTCCGGCGCGCAGCCGCCGAGCCAGGGCCGCATCGTGATCGACGGCACGCCGCACGATGCGCTGTCGCCGCTTCAGGCGCTCACGCTCGGCATCGAGACGGTGTACCAGGACCTGTCCCTGTTGCCGAACATGAACGTGGCCGAAAACGTCGCGCTCAGCGAGCAGCTGGTGAACACCGGCGGCAAGCTGGCGCGCCGCTTCGACCGCAAGGCCGTCGCGGACACGGCCGTGCGTGCGCTGGAGACGGTGAAGCTGCCGACCGATGCCGCCTTCCTGGCGCGCCGCGTCGACGAACTGCCCATTGCCACGCGCCAGCTGGTGGCCATCGCGCGGGCCGTGGCCACGCGCGCACGCATGGTCATCATGGACGAACCCACCACCTCGCTCACGCAGAAGGAGGTGGACAACCTCGTGCGCGTGGTCGAGGCCCTGCGCGCACAGGGCGTGGCGGTGCTGTTCGTGAGCCACAAGCTCGACGAGTGCATGGCCATGGGCGGCCAGGCGATCGTGTTCCGCGACGGTACCAAGGTCGCCCAGGGGCCGATCAAGGGTTTCACCAAGGCCGAGCTTTCGCACTGGATGACCGGCAAGCAGCTCGACGGCGCGCGCTACCGCCATCGCTCGCACGACGGCGACACGCTGCTGAAAGTCGAGGCGCTGGGCCGGGGCACGCAGTTCAGCGACGTGGGCTTCACGCTGCACAAGGGCGAGATCCTGGGCATCACCGGACTGCTCGATTCGGGGCGCAACGAGCTGGCGCTGGCGCTCGCGGGCGTGCAGGCCGCCGACCGCGGCCGCATCTCGCTCGCAGCGGAGGAGATCACGCTGAAGACGCCGGCCGATGGCATTCGCCAGGGCATCGGCTATGTGCCCGAAGACCGGCTCAGCGAAGGCCTCTTTCTCGACAAGCCGATCCGCGACAACATCGTCACGGCCGTGCTCAGCCGCCTGCGCGGGCGCTTCGGCGCGCTCGATGCGCGCCAGTGCCAGGCGCTGGCCGAACGCACGGTGACCGACCTGCAGATCGCCACGCCCGACGTGGACCGACCGGTGCAGTCGCTCTCGGGCGGCAACCAGCAGCGCGTGCTGATTGGCCGCTGGCTCGCCATCGATCCGCGCGTGCTGATCCTGCACGGCCCGACCGTGGGCGTGGACGTGGGCTCGAAAGACACCATCTACCGCATCGTGCAGCGACTGGCCGAGCAGGGGCTGGGCGTGATCCTCGTCAGCGACGACCTGCAGGAGCTGCTGCAGAACTGCGACCGCATCCTGCTGATGCGCAAGGGCCGCGTCGCCCACGACTTCGATGCGCAAGGGCTGGCCGAAAGCGAGCTGTACCGTGCGCTGGTTTCAGACACTCCCTCCCCCGCATTCTCATGACCGCTTCCACCATGCAAGCGCACACCGCCGCCGTGCCCGTGGCCCCCAAGCCCCGCACGCGCACGTCCTGGCGCCACTGGCTCGCGCAGCGCCCCTCGGTCTTCACGCTGGCGTTGATCGTGCTCGTGAGCCTGGTGGTGGGCGTGATCAACCCCAGCTTCTTCCAGCTGCCGGTGCTGTTCGACATCGTGCGTGCCTGCACCGTGCTGGGCCTGTTCGCGCTCGGCGTGCTGATCGTGCTGGCGGCCGGCGGCATCGACGTGTCGTTTGCGGCCATTGCCGCACTCACGATGTACAGCATCACCAAGCTCGTGCTGAACTACTTTCCGGAAGCGCCGATTGCGCTGCTGCTGGTGGCGGGCGCGGTGAGCGGTGCCCTGCTCGGCGTGCTCAACGGCCTGCTGGTGCACTGGCTCAAGGCGCCTTCTTTGATCGTGACCATCGGCACGCAATACCTGTACCGCGGCATTCTTCTGACCTTCGTCGGCACCGTGTTCTTCATGAACGTGCCGCTGCCGATGGACGCCTTCGGCAAGCTCGCGCTCTGGCGTTTCGACACGCCGCAGGGCCTGCATGCGGTGCTGCCGGCGACCGTGCTGGTGCTGGCCGGCGCCGCGGTGCTGACCTGGTGGCTGCTGAACCGCACGCTGATGGGCCGCGCGGTGTACGCCATCGGCGGCAGCCTGGCGATCGCGGAGCGGCTGGGCTACAACCTGCGCACCGTTCACGTCTTCGTGTTCGCCTACGCGGGCTTCCTGTCGGGCCTCGCGGGCATCGTGCATGTGTCGAGCACGCGGCTGGCCAACCCTTTCGACCTGGTGGGCAACGAACTGGACGTGATCGCCGCCGTGATCCTGGGCGGCGCACGCATCACCGGCGGCAGCGGCACCGTGGGCGGTACGCTGCTCGGCGTGGTGCTGGTCACGCTGATCAACAACGTGCTGATCCTGGCGGGCGTGCCAAGCACCTGGCAGAAGGTCATCATCGGGGCCTTCATCCTGGTGGCGGGAGCCTGCTTCGCGATGCGCAAGAGGGCGTGAAGCTTCTCCGGCATCCACCCCGCATCGCGCAGGCGTGAAGCCGGGGTCGAGCGCGATGTACCTGCATGGCCAGATGCATCGCTCGAACATCGGCCCCTGTGAGTCGATAGCGGCTCGTTGTCTGGCCATAGGTCGACCCACCGATCGGTTGACGCCGGCACGCACCCCTGGCTACATTCCCAGAAAGCTCTGGGGGAGGCCACGTTGCCAGTACATGTGTACTTCGTACTCACTCTCGTTGCCATCGCAGTGCTCACGGGCCATCTGATCGCAACGATCATCCCGCCCCTGAAAGCATGGACGGACGGCCTCCAGGAGCCCGCCTTCTTCACCAGGAGGCATGCGCCTCTGCGAAAAATTCAAACTCACTTCCGAAATCGAAGACCATGTTCGGCCGCATCAAGCTCCATCCATTCATCAGGGCGAACCCTCCGCACGCCGACTGCGCGCCCGCGACAAAGGAACTGCGGGACATGTACGAGGGGCAGTTGCCCGCCGCGCTGCTCGAGTTGTGGCGCAAGCACGGGCTCGGGCTCTACGGCCGCCGGCAGATCTGCCTGATCGATCCGCGGGCATGGCAGTCCACGCTCGACCGATGGATCGTTTCGCCGCCCAGCGCCACCGTGCGCGTGCCCATTGCGCTGACGCCATTCGGCACGCTTCTTTTCTACAGGAAGCTCACTGCTTCGGACGAGGACGTTGCGGCGCTGAACCCCGTGACCCGCAGCATCAGCATCCTGAGCTGGGACCTGGCGGATCTGTTCAACGACGTGCTGAGCGACCCGAGCCAGGCCGATGAATTCATCCAGCCGGCCATGCTCGAAACCGCGCAGCAGCAAGCAGGCACGCTCGCTCCCGGCGAGGCGTACCACGTCGATCCGATGCTGCTGTCCATGCAAATGCTGAAGATCACCAGGACGGATGCGCTCGCGCTTCACCAGAAGCTGCGCGCCCAGGTCGACCACGAGCAGGCGCCGCCCGCGCCGCCGCCGGACAGCATCCGCGCCGCCCTGCCCGCCAAATACCGCGAGGCCTTCAAGGACGTGGAAGGCAAAGACGGCCACCCGAGCGGGCTCTATCTGTCAACTTATATCGATTGGCGCCGCCTGGTTGCGTTCGACGCGGACGGCAGCTATCAACTGCTCTTCTGGAAGAACGACCACAAGACGGGCGAGGCATCGGGCATTCGGCACTACAACGGGCGGTATCGGATGCTCGACACCGAGGAAGGTGACTGCCTGCTGCAGCTGGACCTGGTGTTCACCAGCGAGTCCCTGGGCAGCGACGCCAACGATGACGGCCTGTACCTGATGCACAGCGGCGGACAGCCGCTGCTGCTGCAGGCCGCCCGCCTCGAGGACATGGCAACGGCCATCGGCGGGCGCGCAACGATGGGCAGCTCCGAACACCACTTCCGGCCCGTGCGGCTGGACGATCCTTTTCCTGTCGAGGACTCCGACGGAATGGACGCTCCACCCTTCGAGGACCTGCCGGCTGCGCTGCAGGCCCTGGTGCACCGCGAGCCGCTCAAGGCCACGATCGTCGAGGTCGGCGCCGACAGCGACCCGGAAGACGACACCGTGATGGTCTGGGTGGACCTGGGAAGCAACGGCGGGCTGCGGATGAACATGCCGCTCATGTCGCCCAAGGGCGCCCCGCGCGCACTCTACGGCTGGGTGTGGCAGATGGACCCGGCGCGTTGCGGCGTCGGCATCCGGGTGCGGCGCGACGCAGCAGGCGCCATCGTCAACGGGCCCGAGACCGGCGATGTCCTGGTCAGCCGGGCGGATTGAAGCAGGCCAGCCGATGCCGCGCGGCGCGTCGACCTTCTTCCCCCGCGTCACCTGCCCATGCGACCGAGTCCGACATGCCTGAATTTGCCAACGCCCAAGCCCTGCGCGACTCGCTGCGCAAAGCCGGACTGAGCGACTACGCCCGACGCATCGAGGCCTCGGTCCGGCCCGTGGTGATGTTCGTCCGCCGCCAGGAGAGAGACGACGCGCTGCCCGTCGGCAGCAGCAAGATGGCCGGCCATCCCGACCTGCCCCCCGACGTGCCATGGCCCGTGCGCCCCGCGCTGGCGGCGCCCGAGCGCCATCTGGCGCAACTTCGCAGGCAGATCGAGGACATCCGGCACCCCAAGCCGTCGATGTCCGCAGGCGACGCCGAGAAACTGCTGCAAGCGATGCGCACCAGCGGCGCCACCGAGCAAGACATGGCGCTCATGCGCGACAGGCTGCTCGGCCCCCCGCGGCGCGATCCCAAGGTCGACGCGAGCCGCATCGCGTGGCTGCAGGCCCGCATGGCCGCACTGCAGACCGAATTTCCACTCGCCTTCATCGCGCAGCTCGACCTGGGTCAGCTGTCTGCGCTGCCCGGCTTCGACCCGAAGCTGCCGCGCAGCGGCATGCTCGCCATCTTCATGGATGCGATGCGCGATGACGATGGCGAGACGCCGCTGCACCGCGTCTACTGGCACGACGCAAAGCCGTCCGCACTGCGGCGCCGCGAATGGCCCGTCGAACTCCAGCGCTGGAACGACCGCTGGTCTTCCTACGGCCATCCTGCGCGCCCCGAAGATGCCTGGTCCCGCCTGCCGATGGCCGACCGGCTGCTGCCGCACTCCGGCCTCAGCGTGCCGCATCACTGGAAGACGGCCCTGCCGCAGCACAGCAGCCAGGCGATCTGGGCCTGGTTCCGTGAGCCGGACCCGCTGCAGCTGTCGCCGAAGTTGCCGCCGGGGGACACCGCGCACGGCGGCAATTTCGGTGACCGGCTCGGTGGCTGGCCCGACGACATCCAGGGCCATGCCGAGGACGATGTGGACCCTGCCGGCAGGCACATCGCAGTGCCCGGCCGAACGCCCTGGCGGCACCTGTTTTCCTACGGGGGTGAGTACCATGCCGGCGCCCGCCGCTCGGATTCCGTGGCCAGTGGCGACGGCAACCACTTCCTCATGATCCGCGACGAGGACCTCGCGCAGCGCCGGTTCGACCGTGTTCGCGAGAGCTACCAGTCGACCTAAGCATCGAATAGAGCAGCCTCGCGCCGCGGCTCAGCTGTTCTCGGGCGCTCCAAGCACGCGTCCTGCCCGGGCTCGCCGATTTGCCCCTGCACCGCGTGCCGACCCATCGCTTTCCGCATATCCAAGCACGTTTTCGTTATTTAACGGCACAGGCATCGCTGACTAGCATCCGGCTCATCCAACCGGTCATAACCAGTCAGCCGCATGTCCACTGCCAGGGGCCTTGAGCCCATCGCCTTTTCCCCCGTCCCGCTCTACACCCAGGTGCGCGAGACGCTGCGCGAGCGCATCCTCGACGGCACCTACGCACCGCATGCGCAACTGCCTTCGGAAAGCGAGATGGTCGCGCTGTTCAAGGTCAGCCGCATCACGGTGCGCCAGGCGCTCAGCGACCTGCAGCGCGAGAACCTGATCTTCAAGATCCCGGGCAAGGGCACCTTCGTCGCCAAGCCCAAGGTATTCCAGCACCTCGGCCAGCTCGAGGGCTTTGCCGAGGCGATGGTGCGCATGGGCTACGAGATCCGCAACCAGGTGACGAGCCACAAGACCGTGCCCGCTTCTCCCCGCGTAGCGCAGCGCCTGAACCTGGCCGAGGGATCGCCGGTCGCGCAGATCAAGCGCGTGCGCCACCTCAACCGCGCCCCGGTGTCCTACGAGGTGACCTACCTCCCGCATGCCATCGGCGAGCGGCTGCGCCAGGCGGACCTGGCCGGGCGAGACATCTTCCTGATCCTGGAGAACGACTACGGCCTGGCACTCGGCCACGCCGATCTGCAGATCGACGCGATGTTGGCCGACGAAGTGCTCGCGCGCGCGCTGAGCGTGCCCGAAGGCACCGCCGTGCTGCGCGTGGAACGCCTCACCCACACCGCCGACGGCGCGCCGCTGGATTTCGAAGACCTCTACTTCCGCGGCGATGCGTTCCAGCACCGGCTGCGCATCGCCCGCAGCCACCCGACGAAGGCCCACCCATGAACATCCTCACCCGCACCGTCGACGTGCTGGTCATCGGCGGCGGCACGGCCGGCCCGATGGCCGCCGTCAAGGCAAAAGAAGCCAACCCCGCGCTCGAAGTGCTGCTGCTGGAGAAGGCGAACGTCAAGCGCAGCGGCGCCATCTCGATGGGGATGGACGGCCTCAACAACGCGGTGGTGCCGGGCTTCGCCACGCCCGAGCAGTACGTCAAGGAGATCACCACCGCCAACGACGGCATCGTCAACCAGAAGACGGTGATGGCCTATGCGCGCAACAGCTACTCGATGATCGAGGAGCTCGACCGCTGGGGCGTCAAGTTCGAGAAGGACGAGACCGGCGACTACGCGATGCGCAAGGTGCACCACATGGGCACCTACGTGCTGCCGATGCCCGAGGGCCACAACATCAAGAACGTGCTGTACCGGCGCCTGAAGCGCACCCGCGTGGAGATGTCGCAGCGCCTGGTGGTGACGCGCCTCATCACCGCCGCCGACGGCAGCATCGCGGGCGCGATGGCCTTCGATTGCCGCACGGCCGAGTTTCACGTGCTCCGTGCCAAGGCCGTGGTGCTGGCCACCGGCGCGGCGGGCCGGCTGGGCCTGCCGGCCTCCGGCTACCTCTTCGGCACCTACGAGAACCCGACCAACGCGGGCGACGGCTACAGCATGGCCTACCACGCGGGTGCCGAACTCTCGGGCATCGAGTGCTTCCAGATCAACCCGCTCATCAAGGACTACAACGGCCCGGCCTGCGCCTACGTGACCGGCCCCTTCGGCGGCCACACCACCAACAACAAGGGCGAGCGCTTCATCGAGTGCGACTACTGGAGCGGCCAGATGATGATGGAGTTCTACAACGAGCTGCAGGGCGGCAACGGCCCGGTCTTCCTCAAGCTGAACCACCTGGCCGAGGAAACCATCGCCACCATCGAGCAGATCCTGCACACCAACGAGCGCCCAAGCCGCGGCCGCTTCCATGCCGGGCGCGGCACCGACTACCGCGCGCAGATGGTGGAGATGCACATCTCCGAGATCGGCCTGTGCAGCGGCCATTCGGCCTCGGGCGTGTGGGTGGACGAGCATGCGCGCACCACCGTGCCGGGCCTGCACGCTGCGGGCGACCTGGCCTGCGTGCCGCACAACTACATGCTGGGCGCCTTCGTCTACGGCCGCCTCGCCGGAGAAAGCGCGGCGCGGCATTGCGCCGAGACCGAGCTGCCCGCGCTCGACCAGGAACAGGTGGCGCGCGAGCATGCCCGCGTCAGCGCACCGCTGCTTCGCACCGGCGGCCTGCCGCCCGCGCAGGTCGAATACAAGCTGCGCCGCATGGTCAACGACTACCTGCAGCCGCCCAAGGTGACGCGCAAGATGGAGATCGGCCTCGCGCGCTTCGAGCAGATCCATGAAGACCTGGAGCAGCTCGGCGCCCCCGGCCCGCACGAACTGATGCGCGCGATGGAGGTGCACGCCATCCGCGACTGCGCCGAGATGGCCGCGCGCGCCTCGCTGTACCGCACCGAAAGCCGCTGGGGCCTCTACCACCACCGCGTGGACTTTCCCGAGCGCAACGACCGCGACTGGTTCTGCCACACGCAATTGCAAAAGCAAGGCGACGCGATGGTGAGCTTCAAGCGTCCCGTCGATCCCTACATCGTGCCGCTGGAAACCCACGAGATGTCGGCCTACCAGCGCCTGCGCGTGCCCGCTGCCGCGCGCGAGCCGGTCGCGGCCTGACACACCTTTCCCCACAAGAAGAGAACCCCACATGCCTCTCGCCTTCAATCCCACCAGCGTGCCCGTGCGCGTGGACGAGGACAAGTGCATCGCCCACAAGGGCTGCACCGTCTGCGTGGATGTCTGCCCGCTCGACGTGCTCGCGATCGATCTCAGCAAGGGCAAGGCCTACATGAAGTTCGACGAATGCTGGTACTGCATGCCCTGCGAAAAGGACTGCCCCACGGGCGCGGTCACCGTCGACATCCCCTACCTGCTGCGCTGACCGAGCCGCGGCCCCTCGCATTTCAACCGGAGCATCACGATGAAGACCCAGAGAACACTCGCCCTGTGGGGCGCGGCCCTCGGCCTGCTGCTGGCACTGCCGGCCGCCCGGGCCGAGACCGTCCGCATCGCCATCGGCACGCAGGACACCACCATCAACTGCGCCACCGGCGGCCTGCTGATCCGCGAGCTGAAGTTGCTCGAAAAATACCTGCCGCGCACCGGCAAGTACAAGGACGCGCAGTACCAGATCGAGTGGAAGAACTTCACCTCCGGCGCGCCGCTGACCAACGAGATGGTCGCGGGCAAGCTCGACCTCGGCTCGATGGCCGACTTTCCGGGCAGCTTCAACGGCGCGGCGTTCCAGAAGGCGGGGCGCAAGAGCATCTTCATCACCGTGCTCTCCGGCAGCACCACGGGCAGCGGCAACGGCATCGTCGTGCCGAAGGATTCGAAGGTGCAGTCGCTGGCCGAGCTCAAGGGCAAGACCATCTCCGTGCCCTTCGCGTCGACCTCGCACGGCATGCTGCTGCGCGCCATCCAGGCGCAAGGATGGGACCCGCTGAAGGACGTGAACATCACCACGCAGGCGCCCGAGGTGGCGGGCCCCGCGCTGCAGGCCGGCAAGGTCGAGGCGCATGCGGACTTCGTGCCCTTCGCCGAGCTCTTTCCGTACCGCGGCTTCGCGCGCAAGATCTACGACGGTTCGCAGGCGAGCGCACCCACCTTCCATGGCAGCCTGGTCGACGAGGACTACGCGAAGAAGTACCCCGAGGTCGTCACCGCCTACCTGCGCGCCGCGCTGGAGGCCGACCGGCTCGTGGCCGCGGAACCCGAGAAGTACAGCGAGCTGATCGCCAAGGTCACTGGCGTCGAGGCCGAGGTCAACTACCTGTTCCACGGCCCGCTCGGCCTGCAGACGCGCGACCTGAGCTGGAAGCCCGAGTACCGCCAGGCGGTGAAGACATCGCTGGAGACCCTGCGCCTGCTCAAGCGCACCGACAACGACATCGACGCCAACGCCTTCGTGCAGGACGGCTACATCCGCGCCGCTTTTAAGGAGGCCGGCCAGGACTACGACAGGCAGCTGAAGAACTATGCCCGAGCCCCGCTGGTGGCCAAGGACGCCTCGACCGGCAAGCCGATCGCCGACGTGAGCCGCGTGGCCCAGATCTGGGTGGCGGGCGAGCCGCTGGTGCGGCACTACGCCTCGCCCGAGAACGCCTTCGGCGACCTGCAGAAGCTGGAGAAGGCCGGCAAGAAGGCGCGCGTGGTCTATGCGCAGGACCGCCACAGCGGCAACAAGCTGCTCGCGGCCGATGCGTGGTTCGTGCTCGGCGCCAGGGGCGAGGTCGACGCCTTCCTGCTCAAGGAGCAGGCCGAGGGCTGGGCCGCGAAACATGGCGGCAAGGTGGCGGACTTCGCCGGCGTGCGCACAGCGCTGGCCGGCTGACGCCTTCCCCGTAGCCCGATCTTCACCATGTCCGGCTTCTTCAACGCCAACCTGCCGCGCGCCACCTGGCGCATCGCCGCGCTGCTCGCCTGCGTGCTCGCGTGGCACCTGGCCACACGCCAGCGCATGAACCTGGGCTTCATCACCTTCCAGAACGTGCCGCCGCCGCGCGAGGTGTTGGAGTCGGCATGGGCGCTGGTGCGATCGCCGCTGGTGCTGCCGCACCTGTCGGCGAGCCTGCGCCGCGTGTTCATCGGATTCGGCCTCGCCGCCATGGCGGGCGTCGCGCTGGGCCTCGCGATCGGCCGCGCGCGCTGGGCCGAAGACACGCTGCTGCCGCCGCTCGAAGTTCTGCGGCCGATTCCCGCCGTGGCCTGGATCCCATTGGCCATCCTGATGTTTCCGTCCTCGGAGGCGTCGATGGTCTTCATCACCTTCGTCGGCGCGCTTTTTCCGGTGCTGCTCAACACCGTGCACGGCGTGGAGGCGGTGGATGCGCGCCTGGTCGCCTCGGCGCGCAGCCTGGGCGCCGGCCGGCTCGCGGTGTTCCGCGAGGTGGTCTTGCCGGGCGCGCTGCCGAGCATCGTCACGGGCCTGGCCATCGGCATGGGCACGGCATGGTTCTGCCTGGTCACGGCCGAGATGATCTCCGGCCAGTTCGGCATCGGCTACTACACGTGGATGTCGTACACGATCCAGAACTACGCCGACATCGTGGTCGGCATGCTCTTCATCGGCGTGCTCGGCATGGGCAGCAGCGCGCTGGTGCGATGGATCGGCCAGGCGCTGATGCCCTGGCGCTCCATGCAGGAGAAAAGACCGTGAGGGCCGATGTGCAAACCGGCCGCATCGCCATCGACGAGCTGCGCGTGCGCCTCGGCCAGGGCGCGCAGGCTTTCGACGCCGTGCAGGACATCACGTTGCACATCGAACCCGGCGAGTTCGTCTGCCTGCTCGGCCCCTCGGGCTGCGGCAAGTCGACGCTGCTCGGTGCGCTGGCCGGCCACCTGACGCCTGCGGGCGGTGCCATCCACCTGGACGGCGAACCGGTGCGCGGGCCGCACCCGGACCGCGGCCTCGTCTTCCAGCACCACACGCTGTTCCCATGGAAGAAGGTGCTCGACAACGTCGCCTTCGGCCTGAAGATGCAGGGCGTCGGCCGCCGCGAGCGCCATGCACGGGCGCACGAGATGCTGCGGCTCGTCGGACTGGACGAGTTCGCTGGCTTCTACCCCTCGCAGCTCTCGGGCGGCATGCAGCAGCGCGCGGAGATCGCGCGGGTGCTCATCAACCACCCGCGCGTCGTGCTGATGGACGAGCCCTTCGGCGCGCTCGATGCCCAGACGCGGCTCATGATGCAGCGCCAGCTGCTCGACGCCTGGGCGCGCGTGCGCACCACCATCGTCTTCATCACGCACGACATCGACGAGGCCCTGTTTCTCGGCGACCGCGTGCTCGTGATGGGGCCGCGGCCGGGCCGCATCGTCGCCGAGTTCGCGCTCGATTTCGCCCGGCCTCGCGATCCCTCGCTGGTCACCTCCTCCGAATTCGCCGCGCTCAAGCGGCGCTGCCTGCAGCTGCTGCATCCGCACGCGGGCGCCGGCGCGCCGCTGGAACGCCTCACGCCGCTCGGGGCCCCCGCCGCCGCGCAGCTGCGCTTCGCCATCTGAAGGAAAAATGAACCCCGCCCTCCTCGACGATCCCGAACTGCAAGTCATCGCCGCACGGCTGGACTCGCCCGACATCGAAGTGCGCCGCATCGCCGTGCTGGCCCTCGGCGATCTCGCCGACGAGGCGCACACGCCGCTGCTGGTCGCCGCCCTGCGCGACGATGCGCCGACAGTGCGCGCCGCCGCCGCGCAGGCGCTCGAAACCATGGAGAACCAGGCCGCCGTCGAAGGGTTGGCGCAAGCGCTCGACGACCCCGACGCGCAGGTGCGCGAAGCCGCGGCCCACAGCCTCGCCGAACTGAAAGACCCCGCGTCCGCCGCCTGGCTTCTGCCGCATGCGTGCGCCGGAGCCGCGCGGGTGCGCGCCGCCGCGCTGCGAGCGCTGCGCGAACTGCGCGTGCCCGCCAGCGCCGGCCCCGCTCTGGCGGTGCTGCAGGAGCCCCGGTCCGCGCAGGGCACCGCCGATGCCGTCGCGCTGCGCCGGGAGGCCATCGGCGTGCTCGGCTACCTGAAGCACGCGCCTGCGCTGCCCGCGCTGGCCGACCTCGCCATCTCCGACCCCGTGGATGAAGTGCGCCGTGCGGCCGTGGGCGCACTGGCATTCGCCGCCGCCGATGTCGGCGCCCGCGTCGCACTCGAGGCAGCGCTGCGCGATGCGAGCTGGCAAGTGCGGGAAGAAGCCGCCACCGCGCTCGGCAAGCTGCAGCAGCGCGCCGCATCGGCCGCGCTGCTGGCGGCGCTGGATGACCCCTATTGGCAGGTGCGCCTGCGCGCGGCACGCAGCCTCGGCCGGCTGCGCAGCCCCGGGAGCATCGCGCCGCTGCTCGCGACGCTGGGCCACGGCATCAGCAACCTGCGCAAGGAGGCCGCATTGGCGCTGGGTGAGATCGGCGATTGCGCCGCGCTGCCCGCGCTGGAACTCGCCGCCGCCGATCCCGACCCGGAAGTGCGCAAGTCGGCCCGGCTGGCCATCGCGCAGATCGGTGCAGCGGCCCATGGCGCCTGAATCCATCGTCGACCATCGCGCGCGCGCCGCGCTGGAGTTCGGTTGGGCGGATGGCACTCGGCATCTCGCCGCGTACCGGCTGCTGAGATCGAGCTGCCCTTGCGCCGATTGCAAGGCCCGGCGCGCGATCGGCGCGGCCGGGCAGGATGGAGAAGCAGCAGAGTTGCCCTCGGCCGCAGCCATACGGCTCACGGACATCCGGCCGGTGGGCGCCTACGGCGTGCAGTTCGTGTTCAGCGACGGCCACGACCGGGGGATCTTTCCCTGGGTCTTCCTGAGGGAGCTGCTGGACCAGAGTCCCGCCTGGCTGCAGACGGGCGCTGGTCAAGAGGCCGCTGCTTATGCACGCACCGGCTAAGCAATGACAAAAGCCTTCTTTGGCGAGCGCGCAGGCCGCGCGTAGCCTGCAGCGTTCCTTCTCCCTCCGAGGAACTTGCAGATGAACGATCGTTTGAACCGCGTGCACGCATCGCGCTCCGCCGCCGTGAAGGCCGGCCTCGACCATCCCGTGATCGACACGGATGTCCACGTCAACGACTACGCCCCTGTGCTCGAAGACTACGTGGCGCAATACGGCGGCAGCAAGCTCGTCGACGCGCTGCGCAAGGCCCTGGGCGGGCGCTTCGTCACGCGCAATGGCGGCGGCAAGGACTGGTACCAGCAGACGCCCGAGGAGCGCCAGTTCCACCGCACGCTGCGGGCGCCCTGGTGGGCCCGCGTGACACGCAACACCTATGACCTCGCCACCTACACGCTGCCGGCACTGCTCTACGAACGCCTGGGCGAGCAAGGCTCGGACTATTCGATCCTGTTCCCCAACGACGTGCTCTCGCCCGCTGCGGCGGGCAGCGAATACCGCCAGCCGCTGCACCGCGCGATCAACCACTTCCACGCCGACCAATACCGGCCGTACGCCGACCGCCTGACGCCGGTGGCGGGCATCCCGCTGCACACGCCCCAAGAGGGCATCGAGGAACTGGAGTTCGCGGTCAAGACGCTCGGGCTGAAGGTGATCAACATCGCGGGCGGCGTGCGCCGGCCGATCCGCGCCATCGCGGAGAAGTATCCGGCGAAGGAGCATCCGGAGATCAGCAAGCAGGTGGGCTACATCGACTTCTACGGCATCGACAGCGAGCACGACTACGACCCCTTCTGGGCCAAGGTGGTGGAGCTCGGCGTGCCCGTCACCACGCACTATGGCAGCCAGGGCTGGACGGGCCGGCAGTCGATCAGCAACTACATGAACAACCACGTCGGCCACTTCGCCGACGGCTCGCAGGCCTTTGCCAAGGCGCTGTTCTTCGGCGGCGTGACGCGGCGCTTCCCGGGCCTGCGCGTGGGCCTGCTCGAAGGCGGCGCCGACTGGGGTTCGCATGTCTACACGCACCTGGTGGACCGCTGGGAAAAACGAAACAAGCATGCGGTGCGCAACTACGATCCCGCGGAAGCCGACATCGAGCTGCTCGCCTCGCTGTTCGAGCGCTATGGCGGCGACCTGCTCAAGGGCCGCACGATCGACAAGTCGACGCTGCTGCGCGACAGCCTCGGCATCTCCGCGCTGCCCCACAGCCGCGAGCCGAACGAATCGGAGATCGACGACTTCGCGCTCGCCGGCATCGAGAAGGTCGAGGACATCCGCGACCGCTGGGTCAACAACTTCTACTTCGGCTCCGAGGCCGACGACCGCACGGTGGCGGCCGCCTTCAACGACCGGGTGAATCCGCTGGGCGTGAAGATCAACGCGATCTGGTCGTCCGACGTGGGCCACTGGGACGTGCCGGAGTTCACCGAGCCGCTGGCCGAGACCTGGGACCTGGTGCAGCAGGGCGTGATTTCGGCCGCCGACTTCAAGGCCTTCGTCTTCGACAATCCGCACCGCTTCTACACCGAGGCCAATCCGCGCTTCTTCGAAGGCACCGAGGTCGGCCGCAAGCTCGGCCTGAAAGGCGCGAAGTGAACAACACACGTCCTCTGCTCGCCCTTCTGCGCCGTTGGGCCGCGCCGCTTGGCTCGCTTGCGCTGATGGCAGCCGCCGCATGGCCCGCGCAGGCGGCGACGGAGACCATCCGCATCGGCGTCGCCACCGCGGGCGGCGGCGATCCCGTGACCTGGGGCGGCTCGCCGGGCGGCGTGGCGCGCGTCAACAATTGGCTCGAGGAAGAGTTCAAGGCCTCGGGCGTGAAGGTCGAATGGCTCTTCTTCAAGGGTGCCGGCCCGGCGGTGAACGAGGCGCTTTCCAACAAGCAGATCGACTTCGCCTACCAGGGCGACCTGCCGCAGATCGTCGGCCGCTCCAACGGCCTGAAGACCAAGCTGCTGCTGGTGAGCGGCGCGCGCAACAACCTGTACCTGGTGACGCCGACCAAGTCGGAGATCCGCTCGATCAAGGACCTGAAGGACCGCACGGTCTCGATCTTCCGCGGCACCAACGGCCACCTCGTGGCCATCAACGTGCTGGCCGCCAACGGGCTGGCCGAGCGCGACATCAAGGGCGTCAACCTCGACACCGGCAGCGCGCAGGCCGCGCTGGTGTCGAACGGCGTGGATGCGGCCTTCGGTGGCTACGAATGGTTCAAGGTGCGCGACCAAGGCCTCGCCAAGGTGGTGTACTCCACGCAGGGGCAGGACCCGGCCTTCACGCGCCAGGCTTCGCTGCTGGTGCGCTCCGACTTCGAGCAAGCCAACCCGGCCGAGGTGCAGCGCGTGGTCGACGTGTTCGTGCGGGCGGCGCGCTGGTCGTCCGACGAGAAGAACCGCGACGAACTTTTCCGCATCTGGGCACGCAGCGGCACGCCGGTCGCGTCCTGGACGGCGG
This sequence comes from Variovorax sp. V213, assembly GCF_041154455.1. Lineage (NCBI taxonomy): Bacteria > Pseudomonadati > Pseudomonadota > Betaproteobacteria > Burkholderiales > Comamonadaceae > Variovorax > Variovorax sp. V213. The sequence continues at coordinate 208,739 of NZ_AP028665.1, forward strand.
AGTTCGATCAGCAGCAGCTCGCCGTGCGCAACTCGCCGCTGGTCGATGACTTCATCATCGGGCGCTACAAGGCCGTGGTGGCCGACGCGCTCAAGCTCAAGCTGATCCGCCGCGAAGTGTCGGTGGACGACTGGTTCGACACGCGCTACCTGAAGAACGCGTTGAAGAAGCAGGGCCTCGAGAACTACTGGACGGCCTACGACGCCAAGGGCAATCCCAAGGGCGGGCCGGCCGCATCGGTCGCGGCCAGATGAGCGCCGAAGCCAAGTTGACGGCCGTCCTGCGGCCTCGCGCCGATGCGCCCGTCTCCGCCGGAGCGCGCTCGTTCGCATCGTCGCTGCCCTGGCGCCGCATCGGCCGCGCCGGTGAAGGCGCCCTGCCCTGGCTCCTGCCTGTCGCGCTGCTGGCGCTGTGGTTCACGGGCGCCGAGCAGGGCTGGATCTCGCCGCAGGTGCTGCCGCCGCCGCAGTTCGTCTGGGAAACCTTGCGCGACCTGGCCACGAGCGGCGATCTCTGGCGGCATGTGAGCACCAGTTTCGCCCGCGTGGGTATCGGCTTCGCGGCCGGAACGCTCCTCGGCCTGGCGCTGGGCTCGGCCATGGGCCTGTCGCGCAGCTTCGAGGCCTACGTGCTGCCCACCTTCAATGCGCTGGTGCAGATCCCGGTGCTGGCCTGGCTGCCGTTCGTGCTGCTGATCGTGGGCATCGGCGAACCGTTGAAGTACATCCTCATCGCCAAGGCGGCGCTGGTGCCGGTGGCGCTGAACACGCTGCAGGGATTCCGGCAGACCCCACCCGCGCTGCGCGAGGTCGGCCAGGTCTATGGCTACAGCCGGCGCCAGCAGGTGCTGGAAATCGTGCTGCCGCATGCCGTGCCCACGCTCTTCACCGGCGTGCGGCTGGGCTTCACCAAGGCCTGGCTCTCGCTGGTCGTGGTGGAGCTCGTGGCGTCGAGCGAAGGGCTGGGCTACCTCATCGTCTACGGCCGCCAGCTGTTCCAGCTCGACCTGGTGATGGCGGCCGTGATCGTGGTGGGTGCCATCGGCTATGCCATCGACCGCCTGCTCGACCGCCTCGAAACCGCGGTGCACCGGCGCCAGCCCGGCAGAGCCGTGCGATGAGCAGCGCCACGCGGGACGCGGCCGAGCTGGCCGCCGTGCAGCCGCTGCGTCCCGAGCAACGCGGCCGCTGGCGCGGCTTCGTGCTGCCCGTGGCGGCCTTCGCGCTGTGGTGGCTGCTGTCGTCGCTCGATGTCGTGAATTCGGCGCTGCTGGTCTCGCCGGCCAAGGTGTTCGACACCGCCGTCGATCAGCTGGCGAGCGGACGCCTCTGGCGCGCGCTGAGCGCCAGCCTCGCGCGCGAGGCGACGGGCTTCCTGATCGGCACCGTCTCGGGCCTCGTGCTCGGCGCGCTGCTGGGCCTGTCGCCGCTCTTCAATCGCATCGTCGGCCCGAGCTTCAACACCTTCAAGCAGATCTCGCTGTTCGCGTGGATTCCGCTGATCTCCGTCTGGTTCGGCCTCGGCGACGTCGCCAAGGTGGTATTCCTGTCGCTGGCGGCGCTGGTGCCGGTGGTGGTCAACACCTGCGACGGCATCCGCACGACGCCGGCCGGCCTGCTCGAGGTGGCGCGCGTCTACGGCTACACGCGCTGGCAGACCGTCACGCAGGTGGTGCTGCCGGCCGCCCTGCCCTCGATCTTCACGGGCGTCTACCTTGCGCTCATCTATTCCTGGCTCGCGACCATCGGGGCCGAATACCTGCTGGTGGCCGGCCGCGGCATCGGCAACACGCTGATCGAGGGCAGCGAGCATTTCCAGATGGACCTGGTCATCTTCGGCATGTTCGTGATCGGCCTGGTCGGCTGGCTCATGAACGCCTCGGCCCGCGCGCTGGAGCGCCGTCTGGCGCGCTGGACCGGGCGCGCATGAACGACGCACAAAGGACTCTCCTTCCATGACCTCCCTCCTCGAAAACCCCTCCAACGAACTCGACATCCGCGGCCTGGGCAAGCGCTATGCGAACGCGCAGGCCAGCGGCGGCGAACTGCAGGTGCTCGAAGGCATCGACCTGCACGTTCCGGCCGGCCGCTTCGTGAGCATCGTCGGCGCCAGCGGCTGCGGCAAGTCGACGCTACTGCGGCTCATCCTCGGCCTCGACGCGCAGTACGAGGGCCGGATCCTGCTGGACGGCGAACCGATCTCGGGCACCGGCCGCGAGCGCGGCATCGTGTTCCAGGACCACCGCCTCTTCCCCTGGCTCACGGTGGAGCAGAACATCGCGGTCGGCCTGCGCAATGCCCCCTTCAGTCCCAAGGAAAAGCGCGAACGGGTGGCCGAGCACGTCGCCCTGGTCGGGCTCGAGGGCTTCGAGAAGTCCTGGCCGCACCAGATCTCCGGCGGCATGGCGCAGCGCGTGGCGATCGCCCGCGGCCTGGTGAACCGGCCGCGCGTGCTGCTGCTCGACGAACCCTTCGGCGCGCTCGATGCGCTCACACGCTCGCGGCTGCAGAACGAGCTTCAGCGCATCTGGCAGAAGGAGCGCATCACCATGCTGCTGGTGACCCACGATGTCGAGGAAGCCGTATTCCTGGGCGATCGCGTGGTGGTGATGCAACCCTCGCCCGGCCGCATCCGGCGCACGGTCGAGGTCGACCTGCCGCACCCGCGCAACCGCAGCGACCCGGCCTTCATCGCCTTGCGCGACGACGTGCTCAGCGACTTCCTCGATGTCGATACCGATCGCGCGCCAGCGGCCGCACCGCTGCCCGAAGCGGCCGGCACCGGCCTGCCGCAGCGACTGCAGCTGGCGTGGTGAGCGCCGCAACCTCTTTCTCTCTTTCCCAAGGCATTCGACCCATGGCTTCCCCCGTGCATCCCGCGCGTCCGGCGCGCAAGGCGCATCTGGCCGCCATCTCGTGACCGCCTTCCTCACCTCACTTGTTCCGTCTCCGCTGATGCCCCCACAACCACCGACCGACGAGCAGCTCGCCGAGCGCTTCCGCCCCGTCTTCGCTCGCATCGCCAAACATGCCGCCCAACGCGAGAACGAGCGTGCATTGGCCTACGACGCCGTCACCTGGCTGCGCGAGGTGCGCTTCGGCGCGTTGCGTGTGCCGCTCGCCCATGGTGGCCTTGGCGCTTCGGTCGAGCAGTTGTTCGAGCTGCTCATCGAGCTTGGCGCGGCCGACTCCAACCTGCCGCAGATCCTGCGCGCGCACTTCGGTTTCATCGAACGGCTCTACGCCGAGATCGATCCCGAACTGCATGCCCCCTGGCTGCGGCGCGCGGCCGAGGGCGCGATCTTCGGCAATGCGACCACCGAGCTGGGCGAAGCCGAGGTGGGCACGCTGCAGACCAAGCTCACACGCGACGGCAAGGGCTGGCTGCTCGACGGCGACAAGTACTACAGCACCGGCACCCTCTATGCCGACTGGATTCCGGTGACCGCGCAGCGCGCGGACGACCCGGGCAAGCAAGGGCGGGTCCTGGTGCTCGTCCCCGCGCACGCGGGCGGTGTGGAGCGCATCGACGACTGGCGCGGCTTCGGCCAGCGCCTGACCGGATCGGGCACCACGCGCTTTCGCCGCGTCGCTGTCGAGGCCGGCCATGTGCTGTCCTACGACCGCGATCGGCCGACGCCGCTCACGGCCCATTTCCAGCTCACTCACCTGGCCACGCTGGCCGGCATCGCGCGCGCGATCGAGCGCGACGCGGTTGCCTTCGTGCAGCCGCGCCGCCGCGTGTACAGCCACGGCAGCGGCGCGACACCACGGGAAGACCCTCTGGTCCAGCAAGTGGTGGGGCAGCTTTCCAGCGCGGCCTTCACTGCGGCAGCCGCGGTGGCCGCGGTAGCCCGCGGACTGGGCGACATCGACCGCCTGCGCCAGCGCGGCGAGGCCATCCCCGAAAGCCTGATCGTCGACGTGGAGCTGCGCACCGCCAAGGCGCAGGTCGGCATCGTCGACGCCGTGCTGAACACCGCCACGCGCCTGTTCGACGTCGGCGGCGCCTCGGCGCTGCAGGAAGACCGGAGGCTGGATCGCCATTGGCGCAACGCGCGCACACTCGCCTCGCACAACCCGGTGATCTACAAGGCGCGCATGGTCGGCGACCACGCGCTCAACGGGACCCGGCCTTCCTTCTATTGGGCGGTGGGGACCCGTGCCGAAGGTTGATCAGGCTTCGCCGTCCCGATGCCGGAACTGCGCCGCCGCATGGCGTGCGGGCAGCCGGTCGCCGGCGTCGAACAGCTTGTGGCGCAGGCTGCCTTCGGCATAGGCGGTCTTGTAGACGCCCCGGTTCTGCAGCTCGGGCACGACCAGGTCGACGAAATCCTCGTAGCTCTCGGGCACCACGGTGCGGCTCAGGTTGAAGCCGTCGACTCCAGTTTCCTCGATCCACGACTGCAGTTCGTCCGCCACCTGCGCCGCATCGCCGACGATGGCCGGGTAACGCCCGCCGAGCTCGAACAGTTCCAGCAGCTTGCGGCGCGTCCAACCCTGCTGCTCGGCGGTGCGGGTGGCCGATTCGATGGCATTGGTCTTGCCGTAGTCGATTGGCTCGTCCAGGTCGTAGCGCGCGTAGTCGATGCCCGTGCTGGCCGAGAAGTGGGCCAGGCCCGCCTCGCGGCTCGCGTAGCGCCGATAGTCCGCATACTTGTCCCGTGCCTCCTTCGCGCTCGCGCCCGGCACCACCGCGGCACCGACGAACACCTTGACGTCGTCGGGGCGGCGGCCGGCGCGCACCAGTTGCTCGCGCAGCGCCTGCACGGTCTTGCGCGCCGCATCCTTGCTGGGCGGCGAGATGAAGACGCACTCCGCGTGCCGTGCCGCAAATCGCTGGCCGCGACCGGAACTGCCGGCCTGGAACAACACCGGCGTGCGCTGCGGCGAGGGCTCGGCCAGGTGGTAGCCCTCGACCTGGTAGTAGCGGCCCTCGTGCCGCACCTTGTGCACCTTGGCCGGGTCCGCGAAGACACGCGCGGCCTTGTCGCGCCGCACCGCCCCATCCTCCCAGCTTCCCTCCCACAACTTGTAGAGCACTTCCAGGTACTCGTCGGCCCGGTCATAGCGCTCGTCGTGCGCGATCTGTTCCGCCAGGCCCATGGCGCGCGCGGCGCTGTCGAGGTAGCCGGTGACGACGTTCCAGCCGATGCGCCCACGCGTGAGATGGTCCAGCGTCGAGAAGCGCCGCGCCAGCAGGTACGGCTGCTCGTAGGTGAGATTGACCGTGACGCCGAAGCCCAGGTGCTGCGTCGCCGCCGCCATGGCCGATACCAGCAGCAGCGGGTCGTTCACCGGCAGCTGGATCGACTCGCGCAGCGTCACGTCCACGTTGTGCTGGTAGACGTCGTAGACCCCCACGATGTCGGCGATGAACAGGCCGTCGAACAGGCCGCGCTCCAGCGTGCGCGCAATGCCGGTCCAGTGTTCGAGGGCGTTGTATTCGACAGAACGGTCGCGCGGATGGGTCCACAGGCCGTGGTTGATGTGGCCTACGCAATTCATGTTGAACGCGTTGAGCAGGATCTGTTTCTTCTGCGCCATGTCAGAACGCGGGCAGCACGCCGCCGGCGAAGGTCCTGACGATGAAGTCGCGCACCTCGTCGGTCTGGTAGGCCTTGACCAGCTGCTGCACCCAGGGCTGCTCCTTGTCCTGTTCGCGTACCGCGATCAGGCAGGCATAGGGGCCTTCCTTGTCCTCCACCAGGATGCCGTCGCGCGCCGGATTGAGCCCGGCCTTGTTGGCATAGTCGGCATTGACCGCCGAGGCGTCGGTGTCGTCGAGCGTGCGCGGCAGCTGCGCGGCCTCGATCTCGACGAAGCGGAACTTGCGGGGATTCTCGGTGATGTCGCGCGGCGTGGCGTTGATGCCGGCGATCGGGTCGATGCCGCTCTTGAGCTTGATGGCGCCGGCCTTCTGCAGCAGCAGCAACACCCGGCTTTCGTTCGACGGGTCGTTGGGAATGGCGATGCTCGCGCCCTCCGGCAGATCCTTGAAGGCCTTGTACTTGCGGGAATAGATCGCGATCGGGCCGATCCAGGTGCGGCCGAAGCCGACGATCCTGTAGCCGCGCGAACGCACCTGCGCCGCGAGAAAGGGCCGGTGCTGGAAGCTGTTGGCGTCCAGGTCGCCGGCGTCGAGCGCGGCGTTGGGCCGGCTGTAGTCGGTGAAGGGCACGATCTGGATCTTGAGGCCGTAGTCGCGCTCGGCCACGCGCTTGACGACCTCGAAGGTCTGCTCGTGCGGTCCGGTCGTGACGCCGACCTTCAGGACCTTGGCGGTGCCCGGCTGCTCCTTGAGGGCCGCGAAGGCGGGCAGGCCTGCGCCGGCAGCGGCGGCGGCCGAGGCGAGTTGCAGCAGATGGCGGCGCGACAGTGCGGCCGGAAACAAGGGAAGACGGCTCAAGAGAAACTCCGGGATAAGGGGAAAAAGGACCCGGCGCTCACAGCGCGCCGTGCCGCGGCGGCGGCCGGTCGTTGAGGTGGTAGTTGCCGATGTGGTGGTACTTCCAGCGCACCGGGTCGTGCAGCGTGTGGGTGCGCGCGTTGCGCCAGAAGCGGTCCAGCCCCAGGCCGTCGAGCGTGGCGCCGGTGCCGGCCAGCTCGAACAGGCGGTTGCCGGCGTCGAGCGAGGCAGTGGTGCTCAACACGCGGGCCTCGGCCACCGCGACCGAGGCCGCGGCCACGCTGTGCTCGTCGGGGGCGCGCTGGGCCGCCTCGACGAAGCGGGCGGCGCGGCGCAGCAAGGCCTCGGCCGCGCGCAGGCGCACCGCCACCTCGCCGGTCAGCTGGATCGCGAGCGGGTCCTCGCTGGCGCGTTCCACGCCGGCATCGATCCATGGCCGCGAACGCTCGCGCACGAAGGCCAGCGTGGCCTCGAAGGCGCCGCGCCCCAGTCCCAAGTCGATGGCGGCATGCAGCAGCTGCGCGAAGGGGCCGATGGTGGTGGGCCGCTCGAAGGAGGCCAGGAAGGGGATGACCCAGGCCGGGTCGATCTGCACTCCCTCGAAGCGCACCGAGCCGCTGCCCGTCACGCGCTGGCCGAAGCCGTCCCAGTCGTCCACGATGCTCACGCCCTCGGCGCGGCGCGGCACGAAGGCGAGCTTGGTCACCTCGCGTTCGCCCTCCTGCGCCACGACCAGCGTGGGAATCCAGTGCGCGAACAACGCCCCGGTGCAGTAGAACTTCTGCCCGTCGATCTGCAGGCTGCCGCCTTCCTCGTGCAGGCGCGTGCGGCGCTTGAAGTCCTTGTGGCCGATCTCCGCAAGCGCATTGCCGAAGCGCTCGCCTTCGAGCACGCGGCGGTAGAAGAAGCTTTTCTGCGCGTCGGTGCCGCCGACGCGCAGCACCTCCAGCGCGTAATAGTGGTTCTGCGGGATCTGGCCGAGCGAGCCGTCGGCGGCCGAGATGATGGCGATCACCTCCGCCAGCGTGCGCGCCGACACGCCGGCGCCGCCATGCTCGCGCGGCACGGTGATGGCCCAGAGGCCGCTGGCGGTGAACCGCTCCAGCTCGGCCCAGGGCAAGCGCCGCTCGCGGTCGCGCGCCGCGGCGTCGCGGGCGAAGTCGGCAGCGAGCTCGCGTGCGATTTCCAGCGCCTGGGCATCGTCGCGGATGCGCAGCGGCTTCTGCTTAGGGATGGGCGCGGGCTGTGCCTCGGCACGGACGGGAGCTCGCCCCGCGGACGCCTCGGACGCGCGATCGGGAAGAAGGGCGGTGAGCGTCATTCGTCAGTTCCAGGAATGCCGCGGCGGCGGCACGTGGTTGAGCAGGTAGTTGCCGATCAGGTGCGCCTTCCAGCGCACCGGGTCATGCAGGGTGTGCGTGCGGGCGTTGCGCCAGTGCCGGCCCAGGTTGTGGACGTCCCGCGTGGCCGAGGAGCCGGCGAGTTCGAACAGCTTCTCGGTGGCATCGAGCGCGATGCGCGTGGTCAGCACCTTGGCTTCGGCCACGGCGACCGAGGCGCGCGCGCTCGATTCGGCGGTCACGGGCTGTGCCGCCACGGCATCGAGCGTGCGACCGCTTTCCAGCAACACCTCGTGCGCAGCATGCAGGTCCACCTCGAGGCGGCCCACGTCCTGGACGATGTAGGGATCGTCCGCGGCGCGGGCCACACCGGAATCGGTCCAGGGCCGCGCGTGCTCGCGCACGAAGGCGATCGCCTCGGCCAGTGCGGCCTGCGCGATGCCCTGGTCGATGGCCGCCTGCAGGAGCTGCGAGCCCGGGCCGAAGAGGCCTGGCCGGTCCGCCAGCTGCCACAGCGGCAACACGTCCGCCTCGTCGACCGGCACGGCCTCGAAGCGCACCGTGCCGCTGGCGGTGGTGCGCTGGCCGAAGGAGGACCAGTCGTCGATCACGGTGAGCCCCGGCGCATCGCGCGGCACCCACACCTGCACGGCGCGGCCCTGGTCGTCGAGCGCGCGCGCCGGCACGCGATGGGCGAAGAGCGCGCCGGTCGAGTAGAAGCGCTCGCCGTCGAGGCGCAGGCCCTGGGGCGTGCGGCGCAGCCGTGTCCCGCCCTCCACGACGGTCTTCGATCGCCGCTCCGGCCCGGCATTGCCGAGGCGCCCGCCCGCGAGCACCTCGGCGTAGAAGCGGGTCTTCTGCGCCTCGCTGCCGATCTCGCGGAGCACGCCCAGCACACCGAAGTGGTTCTGCGGGATCTGGCCGAGCGAGCCGTCGGCGGCCGACAGGATCACGAAGATCTCGGCCAGCGTGGCGTAGGACACATCGGCGCCGCCATGCTCGCGCGGCACGGTGATGCCGCCGAGCCCGCTCTCGGACCAGCGGTCGAGCTCCTCCCAGGGCAGACGGCGTTCGCGGTCGCGCTGCGAGGCGCCCGCTGCGAACTCGGCCGCGAGCCGGTGCGCGGCCGCCAGCGCTTCGGGGTCGCTTTGAATGCGGTGCACGCGCGGCAGCCGCAGGGGCGAGAAAGTTGGGGAATGGGCTGAAGACATGAGAGTGCTGTATCCAAGGCCGCGCAGTTCCGGCAGCACGAGCCGCGAAGGCCCGAGTTCCCGTGCCCGACCACGGGTCGATCAGGCCAGGGCGAGCGAAGGCACCACCGCAGGCGCGTGGGCACGTTGCCGCAGCACCGGCAACGCACGTTCGATCGCGAGTGCGATACGCGCACGCAGCGCCTCGCCGCTCACGCGGTAGTTCTCGAACTCCTTGTCCGTCGCGTAGACACCGACCGGCAGGGTATGCGCCTGGAAAAAGCTGAACAGCGGGCGCAGCTGGTGATCGATCGCCAGCGCGTGGCGGTCGCTGCCTCCGGTGGCCGCAAGGAGCACCGGCACGTCGATCAGCGATTCGTGATGAACGAAGTCGAAGAAATGCTTGAAGAGCCCGGTGTACGACCCGCGATAGATCGGGCTCGCCACCAGCAGCAGGTCGGCCGATTCCACGTCTCTGAGCGCCTGCTCGACCTCGACCGGAAGCTGGCCGCGCTGCAGCACGCCGCCGAACTTCGGCACCAGCTGGCCGAGTTCGATCAGGCGCGTCTCGGCGGGCCGGGCCACGGTCAGGCCGTCCAGCAGTTCCTCGACCAGCGCGAGCGTGCGCGAGGGACGCTGCAGGCCACCGGAGACAGCGACGATCTTGAATTTTTGAGTCATGGTGAAGAGAAGAAAAAAAAGCCAGACCACGAATGTGCCGCCCGCGCAGGCCTTTTCATGCACGGCTTCTAGAAGCATTTCAGTTATGGATATGCGGATTCCGGGCTTGGCACCCATGCCGAGCGGACCGGTTCGAAGGTCCCGTTTCCAGTTCAAGTTCTTCGAACGAGCTGCACCTCGCTACGAATGAGGCGCCAAGGTCAACGCCGCAGCAACGCGCAGCCGGCGCCTGGCCCTGACCGGGACATAACCATGGGGGGCGCGCCGCGCCACCTCGTGCGGCGAGACTGGTGCAATGCCCCAGGCCGCGGCAGTCAATGCGAGGACATGGCGGGCCTGTGTCGCTGGAGAAACATGGAAGGTGCAGACTGTTGCCATTGGTGGCTCCGGATGAACGCTTCGGCGATTCTGCGGAGCTGCCCCGCGTTTTCCAACGACGGATTGCGAGTTTCTTGATGCGGAAATCTCCCTTGCCGCCGCATTGCTCCGGTCACGACCTGCCCACGACCATCCCAAGGCGCACGGTGCGTGATCCACTGGCTGCGATCACCGAGACGCGGCCATGCGAGGCCCCTTTTGCGCATAAGCATGCGCGGTTTTCTTCGTTGATGGCGCAACCAGGGCTTCCTAGGATCGGCGCTTCGCAACCAGCCCCACCGCTCCCGTGCCGGAGCGCGCCGTCATGCCCATCGAGACGCCCTCCTCTTCCCCTGCCAGCGCCCCGCCTTCGAGGCGCCTGGCGCTCAAGACCCTCGCCTCCCTCGCATCCGTCAGCGCCATCGGCGGCCTGGCGCTCGCGGGCTGCTCGCGCGAGGACGGCGGCCGGGCCGCTGCGGCCAGCGGCCCGGCCGTGGTGAAGAAGACCGGCGACAAGGTGGCGTTCAAGTACCCGAACAATCCGTCGTTCGACCTGATCTACCTGGCCGACGAGCTCGGCTACTTCGAGGGCGGCAACACCCGCCCCGAATACGTCGGCAAGATTGCCGCGCCGCAGATCATTCCGCTCGTGGGCACGGGCGAGATCGACTTCGGCAGCCGCATGGTCCCGCTGGTGATCTCGGCCATCGCGTCGGGCGCAGACCTCAAGGTGGTGGCTGCGGGCGGCAAGACGCTGCAGGAGGCACCGCACATGAAGTACTTCGTCCGCAAGGATTCGGGCATCCGCCAGCCCAAGGACCTCGAGGGCAAGACCATCGGCTTCAACAGCTTCGGCGCCTGCGCCGAGTTCGTGACCAAGAAGTACCTGCGCCAGCACGGCGTGGACGTGGCGAAGATCAACTTCGTCGTCATTCCCGACGAGCAGGCCGAGCAGACCCTGGTGACCGGCAACACCGACCTCGCGATCATCCATGCGCCCTTCTCGGGCAGAGCCGACAACGCCGAGTCGCTGGTGCGGCTGTGGAGCGACTACGACCTCGACGGCGGCCTGGGCGGCATGGCGCCGTACAGCGCGCACGGCCAGTTCATCCGCCAGCACCCCGAGGCGGTGCGCGACGTGGTCGCGGCGCTCGCCAAGGCCGGCAACTGGGTCAACGCCAACACCGAGGACGCCCGCAAGCTGGTGGCCAAGCGCATCAACATGGACCTGAAGAACGTCGACCGCTACGCGTATGTCGACGACCTGGTGGTGACCGAGCCGCCGATCCAGTACTACATCGACATCCTGCAGTCCGAAGGCAAGCTCGCCGCTGGCAAGGTCGCGGTGAAGGACGTCTACACCAACGAGTTCAACCCCTTTGCGCAGCAGGCCGCGAAGTCTTGACCCCAATGCCTGCCATATGAGCTTGAAGATCTCGGCCCGCGAAGTGCGGATGGACTATGCGGCGCGCGGCGCGAGCGAGCGCGTGCGCGTCCTCGAAGGCTTCGACCTCGACGTGCGCGACGGCGAATTCCTCTCGGTGCTCGGCCCGTCGGGCTGCGGCAAGTCGACCTTCCTCGGCATCCTGGCCGGACTGACGGAACGCACCGGCGGGCGCATCGCCATCAACGGCCAGCCGCTGGCGGGCATCAACCGCAACCAGGGCGTCGTGTTCCAGGGCTATGCGCTGTTTCCGTGGCTCTCGGTGCTCGACAACATCGCGGTCGGGCTGGAGATACGCGGCATCGGCAAAGCCGAGCGCCGTCGCACCGCGCACGAATACCTCGAACTGGTGGGCCTGCATGGTTTCGCAGACCGCTATCCGCACGAGATCTCGGGCGGCATGAAGCAGCGCGTGGCCATCGCACGCTCGCTCGCCTACAAGCCCGACGTGCTGCTGATGGACGAGCCCTTCGCCGCACTCGATGCGCAGACGCGCGAGATCCTGCAGGGCGAGCTGCTGCGCATCTGGGAGCAATACCGCAAGACCATCGTCTTCATCACGCACAGCCTGGAGGAAGCGGTGTACCTCTCCGACCGCGTGGCGGTGATGACGCAGCGGCCCGGCCGCATCAAGGACATCATCGACATTCCGCTCGCGCGCCCGCGCTCGGCGGAACTTCGTCACTCGACCGAGTTCGCCGCGCTGCGCCAACGCGCGTGGGAGGTGCTGAAGGACGAAGTGCAGATCGGCTTGCGGCCCAGTTCGCTGGAAGGGGTGGTGTCATGAGCGCCGTGCTCGATGCGCCGGTGGTTCGCACGCCCGGTCGATTCTTCAAGTTTGCGCGCAGCTTTGCCCGCGTGGCCGAGCGCGGCATCGGCATCGCGATCTTCCTGGCGCTCTGGGAGGCGTTGCCGCGCCTGGGCGTCGTGAGCGATGCCTACCTGAGCCCGCCGTCGGCCGTGGTCGCGAGCATCGTCCAGCTCGTCGAGACCGGCCAGCTCTGGAAACACCTGGCGGCAAGCCTGCAGCGCTCGCTGTGGGGCCTGCTGCTCGCGGGCTTCTCGGGCGTGCTGCTGGGCCTCTTGATCGGCAGCTCCAAGCGGCTGGCAGCCATCGTCGATCCGGTGCTGCAGCTCTTTCGGCAGACCTCGGCCTTCGCGCTGTTCCCGGTGTTCATCCTGTTCCTGGGCATCGGCGAACTGTCGAAAGTGGCGATCATCTTCTGGGCTTCGTTCTGGCCGGTGCTGCTGAGCACGGTGAGCGGCGTGAAGCAGGTCGACCGGCTGCTCGTCAACTCGGCGCTGTCGATGGGCGCCTCGCCGCGCTTCGTCTTCTTCAAGGTGGTGCTGCCGGCGTCGCTGCCGTCGATCTTCACCGGCGTGCGGCTGGCGGGTGCCTACAGCATCACGGCGCTGGTGGCGGCCGAGATGATCGGTGCGCATTCCGGGCTGGGCTTTCTCACGCTCAACTCGCAGGAGACCTTCCAGATCCCGACGATGTATGCCGGCATCCTGCTGTTGGCCGTGCTCGGGCTGCTGCTCAACTACCTTCTGGCCTTGCTGGAGCGGCGACTGCTGCGCTGGCGCAAGGGGCTGAGCCTCGATGACTGAGCGCAGGCGGTCCAAGCGCGGGCTGGTCCTGGCAGGCACGGCGCTGGCGATGGCCGTGGCGATTGCCGGCATCGGCGGCGCCTGGGCTTTCGCAACGCCCGTGCTGTCGGGCCTGCCGAAGGGACCGGTGCTCGCGCAGGCGATCGAGCGCGGCAGGCTGATCGTGGGCGTGCGCCGCTATCCGCGCCCTGCCCCGCCCGAGGCGCCGACGCCGCCGGAGCCCGATGGTTTCGACGCCACGCTCGCACGGCAACTGGCGGCTTCGCTCGGCGTGCCGCTGGAGCTGGTCGGCCTCGACCCTGCAGCGCAGGAGGCCGCGCTGCGCGAAGGCCGCGTCGACCTGCTGGTGGCCGGGGTGCCCGCGCAATCCGTGCCCGGCATCGCCGCCACGCCCGGCAGCTACGACATCGGCCGCGGGCTCGTGGTCGCGCTCAGGCGCGGCAAGGTCCAGGATGCATCCGCGCTGCGCGGTGCCCGGGTCTGCGTGGGCGAAGGTTCGGGCTACGCCGGTGCGGTGTCGCAGCGCTATGGCGCGCAGCCGCGCAGCTACCCCTCTTCGGTGCATGCGGCGTCGGCTTTCATGGCCGGCGAATGCGCGGCGCTTGCCGAGGACGCCGAGGTGCTGGAACGGCTCATGCAGAACGAGGAATGGCGTTTCTACAAGCCGCTGGCGAGCGATGTGCGCCTGCCCTCGGATGCTGCCATTCGCCTGCCCGAGGGTGATGTCGTCTCGCGCGATTACCTGGCGGCGGCCCTGCGTCAATGGCGTGCCGACGGCACACTGGACAAGGCGCGCGCCGCGCGCGCGGGCAACCTGCAGTTCGAGATCACGCTGCTCAAGGACGGCTTCGTCTGCCATTCCTGAGCACGATGCACTTCAGGCTTGCACCGCACGCCACGGCACGAGCGGGGAAGCTCGCGAGCTTCCCCGCCGCCCTTCTCCACTAGCGCGCGCGGCGCTGCCCTGCCAATCGCCGCACCACCCGCACCAGGCGGTCGATCTCGTCGAAGGTGTTGTAGAAGGCCAGCGACGGCCGCACGGTCGTCTCGACACCGAAGCGCCGCAGGATCGGCTGCGCACAGTGGTGGCCCGTTCGCACCGCGATGCCTTCTTCGTTCAGCGCGTGGCCCACTTCTTCGGTGGTGTAGCCGTCGAGCACGAAGGACATCACGCTCGCCTTGTCGGCGGCCGTGCCGATCAGCCGCAGGCCCGGGATCGCCCCGAGTTGCGCCATGCCGTAGACCAGCAGGTCGTGCTCGTAGCGCGCGATGTTCTCGATGCCCACCTTGTTCACGTAGTCGATGGCCGCGCCCAACCCCACCGCATCGGCGATGTTGCCGGTGCCGGCCTCGAACTTGTTCGGGATCGGCTGGAACACGGTCTTCTCGAAGGTCACGTCGGCGATCATGTTGCCGCCCCCCTGCCAGGGCGGCATGTCTTCGAGCACTTCGCGCTTGCCCCAGACCACGCCGATGCCGGTCGGGCCGAAGACCTTGTGGCCGGAGAACACGAAGAAGTCGGCCCCGATGTCCTGCACATCGACCCGCATGTGCGAGACCGACTGCGCGCCGTCGACCAGCGCCCTGGCGCCGGCACGGTGCGCGAGCTCGACGATCTCCTTCACCGGCACCACGGTGCCCAGCGCGTTCGAGACCTGCGTGACGGCGACGAGCTTCGTGCGGTCGTTCAGCAGCTTGCGGTATTCGTCGAGCAGCACCTGGCCCGAATCGTCCACCGGGATCACGCGCAGCTTCGCGCCCTTGGCGGCGGCAAGCTGCTGCCACGGCACGATGTTGGCGTGGTGCTCGAGGTTGGAGACGATGATCTCGTCGCCCTCGCCCACGTGCTGCCCGCCCCAGCTCTTGGCCACGAGGTTGATGGCCTCGGTGGTGCCGCGCACGAAGATCACCTCTTCGACCTCGGGTGCGTTGAGAAACAAGCGCACCCGCTCGCGCGCGCCTTCGTAGGCATCGGTGGCGCGAGCGGCCAGTTCATGCGCGGCGCGGTGGATGTTCGAATTCTCGTGTTCGTAGAAGTACGCGATGCGATCGATGACCGATTGCGGCTTGTGCGTGGTGGCCGCGTTGTCGAACCACACCAGCGGCCGGCCGTTCACGCGCTCCCGCAGGATCGGGAAGTCGCGGCGCACCGCATTGACGTCGAACGGCGGATGCTGGCCGTTGCCGGCGAGCGGCACCGCATCGGGACCGCGCGGATCGGGCTTGGCCGGCGTGACGAAGCCGTTGGGCAGACGCACCGCGTCGACGAAGTAGAACTGCGCATCGCGCCCGGCAGGCACTGCTGGCGGGCTCGGCGGCGAGACGGGCGCGGCCGCTGGCGGCAACGCAAGGCCCGCGAATGGGTCATGAATCGCAATGCCCTCGGTCGCACCCGCCGACGGATGGCCGTAGCTGTTGCCCACGAAGTAGAACGGCGAGGCCGCGGCCTGCGGCGTCACGGGTGCATGCGCCTGAGGCACGCCCTGCACCGTGCCGCCCGAGCGCGGCTCGAAGGCCGGTGCGACCGACAGCACCGTGTCCGGCACGCCGTTGCCCGCCACCGCATGCGGCAGCAAGGCCGGTGTGCGGTTCGCGAGCGAAGGCAGTTGCGTGGGTGATGCCGGCAGCACGTTGGCGCCGGGAATCTGGCCTTGCGGAATCGGCGTGCCCGGCACGCTCGGCCCGAAGCCCGCAGGGCTCGCCAGCGGCGAACCGGGCGGTGCGACATTGGCGGGAAACTGCGCGCCCGGCACCAGCCCGCTCGCCACGCCGGGCAGCGAGGCCGGTGGCGTGCCCGGCAGTGCGGAGAACATGGCGCTCGCCATGCGTGCGAGGATGGCCGTGTCGAACGGCGCCTCGCCCGGAATCGATGGTGTGCTGCTCACCGCGGCTTACTTGTAGGTGTCGGGATAGTCGTGGTACTTGCCGATCTCGACGTCGTCGAGCACCGCCAGTGCATCGGTGGTCAGCACCGCGAGCGAGCAGTACAGCGAGATCAGGTACGACGCGATCGCGTGGTTGTTGATGCCCATGAAGCGCACCGACAGGCCCGGGCCCTGCTCGCCCGAAAGCCCCGGCTGAAACAGGCCCACCACGCCCTGGCGCTTGTCGCCCACGCGCAGCAGCAGGATCTTGCTCTTGCCGTCGGCCACCGGCACCTTGTTCGACGGGATCAGCGGAATTCCGCGCCAGGTGATGAACTGGGAGCCGAACAGGCTCACCGTCGGCGGCGGCGTGCCGCGGCGCGTGGCCTCGCGGCCGAAGGCGGCAATGGCCAACGGGTGCGTGAGAAAGAAGGCGGGCTCCTTCCACACCTTGGTCAGCAGCTCGTCGAGGTCGTCGGGCGTGGGCGCGCCGGTCAGCGGGAAAATGCGCTGCTCTTCGCTCACCTGGGCCAGCAGGCCGTAGTCGGGGTTGTTGATGAGCTCGCTCTCCTGGTTCTCCTTGATCGTCTCGATCGTGAGGCGCAGCTGCTCCTTGATCTGGTCGTGCGGGCTGCTGTAGAGGTCGGAGATGCGGGTGTGCACGTCGAGCACGGTGCTCACGGCGTTGAGGTAGTGCTCGCGCGGGTTCTCTTCGTAGTCGACGAAAGTGCGCGGCAGCTGGTTTTCCTCTTCGCGCGAGGTGCAGGTGACCTTGATCGATTCGGGGTTCTTGACCTTGTTGACGCGGTAGATGCCCGCCTCCACCGGCACCCATTGCAGCAGGTGCGTCAGCCAGCGCGGGCTGATGGTCTCCAGCTGAGGGACTGTCTTGGTGGCATTGGCTAGTTGGCGGGCGGCGTTGTCGCCAAGGGCGGTGGTACCACCGACTGTTGCGCTCATGGATCAGGGCTCCGTATCGAGAAGAAAGTGGCCGCAAGTGTCAGGCGGCATGGGGTTTTCCCTCAACAGGCTATAGCCGCCAAATTGATCCTTCGCACAAGACGCGATTGCTCCAGCTGCTCGCAGCGCAGCAGCAGGCCCACCATGTTGATGTCGAGCGCCGCAGCCAGCTTGTGCGCGGTGACGATCGACGGGATGACGCGCCCGCGCTCCACTTCGCCGACATAGGAGCGGTTCAGGTCGGCGTGCTCGGCCAGTACTTCCTGCGACCAGCCCTTGCCTTCGCGCAGCTGGCGGATGGTCACGCCGAAGTCTTCGACGAAATCCTTCATGCGCCGGCTCCCTTCGGGGCGTTCTGCAGGCTGGCCTGCGTCACGCTCGCACCCGCGGGCACGTCGTCGGTGATCCACACGTTGCCGCCGATGACGGCGCCCTTGCCCAGTGTCACGCGCCCGAGGATGGTGGCGCCGGCATAGATCACCACGTCGTCCTCCACCACCGGATGGCGCGGCAGGCCCTTCTGCAGATTGCCCTCGGCGTCGGTCGGAAAGCGCTTGGCGCCCAGCGTCACGGCCTGGTACAGGCGCACGCGTTTGCCGATGACCGCCGTCTCGCCGATCACCACGCCCGTGCCGTGGTCCATGAAGAAGCCCGCGTCGATCTGCGCGCCGGGGTGGATGTCGATGCCTGTCTGTGCATGCGCGAGTTCGGCCACGATACGCGCCAACAGCGGCAGGCCGAGCTGGTAGAGCTCGTGCGCCAGCCGGTGGTGGATCATTGCGAGCACGCCGGGATAGCACAGCAGCACCTCGTCGACGCTGCGCGCCGCCGGGTCGCCCTGGTAGGCGGCGAGCACATCGGTGTCGAGCAGGCGGCGAAGCTGCGGCAGCGCGCTGGCGAAGCGGCGCACCGCATCGGTCGCAGCATCGTCGATCTCGCCCGGGGAACGCGGTTCGTGCCGGGCGTTGAATTCGAGCTCGAGGCGGGCCTGCACCAGCAAGGCCTGCAGGGCGGAATCGAGCGAGTGGCCGACGTAGAAGTCTTCGCTTTCGTGGCGCAGGTCGGGCGGTCCGAGCCGCATCGGGAACAGCGCGCCCTTGAGCGCCTCGACGATCTGCGCGAGCGCGTGGCGCGATGGAAACTCGCGTGCGCCGGGCTCGCGCGAGCGCCGCTGTGAATCGCGCCATTCGTCGCGCACGCCATGCAGCGCGCGCACGATGCCGCTCACCTCGAAATGAGCCATGTGGTGGTTCTCCCTGGAAAGGAACGCTCGCGTCAGTCCTGCACCCACGGCAGGCCGTGGAAACGCCAGCCATCGGAACCGCCGCGGTGCTGACGGGCGTCGATCTCGCCCTCGAAGCCCTCGAGCACGTTGAACACGTGCGTGAATCCGGCCTTGGCGGCTGCTTCCGCCGCGAGTGCCGAGCGCTTGCCACTGCGGCACAGCAGCAGCGCCACCGCGTCCTTGCCGCCGTGCTTCGCCAGCCTGGCCTCGAGCTCGCGCACGAAGCGCGGATTGCGTGTCAGCGCCGTGCCGGTCGCCCAGGCCACGTGCAGGCTTTCGGGCACATGGCCCACGAACTTGCGCTCTTCACCCGAGCGCACATCCACCAGCACGGCCTGGCCACCCTGCACCAGCGCCCATGCCACGGACGGGGCCACGCCACCGGCGTAGGTCCATCCCGCTTCGGCCGCGCGAACGCGCGCTTCCTCAAGGGCGGGCGGCAAGGCGACGACATCTTCAACTTCCACTGACATGCGCTCTGGCTCCTGTGCGTTGGCTCATTTCCCATCCGGCTTGATGGCGATGACCATCACTGTAGGAGCGCAGCGATGAAGCTCAAACAACTGAAAAGTCGGTTCTAAACAACCAACTGGTCTAAAGAGAAATCCGGCGCACAGGCCCGGTCGCCATCCAAGACCTTCGGAAAGACCTGCAAAAAAAACGGGCCCCATGGGGCCCGCCAAACGTCGCTTTGGGGACGACGAGGAGACACTCACCTCCAAGCGAGAACGGCCATTCTTCAGGCTACGGCGCGGAAAGCGAAGCACGGAATCCGCATACGCTGAGACGCTTTTGTTCTTTGGCATCTGCGGGCGCACGCGACAGGTTGCGGCCGGCCTGCCACCTGCACATCAAATCAGCGGCAGTTCGATCGCAATGCGAAGTCCGCCCAACGGCGATGCCGAGGCAGTGATGCGTCCCTCGTGGGCCTCCACGATGTTGCGGCAGATCGCCAATCCCAGGCCGCTTCCGCCGGTCGCACGATTGCGCGACTGTTCGACACGGTAGAAGCGCTCGAACAGCTTCTCCAATTTGTCGTCCGGGACGCCGGGTGCACTGTCCTCGATGACGATGAGCGCGGTGGTGCCGTGCCGGGCGCAGTCGACACGGACCGTGCCGGCACCGTCCGTATAGCGCAGCGAGTTTTCCAGCAGATTGCCGAACAACTGGTGCAGGCGCGCCTCGTCGCCACTGATCGTCAGCGGCACCTGTGCGATCTGCAGCACCAGTTGCAGGGACGCCGCGTCAAGCCGCCGCTGCATGCTTTCGGCCGCCGCCTGGAGCACCGTGACCACATTGAGGGGGGCACGCCGGTATGCCATGGCACCGACATCGCTCAGCGACAGATCGTGCAGGTCGTTGACCAGCTTGCCGAGCCGCTCGACCTCCAGGTGCATGAGGTTTGTCGACTGGATCGAGGATGAGCGAATACCGTCCTGAACGGCCTCGAGTTGCACGCGCAATACCGCGAGCGGCGTTCGCAGTTCATGGGAGATATCTGCCATGAAGCCTCGCCTTGCTCGTTCGGCATGCTCCAGCGTCTGCGCCATGTGGTTGAAGTCACGCGCCAGCGCTCCGAGCTCGTCATGGGCCCCGGCCGCAATGCGCGACGCGAAATCGCCTGCGGCCAGGCGATGCGTGGCCCCAGACATGTCGCGAAGCCGCCGCAACAAGGCGCGCGCCAGGATGAATGTCAGCAACGCTGCCACCAGGACCGACCCGAGCCCGACCATCGTCAAGGCGGTGAATTGGTGTTCGAGAAAGCGCTTGTCATTCTTCGGAAGCACAGCCTCGAACGGCACCGTCGCGACCCAGCCCACCGTCCGTCCCTCGACCACGATGGGAACGCGGATCGAATCCGCGTTGACGTCCGGATTGCCGACCACAACGCGCATCTGCGCATCCAGCAGGCCCACGCGCGCGAGTGCGCCAGACAGATCGGAACTCGCCAACCGAGGCGCAGCATCGCCGCCCGTTTCGCGGAGAAAGGGCAACACCAGGTTCATCCACTCCCGGAAATCGGAGCGCAAGAAATCCCAACTGCCTCGAATGGCATAGGTTTGCTCCAGGCGTGGGACGATCTCTTCCATCCGAGTCCGGCTCTGCTGATTGAGGTAGCTCAGAAAGCCACGTTCCATCACGAGCCGCACGGCAACGGCCTGCACCACGACCACGGCAGCGCACGCAAGCAGAACGAACAGGAAGAGCTTTGCCCTGATGCCGAATTTCATGTGAGCGGACCTGCCGAACGGGCTGCGGGCACGGGTGCTCCGTCCCGTGTCTCCTTATTTCTATACACTGATGATCATTATTGATTGCCAGGCCGCGGGGGTCAAGCAATTTCGATACAGCGTTGTCCATTTAATGGGCGGCCGGACGGCATGAAATTTCCGCTGTCGCATGGCGCCATGCGAGACATCCACCCATCGACCGAGACTGGGGACTCCGCTCAGCGAACGCTCGCCTTGGCACGCTGGCGCAGCGGCCGCGCAATGGCTCAGAAGCGCAACCGCAACTAGGAGGCGCAGGTGTAATTGGCAGCCAACTTCGAAGCTGCCGCATCATTGGCGGGACCTGTGTATCGCGGATACTGCGGGTACTGGCACAGAGGCCGGCTCAGGACAACCGCGTCTTCTGCATCGCGCTTCTCCGCGGCCAAGGTGGCAGGGGCCTTGCTTTTCGTCACCCATTGGTCAAGGGCTGTCAGCAGATCCGACGAATCGGCACCCGGCCCTCCGGCGCAGTGGTTGACCCCCGGCGCGACGTAGAAACGCGTTGATGCGTCAGCGGCCGCAGCGCCCACCGAACTGCGCATATTGCCGTAGTACTCGATGGTCGATTTCACGCTGAGAGCGGAATCATTCCCGCCGTGCCACAGGATCAGCTTGCCGCCGCTGTTGATGAACGGTCGAATGTCCGCGTTGGTCGCGTCATTGAGCGCGGCCATGGCATAGAGTGCATTCTGATTCTGATCCCAAGGCGTGTAGGCCAGAGAACTGACCGTCCTGTCGCGGGCCAGATAGTTCTTGACCGTTGTGTCCTGAAACAGGAATTGCAGCGCTGCGGCGAAATTGCCGTCGCCCGTGAGCCATGTCCGCCAGGCGCCCGGGTCGTCCTCGTTTCCTGTCAGGTTCCAACCGGCGTTCCGGAAGCTGGCGCTACCCGTGAAGCTTGCTTCCGTGGTCCAGGACGCCACCACGTCGAGTTGTGCGTCCGACAGGCAGCTGTCACCCGTATCGGTTCCGCCGGCGCAGCGCAGGGCGGCCACATTGACGAGCGCCGGCGTGCATGCGGCCTGGTTCGACACCACGCCGTCGGTGACCCCGTCGAGCCCATCGCAAGCGTCTCGCACATGCTTGCTCAGAAGCGCCGTCTTCGCCGCGGAGAAGGCACCGCCAGGCGCGGCGAGGGCCCTGGAATTTCGGTTGAAGGCGCCCATGAACCCGACCCAGTTGTACGCGGGTGCACGTGCGATGACGCCATCGAAAAGGTTCGGCGAGCGTTGCACCGCCATCAATGCTTCCCGCCCGCCATTGGAGCAGCCCTCGAAGTACGACTTTGCCGGTGGCGCCCCATAGGCAGCCGCCAGGGTCTCGGTCGCCGTCGACATCACGGTGGGTACCGAGAGGCTGCCGAACAATTGGGCCGCAAAGGTATCGGTCAACGCGAAGTCCGCGCTCAAGGCATTGTCCTGATGCCCCGAGTCGCTCGCAACGACCGCATAGCCTTGGCCCAGGGGCGCCGCGGAAGGTGGTGAAATGGCGCCGTTGTAGCCGCCTCCCCCTTGGTAGTAAAGCTTGCCGTTCCATGCCTCCGGCAGAGAGATCTGGAAGTTCAACGCGGGTGATATGGTGCCGGTCACCTTGCAGTACACGGGAACGTTGGTCGTCGCAGCCACCATGACGGCCGTGAGCGCAGCGCCCGCTACGGTTTTTCCGGTCAGGTCGCTGCAGGCCTTCTGAGCCGTCACAGCCGGTGCGGATGGAGGACTTTCGGGTTGTGCAGCTGGGGGGCCAGGGAGCAGCAGCGGGAACGCGCCGCCGTTGTCGGAGCCGCCGCCGCAAGCTGCCAGCATCGCCACGCTGACGGCAGCAGCGTGAAGCTTCGCGCGAGCCAAGGGTGCCTTTGGGGAGAAGAAGTGCATGTCTCTATCCTTTATCAGTTTTCAGCCTGCGCACCGCAACGAGATGGAGCGATGCCCAGGAGATTCTGAAAGGCGAGACCTTGGCCAACTGTTCCGGGACAGACATTCAGCCCACTGATTTCTAAGGAGAAACCCTCCGGTTTCGATGCACGGCAGCCGTGTTACGGGTACTTGGCAAGTGCTTGCCTGTCCATCACGGTGATGTAGCCGTAGCCCCGCTGAATGAGGCCCGCGGTTTCCAGTTCGGTCAACGCGATGTTGACCCGCTGGCGCGAGATGCCGACGAGCAAGCCGATCTCCTCCTGGTTGATCCGCAGCGTCGAGTCGGTGTTCGGATAGAGCACTGGATGAAAGAGGCTGGAGATGCCACGCGCCACGCGCGCCGTCGGTTCGAGCAGTCGATCAAACTTCACCATCGCGATGAATTGTCCAAGCCGCTCGTTCAGATGCGAAAGCATGAAATGGTTGAACGGGATGCTTCGATCGAGCAACCATGAGAACGTGGTCCTCGGCAGATGGACGGTGATGGTCGGTCGCGTCGCCATGATCTCGTACTTGCGCTGCTCTGGCTTCAGGAGCGACCCTTCGCCGATCCACCCGCTGGCGGCAACCCCGGTGAACATGATCAGGCGACCGTCCACCGTGGTGTCCTGAACACGCAGGAAGCCCTCCAGCACTCCGATCCAGCTGTCGGCGATCTCGTCGCGTTGGCACACATAGGAGTGCGCTTCATGGTGTCGAACGTACAGGGCCTCGAACGCTTTCGTTCGTTCTGCCTGCGTCAGGGCACGCGGCCAGATGCATCGTTCAAAGAAAGCGCTCAGATCCTTGGCAGGCAACATCTGTCACCACCCAACGACACGGGCGAAGACCAAACCAGATCGAGCTCTCATTGCATATTTCCCTCAGGCTTGCGAATCCTATGAACATAGGCTCGTCGCGTTTGTTGCGCGAAGGACATTTGGGCCCTTAGACCGCGGGGACATACCCTGACGAGGCGACGGTGCTGGGACTCGATGGCGACAAACGCCTGCCATCCTTGGCCGGAACGAAATCGGCAGCAACGCCGTCGAGGCGTACTTGCATATCCATTTGCAGCCCTAAAAAAACTTACAAATGTGAACGATTTCGCATTCGTTGAGGGAATGCAAAGTGCACTTGAAATAGTGCAAGTCCATTGCATTAGAGTCCGGCTCGTTCCAGGGAGTACAAGAGCACCGGCCACACCGGTGCCGCAGGCGCAGTTCAAGCAAGCGCGCTATTTGTTGCCGGGGACTCAGGCCATGAACAGGATTTTTCGCGTCGTTTCGAACGACGTTCTCGCCCTTTGGGCCGTTGCATCCGAACGCGGACGCGCCCACGCGAGATCAACCGCCGCCAAGGTGGACGGTGGCCTCGCGCCCCCTGCAGGCACTGCGGTGATGGTGATCCCAGGCACGACGGTCAGCACAGGCAACAACGCTGGCGCCGACATCGCCTTTTCTATGAAGTGAACTGCTGCCCTCCTCCAGGAGCGGGTTCGATGGGCTCATGTTGTCCGGCGCCATTGCGATCCGTCTTTTCTCCTCAGCCGTCACCGGCGTATCAGTTCATCTTTCCCCAGCGGTCCGATCGATGAGGTCCAGTCCACGGGCGGGTCAATTTTCGGCCGGCGCCAACAGCGCTCTTGGCCCAACCGACCCTCTACCGGCTCGACTCAAACCGTTCGGTTCTTGCGGGG
This sequence comes from Variovorax sp. V213, assembly GCF_041154455.1. Classification (NCBI taxonomy): domain Bacteria; kingdom Pseudomonadati; phylum Pseudomonadota; class Betaproteobacteria; order Burkholderiales; family Comamonadaceae; genus Variovorax; species Variovorax sp. V213. The sequence continues at coordinate 232,743 of NZ_AP028665.1, forward strand.
AATCATTCAAAGAATCAAAGTACTATGATTTTCAGCGACGATAGCAGCGGCTTCGCGTTCTCTTGCGAAGACGCCAAGATGTCCATCTGCGCAAGCACGTGGAACAAGCGCCTATCGCAAATTGCGCGCGTCATCGGCCCCGTCTTGATAATGACCGGATCACTTCCGGACCCGGATTACATCTCTCACACCTTGGGCAAGCGCCCGCGAGACATATTCATCATTGCAAACACCGACGCGCAGAAGGAAGCGAGGGTGCTTAAGCTCCGCTTCCCCGATGTACGCATGGCACTGCATCGCAACAACAACGCCAAAGTGGTGCTGGTGGCGCCGGACACGGTTTGGGTATCCAGTGCGGACTTCGGCAAGACAACACGGATAGAGTCTGCTGTCGGTCTGCATTCAAGCGTCGTGTTCAAGAAGACCCGGGAGTCCCTTTTCAATAGGGTATGGGCGGAGGCAACCGAGATCGCATGATTTGCTCCATTGGCGTTGCACGCGGCGGTCTATTGATCGAGCGCCGCTGTCAACACCTGCCGAGCAGAAATATGAATGCGACCAACGGACTCTCTATTAAAATACTCCATGCACCGTCCAGTAGTTACATTTTGAAATTCGACGCTTCCAACCTCCAATGAACTCAAAACGCAAACTGCTGCTTGGCGTCGCGCTCCTGTCAGGTTGGATGGGCCTGGCCTCGGCCCAGGATGCAGATCCAACGAACATGGTTCGCGGCGGCCTGCAGGCCATCCAGATGGTGGATCAGGGCAAGATCGGCGATCTCTGGGACGGCGCCGCGCCCGCGACCAAGAAGCGGGTCGCTCGTCCCGAGTTCGTCCGCCAAGTCGAGGCGTCGCGGTCGCCCCTCGGTGCGGCGCAGCAGCGCACCTGGATCTCGGTCAATCGCCAAATGGTTGCGAACGAAGATCCCGATCTGGCCGGCCAATACGTCAACGTTGAATACGAAACCCGTTTTGCCAACGCCCCCAACCGGGTGGCGCGAGAGATGACGAGCTTTCGCCTCGAACCCAACGGCACGTGGCGCTTGAGCGGCTACGTACTGCGCTAAACCGCCCCCGCCCCCTTCGATCCGCCGCAATCTCCGCGGTGGACCTGCTCGACGAAGCCGCATGGCAGCAGGCAGTCGCAGCACCTCTCCCTCCCCGCTCGCTCGATCGCCCCGCAGCTCTTGAGCCGGGGCTGTAGCCATCGGCGACAGCCCGCACCCGGGCACCTCGCGCGCCAACCAAGACCGGCAGGCAGCTCCTCCTCTGAGGCAGCCGCTCCCCGACCTCGACCCTTCCTCACAGCAACCCGTGCGAGCCGGACACCGTCTTGCGCCGGGTTCCCGGGTCTGCCGAGCGCGCAACGCGCTCCAATTCAGTGCGCCGCCATCTTAAAAAATACTCGACATTAACTTTCAATCTTTTGACATCGGAGAGAAATGAAACATTTAAAAACTTAGTGTTACTATTGATGCTGAACCTTCAATAGGAATTTAATAATACCCCTTTTCAAGTAATGAGGTAGGCGCTTTTTTGAATAGTAAATTCTTGGTACTACCCATAGAACAGCATCGATAAAGATCCTCAATTTTGCGCTTCCTTTCTTGACGCTAATTCACCACACGCCAGTTGCACTTCATTGCTTTCTCTTAAGATTCGCCCCAAAAATGTTTCCGCTTAATTGCAATTGATGTCGTCGTGTTGCAATTATTTCTAAAGGTTTCATTGGCACAGGCCGTCCGTGGACACCGCTGCCGTGAAGCAAGGCTTTTGGCGTCTCAACAATCGAGGAAAAATGCATGAATAAGTCGTACCGCAGCATCTGGAATGAGGCATTGGGCGCCTGGGTGGCCGCCTCGGAGCTCGCATCGAGCCGGGGCAAGAAAGGTTCTTCGCGTGCCCTGGCGAGCGGCCCGGATGTCGAGGCATCGGGGCCGGCGGACACCTCGAGAGTCCACGTCAAGTTCGCCAGGATCGTGGCCGCGCTGGTGGCGATGGGCGGGATGGGTTGGGCCTCGTCGGTCCAGGCACAGGTGAACTGCAGTGCGGCGCCCTACAACTTCTACAACGGCAGCTCGACGTGCGTGGGTTTTCAGTCCCAAGCGACTCTCGCCGGAGCCACTGCAATAGGTTTTAACGCCTTAAGTGCGGGGATAAATGCCACGACTCTCGGCTACGGCGCCATTGCCTCTGCGACCAATGCCCTTTACCTGGGTGCGCGCGCGGCCCCCGGGACAGGTGCATTGGCCGAGAGCGCCATTGCAATCGGTACAGACGTGACTTCCAGCGGCGAGGGGTCCATCGGCATCGGTGTGCAGTCGCAAGCAACCGGAAAATTCGGCATTGCCCTTGGAGTGCAAGCCATTGGCACGGCGCAAGGCGTGGTCGCAGTGGGCGGCGGTGCCACGAGTTCGGGATTCAATGGTGTGTCTGTTGGCGCCGGAGCCACTGCCACCGGAGTCAACTCGATTTATCTCGGCGCTCGCACCGCTGCCGGGACGGGTGCATTGGCCGAAAGCGCCATTGCAATCGGCACAGACGTGAATGCTAGCGGGCTCCGGGCCACTGCCGTTGGCTTCCAAGCCTTGGCCACCGGCGCATCAGCCACCGCCCTTGGGGCGACCGCTCAGGCGGTCGGGGGCGGCACCGTTGCGATCGGCCAGGGGGCCGGTGCGGCCTCGACGAGTGCCAATACGGGTTCGGTCGCGGTGGGTATTGCCTCGGGACAATTTGTCTCTGGCGCGCAGAACACCGCCATCGGCGGTGGCGTTGAGAGCGTGATCCGGGGCGCGGGTTCGGGCGTCACGGGCACGCGCAACGTCGCCTTCGGCACGGGCGACGGCTCGATAACCTACGCCGGGACCTTGAAGGCTGCGGCAGGCAGCCTGGTCAGCGGCAACGACAATATCGCGATCGGCACCAACGCCGGCATCGGCGTCGCGGCCAGCGCGACGACGTCGATCGGCTTGAATGCGAATGCGACCGCGATATCTGCAGTCGCGGTAGGTACCGGCACGGTCGCTAGCAACGTCAATGCGGTCGCGCTGGGAGCTGCCGCCACTGCCACCGCCGCTGGCGCCAGCGCGTTGGGCACTTTCGCCAATGCCTCGGGAGCGAACTCCACAGCGGTCGGTGTCAGCGCCACCGCCGGTGCCGAGTTTGCATTCGCCGGCGGTTGGGGGAGCAAAGCACTCGGGCTGCGCAGCGTCGCCCTTGGCTTCCAAGCAAACACGGCCGCGATCGCGGTGGATGCGATTGCGCAAGGTAACAGTGCTTTTGCAGGCGACCAGAATGCCATCGCAATCGGCTTCCAATCGGTGGCTTCCAAGATAAATTCCATCAATCTTGGCGCAAGCACGCTTGTGGGAGCGGGTGCCACGGCGCAGGGCGCTGTCGCCATCGGCACGGATGTGACGGCCTCGAAGGATCGCGCTGTCGCAATGGGTATCGTAAGCCGGGCAACCGGCCTGGATGCCGTAGCCATCGGTACCCGGGCCACCGCAGCTGCCGACAACGCCACCGCACTCGGCTCGGGCGGAACCGACGCCGCGACCGCCGTGCGCGCTTCGGGCACCGGTTCAGTGGCGCTGGGCGGCAACACGACCGCGGGCGCCAACGCCGCGGGCACAAATGCCATCGCCATCGGTGGCGAGTCGTCCGCCACCCAAACGGAGGCGATCGCCATGGGCCGCCTGGCCACCGCCTCGGCCTCGAACACCATCGCGGTCGGCAGCAATGCGCGCGCCGATTCGGCCGAAGCCGTGGCGATCGGCACCAACGCAACGGCAACCGGCGGCAAGTCTGTCTCCATCGGCTCCGGCAACACCGCCTACGGCAACGGCGCCGTGGCCATCGGCGACCCAAGCTTTTCCAGTGGTACCGGCGCGTTCGTCGGTGGCGCGGACAACATCGCCAACAGCGACGGCACGGCGAGCGCAACAGCCGCCAACCAGGCCAACGGCGCAGTAGCCATCGGCAATGCCAACAAGGCGATCGGCCAAGGCAGCGTGGCACTGGGCAACGGTTCCACCGCCGGCGCCGTCGGCATCGCGGGCAATGTGGCGATCGGCGACGGCGCCACGGCGACCGTGAGTGCGGGCGATGTGGCGCTGGGCTCTGGCTCGGTGACGGCAGCGGCCGTGGGCACGCCCGGCGTGACCATTGCGGGGACGCCCTATACCTTCCAGGGAACGAACCCGGCCAGCACGGTGAGCGTGGGCAGCGTCGGCGCCGAGCGCACCATCACCAACGTGGCGGCGGGGCGCATCAGCGGCACCAGCACCGATGCCATCAATGGCAGCCAGCTGTTCGCCACCAACAGCGCCATTGATGCGGTGAGCACCGTCGCCAACGCGGGCTGGAACGTGACCACGGCAGCCACCGGCACCGGCACTGCGACGGGCACCACGGTGCAGAACATTGCACCGGGCGGCACGGCCACCTACACGGCGGGCAACAACATCGCCATCACGCAAAACGGTGCGGAAGTGCAGATTGCCACCAGCATGACGCCGACCTTCACCAGCGTGACCAGCACCAACTTGACGGCCACCGGCCCGACCACGCTCACCGGCGGCACCACCATTGGCGGCAGCCTGACGCTGAACCCGGCCACCACGGTGAACATGGGCGGCAATGTCATCACCAATGTGGCACCCGGCGTGGCCGGCACCGATGCGACGAACGTGAACCAGCTGAACGCAGTGAGCGCTGTGGCCAACGCCGGCTGGAATGTGACCACGGCGGCCACCGGCACCGGCACTGCGACGGGCACCACGGTGCAGAACATTGCACCGGGCGGCACGGCCACCTACACGGCGGGCAACAACATCGCCATCACGCAAAACGGTGCGGAAGTGCAGATTGCCACCAGCATGACGCCGACCTTCACCAGCGTGACCAGCACCAACTTGACGGCCACCGGCCCGACCACGCTCACCGGCGGCACCACCATTGGCGGCAGCCTGACGCTGAACCCGGCCACCACGGTGAACATGGGCGGCAATGTCATCACCAATGTGGCACCCGGCGTGGCCGGCACCGATGCGACGAACGTGAACCAGCTGAACGCAGTGAGCGCTGTGGCCAACGCCGGCTGGAATGTGACCACGGCGGCCACTGGCACCGGCACTGCGACGGGCACCACGGTGCAGAACATCGCACCGGGGGGCACGGCCACCTACACGGCGGGCAACAACATCGCCATCACGCAGAACGGCGCTGAAGTCCAGATCGCAACCTCGGCAACACCGAGCTTCACCAGCGTGACCACGGGCAACAGCACGCTGAACACCAACGGCCTGACCATCACCGGCGGGCCGAGCGTGACCAGCACGGGCATCAATGCCGGCAACACCGTCATCACCAACGTGGCACCCGGCGTGGCCGGCACCGATGCGACGAACGTGAACCAGCTGAACGCAGTGAGCGCTGTCGCCAATGCGGGCTGGAACACCACGACGGCCGCGACGGGCACCGGCACGGTCTCTGGCACCAGCGTGGCCAATGTGGCACCCGGTGCCACGGTGACGACGACGGCGGGCAACAACATCGCCATCACGCAGAACGGCGCCAATCTGACCATCGCGACCAACCCCGACCTGGTGGCCACCAGCCTGACCACGGGCAACAGTGTGCTCAACACCAACGGCCTGACTATCACAGGTGGGCCGAGCGTGACCAGCACGGGCATCAATGCCGGCAACACCGTCATCACCAACGTGGCACCCGGCGTGGCCGGCACCGATGCGACGAACGTGAACCAGCTGAACGCAGTGAGCGCTGTCGCCAATGCGGGCTGGAACACCACGACGGCCGCGACGGGCACCGGCACGGTCTCTGGCACCAGCGTGGCCAATGTGGCACCCGGTGCCACGGTGACGACGACGGCGGGCAACAACATCGCCATCACGCAGAACGGCGCCAATCTGACCATCGCGACCAACCCCGACCTGGTGGCCACCAGCCTGACCACGGGCAACAGCGTGCTCAACACCAATGGCCTGACCATTACTGGTGGCCCGAGCGTGACGAGCACGGGCATCAACGCCGGCAACGCCGTCCTCACCAACGTGGCGCCTGGCGTAGCTGGCACCGACGGGGTCAACGTGAACCAGCTGACCGCGGTCAGCGACGTGGCCAATGCCGGCTGGAACACCACGACGGCTGCGACGGGCACCGGCACGGTCTCTGGCACCAGCGTGGCCAACGTGGCACCCGGCGCCACGGTGACGACGACGGCGGGCAACAACATCGCCATCACGCAGAACGGCACCAACCTGACGATTGCCACCAACCCGGACCTGGTGGCCACCAGCCTGACCACGGGCAACACGACCGTCAACAACACCGGCCTGACCATCACCGGCGGGCCGAGCGTGACCAACACGGGCATCAATGCCGGCAACACCGTCATCACCAACGTGGCACCCGGCGTGGCCGGCACCGATGCGACGAACGTGAACCAGCTGAACGCAGTGAGCGCTGTGGCCAACGCCGGCTGGAACACGACGACCGCGGCCACCGGCACCGGCACGGTCTCCGGCACCAGCGTGGCCAACGTGGCACCCGGCGCCACGGTGACGACGACGGCGGGCAACAACATCGCCATCACGCAGAACGGCACCAACCTGACGATTGCCACCAACCCGGACCTGGTGGCCACCAGCCTGACCACGGGCAACACGACCGTCAACAACACCGGCCTGACCATCACCGGCGGGCCGAGCGTGACCAACACGGGCATCAATGCCGGCAACACCGTCATCACCAACGTGGCACCCGGCGTGGCCGGCACCGATGCGACGAACGTGAACCAGCTGAACGCAGTGAGCGCTGTGGCCAACGCCGGCTGGAATGTGACCACGGCGGCCACTGGCACCGGCACTGCGACGGGCACCACGGTGCAGAACATCGCACCGGGGGGCACGGCCACCTACACGGCGGGCAACAACATCGCCATCACGCAGAACGGCGCTGAAGTCCAGATCGCAACCTCGGCAACACCGAGCTTCACCAGCGTGACCACGGGCAACAGCACGCTGAACACCAACGGCCTGACCATCACCGGCGGGCCGAGCGTGACCAGCACGGGCATCAATGCCGGCAACACCGTCATCACCAACGTGGCACCCGGCGTGGCCGGCACCGATGCGACGAACGTGAACCAGCTGAACGCAGTGAGCGCTGTCGCCAATGCGGGCTGGAACACCACGACGGCCGCGACGGGCACCGGCACGGTCTCTGGCACCAGCGTGGCCAATGTGGCACCCGGTGCCACGGTGACGACGACGGCGGGCAACAACATCGCCATCACGCAGAACGGCGCCAATCTGACCATCGCGACCAACCCCGACCTGGTGGCCACCAGCCTGACCACGGGCAACAGTGTGCTCAACACCAACGGCCTGACTATCACAGGTGGGCCGAGCGTGACCAGCACGGGCATCAATGCCGGCAACACCGTCATCACCAACGTGGCACCCGGCGTGGCCGGCACCGATGCGACGAACGTGAACCAGCTGACCACGCTGGGCACGAGCACAGCCTCCTCGCTGGGCGGCACCTCGGCGTACAACCCGGCCACGCAAACCGTGACGGCCGGCTTGGCGGTGGGCGGCACCACCTACACCAACGTGCAGGATGCGCTGACCCAGGTCAACAGCAGCGCCACGGCCGGCTGGAACACCACGACGGCGGCCACCGGCACCGGCACGGTCTCCGGCACCAGCGTGGCCAAGGTGGCACCCGGTGCCACGGTGACGACGACGGCGGGCAACAACATCGCCATCACGCAAAACGGCACCAACCTGACGATTGCCACCAACCCGGATCTGGTGGCCACCAGCTTGACCACGGGCAACAGCGTGCTCAACACCAATGGCCTGACCATTACTGGTGGGCCGAGCGTGACGACGACCGGCATCAACGCCGCGGGCACGACGATCACCAATGTGGCGGCCGGCACCAATGCGACCGACGCGGTGAACGTGGACCAGCTGAACGACATGGTGGCGGCCAACAGGACCAGGTACTACAGCGTGAACGACAACGGGGTGGCCGGGGCCAACGTCAACAACAACGGGGCGCAGGGCATCAACTCCATTGCCGCGGGTGTGGGCGCCAGCACTACCGCCGCGGCCACCGGGGGCGTGGCCATGGGCAACAACGCCGCGGTCAGCAGAGTCAACGGGGTGGCGCTGGGCACCGGTGCGGCGGCGAGCGCCAACGCGGGCGACGTGGCACTGGGCTCGGGCTCGGTGACGGCCGCTGCGGTCGGCACGGCCAGCACCGTGATCAACGGCACGACCTACAACTTCCAGGGCACCACACCGGCGAGCACGGTCAGCGTTGGCGCAGTCGGCGCCGAGCGGACCATCACCAACGTCGCGGCCGGCCGGATCTCCGGCACCTCGACCGATGCCATCAACGGCTCGCAGCTGTTCGCCACCAACCAGTCGATCGAGAATCTCAGCACCACGGTCACGGCCAACAGGATCAGGTACTACAGCGTCAACTCCACCGGCGGGGGCAACGAAGACAACCTCGGTGCCACAGGTGCCGACGCCATCGCGTCGGGCAAGGATGCGAGCGCAACGATTGCCGGCTCGGTGGCCATCGGCTCAGGCGCCGTCTCTGACCGGGCTGTGGCGCCCTCCACCGGCAGCATCCCGGCGGGCAGCTCGTTGATCAGCTACAACACGACCGACCGCACGCTGCTGGGCGCCCTCTCCGTCGGCAGCGCCACCAGCTATCGCCAGATCACCAACGTGGCCGACGGCACGCAGGCGCAGGACGCGGTCACGGTGCGGCAGCTCTCGGGCGCGCTGACGTCCTTCGCGGTCACGCCAACCCTGTACTTCCACGCCAACTCGAGCGCGGCAGACTCGCTGGCCATCGGCGCGGAATCGGTGGCGGTAGGGCCGCAGACGGCGGTCAACGGCGACAACGGCATCGGCATCGGCAACGGCGCGGTGGTGCAGCAGAGCGCGCCGGGCGGGGTGGCGATCGGTCAGGGGGCAACCTCGCACATGGCCGACTCCATCGCCCTGGGCACGCAGTCATCGGCCGCCGCGGTCCAGGGCGTGGCACTGGGTGCGGGCAGCAGCGTGACGCAGGCCGGCGGCGTGGCGCTGGGCGCGGGCTCGGTGGCCTCCACCGCCGCGGGCGTGGCCGGCTACCTGCCGCCCACGGCCACCGACGCACAGCGCATCGCCATCGGCGCCACAACCAGCACGCTGGCAGCGGTGTCCGTGGGCGATGTGGCCAACGGGCAATTCCGCCAGATCACCGGCGTGGCGGCGGGTTCGGCCGACAGCGATGCGGTCAACGTCTCGCAACTGCGAGGCGTGCAGGGCCAGGTGGCGGTGATCGACCAGTCGACCGTCAAGTACGACACCAACCCGGATGGCTCCATCAACTACAACAGCGTGTCCATGGGCGGCAGCAACGCAACCGGACCGGTCACTGTGCACAACGTGGCGCCCGGCGTTGCTGGCACCGATGCGGTCAACGTGAACCAGCTCAACAGCGGCATTGCGGGGGCCAACGCCTACACGGATGCGCGCGTCAATGCCCTCGGCGGCGAGATTCGCAGCATCGCCAAGGATGCCAGCGCGGGCGCAGCCGGTGCGATGGCCATGGCCAACATGCCGCAGGCCTTCATCCCGGGCAAGAGCATGGTGGCCGCGGGTGTCGCGGGCTTCGACGGCCAAGCGGCGCTCGCCATCGGCGTATCGAAACTCTCCGACAACGGGAGGTGGGTCGTGAAGTTCAGCGGCTCGGCCAACTCGCGCGGAAAAGTCGGCGTGGCGGCCGGTGCGGGCTTCCACTGGTAAGCCGTGGCATCAAAGAGGAACAACATCATGACAACGCAATTTCATCGCTTCTCGGCCATTGCAACGGGGGCTGCCGTACTGCTTGTGCTGCAGGGCTGCAGCACCTATGTGAGCAAGGGCATCACCGACGACGGCAAGGCCACGGAAGTGGTCTTTCCGAACATCGACAACGATGCGTGGCTCAAGGAAGGCACGTTCCCGAATCTGGACAATCTGCGCGCCGTGGCCCCCGGCGTCACGAAGGACCAGTTGTACGACCTGCTCGGCCGCCCGCATTTCAGGGAAGGCATTGCGGGTCCGCGCGAGTGGGACTACATCTTCCACTTTCGCAAGGCCGGAGGCGGGGTGACCACATGCCAGTACAAGGCGATCTTCGACAAGGACTACAGGGCGCAGACCTTCCATTGGCTGCCGGCCGGTTGCGGCGACGTGCTGGCGGCTCGTGCGGTGCCGGCGTTCGAACGTCCGATCACCGCAAGCCCGACGGCGCCGCGCCGGACCACGCTGGGTGCCGATGGCCTGTTCCGCTTCGACGGTAGCTCGATGGCAGACCTCTTGCCCCAAGGGCGCCGCAATCTCGAGGCCCTGGCCGGCGACATCCGTGGCAGCTTCAAGGCGACGGATGCCGTCAAGGTGACGGGCCATACAGACCGGCTCGGCAGCCAAGCCTATAACAACGCGCTCTCGCTGGCACGCGCCAACACCGTGCGCGACTATCTCGTACAGGCCGGCGTGCCGGCGCAGAAGATTCAGGTACAAGGCAAGGGCGAATCCGAATCGAAGGTGCACTGCGCACAGACGGCGCGCGCGGACCTGATCGACTGCCTGGCACCGAACCGCCGCGTCGAAATCGAGGTATTCGAAGAACGCTGAGCTTCGACCAGGCTCGCCAAACAGCTGCTGCGCTCGCGCTGGCAGCCAAAGGTGGCATCAATGGCTCAGCGTTGATGGCCGAGGCGGACGCCTCGGCCGCGTTGAAAAGAACTCACGGCTCCACGGTTGCCGATCGCTACTTCAAGGTGGCGCCGCCTCGTGCGAGGTACTGGGCCGACAGGCGCGCAAATTGACCGCCATCGGTGCTGATCGAAGTCTGAACGCTCCCCCCAGGGCTGAAGACGATTGCAAAAGTGTGGGTGTCACCGTACTCCTGGGCGTTGCGCAGCATGTAGTCGACATGGTTGTCTCGATAGTGCAGGTCGGTCCCACCGGGCGTGTCGGATGGCACGCCCATCGGCGTTTGCCACCACAGGATCGGCAGCCCATTGCCCAGGGCAGCGCGATAGTCGGAAATCTGGCGCTGCGACTCGTGGAAGTTCGGGCTGGCGATGTTGCTTGCGTCCCAGTAGAACGGACCGCTTCGGCCCGTGCATTCCGCGGGCGGCGACGGGACCTCCCTGCAGCCCGCGTCGCGGTCGGTCGTCTGGGCGACGATGAAGTCCGCCTGATGCGCCCCGGCCGCCCGCATCTGGGCGCCGATTGCCGCAGGGGTGCCGCTCCAGAATGCGGGCGGGAATCCCACCAGCGCCTTCGGCGCGATCTGCCTCCCCATCTGCACCAGGCATTGGCCGAGGCCCCCGGCGGTGTTGGGCAACCCGCCGCATTCGGGCTGGCTGTTCACGACGGCCGCCAGCCGCGTCGCATCGCGATCGGGCGCCAGCGCCGCAACGAATCCCCAGAAGTCCGGCTCCAGGTTGATCAGAACGGGCGTACCGAGGGCCGCAATGCGCTGGTACATCAGCCGGACATGCGCCAGTAGTTGTTCATGAACTCTTCCCGTGCCACCGCCGCTTTGGCTTTCGCCACCCTGGCTGGCGCCATTGACGCCCTGGCTACCAGTGCTGCCTGCCAGACCGGCCAGCCCGGCGAAGCCCCCACCTTGAGTACCACCGCCGCCGCCGCCTCCACCGCAGCGAAGAGGAGCACCGAAATCATCAGTGCAGAAACGCATCGTCGGGAAAACATGATCATGAAAAACATTTTTTGATTGAAAGAGAATCAGCTGCCGCCGGGGCCGCTTTGCCGGAGACTTGCCGTGGGCATTCATGTCCCACGGCGTCACCGGCCGTGGCACACGGGCCCACGATCCATGCCCACTTCCCGCGAAGGAAGAACACGCGCGTTGACCTCGAAAAGTGACATGGAGCGTCGCTTCGGACTCCGCATGCGACAGTTTTGGCTCGCACTCAGGTGAAGGTCGACAAAAAAGAGATACCGGGGCTCCCGGTTGCCGGCTGCGGCCGGCCGTGCAGCTGCGTGCGAGAAGCGGCTACAACTCGAATATCCGCTCCATGCCCACCCACTTTTCTCCTGCAGGCGTCCAAGGCGTAGGCGCCTGGAACTTCCACATCAGTTCTTCCCAGGCCCGGATCTTCGGATCGTTCCGGGTCGCAGCCGCCATGGCCTCGGCGTCATACCGCGCGTCGTCCGTCTCCATCAGCATCACCATCCGCGTCCCGAGCCGATAGATTTCCATTCCCGTCACGCCATGCGCATGCAGATGCGCGCGCACCTCGGGCCAGATGCTGCGGTGGTAGGCCTCGTACTCGGCGATCAGCGCCGCATCGTCTTTCAGGTCAAGGGCAAGGCAGTGGCGCATGGGTCGTTCGTTCCGGTCGTCGATGAAAAAGAGGACGAGTGAAGAGGGATCAGGTCAACGCCCGATCCAGGTGCGTATACCCGCCGTCCACGAACACCCACTGCCCCGTCGTGTGCGAGGCCTGTTCGGAGAGCAGGAACACCGCGGTGCTTGCAATCTCCTGCGGCGTGGTCATGCGGCGGCCGAGGGGGATCTTGTCGGTGATGGCAGCGAGCTTGCGGTCGGGTTCGTCGAAGGCCGATATCCAGCGCTGGTACAGCGGCGTCATCACCTCGGCCGGTATCACGGCGTTGACGCGCACGCCGTCCGGTGCGAGCGCGGCAGCCCACTCGCGCGTCAGCGACAACTGCGCGCCTTTGGCGGCGCAATAGCCGCTGGTATTGCCCTGCCCCGTCAGCGCCGTCTTCGATGAGACGTTTACGATGGCCCCGCGGCTGGCCTTCAAGTGCGGCAGGCAGAAATGCGCCATCACGTAGTAGTGAACGAGGTTCCGGTCCAGCGATGCGATGAATGCCTCGCGCCCCGCTTCGAGCCCCACGCTGTCATTCACGCCCGCGTTGTTGACCAGCCCGTCGATGCGACCGAACTCCGCGACGGTACTCTCGACGGCCTTGCCGCAAGCTGCCTCTTCCATCAACTCGAACTGGAGAAACCGCGCCCGCGGCTGCAGCCCTCGCAGCTCTTGCTCGAACGCCGCATCCAGCGGATTCTTGCCGCAGATCACCGGCACCGCCCCTTCGCGCGCGAGCGTGAGCGAAATGGCCGCGCCGATGCCGCTGCCGCCGCCGGTGACGAGCACCACCTTGTCTTTCAGATTCAGGTCCATGACTGCGCGATGCCTTTCTATTTTTCCATCTACCCACGGAAGCGATAACGCTCGAGCGATTCGGGCTTCATCGTGATCGAGAAGCCGGCCGCCGTCGGCGGCATGTACGCCGCGCCGCGAATCACGCAAGGGTCGGCGAAGTGTTCATGCAGATGGTCCACATACTCGATCACCCGCCCTTCGCGCGTCCCCGAGATGCACAGGTAATCGATCATCGACAGATGCTGCACGTACTCGCACAGCCCTACGCCGCCGGCATGCGGGCACACGGGCAGCTTGTACTTCGCGGCCATCAGCATCACCGCCAGGATCTCGTTCACACCGCCGAGCCGGCACGAATCGATCTGCACCACGTCGATGGCGCCGCGCATGATGAACTGCTTGAACATGATGCGGTTCTGGCACATCTCGCCCGTGGCCACCTTCACCACCGGCGCGATGCCTTCGCGGATCTTGCGATGGCCTTCGACGTCGTCGGGGCTCGTCGGCTCCTCGATGAACCAGGGCCTGGCGAATGCCAGCTGCCGCACCCAGTCGATCGCCTGGTCGACCTCCCAGACCTGGTTGGCGTCGATCATCAGGTGGCGGTCGGGCCCGAGCACTTCGCGCGCCACGGTCAGCCGGCGGATGTCGTCCTGCAGGTCGCGCCCCACCTTGAGCTTGATGTGGTTGAAGCCCGCATCGACCGCCTCCTGCGCGAGCCGCCGCAGCTTCTCGTCGGAATAGCCGAGCCAGCCGGCCGAGGTGGTATAGCAGGGGTAGCCCTCGGCTTGCAGCGTGGCGATGCGCCCGGCCTTGCCGACGGCCGCCTCGCGCAGCAGCGCAAGCGCTTCTTCGGGCGTGACGCAATCCGTGATGTAGCGAAAGTCGATGCAGCGCACCAGCGCCTCGGGGCTCATGTCCGCCACCAGCTGCCACACCGGCTTGCCCTCGGACTTGGCCCACAGGTCCCACATCGCATTGACCACGGCGCCGGTTGCGAGGTGAATGGCGCCCTTGTCGGGCCCGATCCAGCGCAGCTGGCTGTCGGAGGTGATGTGCCGCCAGAAGCGGCCCATGTCCTCGGCCACCCACTGCAGATCGAGCCCGACGACCAGGTGACGCATCGCCTCGATGGCCGCGCAGCAGATCTCGTTGCCGCGGCCGATGGTGAAGGTCAGGCCATGGCCTTCGAGCCCCGGCTGGTCGGTCTCCAGCACGACATACGCCGCGGAGTAGTCCGGGTCGGGGTTCATCGCGTCGGAGCCGTCGAGCTGCTGCGAGGTGGGAAAGCGCACGTCCAGGACGCGCATGGATCGGACGATGGTCATGAGGTCTTCGCCGAAAGAATCAGTCGTACAGAACCGCGGCGATCTTCGGATCGGCGATATTGGTCTTGTCGTACCAGAAGAACCCGGTGTCCACCACCTTGGGCAGCTTCTCGCCCTTGATCGCCTTGACCGCCATCTCGACGGTCTTGTAGCCCATTCCCACGGGGTTCTGCGTGATCGCGCCGGCCATGCTGCCGTCCATGATCGCGTTCTTCTGCTGCTTGCCGGAGTCGTAGCCGATGATCACGACCTTGCCGTTGCGCTTCATCTCCTTCACGCCGTTGACCACGCCGATGGCGGAGCCCTCGTTGGCGCCGAAGATGCCCTTGAGGTTCGGCGAGGCCTGCAGAATCGACTTGGTGATCTCGGTCGACTTCAGCTGGTCGCCGCCGCCGTACTGCACGCTCACGATCTTGATGTTCGGGTAGGCCGACTTGATGCGGTTGACGAACCCGTCGCGGCGATCCACGCCGGTGCGGCTGGTCTGGTCGTGCACCACCAGCGCCACCTCGCCCGACTTGCCGATCATCTCGGCCATCTTGTCGGCCGCGAGCGCGGCGGCGGCCTTGTTGTCGGTGGTGGTGGTGGTCACGGGAATGTCGCTGTCCACGCCCGAGTCGAAGGCCACTACGGGAATCTTCGCGGCCTGTGCCTTCTTCAGGAGCGGAATGGCGGCCTGGCTGTCGAGCGCGGCAAAGCCGATGGCCTGCGGCTTCTTCGCGAGCGCAGCGGAGAGCATGTCGATCTGCTTGTCGACCATCGCCTCGGTCTCGGGCCCTTCGAAGGTGACCTTCACCTTCAGGTCCTTCGCGGCCTGTTCGGCGCCGGATTTCACGGCCTGCCAGAACTGGTGCTGGAAGCCCTTGGACACGAGCGGGATGTAGATCTCCTGCGCCTGCTGTGCCTGGGCGAAACCCGGCAGGCCGATGAGGGCTGCGACCAGCGTGGTTGCGACTGCTCTTCTTTGAATCATGCGAATGTCTCCTTCGGTTGTAGAAATAAGGTCAGTGCGTGTTGCTGCTGCGACGGCGCAGGATGTCCGCGTACACGGCGAGGATGATGATCACGCCCGTCACCACCGTCTGCCATTCCTGCGCGACCGAAAGAATGCGCAGGCCGTTGGTCAGCACGCTCATGATGAAGGCGCCGATGATCGTGCCCACGATGGTGCCGGTGCCCCCGCTGAGCGAGGTGCCGCCGATGACCACGGCGGCAATCGCATCGAGTTCGTACCCTTGTCCCAGCGCAGGCTGGGCGGAGTTCAGGCGCGAGGCAATCAACAGGCCCGCGATGCCGCAGATGCCGCCGCTCACCGTATAGACCACGACCTTCCAGAAGTCGGTGTTCACGCCCGACAGGCGCACCGCCTCCTCGTTGCTGCCGAGCGCGAAGGTGTAGCGCCCGAGGATGGTCTTGTTGAGCAAGATGCTCGCGGCCACCGCCACCAGGAACAGGATCAGCACCGCATTGGGAATCGGCAGCGACGGAATGAAGTAGCCGATCAGCGAATCCTGCGAGATCGCCGGAAAGTCCGGCGTGTCGTTGAAGTAGATCGGCTTGGTGCCCGAGATCACGAGCGACAGGCCCTTGAGTAGCATCATCATGCCCAGCGTGGCGATGAAGGGCGGGATCTTGAGCTTGGCGATCAGCACGCCCGACACGAACCCGGCCAGCGCACCGAAGAAGATCGCAGCCGCGATGCCCAGTGCGAGCGGCATACCCATGTAGGTGAGCACCACACCGGCCATGACGGCGCAGAAGGTCATCAGCGTGCCCACCGAAAGATCGATGCCCGCGGTGATGATCACGAAGGTGCAGGCGATGGCCAGCACGCCGTTCACCGCGGTCGACTGCAGGATGCTTACGAGGTTGTCGGTCTGCAGGAACTGCGGCGACGCGACACTGAAGAACACCAGGAGCGCGATCAGGCTGGCAAAGGCCAGCAGCTTCTGCCGCGTGGCGGGACGAAAGAGCCGTGCCTTCAGCGAGAAGCCGGGCGCGGCGGCGGTGGTAGCGGTGGGGGTTGTCAAAGCGTTGTCTCCAGTCGTCATGCGGTGGCGGCAGCAGCAGTGGTCTCACGCCGGGTGGCGAGCTGCATGATCTTTTCCTGCGAGGCTTCGCGCCCCGCCAGTTCGCCGGTGATGCGGCCTTCACACATCACCAGCACGCGGTGGCTCACGCGCAATATCTCGGGCAGCTCCGACGAGATGATCACGATGGCCTTGCCCTGCGCGGCCAGGTCGTTGAGCAGGCGGTAGATCTCGGCCTTGGCGCCCACGTCGATGCCGCGCGTGGGCTCGTCGAAAAACAGCACGCTGCAGTCGCGCAGCAGCCACTTGGCGATCACGATCTTCTGCTGGTTGCCGCCCGAGAGCAGCCGCACCTGCTGGCGCACCGAGGGCGTCTTGATGCTGAGCTGCTTCACGTAGCGCTCGCCTGCGGCCTCGATGGCGGCCTGGTCGATGAAGACGCCCATCGACAGGAACTTCTTCATGCTCGGCAGCGCGATGTTGGTTTCCACATCCATGCCGGTGGCCAGGCCGAAGTGCTTGCGGTCCTCGGAGAGGTAGCCGATGCCGTGCGACACCGCATCCTCGGGCGACCTGATCGACACCCGCTTGCCGTGCACCCGGACCTCGCCCGCGTCGAGGGGGTCGGCCCCGAACACCGCGCGCGCCAGCTCGGTGCGGCCCGCGCCCATGAGCCCCGCAAAGCCCAGGATCTCGCCGCGGCGCAGCACGAAACTCGCATCGCGCACCATCGAGCCGCGCGTGATGCCTCGGGCCTCGAGCACGATCTCGTTGCCCGAAGTGTCGGGAAAGTCGTTCTCCACCTCAGTGAGCTGGCGGCCCACCATCATGGCGATCAAGGTGTCCATAGGGGTGTCGGCCATCGACACGGTGGCGATGTACTGGCCGTCGCGCATCACGGTCACGCGGTCGGCGATGCGCTTGAGCTCGTCCATCTTGTGCGAGATGTAGACGATGGCCACGCCCTGCGACCTGAGCTGGCCGATGATGCGGAACAGGTCGGCCACTTCCTCGTTGTTGAGCGCAGCGGTGGGCTCGTCCATGATGAGCACGCGCGAATCGAACGAGAGCGCCTTCGCGATCTCGACCATCTGCTGCTTCGCCACCGTGAGTTCGCCGACCGGCGTGTGCGGGTCGAGCCGCAGGTTCATGCGCTCGAAGACGCGCTCGGCCGCGGCGCGCATCGCGTCCTCGTCGATGAAGAGGCCGAAGCGCCCGCGCGGCTCGCGGCCGATGAAGATGTTCTGCGCAGCGCTCAGGTGGTTCATCAGGTTCAGCTCCTGATGGATGATCCCGATGCCCAGCGCCTGCGCCGCTCGCGGGCTCGCGATGTCCGTGGGCTGGCCGTCGATCATCACCTCGCCGGAGTCCTTGCTGTAGACACCGGCCAGCACCTTCATGAGCGTGGACTTGCCCGCGCCGTTCTCGCCCATCAGGGCATGCACCTCGCCGGGCAGGAGATCGAACTGCGCCCTGTCGAGCGCGCGCACGCCGGCAAACGATTTGCAGAGGTCGCGGATGGTGACGATGGGTTGCAGCATGGCGCGTTCAGTCCGTTGCAAGGCCATAGAAGCGTTGCGCGGTGCCGCGCCAGAGGTGCGACTGCTCGCTGGCCGACAGGCCGCCGATGCAGGCTTCGCTGACCGAGATCCATCCTGCGTAGTCGCCGGCCAGCGTGAGCACCGGCCAGTCGCTGCCCCACATGAGGCGCGCGGGGCCGAAGCTCTCGAGCAGCTGCTCCCACACCGGCCGCACGGCGCGTGCCGCCACATCGACGTCGTGGTGCGCAGCCTGCGGCGCCTCGCCCCAGAGCCCCGAGAACTTGCAGCACACCTGCGGCAGCGCGGCGAGCTCGGCCATGTCCCTGCGCCAGGCCGCGAAGGCCTCGCTGTGGTGCGCGCCCACGGGCGGCTTGGCCGCGTGGTCGATCACCACGGGCAGCTGCGGCCAGTCCTTGAGGAACCGCATCAGCGAGGGCAGGTGCCGCGGCTTCACCAGCGCATCGAAGCGCAGGCCCAGGCGAACGAGCGCCTGAATGGCATCGGGGCGTGGCATGCGCGCGATCCAGTCGTCGTCGGGCAGGTCCTGCAGCATCGGCCGCACGCCCTTGAACCTGGGATGCCGCGCCATGCGTTCGAGCGAAACCACGGCATCGGGGCTGCTCAGGTCGACCCAGCCGACCACGCCGCCAACCACGTCGTGCGCGGCGGCCAGTTCGAGCATGAAGTCGGTTTCGGCTTCCGAGTCGGCGGCCTGCACCAGCACGGTCCGCTCGACGCCGTGCGCTTGCAAGAGAGGCGCGAGATGCGCGGGAAGAAAGTCGCGCACCAGCGGCGCGAGGGCGGGCACATCGGCGCGCAGCCACGCGTAGTCGCCGCGCGCGGGCCGCCAGAAATGCTGATGCGAGTCGATGCGTTGTCTCATGCTGGTTGGCACCTCGAGCCTCCTCAAACGGAACGCCGCCATCTCTTTTGGCCTTACCAATTTTGAAGTGGCACTTTGCCATAGCGTCAAAAATGGCCTCACCGGAACAAACCCTTTTCGGGTTTTCCCGCAAAATACAGCTCATTAGTAGCAATCACTACATAGAGGATGGCAAACTGGCATGACCAAATTGCCGACCCGCTCTTCTCATGTTTCCCCCCACCAAGCCCGCCGACACCCGCCGGCTCTACCAACAGATCGCGGACCAGATCCGGGCTTTCATCCGCAACGGCAATCTGCCCGTCGGTGCGCGCTTGCCACCGGAGCGGGAGCTGGCCTTGCAATTGGGCGTGTCGCGCCCCTCGCTGCGCGAAGCGCTGATCGCCCTGGAGATCGACGGGCGCATCGAGATACGGATGGGGTCAGGCGTGTATGTCTGCGCGGCGCCGGATGCGCCGGAGCGCGCAACGCCCGCGGTCGGCGAAAGCCCGTCGGAAATGATCCAGGCGCGCGCGATGCTCGAAGGCTCAGTCGTCACACTGGCCTCGGCCCGCGTCACGCCGCAGCATCTGGAGCGCGTGGGGGCAGCGCTCGAAAGCATGCGCCAGGACGGCCGGAGCGGCCGCACCCAGATCGAGAACGACCGGCGCTTCCACATCGCCATCGCCGAGATGACGGGCAACTCGGTTCTCGTGCGGCTGGTCGGTGAACTCTTCGATGGGCGGCACAGCCCGATCTCGTCCCGCATGAGCGAGCGCACGGAGGATTCGCAGGCGTGGAAGGCGGCGTTCGCCGAGCACGAGGCGATCTACCGCGCGCTGGAAGCGCGGGATCCGCAGGCCGCGGTGGCAGCCATGCTGCATCACCTGGGCGCGTCGCATGCGCGGTGGACCGAAGAGTCCGGGCCGCGCGCTGCCGGCTGACCGGCGAATCCCTGCTCTCGCTTTCCCTTTCAGTCGCGCGCCGGAACCCACGGTTCAGCCGCATCGGGAGTGGCCTTGTTGCGCGAAAGCAGGCGGCGCCGCCCCCATTGCAGCAGATCGTCGACATAGGTAAAGATCACCGGCACCACCAGCAGGCTCAGCGCCGTGGAGGTCAAGAGACCGCCGATCACGACGATGGCCATGGGCTGGCGGAAGCTGGGTTCCGCACCCAGGCCAAGGGCATTGGGCAGCATGCCGGCGCCCATGGCGATGGTCGTCATCACGATCGGACGCGCCCGCTTGTGGCAGGCATCCAGCAGCGCCTCGAAGCGGCCCATGCCCCGGTCGCGGCGCGCCATGATCGCGTATTCCACCAGCAGGATCGAATTCTTCGTGACGATGCCCATCAGCATCAGCACGCCAATCACCACCGACATCGAGAATGACTGGTGCGTGACCCACAGCGCGAACATGGCCCCGCCCATTGCGAGCGGCAAGGCGCTGAGAATGGTGCCCGGCTGCAGGAAGTCGTGGAACAGCAGCACCAGCACCGCATAGATGCAGAAGATGCCGATCGCCATCGCGACGCCGAAACTCTGGAACAGCTCGGACATGCGCTGCACCTCGCCCTGCTCCACTTGATGCACGCCGGCCGGCAAGGACTTGAGCGCCGACAGCGCCATCGCCTCTTTCTGGACCTCGCCGATCGGGCGTCCGTTCAGCTCGACGCTGAGCGTGATGTTGCGCGAGCGATCCATCCGGTCGATCTGCGACGGGCCGCTGCCCATCGCAATGTCGGCCACCGAGCCCAGGTCCACGATGCCTTCATTGCCCTTGACGCGCAGCTGCGCGATGGCTTCGATGTTCTCGCGCACCGACGGATCCATGCGCACGCGGATCGCAATCTGGCGCTCCGGCAGGTTGAGCTTGGGCAGCGAATTGGAGTAGTCGCCGTATGTGGCCAGCCGTATGGCGTCGTCCAGCGCTTGCGCGGTGACGCCGAGCGCTGCGGCGCGGCCCGTGTCGGGGCGCACCTGGATTTCGGGCCGTTGCAGCGAAGCGCTGGAGGTCACGTTGCCGATGCCCTTGAGCGTGCGCAGTTGCGTCTCGGCCTGAGCCGCCGCGCTCGCGAGGACCTGGGGGTCGTCGCCTGCCAGCGTGATGTCCAGCGACGCGCCGTTGGTACCGGCGCCCACCGTGACGCGGGCGCCGGGAAGCGTTCGCAAGAGCTCGCGCATCCTGGCCTCGACGCCCGATTGCTTGAGCTTCCGGTCGCCGCGCGGTGCCAGGTCGATGGTCAGCGTGGCGCTGGTGACGTCGGTCGACGAGCTGGCGCTCATGCCGGCTCCGCTGGTGGCCGTGCCGGCCGAGACGAAGACGCCTTTCACCTCGGGCAGCGTGCGCAGCATCTCCGCCGCGCGTTGGCTCATCGTCGCCGTGTCCTGCAAGGTGCTGCCCGGTGCCAGCTTGATGGTCACGCTGCTTTGCGCCTTGTCCTGCGCCGGGATGAAGGCCGTCGGAATGAACGGGATGATGATCAACGCCAGGGCAAAGAAGGCCGTGGCGGCCAGCACCGTGGCCTTGCGCCGCGAGAGGCTCGCCCGCACCCAGCCGAGATAGCGGGTCATCGTGGGCCCGTCGGGCGAGATCTCGTGAGATCCCGGCGCCTTGCGCTTGAGCAGATAGGCCGCCATCATCGGCGTCAGGAGCCGCGCCACCAGCAACGAGGCCAGTACCGCCACAGAGGCGGTGACGCCGAACTGCCGGAAGAATTTTCCGGGAATGCCTCCCATGAAGGCCGTCGGGAGAAAGACCGCGACCAGCGCGAAGGTGGTCGCGATCACCGCCAGCCCGATCTCGTCCGCGGCTTCCATCGCGGCCTGGTACGGTGTCTTGCCCATCAACAGGTGGCGCTCGATGTTCTCGATCTCGACGATCGCGTCGTCGACCAGGATGCCCACCACCAGCGACAGGGACAGCAGCGTGATGACGTTGAGCGAAAAGCCCGCGAGCGCCATGAAGCCGAAGGTCGGGATGATCGACAGCGGCAGCGCGGTGGCCGAGATCAGCGTGGCGCGCCAGTCGCGCAGGAACCACCACACCACCACGATCGCCAGGAACGCGCCCTCGAACAGCAGGTGCATCGAACCTTCGTAGTTGTCCTGGATCGGCGTCACCGTGTTCGAGGCCTCGGCAATGCTCGCCTCGGGGTGCGACTTGGAGAAGCGCTCGATCGCGCCGCGCACGTCCTCGGCCACGCTCACGTCCGAATAGCCGCGCGACCGCGTGACCTGGAAGCCGATCACCGGCTTGCCATCGCGAAAGGCCATGGTCGTGCGGTCGGCATGGGTGTCGCTGACCCGCGCGATCTGGTCCAGCCGCACGTAGCGGCCATCCGACAGCGGTATGGTGATTGCCGCGATCTCCCCGGCCGTGCCGGCGGTCGCAATGGTGCGCGTGGACTGCTTCTGGCCGCCGACCGCGCCCTCGCCGCCCGAGCCTTCCTTCTGCACCGCCTTGAGCTGCGTGGAAACATCGGACGGCGTCACGCCCAGGCCCGCCATCAGCGTCGGATCGAGGTCCACATGAACCTCCCTGTCGATGCCGCCCACGCGCTCCACCTTGGCCACACCCTTCACGGCCAGGAGGGCCTTGGCCAACTTGTTGTCGACGAACCATGAGAGGTCCTTGTCGTCGAGGTTGCCCGATTCGACGGTGAAGGTCAGCAGCGCCGAGCTTGCCGCGGTCTGCTTCGAGACGGTGGGCGAGGCCATGCTCGAAGGCAGGTCGGCGCGCGCGCTGTCCACCGCGTTGCGGACCTCGCTCAGCGCCTCTTCGCTGTCCTTGTCGATCTCGAAGCTGACGCTGATGCTCACCGTGCCATCGGTGATCTTGGTGGTGATATGGTCCAGCCGCGTCAGCGAGGCCAGCTTGTCCTCGATCTTGCGCGCCACCTCGGTCTCCAGCTGCGATGGCGCGGCGCCTTCGAGCGCGGCCGAGACCTGGATGGTCGGCAGATCCATGTCGGGAAAGTCCTGGATCTGCAGGCTCTTGAAGCCGATCAGGCCCATGACGGTCAGCAGGATGAAGACCAGGACCGCGGGAACCGGGTTGCGGATGGACCACGAGGAGATGTTCACTGGGCGCTCCCGGCTTGTGCCTTGGCGGCACCCGCCACGGTCACCTGCGTGCCTTCCGACAAGAAGGCGCCACCACTCGCAACGACGCGGCCCTGGCCGTCCAGGCCCGACAGCACCTCGACACGATCGCCCTGGCGGCGGCCGGTCGTGACCGGCCGGCTGCCCGCCTTGCCATCGCTTCCGACCACGTACACGTAGGAGCGGCCGTCGCGCATCACAATGGCCGACTGGGGCAGCGTCGACGCCGGCCGGGCGTCGAGCTCCAGCGTGCCGCTGGCGAACATGCCGATGCGCGTCGAACCGATGGCGGGCAGGCTCACGTAGAGCACGGCGCGGCCGGTGGTGGTGCTCAGCGTCGGCCCCACCAGTCGCACCTTGCCTTCGACCTGCTCGCCGCCTGGCAGGGTGACCCGCGCAGTTTGTCCCGCATGGACGGTGGCGACCTGGCGCGCATCGAGTTCCGGACGCCATTCGACCTTGCCCTGCCGGACCATGCGGAACAGCTCCGCGCCCGCGCTGACCACATTGCCCAGCACGGCCGTCTTCGATGACACGATGCCATCGTCGACCGCGACGATCCGGGTCTGGACCAGCTTGAGCTTGCTGCTGTCGAGTTCCGCCTGCGCCGAAGCGAGCGAGGCGCGCGACGTCGCCTCGGTGATGCGGTATTCCTCGATCTTCTGCGCCGACAGCGCGCCGCTGCTTTCAGCAACCTTGGCGCGCTGCATGTTCGAGACCGCCTGGTCGAGCGAGGCGCGCGCCTGCGCGACGGCCGCCTCCTGCTTGCGCAGCTCAGCCTGGACGGTGGCGTCCGCCAGCCGCGCGAGAAGCTGGCCGCGCTTGACGCTCGAGCCCACATCGACCAGCAACTCGGCGATGCGCAGTCCGCCGGTCTCGGGACTGACGATGATCTCCTGCCACGCGGCAACCGGCCCGCTGGCTTGCAGCGCCTGCGGCCAGCTTCGTGTCTCCGGCGCCACCACCTCCACCGTCAGCGCACTGGGGGCCGGGGTACTGGCGCCGGACGCGCTGGCGCCGCCCGATGAGCGGGCAAGCCAGGCGGCCGTGCCAAGGCCGAGCGCCGCGGCGACCGCCACGGCTGCGATGAAAAAACTTCGATTCACGAGGTACCTCATTGATTGTTCGTCTGCCGGCTCGCCATCGCGGCCGGCGACAACGCCGGCGCATCCGGTTGCCAGCCGCCGCCCAGCGCCTTGTAGAGCGCAATCCAGTACTGGACGCGGCTGCGCTGCAGCGTGATCTGGTCGATCTGCGCAGAGAGCGCGGAGCGACGGGCTTCTTCCAGGGTGAGCAGGCTCGCACCGCCCGCGCGCCAGTTCACTTCCGTCGCCTCGAAATAGCGGCGGTATTCGAACGCCGCTTGCTCGGCCTGGTCGGCTCGCTGGGCGGTGCTGTCCAGGCGGACCAGTGCCTGTTCGATCTCCTTGACCACATCGCGCACGCTCTGCCGATAGCTGGCCAGTGCCGACCTGTAGCTGGCGTGCGCGCTGTCCACCGCGGCCCGGCGCTTGCCGGCGTCGAAGAGCGGAAGCGACAGCGAAGGGCCCAGGGACCACGTGGTGGCCGGCGACGAAAGGCTGCTGGCCGAGACGGTGATCGAGCCGGAGAGCGAAAGGCTTGGATAGAGGTCCGCCACCGCCACGCCAATTTCAGCGCTGGCGGCCGCGAGTTCGCGCTCGCTCGAGGCAAGGTCCGGCCGCTGGCGCAAGGCCCCGGCGGGCACGCTGCGCACCGCCAGGGCGGCGGGCTGCGGCACCTTCGCGCCGCCGGGCGCCAACCCTGCACGCAACTCGTCTTCGTCGGAGCCGGTGAGGTTGACGAGCGTCTTCACCAGCAGCTCGCATTCGGCGCGCTGCGACAGCAGCGTCGATGTGGTGCTCGCGACGCTGGCGCGCGCGAGCGCGCCATCGGACGGCGCGGTGAAGCCGGCGCGCACCGACACGGCAGTGGCCTTCTCGGTCTCGGTCATCGACGCCAGTTCGCGCTCGTAGGCTTCGGCCAGCAATCCGCAAGCGCGGTATTGCACATAGGTGTCGGCCACTTCGGCCGCGAGCGAAACCCGTGCGTCGTGCCAATCGTCCGCGCGCGCCTCGATGCGAGCCTGTGCCGCCTGCGCGTTGCGGCGTGCCTTGCCTAACAGGTCCAGCTCCCAGGAGGCATCGAGGTCCGCGCTGCGGCTGGTGGCCAGCACCGGCGAACTGCCCTGCGTCAGCTGCTGTTTTCCGCGCGACAGCGCGCCGCTGCCGCTCAGGCTGGGCAGGCCGGAGGCGCGTGCCGTGGCCAGGGTGGCGCGCGCTTTTTCGATGCCTGCCCAGGCCTTGTCCAGGCTGGGACTGTCGGCTTCGGCCTGTGCGATCAACCGGCTGAGGACCGGATCGTCGAACTGCTGCCACCAGTCGGCCATGGAGTCCGTGCTGCCTTCGTGCGGCAACACCGCTTGCCATCTTGCCGACACGGCCGGCACCGGCGCCTGGTAGTTCGGGCCGACCGCGCATCCGCCCTGCACCAACCCCAGCACGAGAAGTGCCGAGGCACACCAGCCTCTTGCGGGGGATTTTCGTTGGAATGCCTGCACGGTATCCTTCATGAGCGTGATCCGAAGGCCGCCATGCTGGAAAAAAAATGTGGAGCAACGATGGATGCCACCGGCCGTCGCCCGCCCATCCTTGATTTACCCGGCCAGCGCGGCGCTAATACCCGCATGCATCATTCGTTCGCGCTCCGCCGCCCCGTTCCATGAGAGTCGGCATCACAGCCAAGCTCTTCCTCGCCGTGCTGGTGGCCTGCGCTGCCGTGCTGCTCGTACAGGGTGTCGCCATGCGCATCAGCTTCGAGCGCGGCTTTCTGGGCTACCTCAACGGACAGGCCACGCAGCGCATGGAAGAAATCGTGCCGCGCCTCGTGGCGGGCTACGGCAAGCACGGCAACTGGGACTTCCTTCGCACGGACTTCAGGGCATGGATGGACCTCGCGGTGGCGCGCACGGAGGACCCTCCCACGCCGCCCTGGCTGACCTCCTCCGACCAGACCGGCGTGATCTTGCGCATGGGCGTGCTGGACACGGAGTTGCGGCACGTCGCAGGCAACCCGCAGGTGGCGGCCGATTCCATCCGTCTGCCTGTGGTGGCAGGCGGCCGCACCGTGGGCTGGATTGCGACGGTGCCCTTCGAGAAGGTGCTCGCAAGTGGCGAGGCCCGCTTTCTCGAACAGCAATTCGGGGCGCTGCGGATGATCGTCCTGGCCTCGCTGGCCGTGGCCGCCCTGCTGACCTTCGTGCTCGCGCGGGCCTTGCTGCGGCGCGTGCGCGGCATGGCCGGCGCCACCCACCGGCTCGCGGCCGGCGACTACGCCTCGCGCGTCGAGATCGGCGCCAACGACGAATTGGGAACGCTCGCCCGGGACTTCAACCAGCTCGCGCAGACGCTGGAACACACCGAGCGCGCGCGGCGCACCTTCATGGCGGACATCTCGCATGAACTGCGCACGCCCCTGGCGGTCCTGCGCGCGGAACTGGAGGCCATCCAGGACGGAATCCGGCCGCCGAGCGCCTCCACGCTGGAGGCCATGAACGTGGAGATCAGGCAGCTGGGCAAGCTGATCGACGACCTGCACGACCTGTCTCGGACGGACGTCGGCGCGATGGCTTACCGGCGCGCGCCCATCGATCTTGTGACCGTGCTGCAGGCCGCCCAAGCCAGCATGCAGAGGCGCTTCGAGGCGGCCGGCCTGCGGCTCGAGGTGTCGATCCCACCGCCCCCGTTGACGATCAGCGGCGACGAGGCACGCCTGCAGCAGCTGTTCGGAAACCTGCTGGAGAATTCGCTGCGCTACACGGACAAGGGCGGCACCGCGCGGCTGCGCTGCCAGCGGCGTGACGCAGTGGCCAGTATTTCCATCGAGGACAGTGCACCCGGTGTTCCCGAGGACAAGCTGGAAAAGCTGTTCGAGCGCTTCTATCGCCTGGAGGCGTCGCGCAACCGCGCCAGCGGCGGCAGCGGCCTGGGGCTGGCGATCTGCCGCAACATCGTCGAGGCACACGGTGGCAAGATCGTCGCCGGGCCATCGCCGCTGGGCGGGCTGCGCATCCATATCGAACTGCCGCTGGCCGCACCATGAACGCCCTCCAAGCACACATCCTTATCGTCGAGGACGAGCCTCGGCTGGCCGCCGTGCTGGGCGACTATCTCGGCACGGCCGGCTATACGCACCACTGGGTTGCCGACGGCGCGCTCGCCATGTCCGCCTTCCACGACCACCGGCCCGACCTGGTCCTGCTGGATCTCATGCTGCCTGGCCGCGACGGCACGGACATCTGCCGCGAACTGCGCCGCCACAGCACGGTGCCGGTGATCATGATTACGGCGCGTGTCGAGGAGATCGATCGGCTGCTGGGCCTGGAGATCGGCGCCGACGACTACGTCTGCAAGCCCTTCAGCCCCCGCGAGGTGATCGCGCGCGTGGGCGCCGTGTTGCGCCGCTATCGCCGGGGACCCGATGCCGCCCCGACGGGAACCGTGCTGACGCTTGATGCGCAGACATACCGCGCAAGCCTCAATGGCCGCTTGCTGGACCTCACGCCCGGGGAGTTTCGCCTGCTCGGCGTGTTGTATGGATCACAGGGGCGGGTGTATTCGCGCGAGCAGCTTCTCAACCGCATTTACGACGACCAGCGTGCCGTCACCGACCGTGCCGTCGACAGCCACATCAAGAACCTGCGCAGGAAACTCGTCGAGGCCGGAGGAGAGGACGACTGGATCAAGTCGATCTACGGCGTGGGCTATCGAATGGAGCTTTGAAGGCACACAAATACGTGGCTTCGGGCCCGGAGCTCCACCCGTCGCAGCCGGCTACAGTGGGCCCAAGACCGGACGTTCCCGATCGCCTGCCAATTCGCCCGTCAACGCCGAAAGTATGACCATCGACCCTGACCTCAACATCGCCGAGATTCCCTACGAGTCGGGAGCCATCAGATTCCGCTATGCCAGGGTGATGGCACCAGACAGGATACGATGGATCCGGCACGGTCTCTTCGTTGAGTACCATGAGAACGGCACAGTGGTGTCCGAAGGCCAGTACGTTGATGGCAAGGAAGACGGGCTTTGGCGAGACTTCCATCCGGACGGCCGGCCTGCAGCCGAGGGATGCTATCGCGAGGGCAAGGAGGTCGGCGTTTGGCGGTTCTGGAATCCCGATGGAACCGAAGAGCCGAGCACGAATTTCAACTGACTGCCAACAGCGGCCGGTCGTTTCGGGTCTGCTAGTTAGGCAAGCGCACGTGCTCGCCCGTGTGGCCGCCTGCAGCTGGACTTGGGATCGCCGTGAGCGCTCGCCGCTGCAGGAGGTAGAGCCGGCCGCCGGCGAACGCCCACTCGATGTCGTGGCTTCCGCCAAACACCTCGTCGCAGCGGAGCGCGAGCGCATGAAGTGCGGCGAGCTGTGCATCGCCCAGGCAGAGCACGCGGGTGAGCCCCTCGGAAACGTGTGTGCTGCTTGTGCCCCCTTCCGGGTCGGTGCGTATGGCGACGTCCTTCAGTCCCGCGATTCGCTCGGCGACGGCACCGTCACGCCTCAAGCGGAACCGATCTGGGATGACGAGACCGGCAACGACCGACTCCCCGAGCCCCCAGGCCGCCTCGATCACGATCTCGTCCGACCCGTTGACGGGGTTGCGGCTGAAGAGCACGCCGGCGGCGTCCGCATCGACGAGTTCCTGTACGACGACGGCCATTCTCGGCTCGCGGGGCAGCCGAAGGCGCTCGCGGTACGCGAACGCTGAAGGCGAGCGCGCCGAGCGCCAGATGGCGGACACGGCGTCAACGAGTTCAGGCTCGGAGCGCAGGTTCAGCTGCGTCAGGTGCTGTCCTGCGAAGCTCGCCTGCTCGGAGTCCTCGCCCACTGCGGACGAGCGCGCCACGAGCGGGGCGCCGAGCGTGCGAAAGACTGCAGCCAGCCGCTGCCTCGCGTCGCGTTCGTCAGCAGCGAGTGCATCCACGAACCCGTACGGAAGCGCGACACCCGCGGGAACGGGCAGGCCCGCACGCGTGGCCGTGGCTAGCTGCGTGGCCTTGCCGCCAAACAGGCTTTCCTCAAGCTCCTCGGTAAGTGCTGCCGGTTTCATCGTCGCCTGCTTCCGTCATGCGACGAGCTCGACCTCGCCCGCGGTGCCATCAACGATGATCCTCGCACCGTCCAGGAGAACGGAGGTCGCATCGGTGCACCCGACGACTGCTGGCAGCCCGTACTCGCGCGCGACGATCGCGGCATGCGAGAGCAGCCCGCCCCGGTCGGTCACGATCGCGCCGAGGAGCGGCAGCACGATGTTGAATGCCGTCGTCGTGGAGTTCGTGACGAGGATGTCGCCCCGCTCGATGCGACCAAACTCCTCGGTGCCGCGAATCACCCGTGCGGTGCCCTCGTACACGCCCGGGCTGACGCCGAGACCGTGAACCTTTCGCTCCTCTGTGCGTGGCTTCGGCGCGGCGAAGATCGCCTGCACGGCTGCACCGATCGCGCGCTCCAGCCTTGCCGCCGAGGGCGGCAGCCACTCGGGCGGCAGCGGATCGCCCGGCTCGCCGCCGAGAAACGCGGGCGCATCCGCGTAGCGCGCCCTGAGCCGGTAGCCCGCACGCTCGGCCAGTTCCTCACCCGATGGGCCGTCGCCGGACTCGACAAGGCTTCGCAGCTCCGCATAGCCAGCCTCTACGAGATGGCCGGGATCAGCGAGCCGCCCGGGCGCCGTAAGCCGGCGGCCGGCCGCGAGGATCGCGCGCCGCATGATCCCGATCGCCCAGAGGTCGGCGTAGATGCCCCGCTCGTCGCGTAGCCGGTAGGTCGCCCGAGCCTCCTCGAGCAGCGCGTCGAAGGCGTCGCGATGCCGAGCGGGCACTGCTTCCCGCAATTCAGAGGTCTTCCGGTCCAGGTCGTTCGCCGGTGGAGTCTCGAGGCGATCGAATGCTGTGTGGATCGCTCCGACGATCAGCTCGGGAAGCTCGTGCACCGACGGGTCGCCCACGTCCTCGCCGTTTACCGGCCGGTAGGCGACACGATCGACGTATGCCGAAGCGAGCCGGCCCGTGTCGCCGGACAGCGAGCGAAGCGCGGCGACCACCTCGCCCGGCTCTCCGGCCGACGTGAGCAAGGCCGTCGCCGCCGTATCCAGTCGGAGAGCGCCGACCAGTCGCTCGAGCTCCTCGTCTGCACCGAGCGGGTCGGGGTTCGCGCCCTGGAGGAGACCGAGTAACTGGGCCGGCGAGCGGCCTGTCCATTCTTGCGCGTGCACGAGGAAGTCGCCCACAGGCAGGAGCGCCGGCACGTTGAAGAGGTGATGGATGTACGCCCCATGGATCTGGTTCTCGCGGCAGCGATCGATGTATGCGAGGAGCGCTGGCGTGTCGAGCGCCGCCGGGTCAACCGCGAGCAGCGCGAGGTGAGCCCGGATCACCGCGGGCTTCACTTCTCGGTCCCAGCGCTCGAGGTCCTCACGCCAGAGCTTGCGTTCGAACACGGTCGCGCTCGTCTCGAGTCGGCGCCGAATCATTGGGTGACTGCGCGCGAGCTCGTCCCACACCTCTTTCGGAGGGTGACCGACTGCCTCGCTTGGCGCGCCGACGGCACGTGCGCAGTAGTACGGGAACCCGTTGACGAAGCCCGCCTCCAGGTACTCGAGCAGCGATCCGTAGCGGCGGAGGCTCTCGCCGAAGCCGCGTTCGAACGGCTCGGGAAAGATCTCCGCTTGGAAGCGGGTCACCGGCCGCGTCCAATGAGTCGGGTCGAGGAACCACGATCCCGGACCGGGTGGGGCGAAGGTTTGCTCAGCGACGAGTGTCATCATTACCAACCTCCTTCATGCTTGCCGGATTGCGGCGAAGTTCGTCCGTCAGCACGCGTACGGCCCAGGCGGCGGCCTTGCCGGCCTCCTGGCCCTCGAGGCCCCACTGGTCGCGCATCGCCTGCCACGCGGGCGCGCTCACGAGCAGGTAGATCACCCCAAGGGCGCGTTGGCGCTCGGCCGGCCCGAGCCCGTCGGTGACCTCCCGCATCGCCTTCTCGAACGTCGCCAGTCGCCGGCGCCGCGTGCGGGCCCGGATCTCCTGTCCGCGCTTGGACAGGAGGGCGCGGATCAGCGGCGCTCGCTCGTCGTACATGCGATAGAGCGCAGGCGCCATCTCGCGGACGCCCTCGAGCGTGTCTGGGTAGGAAAGGAGGACGACCCGGAGGTGCTCCTCCGCCCATTCACCGAACTCGTCGAAGAGCGCCTCCTTGGTCGGAAAGTGCCGGTAGACGGTACGGACCGACACGCGGGCGCGCACGGCGACAAGCGGAACGGTGACCTCGTTGACCTCCTCGTCCGCCAGCACATCTGCCGTCGCCTCCAGTATCCGAAGGCGCGTCTGCTCCATCTGTTCTGCGCGGAGCGGGCTTTCGTACGTGGTTGTGCTCATGGCAGCACAATAATCATGTCACTTTATCGTGTCAAGAAGGCACGTTGGCATGTCGTCAATTACCGCACCCCATGATGCCGTGGCAAAGCCGATTGAAAATCGTGAATCTCTACGCTGCATCGCGACCAGTCCCGCGGCTCTGCGTCGTGCGCGTGCCAGCCCGTTAGCCGCGACATGGACCGCAAGGGGCTCAGAGCCGCGGGGCCGGTGACAGGCTCCAGTCGGCCAACACCGGACGATCCCGACCATCGAAGTTGACCTAAGCATCGCCGAGATTCCCTACGAGTCGGGAGCCTTCAAGTTCCGCTAGACGCGGGGCGTGCCACTACTCGACATCCGCGTGAATTTTCAAAGTCAAGCCCGTGCGCTTGATGTCGTTCACGAAGACTGTTCGAGCGTCCGGCATCAGCGCACTCGGTGCAACCCCGCAGCTGGCACGTAGCGCCTGCCGACACAACTGCTGGCGGACCGAGCGCGGGCCACGAAAAGTGCTTGACCCTCTCGTAACGGCACGGTCTAGGATGCCTTCAACTTGAGAGGGAAGGCATGTTTTTAAGGATTGGTGAACTGGCCCGGCGCACCGGGCTGACGGTGCGCGCATTGCGGCACTATGACGACATCGCCCTGCTGGTGCCGTCCAAAAGGTCCAGTAGCGGCTACCGTCTATACGGCCGGAAAGACGTGGCGCGGCTTTACCGCATCCAGGCGCTGCGGCGCCTCGACCTGTCGCTCACCGACATACAAGGCCTGCTCGACAACGCGGCCGGCGGGGTTTCGGAAATCGTGGCCCGGCAGGTGGCGCAACTCGACCGCGAAATCCTGCAGGCATCGGCGCTGCGCACCCATCTGCTCACGGTGCAGGACCAGTTGCAAGCCAGCGAAGAACCCGGCATCGACGACTGGCTCTTGGCGCTCGAGAGCATGGTCGCGGGCTCGAAGTACTTCAGCGAGGACGAGCAGCGCAGGCTCAAGACGCAGCGCGATGGTTTCACTGACGCAGTGGCGCCCGAGCGCGCGGAGTTGTCGGCGTGGCTGCAACGCCTGGTGGCGGCCGGCGTTTCACCCGAGGACCCGGAGGCACAGGCCCTGGCGCAACGTTGGATAGAACGGTTGCTCGAAGAAGCCGGTGGTGACGAAGGTCTGCTGATGAAGCTCTACACCATGCACTGGAACGAGCCATCGCTTCACGCGCTGACAGGGGTGGACCGCGCCGGCATCCGGTACATCTCGCACGCGATGGCCTTCGCGCGCCTCCAGCTCTACGCGCCTTACTGCAGTTCGGGCGACATGGCCACGTTGCGCCAGCACTACGTTGCGCAGACCGATGCATGGCCGCCGCTCATTGCCGAGGTTCGGCAACAGATGTTGGCGAGCGCTCCCACCGATGGTGCGGCCATGCGCGCGCTGGCGCTGCGTTGGCAGGCGCTCTCGCTCGCCAAGGCCGGCGGCGATGCCGCGTTGCACGCGAAGCTGCAACGCGCGTTCCACCACGATGCGGCTCTGCGGGCTGGCTCGGGCATCGACGAGACATTGGCCGCCTATGTCGGGCAAGCCATCGCGCACCTGGACAGCGCATCGACCTCCTGAATGAATCCGAAAGGCCTCCACGTGAACGCACAAACGCAGACGAACCCTCACTTTTTCACCGGCAACTACGCGCCGCTCACCGACGAGCACGACATCGCGGCGCTCCACATCGAAGGCACGCTGCCACCCGAGCTGTCGGGCAGCCTTTACCGGGTCGGCCCGAGCCCGCAGTACGCACCGCGCGACGACAGCTACCACTGGTTCTCCGGCGACGGGATGGTGCATGCCTTCCACATCGTCAAGGGCAAGGTGTCGTACAGCAACCGCTGGGCGCGCACGCCGAAATGGCAACTGGAACATGAAGCCGGACGCGCGCTCTTCGGCACCTTCGGCAACCCCGCCACCAGCGACCCGCTGGCGCAGGGCCGAAACGGTGGCACGGCCAACACAAGCATGCTGTGGCATGGCGACCGGCTGTTCGCTCTCGAAGAGTCGCATCAGCCCTTCGAGCTCGACGCCTATACACTGGCTTCCAAAGGACATCAGAGCTTCGGCGACTGCGTGACCTCGCGCTGCACCGCGCACCCGAAGATTGACCCCGAGAGCGGCGAACTGCATTTCTTCGCGTACTCGCCCGACGGCCCCTGTTCGCCAACCATGCTCTATGGCGTGATGGACAAACACTGCGAGGTCACGCGGCTCGAGTCGTTCAAAGCGCCGTATGCCAGCATGGCGCACGACTTCATGGTGACGCGCGGGCATGTGCTCTTTCCGGTCACGCCGCTGACGCTCAGCGTGGAACGTGCGATGCGCGGCAAGCCACTGCTGGCCTGGGAGGCCGGCCTGCGGACCCATGTTGGCGTGATGCGTCGCGGTGGCACGACGGACACACTACGCTGGTTCCGCGCCGACGCCTGCCACGTGTTCCACGTGATGAATGCCTGGGACGACGGCGACACCATCGTGGCCTATGTGATGCAGTCGGAAACGGCGCCCGGCCTGCCCGATGCCGAAGGCCGGCCTGGTGACCCCGATGCCATGGCCGCGCACCTGTGCCGCTGGACCTTCGACTTGAGTGGTGCGGACACCGGGTTCCGCCGTGAGTACCTCGACGACCTGGTGGCCGAGTTTCCACGCATCGACGAGCGCTACACGGGCCGGCGCAACCGCTACGGCTTCTACACCTGTCATGCGACGTCGCGCGCAAGGGACGACTCGGAAAGCGTGCTCTACGACAGCCTCGCCCGTTTCGACTTTGATACCGGCGGGCGCAGCATGCACACGCTGCCGCATGGAGACGTGGTGTCCGAACCGGTGTTCGTGCCGCGCGCGACCGACGCGGCCGAGGGCGACGGCTGGCTGCTTGCCGTGGCCTGGCGTGAACAGGAAAGGCGCAGCGACTTGCTGGTGTTCGATGCGATGGACCTGGCGACGGGACCTGTTGCGGTCGCCCGTTTGCCGCACCGCGTGCCGTTCGGTTTTCATGGGACTTGGCGACCTGGCCTGTAACGAGCTAGTGCCTGGCCAGACGGCCAGTCGCTACGAAGCGAGACGGTCACATGAATGGCTGTTCTGGGGGCGGACGTACTTCGGCTTTGGGCCCCTTTGCGCGGACCGGTCGGGCGAGTTCCAGGCGAACCCGAAATATCGGGGCGAGCCCTGAGCCTCGGCGCTACAGCCGGACGCGACCATCAGCGGACCTTCGCGAGGCGTGGCTGACCGTCCGCTTGCGACGGGATAGCTGCCACAGCGTTGTCATCAAAACGAGGTTCGCGTCGGGCCATAGGGCGTGTTCGCGGCCAAGGCAGGAGGCCGCAACCGCGTGTGCTGGGCGACCCAGCCGGCGCCCGCGTGAGCAGGCAAGGCCGCTCGCCGTTCACGTCAACCGGATTGGAAGACCCGCTCGATGACCTTCACCTGGGCGCCCAGCGCTTCGAAGCGGCGGACAAGATCATCCTTCCGAGTGACGCTGACGTTTTCGTGCATCAGCTGCAAGGGCAGCTGATGCTTGAGCTTCAGCAGGCTTGCGCCCGACAACCGGCTGTAGTGCGGATGCGTCTTGAGCGCGGTCAATACCTGCAAGGGCTGATCGCCCAGGTCCACCAGATGAACCGTGTAGAAGACCGTCGGCGAAACCTCGTCCGACGGAGGCGGCACATACACCTCGATGCGCTCCATCAGCACCTGCAGACTCGGGAACAGCGGCCGGGGCGACCAGCGTCCGCTTCCGTGCCAGTCCCACAGCACCGGCACTTCGGGCCGGCCGATGTCGCCGATCAACGGGTCGCCGCCGGCGTTTTGCAGAACCACCCAGTGCGCCTGCCACTGGCCCGTGTCCACGGCGTCGCTCCACACCAAATGCTCCGGCGTACTCGCTTTCTGGTTCAGGATGAAGCGGTAGCCTTCCATTTCCGCCAGCAGGCCGGGCACATCGACGGCGCCCGAGCCGGTGAGCACGCCACTCGCGTTCTCGCGCCAGTTCGGGTCTTCCAGCACAAGACATTGGGTTCCCATGCGGCGGCACCAGGCGAACCAGTCCTGGATGGGCGGGGGCAAGGGCGGCAGGGCGAACTGCGCTGCCAGTGAGGCCTGGATGGCTGCCCGGCTGGGCCAGTTGTCGCGTGTCAGTGCCATGGGATGTTCGAAGCCTTCGCAGTTCGCCTGCGCGCACTCCAGTGCGCGGCGACGCCATGCATCTTCCTTCTTGAATTCTGCCCGAGCAATGTGCGAGCGACGACTCCGTGCTCAGCGCGCGGCGCGTGCCGGGCGCAGCTGGGGCTCCAGCAGGCCCGGCGTCGTGTCTTGCGCGTCGTGCAACTGGCCATGGAGGTCGTGCTGAACCAGCAGTTGCCGGGCTCGCTGCCAAGCCGACAGGCGTGCAGGCGGCACGGAGATGTAGGACGCCAGGGCAAACAGCGACGAATGCTCCTGGTCTGCCGGCGCTTCGCGCCGATGCTGCATCCGCCGCAGCGGTGCGATCGCCAGCATCGAGGCGAGGATCGCGCCGATGACGATGGCGTACAGGCCCAGCAGATGCAGGACCTCGGGTTGCGAGCGTGCGCCGAGCACATAGGGCCAGGCGTACCAGATGGCGCAGAACCAGATCCCGACGTTGACCGCCGGGCGCACGACGCGCAGCCACAGGTACATGGCGAGGGTTCGCTGGGGCGACCGGCCGGTGCCGAACGCGCGCAGCGGAATGCGCGCGGCGTCGATGATCGGTTCCTCTCCCGCGGGCTGGCCCCAGGAGCGGCGCCGCACGGGCGGAGTGGTATCGGTATCGGTGGCTTGAAGGGGAAGGTTGGATTCAGGGTGCATTGGAAATTCCTCGGTCAGGGCTTGTCCACACCGCGCGCTTGCCGCGACGGCGTAGAAGGGCTTTGGGCAAGGCGACCACGGTGGCCGCCATGGTGATGGTCCAGAAGGCGATCGGGTACCAGATCGTTCCGACGAAATAGCGCATCAGGTCTCGGTCGTAGCGACGGTCGATCCACAGGCTCAGCAGCATCTGCAGGATGCAGGTCATGGCGAGCAAGGTGCCTTGCCAGTGCGGCAGCAGGGCCGAATGCCACGGCGACGCTGCCGGCAGGAAGGGCCGCAGAAAGCCGATGATCAGCACGAGCGCCATGGCATAGGCCCATAGCACGCTGGTCATGTACTCCGCGTAGATCAGCCACATCCGCCAGTGCCGCGGCCGCAGGATGCGCGTGGTGTAGCGCAGCATCGTCTGAATGCCACCGAGGGCCCAGCGCTCGCGCTGCCTCCAGAGGCCCCTGAGCGTCTCGGGCATCAGGATCCAGCACAGCGCGCGGGGCTCGAAGCGCAGCTGCCAGCCGCCGAGCTGGAGCTTCCAGCTCATGTCGATATCCTCGGTCATCACGTCGGGGCTCCAGAAGCCCACGTCGATCACGGCGCGGCGGCGGAACATCGCAATCACGCCCGAGACGGTGAACAAGGTGCCCACCAGCTGCTGCGAGCGCTTGATGAGGCCGATGATCGAAGAGAACTCGCCGACCTGCATGCGTCCGAGCAGCGAGGTTCGGGTGCGGATGCGCGGATTGCCGGTCACCGCGCCGATGCGCTCGGAGTTCAACATCGGCTTGAGCAT
Organism: Variovorax sp. V213; assembly: GCF_041154455.1. Lineage (NCBI taxonomy): Bacteria > Pseudomonadati > Pseudomonadota > Betaproteobacteria > Burkholderiales > Comamonadaceae > Variovorax > Variovorax sp. V213. Next base: position 269,930 of record NZ_AP028665.1, read on the forward strand.
CCACGCGATGGCATCAGCATCCACCAGCGCGTCGCCATCGATGCCAAGGAGGTACTCGCCGCGCGCGAGCTGGCACGCGGTGTTCAGACCCACGGCCTTGCCCTGGTTGCTTGCGTTGTGGATCACGCGCAGCCGGCTGTACTCCATCGTCATGGCGTCGAGCAGCTCGCCGGTGCCGTCGGTGCTGCCGTCGTTGACGGCGATCACCTCGAAGTTCGGATAGCGCGTACGCATCAGCTGCTCGATCACCTCGCGCAGGTGCGGCGCCTCGTTGAAGCAGGGCACCACCACGGTGACCAGGGGCAGCGACGGAAGCGTCCCGAGCGGATCGATGTCCACGTCCCGCTGGCGCTCGAAGAACCAGGCGTGCGACAGGCCACCTGCCATCCACACATACGCCATGAAGAAGGGGTAGTAGAAGACGAAGCCGAACAGCAGCGATGGCAGCGCCTGCGAAAGGGCCTGGAGGGTGTTCATGGCGAGCGGCTTTCCGGCGCAGCGGCGGCTGCAGGTGTCGTTGCGGGGATCGGCAGCGCGCGCCAAAGCAGGTTGCGCACCGAGATCGCGCGGCGCACGACCTCCAGCGAAGGCTGGTTGTGGAGGAAGTCGTCGGGGTAGTACCCCAGGTGCCGCACGCCCATGCGATGCAGCAGTTCCCATTGGCGCGCCAGTTCGTCGTCGGCCACCGGTTTGCCGGTGCGCCAGTCGCGTGCCTGCAGTTCGAAGACGGTGCCGTCCAGGCCGCGCGGTGTGCCGGCCACGCGGCGCGCAAGACGCGCAAGCCAGGCTTGCGCATCGTCCTCGCGCTCCATGCGGGGCATGGCCATCAATGCCACGTAGTCGTAGGCGGCGAGCGAAGCCTCGTAGCTCTGCGCGAACCATTGCTCCGCCGCCGGGTCGAGCACCGGCCGCGCATAGAGGTTGCGCGCGGTTTCGAGGCCCGCCCGCCAGGCACCTGTGCGCGCGGCGAGCTCCTTGGTGAATTCCGTCAGGTACCGCGTCTTGGCGCCGGTCCAGCGCGCCATCAACGCCGGGTCGGCCCTGATGGCAGCCACGTCGGCCGGCAGGCCCCAGCGGCCATACGCGGCGAGGGCAAGTGGGCTTGCGTCCTCGTCGTCCGCGAGCGTGGCGTCGTCGTGGAACAGCAGGCCCTCGAAGAAGGCGTGACGGCCCAGGTCTTCATAGATGTCGCCGACAAGCGCGCGCACTGCCGGGTCGAAGGGCGACAGCCGGTGATAGCGGTCCGCGGGTGTGCCGCCGTCCGCGGTACGCACCGTATGCGTCGCCAACGGGTTGGACGCCGGCAGGCGAAACGCCATGACCGGCATCCATGCGTAGACCTTCACGCCGGTGCGGCTGCGCAGCTGCCAGGCCGCGCGCCCGAAGAGGTCGGAGCGCATCGGCAGCTGGCGGTTCGGAAAGTAGAGCGCATCGGCAACGCCGTCACCGTCGGAATCGGCGTAGGCCTGCAGGAACACGGAGCGCGGCCTTACCGCCGCCACGCGTTCGATCAATGCCGAGAGGTTGCGTTCCTGCTGCGCCGGATCGGGGTCGTAGACGTAGTCCAGATCCACATGCATGACCCGGTTGACTGGCCGCAGTTCGCCGCCGACCGGGCTGCGCAGCAGCCGGGCGTACTCGGTTGCTTCGTTGTCGTAGGCCACCAGCGCGCGGCGAATCCGGGAGAGGGGCACCGAGGGGTCGTTCGGCCCGTCGTCCAGCGTGAAGGTGATCGGCAATCCCGCGCGCCCGGCGGCCTTCAGCGAAGCGGCGTTGTAGGCGCCATAGGGCCACACCATTGCGCGCACCTTGGCGCCGGTGCGTGCTTCGATGATCTCGCGGCTGCGGCGCAGGTCGGACTCGACGCGCTGCATGTAGGCCGCGTCGTCCTCGTAGCGGCCCAGGGCCGGGTCGTAGCGGTGGGTGGCGGCCGACGGCAGCATGTTGCCTTGCGGATTGGCCCGCACCCCGGTATGCAGGGCATCGCTGTGGCTCGCCAGCTCGACCAGGCCGGAGCGCGCCATTTCGGCGGCTTCGCTCCAGCGCAGGAAGTCGCCGCGGGGCACGGGCTTGTCGCCGTAAGCGACGTTGCCGCCTTCCGGCACCTCAAGCCAGCTCGTCACCAACGCCAGCAGCGCCGGGTACTTGAAGCGCTGCAGCAGCGGGAAGACCTTGGTGTAGGCGCTGCGATAGCCGTCGTCGAAGGTCAGCAGCACGGGTCTTGAAGGCAGGGGCTTGCCGCCGGCGCGCGCGTCGATCACCTGCTGCAGGCTGACCGGGTGGTAGTCGTTGTGCTGAAGCCAGGCGAACACCTCGGCCAGCGTGCGCTCGTCGATGGCGGTTTCGTCGGGTGAATTCTCGAAGCTCGCCCGCACGTTGCCCCGCACGTCGTGAAAGGAGAGCACGCGAAAACTCACGCCGTCGTCGGCATCGGGAGGCGGCAGCGGCTGCGCGGGGCTGGCGGATGCAAGACCCAACAACAGCCAGGCAACGGCAACGCGCAGGAGAGGGAAGAGGTGGGTTCGCATCACGGCAGGGGCATCGAAAGATTCATGAAGACGCTGCGCTGTCGTTCGCGCACACCGTCGTAGGAGTGGCTGGAAATGCCCAGCCCGTATCGCAGGGTCAACTTCGGGCCCAGGTTCCATTTGTGTTCGTAGCGCAGGCTCCACAGCGGGCCGGCGCCGAAGCCGGCCTGGTGATAGCGGCCGGCGCCGACCTCGATGGCCTGGAAGAACTGCCGGTCGTCGCTTTTCCAGTTGAGCCATTGCGCGCGCACCGTCAGTTGCGCGCTGGCGTCGCTCGACGGGCTGAAGTACGGCACCTCCTGTTGCCGGCTGCGGCTGGTCTCGGCGCCGAGCCGTGTTTCGAGCTGGAAGCGCGGTGTGCTCACCCAGCGTTCGCGCCAGGTGAAGTCGAGGCCGTTGCGCAGATTTCCGTCGCTGAAATCGAGCCGCCGCCATTGCAGATCGAAGTGGCGGGCCTCGTTCACGACATGGCTCACGGCGACGCCGGTTTCGCGCGCGCCGATGCCGGCGACGCGGGCCTTCCATGGCAGATCCTTGCTGTCGCCATCGAAGTTGGCCGAGAGCCGCCATGCGTCTGCGGCGCGGTAGTCGACGCGCCCGGCCACGCTGGTTCGGTACGGCCCGGTGTTCGAACGCTGCACGGCGCTCTCGGTCAGCCAGCGCCCGCGCTGCCAGCTCAGGCCGATGCCGCTGCGCGCCCAGCGGGCATTGCCGAGAGAGGTGTCCCCGCGCCCCAGCGATTGGTCGTAGAAGATGCGCCATTCGTCGTCGAGCAGCCCCGAACTGAGCCGACTGTCGACGCGCCATTCACGGTCTGCAATGGCGCCGCCGCCTGTCGATCCTTCGGCATCGACATCGAGCCGTGGACCCGTGGTGGCGCGGCGCGTGCGGCCCAGCTCGCGCACCTGGGCCGTGTCGGAGGCATCCGCTTCGAGCGACTCGGCGCGCCGGCGGGCCTCGGCGAACTCGCCCGCGTCGAGCAGCGCTTCGACGTGGCCGGCACGCGCGCCGATGTCGTGGGGTTGATCGGCGGCGAGCGCGTCGAAGCGCGCGAGCGCTGCTTCAGGATGGTCGCGCAGCCGTTCGGCGATGCCCGCACCGGCGGCAAATTCGGCATTGAGCGGCGCTTCGCCGGTCAGCAGCGCGAAACGCCGCTGTGCGAGCGCGTGCCGGTCGCCGTAGAGCAGCAACATGCCGCGCATGCCGTTCATGTCCGTGTACTGGTCGTTGGGCCGTCCGGCTTCGGGCGCGAGCCGCATCAGGGCCGGCGTGGCGGATTCGATTCGCGTCAGCAGCGCTTCGGCTTCTTCGAAGCGGCCGGTGTCGAGGTAGGCGTAGGCCAGCCCCAGGTAGATCGGGTCGGGCACGGGCAGGTTCGCGTCTCCCATCGCGACAGCCGCTTCGTACAACGGCACGGCCTCGGCAGAGCGGCGTTCTTCCGCGAACGCGCGGCCTGCGGCACCGAATGCGTATGACGGCAGGGCCGCCCCATTGGCGCGCAGCATCTCGTACAGCGCAATCGCATCGGCAGCGCGGCCTCGCTCGACCAGTGCCAGGAGGCGATCGCACTGCAGGCGCAGGCGAAGCGAACGCCATGCGTCGGCGTCGGCAGGCTCGGCGCGCAGCGCCGATGCCTCGAGCCGGGCCAGCGCGGCTTCCTGCTGCGCCAACACACGATCAAGCGCGACCACCCGCGAGGCGCCGATCAGTTCGTCGCGTTCGCGCACAGCCCAGCGCAATTGCTGGGCCAGCGCCTGTTGCTGCAGCGTGGACAACGCCAGTGCGGAGAAAGTGCCAGGGTGCGCGCGCTCCGCCATTTCGGCTTCCTGGAAGGCGGCCGATGCCGCACCGCTCGACGCCAGCAGAAGTTCGGCCTCGCGTTGCGCATCGCGTCTTGCGGGCTGCAGCATGGCGACCTGTCTGTATGCGGAGATCGCCTGGAGCGCATGGCCTTCGACACGCGACAAGGTCGCACTCAACTCGAGCAACGCCACCCGATCGGCGGTTTCCGTCGGCGCGGGTTCGGCAAGCGCCCGGTACATCTCCCGCGCACCGGCGGTGTCGCCGCTGTCGAGCCGCCAGAATCCTTCATGAATGCGCGCGTCCCGCGCCGCGGGCAGGCGCGCCCGCCAGACGGCAATGGTCTCGCCTTGCAGCACAAGGTCCTGCGTGCGACGCGCTGCCACGGCGAGCGGACCGAGCGCGTAGTCGCGCAATCTCGCTGGCGACCGCTCGCGGCCAAGCGCCGTCGCTTCGGCGAATTGGCCGTCGTCGACCGCGATCGAGATCGCATCGGAAACCGCGCGTTGGCGCGCGGCATCGTCGAGCGGCATCGCGAGCCAGGCTTTCAATTGCTTCAGCGCCTGTGCCGCCGTGATGCGGCCGGCACGTTGTTCGGCAATCAGCGCGTCGTGTTGCTGCGAGTCATGGGACACCACGCGGCGCTCGGCCGCGGCCGGCGGGCGCGTGACGCCTGGATCGGCCGCCGCCGCCGAAGCGCCGAACGCCAGCACGCAAACTATGGGTGGTAGGCCCCGCACCGCCTGTGCGAGGTAATGAGGCAACGAGTTGGGCTGCGCCGAATTGCGCGCGGCCACGACTCTGCCTCCATCGATCTTGTGGATTGGCACTCTGCTCCCTTGGATGGCACTTCTGCGTGGCTGATGGCCGGGGCAGAAGCGAACATTCCGGCACCAACATGCCTACCGAAAAGTTCGTAAGATCGGACTCTAGGGCGTTTTGTTAACAAAAGGCCCAATTCAGTTAAAGATGTTGCCGGAGCGTGAACAGGTGCGCGAAACGGCAGCGCGTAGGACAGCCCGCTCGGGCAATGACTTATGAATAAGTAATCTCGTGAGGATGAAATGGAACTCCCCGCTCCATTCCCACAAGCTTGACCCTGACGCAGTCCCCGCTCATGCCAGTGATGATTCCGCTGACGCCGCGTATTTCGACCAAGCCGCCGCGGCGTGCGGGTACGGAAAATTTCTGCCGGATGCAAGCGAGCATGTCGTTCTTCTTAAGGGCCATGAGTGTCTAGGTGAGCGAAAAAAACCCAGCAAGCAGCTGGGTGCAAGTCTCGGTGCGGTGGTGCACCCAGGTCCCGCACAGAGCGCGAGCGAACTTAAGTTATCGCCTCGCACCAGCCCAAGTTGTGGGACAAGAGCCTGCTTCCTTGTGCTCGCATCAAACGCCACCTGGCGGCCGGATGGTGAGCGTAGGGCTTGTTTCCACATGCGAGCCTGGGCCCGCGCCCGGGTCTTTGAATCAAGGCCTCGCGGCAGGTTGCGATGCCGGATTGAATGAGCGCTTTTGAGAGAGCCGAAGGACGGCATCGGGCCCGAGGACTAAACCGCTCGCGCGGTAGCCCGCCGCACAGTCTGTGATTTAACAAGCATCGCGCCCCTGTCTATGTTGGGAACCGAGGCAATCGGCCTCGTTCTTCGACAGGAGCACGATCATGATCCCTTCGACACCGACAATTTGCCCGCTGCGCCAGCGTTTGCTCGACGACATGCGTATGCGCAAGCTCGTCCCCAAGACGCAATCGGCCTACGTCCGCGCCGTGCGCTACCTCGCGAGCTTCCTCCAACGCTCCCCCGACACGGCCTCTGCCGAGGATCTGCGGCGTTTCCAGCTGCACCTGGTCGACCGGGGCGTCTCGCCGATCACGCTCAACGCCACCATCACCGGCCTGAAGTTCTTCTTCGACGTCACGCTCAATCGCGGCGAACTGGTCGAGCGGATGAACTACGTGCATGTGCCGCAGAAGCTGCCGATGGTGCTCAACCGCGCGGTCCATGACGCCGCCGAAGCGGCCAAGATCGACAAGCGCGTCACCATGCATACGCTGCGCCACAGCTTTGCCACGCACCTGCTGGAGCAGAAGGTAGACATCCGCGTGATCCAGGTGATGCCCGGCCACAAGAAGCTGGAGACCACGTCGGTCTACACGCACGTGGCCACCGAAGTCCTGCGCGAGGTCGTCAGCCCGCTCGAGAAGCTGCAGCCCGCATAGAGCATCTCCATGGCGCACTGCGCCCTGGAAGTCGCCGACATCTTCCGCACCCACGGTCCCGACTGGCGCAACGCGCAGCGCGGTCACCTGAGCCTGGGCCAGCTCAAGGTCATGTCGGCCATCGAACAGTGCCGCAGCGCGGCGCTGGGGGGACACGTGTTGCGTTGCGAAGCCTGCGGGCAAGATCAGATCGCCTACAACTCGTGCCGCAACCGGCATTGCCCGAAGTGCCAGGCCGCTGCAGCACGGCGTTGGCTGGACGCGCGCCAAGCCGATCTGCTGCCGGTGGACTACTACCACGTCGTCTTCACCTTGCCAGCGCCGATCAGTGCCATCGCCTACTACAACAAGGCCGAGATCTACGCCTTGCTGTTCGATGCGGCCGCCGAGACCCTGTTGACCATCGCAGCCGCTCCCAAGCACCTTGGTGCAAGCATCGGCGCGACCTTTGTGCTGCACACCTGGGGATCGGCACTGACGCATCATCCGCATGTGCACGGTATCGTGCCGGGCGGAGGTCTGTCGCCGGATGGCGGGCGCTGGATCGCCTGCAAGCCCGGCTTCTTCCTGTCCGTGCGCGTGCCGGATGGCTTCCATCGCATCCGACACTACGGGCTTCTGGCCAACGGCAATCGCGCGGCCAGCCTGTCGCGCATCCGGGAACTGCTGGGGCAAGAAGCTGACGCGGTCGCGCAAATCGCGAGCCTGGATGCCGAGCCTTGCCATCCTCAACCGACCTTCGTCTGCATGCGCTGCGGCGCTGCGATGATCGTCTTGCTGACGTTGGCTCGCGGGCAGCCGATCCGTGCGCCGCCACCACAGGTCCGGGCACCATGACGACGCAGCTGCTCAGCCAATCTTTGACCCTTCTTGCTGTCGGGCCGATGAGAGGAAGTCTGGTCTTCGAGTCCTGTGATGCCCTTCGTCGACCGTCCTGGCGTCAAGCGACGCAAACGACAGCCTTGAATTGCTGCGCTTCGGCAACGCCATGGCAGGCGTCCCCGGGCTCCGCATCGGAGCCAGCTCGGGCCGAGCGTCCCGAATCCCCATAGGCCCGTAGCCTTCCCAGTCCGCAGCAGAGCATTCCGCGGTTTCCTCCTTAGAGGCTTGTCCAACACCTGCCCTCAGGCCGTTGTCGTGCGTGGGCTCGTGGTGTTGCACGGGCAGGTGTCGGACAACCCTTAACCGAAGCTGTCTTACGCACTTCCTGAAACCAGACGTTCAGAGAGCCCGCATCATCAATCGCCAGACGTCTCAGGCTTCAGGGTTGCCGACAGGCGATTAACGACCTCGCCTACAGCAAGGCCTTCGCCGGAGCCCTCACGAAAGACGGCGCAACTCGCCGTGTCAACACCGTAGGCGCTGCGGTAGACGGCCACTACGCTGCCCGGCCCAGCTCCGGTGTGTCCGCACAAGGTCAGACCCGTATCCATCACGCCCTGCATCAGGCCGAGGCCATATCCCGGCGAAGTCCAAGGGCGCCCAGGAAGAGGTCCGCCGAGGGTGCGTGCTGCTTGCATCTCCTGCAGCAGCGAATCAGGCAGGAGGTGTCCAGCCAGCAGGCGGTCTAGAAAAAGGGCAGCGTCCGAGAGAGGGCCGACAAGCAAACCGTGATAAACCCATCCGGGGTCATAAGTGGATGCGCCCCCCAGACACACGCCGTCCAAGTCAGCTCGCGTCTTTGCGGCGCGAACTCGCAACAAGCCCAGCGGCGCCAACGCTTGTTGCATCAGCGCTTCCTCAAGCGCGAGTCCTGTCACACGTTCGACAAGTCTCGCTACGTACATGTAGCCGACGTTCGAATACCGCCAACCGATTCCAGGCGCATAACGCAACCTCGTAGCATCGAGGCATTGCACCATTTCATCCGCCGGCCAGGGTGCCTCGCCGCGAGCAACGGCAGCGTGGTATTCGACAAGCTCGCCATAGTCAGCCAGCCCGGCTTCATGTCTCAGCAGCTGACGCAGCGTGAACGGACCTTCAAGGACTGCGTCATCGAGTCGAACCAACCCATCACGCACCAGTGACAGGGACACTGCCGATAGCACTGCCTTCGTAAAGCTCCACCAGGGAACCACCGCATCGTGCTCTCCGTGCTGCACTGGCGAACCGTTTGATACGAGGGAGAAAAACGTTGAAGAGTGCACTGGACGGGGAATCAGGTTGGCGCATCGAAGGTCCGTTCCTGGCCGTATTCTGCCTTTTGCGGCCGACTTCGAATGCGCGTCGGCAAAGTCAACGGCCACTGTTCAGCCATAGCGAACTATGTTGAAGCCTTCCTCCGCCCCAGGCGGGACGAAATGGCTGGTGATTTGATCGAACTCCGCATCGGTTGTTTGGAACGGGTGTTCGCCTGAAAGGTTACGAGCACGCAGGCGCGCCTTGCAAACTTCGTCGGGAACCTCCAGGTAGTGCAGGCGATGCGCTGCTTCAGCTTTCTCGAAGATGCTTCGGGCCCAACTTCTTGTAGTGGGGGTGTTCGAGGGGAAGTCGAGTACGACGGACGTGCCGGCTGCGAGCAGTGCCGCGATGTGGCCCGACATCGCTTCGCGCAATCTGCCGGCACAGCGCACGTAGTCCGCGAGAGCTTGAATCTCGTTCGGGTAAAGGCGTGCGAGCCAATCGTCCTCGCTGATGAGAACCACCTTCGGCTGCGCTGCGAGGTGCTTGGTGAGCGTCGACTTGCCGGAAGCGATCTTCCCGCAGACTATATGCAGGACCCCTGGCGAGGAAGAAGCGGCGGCAGTCCGCGAGGTTTCGGTTTCGAGCATTCCAATCTCCGGTAACTCTGAGGAGCCCCAGGAGACAGAAAAAACCCGCCTCACGGGGCGGGTTGCTTGGCTACTCAGGCCGCGAGCTAACCCACCATCCTTCGGATGGTGCGAATAATGGACGCGAATTGCGAGCAAGCCATGAAGAGCAAGGATAGCGGGTTCCAGAGGTCTCGGCAATCCGTTCGCGTGGGACGCCTATGCACCGAGGTCAGGCCAGAGGTTCGATCCGTACTTCCGCTCTTGGCCGCGAGGAGGCATTTTGGTGATTGTCTTCATGCCGCGAGCTCAGCTGTGCTGAACGAAAGTTGTGAACGCGTCCTTCGCCGGGTCATGGAAAACATACACCGCCGCCTCATCATGAAAGTAGTCGGCGACAGGAAACTGCCCCAAGAAGACCAAAGGGCCAGCATCTCCGATAGGCCACGCTGGAGACTGCAACCAGCGCGGGGGCTGCTTGGCGTACTTAAACAGCTCCAAGATTCTCTGACGCAGCCATACCTTTCTCTGTTTGGAAGGTAGGCATGGCGCAGCATCGAGTAACGAGGCAAGGAACTTGACGTCCGCGTCGAGCCAGCGGGGCTGGGCATCGACCAGCAGCGCATATTCCGCCGTTGCGGCCCCGGCCAGCGCTGTCTTCACTCCGTGCTTCTGGAGCAACGAAACCAATACGTCCTGTGCGTTGAGCACGTGGCTTGGGTCGCTCAAGTCGAGTCCGATCAGGTAGTGGAATAGCGTTGTTCCCGTTTGGCAAAACCGAGGCGCGCTCTCTGCCGAGAGCAACGTTTCAATGTCTGGATCGTTGTAGAGCTGTTGCTCGAACTCAGGCACCAGGGTTTTGCCAGAGGCGAAGTCGCTCAGTCGTTGCAGGGCTTCAGTTGACGGAGGCATTCTCGGAGGCTTCTAGATTGGCATGCGCCGCGAACGACCGGTCTCGCGGGACTGGTGGTAATTGGCTGAATGACTGCATGTGGCCGACTGTAGCCTCTTGATGACACCTGAGCTTTGGGCCCCGTGCGGTTATACGACCGGTCATCCCGGAGAGCCGCTTCGCGGTGCAACTGCGGACGTTCATCGATTCACTACGCACTCCGACGGGGCAAGACCTTTGGTTGGCGGAACAGGGCGAGGGGTGACTTACTCTCGACGAACTGGCAATGCCATAGACAGATAGTCCACCTGGCGCCCGTCCATACGGAAGCAGTCTCGAATGAGTCCGGTCTCCGTAAACCCCGCTCGCTTATAAAGCCTGACGGCCGCCCCGTTGGACGCGATTACTTGCAGGTCGATCCACTCCATCTGCTGATCGGCTTTCGCCCATTCGATTGCGACGTCTAGTAGGCGCTGTCCCATGCCCAAGTGTCGCCACTCGCGATGCACGCCCATCCCCAGCAGACACCGATGAACCATGTGAGGAGTCGGATGAGCCCTCAGGTCGACGTGGCCGACAAGCCTGTCCTTACCAGCCAAGGCGACCCAAGCCCGGCGCCATCCTGGAGTAGGAGGAACCACATCTAAGGCTCGGCGGAAGCCAACTGCTCTCTCGCCTGCAAAGTGGCAATCCGATCGAGCAATGGGCTGAAACAGAGGCTGCCCTTCGGCCCCGTTGTCGGAAATGTGATCGTTCAAGTACTCCGCGAATTCTGAGAAATCACGTGTTTGAAGATCGATGATGCGGGGGGTCATGGGGCGATTGTCTCGTGGACGACTGCTAATCCGAAGTCCGTTCCAGTCTAGGCCGGTCGTTGCTGCTCGATCCGCGACTGACCGGTAGTGGCCGCATTTTGCCCGACGTGGGGAGCGGCTGGCGCTGCTCCCTGATGCCGCCCCGCACCTATCGAAGCTTTGCCTGAGCGATGCTGGCTCGGCCTTCATCGGACAGCATCGGCGCGAGACTCATCAATGCATGCCACTCGCCGTCCCCGAAATTTTCGACACTCTCGGATGGTGACATGTTCGTCTCACGGCAGGCCTGCAGGGCTGTCAAGCCAATTGCAAGAAAAGCAGCCGTCATCGCGCGGCCCGCATTGCTGTTGGCCTCGTATAGCGTCGAACGGAAAGGCAAATTCGCCTCGCCATCGATGTAGTCGCAAAGCAGACGAGGGGCGACGTGGTGCCCCTTCACCCATTCCCAAGAGAGCCTTAGCCCCTGCGCCGAGAGAACTCTGTCTTCGCCGGTCAGGTCGCTAGCGTCAAGGAACAGATCGGCAATCAAAAGCCCAAGAGCAAGATTCTCTGGAAGGGTGAAATTGCAATCCATGGATAAATTCTTCTAGGAGCCTAGACCGAATGTCGGCTCTCGGCCGCATTGAGCCGACATGTCGAACAGCCACTTCTGGCCGACTGTAGACGAAGGATGTCGGCGGCGCAGGGCCCGTAGCGGCTGTTTGCCTTGGCTCCGGAGCGGGCATCCGGCGACGGCAGGACATTAGGACGAATCAGTCTTTTGATCTGCGCTGGAACAGCGGCGCCACACCACCGATAAACGGCAACAGAAAAATGGATGCCCAAGATGTTGTCTGCCCCACAGAAGTCACCCATAACAAGAAGACAAAAGTGGCTGCGCTGGCGACCCCAAGCAAAAGCGAGCAAGCGCGGAGCGGAAATCGCTTGGACAACGCTGCCCCAAGTCCAAAACCGACGACAAGTAGGAAGGTCGCAACAAAGGACAGAAGGCAAAGGATCTGGAATGCTCCGCTCTTGCCCCAGGCGTGCTCCACATGCTCCACGGAAAAAACCAAGAGGATGCTTGTCAACACGAACATGGCAAGACTACCAACTCCAAACCAAATCATTCCCATGCTTGATGCTTCGCCCACCTTTTAAAGGATCGATGCGAGTGTCTGTTTATGGCGGACTGTAGCCGGTCGCAGCCTCTGAGCTTTGGGCCCGAAGCGGCTGTACGGTCTGCTCCGAAGCAGTCCTTCAGTGATGAGCGAAGGACTAAACGCCGTGAACAAGCATCCCCCGCCGCCTTCCGAGATTCAGGTGGCGTCAGCCAAGGCGATAGCGTCAGCCCCTGCCGCGAAGCGCAGCCGCTCGGATCGGTCGTTGGCAGCCTGCCAAACCACCTCCGCCACATCCCGCTCGGTGGTAACGGCCGCCGGTTGAGCAAAGGCCGCGAAGATCGGGCCCGCGAAGGGCATGTACGCCTCCGGGATAAGGCCCTGGATGCGCGCGGCGCCGTTCTCGGCAAAGCGGGTCGTGGGGGCATACCCCGGCTCGACGAGTTTGACGCGCACATCGAAGGCCGCGAGTTCCAGGGCCACCGAGCCGGTCAGGCCGGTGATGGCGGTCTTGCTGGCCGTGTACACGCCGGCCAGCGGCATGGCCGCCAGGGTGACGCTGGAGGTCACGTTGACGATGACGCCCGAGCGGCGCTCCCGGAACTGCGGGATGACGGCCTGCATCATGGCCATGACGCCGAAGGTGTTGGTCTCGAACACCTCCCGCGTCAGCGCTATCGACGTCGCCTCGAAGGCGCCGACGACGCCGATGCCGGCGTTGTTGACGAGCACGTCGATGGGCCCGGCCGCCTCGATCGCCGCGGCAACGCTTTCGGGCTGTGTCACGTCGAGTGCCAGCAGGCGCAGCCGGTCAGACGTTGGCAACAGGTCTTCCCGTGGCGTGCGCATGGTGGCGATGACCTTCCAGCCCTGGGCGAGGAAGTGGCGCGCTGTTTCCAGCCCATAGCCCGAAGAGCATCCGGTGATCAGTACGGTTTTCATGTGCAGTCCTTGTCGAATGATGAGAGAAGGCCTCACGATATCGACGCAATACAGGACTTGAAACCTGCAAGAATCCTTGCTTTTTTAGCCATCGTCCAATTCATGGCCCTTGCGCATGAGTGATCCGCTCACTGAAGTCGTCCGGCTGCTGAAGCCGCGCGCCGTCTTTGCCAACCTCATCAGCGGCAAGGGCGACTGGGCAGTGCGCTATGCCGAATATGGCCAGCCCAGCTTCTGCATCATGTTGGAGGGCCACTGCTGCCTTGCCGTCGACGGGCACGAGCCAGTGACGCTCAGCGCCGGCGACTTCGTGCTGCTGCCGTCGACCCCGCCCTTCACCCTCTCAAGCTTCGGCCCCGCCCCGACGGTTCACATCGACCCCAAGGTCGTGCCCGGTGGCGAGGGCGAACGGCGCCACGGCGACCTGGCGGGCGAGCCAGACATGCGTTCGCTCGGCGGAGCGTTCCTGTTCGACGGCGCAGACCCCGGGCTGCTCGCCTCCCTGCTGCCTCAGGTGGTCCATGTGAAGGGCTCGCAACGACTGGCACAGCTCGTGCGCATGGTGGGCGAGGAATACCAGGACCCGCAATCCGGCAAGGAACTCGTGCTGTCGCACCTGGTCGGCATGCTGCTCATCGAAGCGATGCGCTGGACCACGGCAGGCGCCGCGCCACCCGGCCTGCTGCGCGGGTTGGGCGACACGCGCCTGGCACCGGCGCTCCAGCAGATGCATGCGGACGTGACGCGCGCCTGGACCGTGGCGCAACTGGCGGAAGTCGCCGCCTTGTCCCGTTCGGCCTTCTTCGACCGGTTCACGCGCACTGTCGGCACCCCGCCGATGGACTACCTGCTGCGCTGGCGCATGGAGATCGCCAAGAGCCTGCTGCGTCACGAACGCATGGCGGTCGCCGACGTGAGCGAGCGCGTGGGGTACGCCTCGACGAGCACCTTCAGCGTCGCGTTCTCCCGGCATGTCGGGCAATCGCCCAGCCGCTACGCACGGGACGGCCCGCCTGTCGCGTAAGTTGCAACATTGGTCACGACGCCCATCCGCCGCGATGAGGGGAAGTCGTTGTTTCAAGCGCGCTTTAGCTCGTGCTGATGAATCTTGGTTCCGAGCAGAGGATGCTTCACCCAAACGTCGGGTTTTGGCCCGACTGTAGCCGGACGGGCTGTCGGTGCAAAGGGCTCACTGCAGACATCTGCGCGCCTCCAAAGCAGTCGGTTGCACCAGCAATGCTGGGGCCGAAAAGAGCGCGCTCGCCTCCCGGTACCGATCACGCGGCGCGAGCCCTTGCGGGGCTTCTGAGCAAGCTGGCCACACTCCCGGCCAACGCGGCCAAAGCCGCCATCGCCAGGCCCCAGTGCACCGCGCTGTGCGGCGACAGCAGCGCGAACACCAGGCTCATCAACAGGCTGCCGAGCGTCAACCCCGTGAGTCGGGCGGTGCCTTGCGCGCCACCGGCGGCGCCGCTGCGCTCCTTGGGTGCCGAGAGCAGCATGTTCTGGTTGTTCGGCGTCTGAAAGAAGCCGAAGCCCAGGCCGGCGAGGCTCGTGAACACAGCGATCGGTAAAGCCGGGTTGCCGTGCGGCGGCCACAGGGCACACAGGGCCAGACCGCTCGCGAAGCACGCACTTCCGGCCGCGCAGAGCCAGGCGGTCGGCACGCGCTGGGCCAGGCGTGCCGACAGCGGTGCGGCCAGCATCACCGCCAGGGGCCAGGGAGTCATCAGGAGGCCGGCGGTCACTGCGCTCTGGCCGAGTTCGTGCTGGATGTAGAACGGCAGCACCACAAGGGCCGCCATCTGGCCGGTGAAGCAACACACGGAGGCAATGACCGACACCCGAAAGGAATGCAGGCGCAGCAGGTCGAGCGGGATCAACGGCGCCGCCTTTGGCATCTCACGCCGTACCAGCAGGACCATGCAAACGGCCGACAACGCGAGCAACGCGCTGCCGTGCAACGGATGCACCACCAGCCGGTCACTCCCCAGCACGAAAGAGGCGAACATGACCGCATTGAGCGCGATGCTCCAGACGTCGATGCGGTGCACCGAGCGCGCCGGGCTCGGCAACCCTGCGCAGGCGGCGAGCACGAGGAGGCCGATCGGCAGATTCACCGCAAAGAGCCACGGCCAACTTGCCGCAGAGAGTATGAAAGCGCCAAGGGTGGGACCCGACGCTGAAGCGGCAGCGACGGCGAGCGCGTTCCAGGCGATCGAGCGCGCCAGCAATCGACGCGGATAAGTGAAGCGCAACAACGCCAGTCCAAGGGGCATCACGGCCGCACTGCCCAGGCCCTGAAGGCACCGCGCGGCCACGAGCCATGGCAGCGACGGGGCCAACGCGCACAACACCGACGCCGCAGTGAAGAGCGCGACGCCGCCGGCGAAAACGCGCCGATACCCGAACCGCTCCCCGACAGCAGAAGCCGGCAACAGGAACATGACCACGGCCAGTTGATAGGCGGTGATGATCCAGATGGCATCGGCGGGTGTCGCCTGCAATTGCTGGGCGATGCCTGGCAGCGCGATGTTGGCGATTGCGCCATCGAGCACCACGAGCATGCCCGCGCCCAGGATCGCGGCGACGGCTGCGTAGCGCCGCGGTCGAGGCAGACCATCGGCGTCATGCACTACGTTCACGTCGTTCACCTCTTGGGTTTCGACGGTGCGGGCAATGGTGGAAGAAGAGTTCGGTCGAAGCGTAGATGACAACATGATTGGACGACTGGAAGAGGCACGCTCTATCGCGCCAAGCCAGCTTAGGACTGCGCGCACGGCTTGCACAGCGCGTGGCGCTCAGCTTGTCCCTGCACCCGGCGCCTGTCGAAATCCTCGCAGCCATGCTAGGTTTCGGGCATGCCGACAAATGCCGACCTGAACCTGCTGTTTGCGTTGAACGCGCTTCTTTCCGAGGGCAGCGTCGCGAAAGCTGCCGAGCGCCTGGGCCTGAGCGAGTCGGCGATGAGCCGGGCGCTCGCGCGGTTGCGGGAATCAACCGGGGACCAGCTCCTCGTGCGCGCGGGTCGCGCCATGGTGCTCACGCCGCATGCGCTGGCACTGCGCGACCGCGTCAGGGAGCTGGTGCAGGAATCGCGCGCGGTGCTTCAGCCCGCCGGCACGAGCATGGACCCCCGCGCGCTCCAGCACTTGTTCACCATACGGGCCAACGACGGCTTCATCGAGGCCTTCGCGCATCAGCTGGTGGCTCGCGCCGCGCACGAAGCGCCCGGCGTTCGCCTGCGTTTCGCGCCCAAGCCCGACAAGGACGTTCGCCCACTGCGGGAGGGATTGCTCGATCTGGATGTCGGCGTTCTCGGCGAGTCGGGCCCGGAGGTACGCGTTCAGGCGCTCTATCGCGACCGATTCATCGCGGTAGTGCGCCAGGGCCATCCCCTGCTCGCCGAACCCGAGATCACCGCCGAGCGCTACGCTGCCTGCGACCACGTGGTCACTTCACGCCATGGCCGGACTGTGGGACCGGTGGACGACGCGCTCGCAGCGATGGGCCTGGTGCGCAATACCGCAGTCGTGGTGCCCAGCTTCAGCACCGCCTTGTCGATAGCGGCCGCGACTGAGTTAGTTGCATTGATACCGTCATCGTACTTTGAACA
The DNA here is from genome assembly GCF_041154455.1 of Variovorax sp. V213. Taxonomy (NCBI): domain Bacteria; kingdom Pseudomonadati; phylum Pseudomonadota; class Betaproteobacteria; order Burkholderiales; family Comamonadaceae; genus Variovorax; species Variovorax sp. V213. The sequence continues at coordinate 286,591 of NZ_AP028665.1, forward strand.
CCTGAGGGCGCGGGGCACGCTGCGCTCGTTCCCGCTGCCGCTGCCTACGGAGCAGATCACCGTGTCGCAGATGTGGCATCCGCGTCTTGATCGGGATCCTGCGCATCGATGGCTGCGCGGGGTGGTGCTGGAGGTTTGCCGGCCGCTGAATGAGCAGACAAGCGCGCCGTGACTGCGTTCAAGCATCGACCTTGAACGTCGGCTTCGCCGTCGAATCCAGCTACGGAAGCCTCGCTCATGGCAACTTCTTTGGCATCGCGAAGATGATCGCGACTACCACCAAGACTATTAGCCAGTGCCACAAGCGGAGCGTGGCCATGCTTTCCTTCCAGCAACGGATCGACTGATCGTCATCAGTAGCCCCTATCCCCAGCCGGGCCTCGTCAATGCCCGGTTGTGGCTGGCAATCGCCTTTAGCCCAAGGCCCCATCCGTCCCGGGTTCTGCATCACCGACAAAACCAGACAACCCCTCGGCGAAGGTCAGCCAATCAAATGGACTGTAGATCAGCATCTGCCGCAGCTCCGGGCTCGCAAGAACGTACACGGCAGCAGGATCTGCTTGTAGCGGCCTGCACAACCGCAGCCTGCTTTGTGCAAGACCCTCATTGCAGCACCGGCGCGAGGGGCACGCGGCCTAAACTTTTGGACATCCACAGGCCCGCCCTCAGCCCCCTCATGACGCACCCCACCGCACTACCAAGCATCCGCGCCGCGCTTTCATGGATGGCGATGAACAACCCTGACGTCGTTTCCGAAAGGCCGGCTCCATGAACTCCTCGATCGTCGAGCACCTCAGGCGCGCCGGCCGCCTGGATCGCATATTTGTTGGCGGCGAGTGGGTCCTGCCCGAAACGCAGGCTCGCAGCGCCGTCGTCGACCCATCGACCGAGGAGCCCGTCGCGGAGATCGCGCTGGGCAGTGCAGGAGATGTCGCTGCAGCCGTGGCTGCGGCGCAGCGCGCATTCGCGGCCTGGTCCGTGAGTTCCGCCCAGAGCAGGGCCCTGCTTCTCGATCGTGTCCACGCCCTGATCCTCGAGCGCGCAGAACTGTTTGCCCAGGCGATCTCGCTGGAGATGGGCGCGGCCATCGGCTTCGCGCGCCTCACGCAGGTGCCGTCTGCAGCGGAGCACATTCGCGTGGCCCGCGACAATGCGCGCAGTTATGCGTTCGTCACCCATCGGGGCGACATGGCCATCATGCGCGAGGCCATCGGCGTGTGCGGCCTGATCACGCCGTGGAACTGGCCGCTCTACCAGATCACAGCCAAGGTCGGAGCCGCCCTGGCCGCGGGATGTACCGTCGTCTTGAAACCCAGCGAGCTGTCGCCCCTGAGCGCCCTGCTCTTTGCCGAAGTGATGCACGACGCCGGCATTCCGCCGGGTGTGTTCAATCTGGTGAATGGCAGCGGACCGGAGGTCGGCGCTGCCTTGGCGGAGCATCCGGACGTGGACATGATCTCGTTCACCGGTTCGACGAGGGCCGGCGTCCTGGTTGCCCAGGCGGCGGCCCCAACGGTGAAGCGCGTGGCGCAGGAACTCGGCGGGAAATCTCCCAACCTCGTCCTGCCGGATGCGGACCTCGCGCGCGCCGTACCGGCAGGCGTGGCGGCCGGCTTCCGCAACGTCGGCCAATCCTGCAGCGCGCCGACTCGCATGATCGTGCCCCGCGCGCGCCTCCAGGAGGTCGAACGGATCGCGCTCGAAGCGGCATCCAGCATCGTCGTGGGCGATCCACGTTCGCAGCAGACCACGCATGGCCCGGTGGCGAATCGCGCCCAGTTCAATCGGGTGCAGGAAATGATCGGCATCGGAATCGCCGAAGGCGCGCGGCTCATTTGTGGCGGCCTCGGCCGGCCAGAGGGCTTGAGCCGCGGCTTCTACTGCCGTCCGACCATCTTCACCGCGGTGCATTCTCAAATGCATATCGCGCAGGAGGAGATCTTCGGGCCGGTGCTCGCGCTGATCCCCTATGACAGCGTGGACGAGGCGGTGGAGATCGCCAACGACACCGTCTACGGCCTGGGCGCCCACGTGCAAGGGCAGGACCTCGGCGCGGCGCGCGCCGTGGCAATGCGCATCCGCTCCGGGCAGGTGCACATCAACTATCCGGCCTGGAACCCGCATGCCCCCTTCGGTGGCTACAAGCGGTCGGGAAACGGCCGCGAATACGGAATCGAAGGTCTCGAGGAGTACCTGGAAACCAAGGCCATTCTTGGCTTCCAGGATGCCTCGGCATCCAGTACCGACTGAACTGACAGGCTTTCAGTGAAGACATCGCGCAACGCGCAGGAGCAATCATGACCGTGGCCCTCGTGCTGCATCGCGCCAACGGCGCATCCGTTTCAACCGCCTTCCGCCGGGCGCCGTTCGGCAAGGACGATCCTTTTGCGCGGCATCGCGAGATTGCGTGGGAGGGACCGGGCGCGATGATCGCGGGCCGCACCAGCTTCATCGGTGAGCTCGAAGTCGCAAGCTATCCCCACATCGAAACCATCGTCGTGGTCGAGGGAGAGCTGACCCTGACGGCGGCCGGGGAGACCCCGTTGGTGGTCGGTCCGCAGGCGGGTGCCGTCATCGGATGCGGTACGGCGGTACGCATACGGGCCGGATCCCGCGTGCGTTTCGTGTTTTGCGCGGCCGCCTGCGAGAAACCGACCCAGCGCGGCGTCTTCCCGTTGCACGCCGACGCCAACTTCAAGCCCACCGGCACGCTACCTGCCGAAGTGCTGCTGGGCCCCGTGCCCGAGTGCCGCAGCGACAAGGTCTTCACCGAGGACGCCGCGCAGTACCTTGCGGGCACCTGGGACTCAACCCCCTACCACCGGATCGTTCGCGCGCATCGCATGAACGAGTTCATGCATCTCCTGGCCGGCAGCGTGCGGTTCGCGGCCCCTGATGGCAGCGTGCTGTCGGCGGGCGCGGGCGACGCGGTTTTCGTGCCCCAGGGCGCACCGATCGGCTGGGAAAGCAGCGATCGCGTGGCGAAGTTCTACGTGTGCCAAACCGTCCCGGCTTGAACGGGCGAGCAAGATTCATCATGTCGCCTCCGCTGCAACACATCAACACGTCCCCAAAACCACCGGCTTCGGCGGACGTCGTCGTGATCGGCGGCGGCATCATCGGCGTCTTCACGGCCTACTACCTGGCCAAGCGCGGCGTTTCGGTGGCTCTGGTGGAAAAGGGCAGGATCGGCGCCGAGCAGTCGAGCCGCAACTGGGGCTGGTGCCGGCAGCAGAACCGCGACGCTCGCGAACTGCCGTTGGCGAGCAAGAGCCTCGACCTGTGGGAACAATTTGCCGCCGAGAGCGGTGAAGACACGGGCTTTCAGCGCTGCGGGCTCCTGTATCTCAGCAATGACGAGGCCGAAATTTCCCGCTGGGCCAGCTGGCGCGATTTTGCGAAGACCGCAGGCGTGACGACCCACATGCTGAGTGGCCGCGAGGCCGCCGAGCGCGGGCAGGCAACCGGCCGCGCCTGGAAAGGCGGCGTCTTCTCGCCCAGCGATGGCACCGCCGATCCCGCCAAGGCCGCGCCGGCGGTGGCCGCTGCGCTCATCAAGCTCGGGGGCAGCGTCCATCAGAATTGCGCGGCCCGCGGCATCGAGACGGAAGGCGGACGGGTCAGCGGCGTGATCACGGAAGCCGGGGTCATCAAGACCAGGACGGCCGTGCTCGCCGGCGGCGCCTGGGCGTCCTCGTTCTGCCGGCAGCTCGGCATCCGCTTTCCCCAGGCGTCGATCCGGCAATCCATTCTGAGCGTGTCCCCTGTGGAGCATCGCTTGCCGGCTGCCGTGGTGAGCGCGAATGTGTCCGCCACGCGCCGCAGCGACGGGCGCTACGCACTGGCCATCAGCGGCCGCGCGCGCGTGGACGTGACCGGGCAGTTCTTGCGATTCGCCCCGCAATTCGTGCCGATGTTCGCCAAGCGCTGGCGCAGCCTCCGTTCGGGCGGCCTGGAAGGCATTCGTGGTGGCCATGAAACGCTGGCGCGGTGGCGGCTCGATGCACCCACGCCGATGGAGCGGGTGCGCATCCTCGATCCGAAGCCTGACATGCCCACGATCAGGGAGACCCACCGCCGCGCCGTCGAACTGCTGCCCCAACTTCGCGATGCAAAGATCACGCACGCCTGGGCAGGCTATATCGACAGCACGCCGGACGGTGTTCCCGGCATCGGAGAGGTGCCCGGTCTGCCTGGCTTCATTCTGGCCGCAGGCTTTTCCGGACACGGCTTTGGCATCGGCCCCGGCGCCGGCCACCTGATTGCGGACCTTGCCAGCGGCGGCGAACCGATCGTGGATCCCGCACCGTACCGGCCGGCGCGGTTCAGCGGCTCGGCCTGGGGCAAGGTCGCTGATTTCTAGGCCGCGCCTGCGCCGCGATGACCGGCACCAAAGGCATGCATGTTCTCGAGCGCTCGGACTCCGATGCCCACCCTGGGCCTCAGGGCGCGAGGCCTGAGGGACGCCCAAGCGAAGTTGCCGCGCTGAGCACCAGCGCCGATGGGCCGTTCAGGGCTGGAAGCCCGAGCGCCGCACCACCGGCTCCCATTGCTGGCGGAAGCTCTTGAGCATCTGCGCCGTCTCGGCCTGCGTGCTGACCACGGGCGTGATGTAGGCCGCATTGGCGGCCTTCTGCAGCGCCGGGTCCTGCATCACGTCGCGGATCGCGATGGCCAGCTGCTGCACCTTGGCAGGCGGCATCGCGGCAGGGGCGAAGAAGGTATTCCAGCCATCGGCGTCGATCTTCATGCCGGCCTCGCGGAAGGTGGGAATCGCCGGCGCGAAGCTCACGCGCTTCTTGCCCGACACGGCCAGGATGCGGATCTTGCCGGCCACGTGCTGCGCGTAGAGCGAATCGAGCGTGTCGATGGCGATCGGCAGGTTGCCGCCGGTCAGGTCGGCCGACAGCGGCGCCGATCCGCCGTAGCCCTTGATCTGCGGCTGCACACTCAGCGCATCGCCCACCATCAGGCCGAAGAAGTGAGGCAGGCTGCCGGTGGCCGGCACGCCGAAGACGGCCTCCTCGGGGTGCGCCCAGAGGCGGCCCACGAGGAACATCGCGCGGTCGAGCTGCAGCTTGTTGCCCACAGCCAGCGCGAAGTCGTAGCTGCTGACCTGCGACACCGGCACGAAGTCCTTGTCGGGGTCGTAGCCCAGGTCCTTGAACACGAGCGGCGCCACCACCATGACGGCCGGGTTGCCGAGCATCAGCACGTTCTGCCCGGCAGGCGCGCGCTTGATCTCCTTGGCAGCCAGCCGGCCGCCCTCGCCCGGACGGTTTTCGACCGTCACCGCCACGCCGAGCCTCGGGCCAAGCCGCTCGGCGACCAGGCGTGCGATGCGGTCGGTGCTGCCGCCCGCGGTGTAGCCGACCACCAGCGTGAGCGGACCGTCGAAGACCGGCGTCTGGGCGTGGGCCAGCGGCGCGGCACATGCGGCGAGCGCGAGGCACCATGCGGTGAGCTTGCGCCGGGAAAAGAATGCGGTCATCGGATCTCCTGCTTGCGGTGGTGGCATCGACACGGGCGCGCACAGGCCTTCGCGGCGACAATCGCCGAGCTGCGGTTGTTTCATCCCGTGTAATTTGTTACCGTTTATACGCACGCCACAAACAGTTGATCTAATCCATCACTTGCCTGCCGAGGCGCGCCGGCCACACCCTTTTCACCGCTTTCCGATTCCGATTTCCTATTCCCGATCGCCATGCACGGTCCGCCAGACATGCCCGCTTTTCCCGACGCCAGCGCGGTGCTTGCGCCGCGCTGGCTCGACGACCTGCTCCTGTACCGCTTCTCGCGCGCGGTGCGCGCGAGCAACGGCATGGCCACGCGCCTGGTCGAGGGCGGCTTCGGCATCACGCGGCGCGAATGGGGAATGATTGCCACGCTCGCGCAGCAGGGCGAAATCCGCTCCTCGGCACTGGCCGCACACCTGCACCTGGACCGCGTACGCACCTCGCGCGGCCTCCGCGGCCTGGTCGACAAGAAGCTGGTGGTGCGCCGGCAGGACGCCGAGGACCGGCGCGAAGTGCACGTGCGGCTGAGCCCCTCGGGCCGGCAGCTTTTCGAACGCGTGTTTCCGCGCATTGCGGATCTCAACGTCGATCTGCTCGAGGGCATAGCGCCCGCGCACCTCGACATCTTCCTGCAGTGCCTGCAGCACCTCGAACAGCGCGGCAACGCCTTGAGCGCGCAGGGCGCGGTGGCCGAGAAGGCCGACCGGCGCTCGGGCGGCACGCGGCACCGCTGGCCGGAATCGCGCCAGGTTTAGCGGCACCCCGCTCAGCGCAGGTCGAACAGCGCGGCCGCGTTGCCCCAGGCAATGCGCCGCGCCACGTCGGGCGGCAGGTCGCCGAGCCAAACGCGATAGCCGCGCATGATCTCGTCGTAGGCGCTCCAGCGCTGGTTCACCCAGGTGTCGGAGCCGATCATGAAGCGCTCCGGATACCTGAGGATCAGCGTGCGCCACTCGGGGCACAGCCTGCCGCCCTCGCAGGTCAGCCCCGGCCGGTACGAGAGTTCGCCCATCAGCAGCGGGTAGCGTTCCAGCAGGGCCTGCACCCGCTCGATGGGTGCGCCGCCGATGCCGGTGTGCGCCCAGATGAGGCGAAGGTTCTTCCCCTTCGACGGCGCGTTGGCCATCAACAGGTCGATCGCCACGTCGTCGACGTGCGCGAGCACCGCGAGCTTCTGCCGCTCCGCCAGCGCGATCAGCTTCTTGGCCACCGGCCCGTTGGCATTGGCGCTCTCGTACAGGTGGAACTCGCCGATCCCGCGGTAGGGCCCGCTCGCGGTGCCGCGCGCCAGCTCGGCCAGCACCATCTCGTGGATGCTCTCGTCGCGGAACCAGTTGCTGTAGTCGTCGCGGTTGCGGTACAGGCGCACGAAGGGCACCACGGTCACGCCCGCGGCGCGGGTTTCGCGCGCCGCAGCCAGCGTTTGCGTGCCTGCGTTGGGCCGCGAGTTGGCAACGATCGCCGTCACGTGGTTGCGCTGCATGCGCGCGAGCGCTTCGGCGGGCGGATAGGGCCCGGTGTTGCCGTCCCAGGCTTCCTGGTTGTAGTGCAGATGCGTGTCGAACAGCGGGCCGTCGTAGGCCTGCGGGCCTTGCGCGGCCTGGCCATGGGCAAGCGGCGCGACGGCCAGGCAGGTGGCCAGGACAAGGGCCGCGAGGGGCGCAATGGCTCTCATGTGATTGCTGAAGATGGAACGCGTGTCGATCGGTCGTCTCATTCTGGACCAGTCCTCGATTCAGCTCGGCCTGTACCAGTTCTGGATCAAGGTCTTTGCCGCCTCGGCTGCACCGGGCTGGCGCCAGCTGAGCGCTATAGAACTTTTCATGTAAACACTTGCGCGGCCCGCGCCAGATCAACGGTTAGCTGCAGGGATATCCCGCATGGAATGAGTCGACTGCGACGATCCATCGAGGGTCTAATGAGCACCACGGCTCAGTCCGAACAAACCGTATGGCATGAAAAAATCACTCCTGAGGCTTGTCGCGGCATGGGGGTTTGCAGCGCTCGCGCCGGCGGCGCACGCCGAGCCCGTCGTGTTGTCGCTGGTGCACGCCGCAACCACCACGCACCCGGCACATCTGGCGGCGCTCCAGTTCGCGAAGCGCGTCGAAGAGCGCACGCGCGGACAGGTCAGCGTCGAGATCTTTCCCGCGTCCCAACTCGGCAGCGAGAACGAACTGCTGCAGAAAGTCAGGCTCGGCGCCGTCGACATGGACGTGACCTCGATGAACTATCTCATCAAGTACGAGAAAACGTTCTCGGTTGTCATTCTTCCGTATCTCTTCGACAGCTATTCGCATGCTCACCGCGTGCTCGATGGCCCGGCGATGAAGTGGCTCGCACCGCTTGCCGAGAAGCAGGGCTTCATCGTCTTGTCCAACTGGGAATGGGGATTCCGCAATCTCACCAACAACAAGCGCCCGATCAACGTGCCTGAAGACGTGCGAGGCCTGAGGGTGCGCGTTCCGCCCGTTGCCGAGCTCGAGGCCACCATGGAAGCGCTGGGTGCCCAGGTCAGCAAGGTCGGTTTCAAGGAACTTCCTCAGGCGCTGTCCCAGGGCGTGGTCGACGGCCAGGAGAACCCGATCAATGTCATCTACTACAACAAGCTGTACGAGACCCAGAAGCACCTCGCCTTGACGCGCCATGTGTACTACAACACGCTCCACCTCATGAGCGCCACGAGTTGGGCAAAGCTCACGCCGGCGCAGCAAGCGATCGTGCGCGAAGAGAGCAAGGCGGCAGGCGACGGCATGCGCAAGAAGATCATCGACGAGGAGGAACAGCTCATTGCCAGGATGGCCGCCGCCGGCGTGAAGGTCACGCGGCCCGACCCCGCGCCGTTTCGCGCGGCCACGCAAAGCGCCCGGGCGGAGATCGCGCGCTTTGCCGGCGAAGAGAACGTGCGCATTTTCCTGAAGATGGTCGATGCAGAGCGAAAGCAGTGACGCACCTCGCCAGCGAGGAGACTTCTCGTGGTGGAAAAGATCGCTCAGCCTGCGGGCGGAGATCGCCCTCGGCTTCGGCGTCGTGATTGCGCTGATGCTCGCACTGGGCGTTGCCTTCTATCTGAGCGAACGACGGTCCTCGGCCGCCATCGACAAGTTGCTGAACAGCGACAACCGGATGGCGGACCTGAGCCTGCGCAGTTCGCTGGCGATGTACAAGGCACGCGAAGCTGAAAGCGAACTCCTGCTGTCGGCGGATCGGCTCGGCGTGGCGGAGGCCAGCACGCGTTCGCTGCCAGCCATGCAAAACCATTTGCTGGATATGCGCGAGTACCTTGCCAGCCTGCGAATCGTCTCGACCGATCCGCGGTTTCGGGACCAGGTCGACCGGATCGAGGCCCAGACCCGGCAATACGAGAACGGCTTTCTCGCGTTCATCAAGCAGCATGGCAAGGAGGGCCATCTCGGCTCGGCACGCGCGTCTCGCCAAGACTACGTCGACGCGGCGGTTGCCATCGAGTCCTCCGTGGAGGCGCTGCACACCGCGGCAAGCAAACGAGCGATTCAAACGCGAAACGATGTAGCACGCGCAGCCAGTTTCTCGCGCTGGGCCGCTATCGCCACGATTGCGCTGGCCACCCTCATGGGCGTCGTGATCGCAAGGATTGTCTCGCGGCGCATCACGGGCTCCATCACGCAGCTCATCGCCTTCTCCCGGCGCGTTGCCTCGGGAGACTTCAGCGCAAGGGCGCAGCAGGGGCGCGACGATGAATTCGGCATCCTGGCAAGAGCCATGAACCAGATGGCCGAATCGATCGAGAATTCCAATGTGCTGCTGGAGAGCAGCGCCGACACGTTGAAGCACCAGGCCACGCACGATGCATTGACGGGGCTCCCGAACCGCGCGCTGCTGGAAGATCGGCTCAAGCAGGCCATTTCGTATGCCGATCGATACGGCCGGCTGATGACGGTGGTGTTCATCAACCTCGATGGTTTCAAGCTGGTCAACGACAGCCTGGGCCGCAAGGCCGGGGACGAATTGCTGAAGGTCATGGCCGGACGCATGAGCCAGTGCCTGCGCAGCGTGGACACGGTGGTGCGAACCGGCGGCGACGAGTTCGTGGTCGTGCTGTACGACCAGCCGGGAGACGGGGCAGAGATCGCTCCGGCACTGCAGCGGCTGCTCGACGCCATTGCATGGCCGATCCAGATCGGCAGCCAGGCAGTCCAGGTCACCGCCAGCATGGGCGTGGCCACCTATCCCGCGGATGGCGCCGACGCAGACGCCCTGGTCATGAATGCCGATGCCGCGATGTCCCGTGCCAAGGCCTCGGGGCGCAACACCTACCAGTTCTATGCGGCCGAGATGAACGGCACGGTCCGCGACAAACTCGCAATGCGCGAAGGGTTGCGCAATGCCATCGCCCGGGGCGAGTTCTACCTCATGTACCAGCCCCAGCTGGAGATGAGATCGGGCCAGGTGATTGGCGCCGAGGCTCTGATCCGCTGGAAGCACCCGGAGCGCGGCCTGATACCGCCGGCGGACTTCATCCCCCTGGCCGAAGAGACGGGGCTCATCGTTCCCATCGGCGAATGGGTGCTGCGCACCGCCTGCTTCCAGAACAAGGCCTGGCAGCATGCGGGCCTGCCGGCCTTCGGTGTCTCGGTCAATGTGTCGGCGCGGCAGTTCAGGGAGAGGACCCTGATCGAACAGGTCGCCCGGGCGCTCGCGGAAAGCGGGCTCGAAGCCCGGTTCCTCGAACTCGAGCTGACCGAAAGCCTGGTGATGGAAGATCTCGAGAACGCCCTGTTGTCGATGAAGGCGCTGCAGCGGATGGGCGTGCAGCTCTCCATGGACGATTTCGGAACCGGCTATTCCAGCCTGAGCGCCATCAAGCGCTTTCCGATCGCCCGGCTGAAGATCGATCGGGCCTTCGTGCGTGACATTCCGGACGACGAAGAAGACAAGGCGATCGCCAAGGCCATCATTTCGCTGGGACACGAACTCAATCTGAAGGTCATTGCGGAAGGTGTCGAGACCGAACAGCAGCTGCAGTTCTTGCTTGCCAACGGCTGTGACGAGATGCAGGGCTACCTCTTCAGCCCCCCTGTGTCCCCCACCGAACTCGCAGCCTTGGTCAGAACACGCTTCGCCACTGCACACACGCCGGGCGCGGTGCCTCTGTCGATGCTTGGCTAGCCGCCGACGCGCCGCTTGGCCAGCTCCAGCTTGGCGATGGCGTTGCGGTGCACTTCGTCGGGCCCGTCGACGATGCGCACGGTGCGCTGGTGCGCATAGGCTTCGGCGAGCCAGAAGTCCTGGCTCACGCCGGCCGCGCCATGCGCCTGGATCGCCCAGTCGACCACCTTGCACGACATGTTGGGTGCCACCACCTTGATCATCGCGATCTCGGCACGCGCTTCCTTGTTGCCCACGGTGTCCATCTTGTAGGCCGCATTGAGCGTGAGCAGGCGGGCCTGGTCGATGAGGCAGCGCGACTCGGCGATGCGCTCGTGCCAGATCGATTGCTCCGCGAGCGGACGGCCGAAGGCCACGCGGCTTCGCAGCCGCTCGCACATCAGCTCGAGCGCGCGCTCGGCGGCGCCGATGGAGCGCATGCAATGGTGAATGCGCCCCGGGCCGAGCCGGCCCTGCGCGATCTCGAAACCGCGCCCTTCGCCCAGCAGGATGTTGGCCGCGGGAACGCGCACGTCTTCCAGCAGCACTTCCATGTGCCCGTGCGGTGCGTCGTCGTAGCCGAACACCGAGAGATGGCGCAGCACGGTGATGCCCGGGGTGTCGCGCGGCACCAGCACCATCGACTGCTGCGCATGGCGCGGTGCGTCGGGGTCGGTCTTGCCCATCACGATGAAGATCTTGCAGCGCGGGCTGCCTGCGCCCGAAGAAAACCACTTGCGGCCGTTGATCACGTACTCGTCGCCCTCGCGGCGGATGGTGCACTGGATGTTGGTGGCGTCCGACGATGCGACGGCGGGCTCGGTCATCAGGAAGCCCGAGCGGATCTCGCCGGCAAGCAGCGGCGCCAGCCATTCGTCCTTCTGCGCCTCGGTGCCGTAGCGCTCGATGGTTTCCATGTTGCCGGTGTCGGGCGCCGAGCAGTTGAACACCTCGCCCGACCAGGAGACGCGGCCCATCACCTCGCACAGCGGCGCATAGTCGAGATTGGAGATGGCCGGCACGTCGCGGTGCGGGTGGGGCAGGAACATGTTCCAGAGGCCGGCCGCGCGCGCAACGGGCTTCAGTTCCTCGATCAGCGGCGAGACCTGCCAGGCATTGCCCTGTCGGCGGAAGGCATCCATCTCGTGGTGGTAGCGCGCTTCGTTCGGATAGATGTGCTGGTCGAAGAACTTGTTCAGGCGTTCGAGCAGATCGCGGGTCTTGGCGGAGGGTTCGGCAAACATGAGGCGTCCTTTTTGCGGGGTGGGGCAATTCAAACACCGCGGACTGTTGCAAACCGTCCCGAAAGTGACGCGCGGGCCCGCACCCTCCTTCTCAATGCGCAGGCGCGTCCGGCGGCAGCAGCACGATCTTGCCGAGCGTGCTTCCGCTGTCGAGCAGTTCGTGCACGCGGCGCGCATCCGCCAGCGCAAAGCAGGCGGCCGGCGGCGCATGCACGCGGCCTTCGGCCATGAGGGCGATGGCGGCTTCCATGAGCCCGCGCCGCTGCGGCACGTCGTCGTCCACCGAATGGATCGAGAAGGTGCGCACCGCCAGGCTCCTGCTCAGCAACTTGCGCAGCTCGCCGAACACATCGCCGGCCGGCGGGCCGTTCACGATGTTGTAGGAGACCACCATGCCGAACGGCGCCAGCGCGCGCAGGCACGCAATGAAGAGCTCGCCGCCGAGATGATCGAAGGCCAGGTCGACGCCGCGCCCGTTCGTGAGCTGCATGACCCTTTCAGCAAGGCCGGGCACGTCGCCCTCGACAATCTCGTGCGTGCCGTTGGCCAGCGCGAAGTCGCGCTTCTGCGGTGTGGAGGCGGTGCCGATCACGCGCAGCCCCCGATCGCGCGCCACTTGTGCCAGCGCCGTGGCCACGCCGCCCGCTGCGCCGGGAACCAGGATCGACTGCGCGGGCAGGTTGCCGTTGCTCGACAGCATGGCCAGCGCGAGCTGAAAGTTGCCGAGACTCACGGCGTCCTCGAAGCGGATCGCGTCGGGAAGAACGAAGGGCGCGGCCTCGGGCACGCAGATGGCCTCGGCATAGCAGCCGCCGCGCTGCGTCAGTTCCCGCGCGCTCACGAGCACTCGCTGGCCGACCCGCAGGGCCGTGACGCCGGGGCCGACCGCATCGACGACGCCGGCCATCTCGTTGCCGGGAATCGCCGGCATCGGCGGCATCCACTTGTAGGTGCCGTTGCGGATCAGCACATCGGGTCCGCCGGCGCCGATGGCCATCGCCTTGACCCGTACTTCGCCCGCCCGCGGCTGCGGCAGCGGCAGCTCCACCAGTTGCAGAACGTCGGGACCGCCGGGCGCCTGGAGCTGGATCGCCTTCATGGTGGTGTGCAACATCAGCGCTGCCCGTCGTGCACGGACACCTGTTCCTTCGCGAGCCCGCCCAGGCGGGCATGCACGCGCCCTCCCGTGCCCATGACGAGCGCGAACAGGATCTCGTTCGGCCGCGGCGCATCCTGGATGCCCACCTCCATCGCGTTGTAGTGGCTGCGCACGTACGCGGCGTGGATGTAGTGCAGCGGCACCATGAGCCGGTAGCCCGTGGCGGCCACCGCCTTGGCCGAGGGCACGATCGCCTTCGGCTCGCCGAGCACATCGCGCATGGCCCAGCCCCCGGCCTCGTGCCAGACGGCGCCGTGCTCCAGCTCTCCGTTCACGCCGACGATCGCGGCCTTGCTGTAGACCTCGACCTTGTCGCGGCCCAGCACCTCGACCAGTTCGGTGGCCAGCAGCGTGCCGAGCGAACGCAGCTCGGCCATGAAGGGCATCAGGTCCGGCTCGTAGCGGCCTGCGTAGGGGTTGTGGATGACCGCGCACGCGGCCGCCAGCCTGAGCGGCGTCGCGGGCGGCGGACCGCCCTCGTGGTAGATGGTCTCGATGGAAAGGCTGCGCTTGCGGATGTCGATCAGGGACATGGAATGGTCCTCATTGCTTGGGAATGCGTGCATCGTTCACCACGGTGGTCCACCGCTTCAGCTCGGCGGCCACCATGGTGGTCATTTCTTCGGGTGTGCTGCCGCGCGCTTCGCCGCCCATCTCCTCGAGCCGCGCGCGCACAGCCGGCGCCTTCAGGGCCTTGAGCGTCTCGGCATGCAGGCGATCGACGACCGGGCGCGGCGTGCCGGCGGGCGCCATGATGCCGGCCCAGGAGCGCACGTCGTAGCCGGGCACGCCCTGCTCGGCCACGGTCGGCAGCTCGGGCATCTGGCTCCAGCGCTGCGCGCCGGTGGTCGCCAGCGCCCGGAGCTTGCCGGCCTTGATGTTGGCCAGCACGGCCGTGGGCGGCGCGATGATCATCGGCACCTCGCCGCCGAGCAGCGCCGCGACCGAAGCCGCATCGCCGCGATAGGGAATGTGCAGCATCTCGACGTTGGCGGTCTTCACCAGCAGCTCGCCCGCCAGGTGGTGCGTGGAGCCGATGCCCGCCGATCCGTAGGACACGCCGCGCGCATCGGCGCGCGCCGCGGCGAGCATCTCGGCCAGCCCGCGGTAGGGCGAATCGGCCCGCACCACCAGCAGGAACGGAAAGTAGGTGATCGTCGACACCATCTGGAAATCCGACACCGTCTGATAGTTGAGCTTGTTGTAGAGCGCACCGGCCACGGCATGGCCGCCCGTGGCCAGCAGCAGCGTGTATCCGTCGGGCTTGGCACGCGCCACCGTGCCCGAGGCAATGGTGCCGCCCGCGCCGGTCTGGGCCTCGACCACGAAGGGCTGGCCCAGCCCCTTGGCCATCTCGGTGCTGACCACGCGTGCGATGGTGTCGGCGTTGCCGCCCGCCGCAAAGCCCTGGTAGATCTTGATCGGCTTGTCCGGGAAGCCCTGGGCCAGGCCGTGAAGGGGTGCCGCGCAGGCCAGGGCCAGGCCTGCGGCGACGAGCGATCGTCTGTGCCACATGGTTTGTCTCCAATGATGGTGGAATGAAGGCCGCGGCTTGTGCCGCCGCGGTCCGGTCCGGGCTTCAGTCCTGCTGGACGATGGGATTGCGCAGCACGCCGATGCCTTCGATCTCGACCTCGCACACGTCGCCCGGCTTCATGAAGCGCGGCGGCTTCTTGCTCCAGCCCACGCCGGCCGGCGTGCCGGTGGCAATGACGTCGCCCGGCGCGAGCGTGAAGATGGTCGACGAGTAGCTGATGAGCTTCGGAATGCTGAAGATCATGTGACCCGTGTGGCTGCTCTGCACCACTTCGCCGTTGAGGCGTGTCTCGAGCTTGAGCTCGCGGCCGGGCGCGATCTCGTCGGCCGTCACCATCCAGGGGCCGAAGCCGCCGGTGGACTCGAAGTTCTTGCCCGAGGCGATCTGCTTGGCATGGAACTGCCATTCGCGCACGCTGCCGTCGTTGTAGCAGGAGTAGCCCGCCACGTGGTCGAAAGCGTCCGCTTCCGCGATGTTGCGTCCGCCCTTGCCGATGATGACGGCGAGCTCGCCTTCCCAGTCCAATGATTCCGACACGTGCGGCCGCACGATGGGCTGGTTGTGCGCGCACTGCGAGCGCCACACGCGCAAGAAGATCGGCGGCTGCTCCGACAGCTCGCGGTGCATGCCGGCGGCCAGCACCTCCTGGTGATGGTCCATGTAGTTGCGCACCGCGCACACGATCTTCTCGGGGCGCGGAATCACCGGCAGGTAGGTGATGTCGGCCAGCTTGGCCGCGACCGGCAGTCCCTCGACATGCTGCGCGGCCTGCAGGTACTCGCCCGAGGCGATGTAGTCGGCCAGGCTCGCATGCTGCGGGCGCGCCTTGCCGAGATCGACCACGCCGTCGCCGACGACGGCGCCCCAGGTTTCGCGGCCTTGATGGACAAATGACAAAAGCTTCATGGGAACTCCGGTTGGGATGTGCGGGAATGGAAGAAAGAAAGCGGGCGTGTCAGGCGGCCGGTGCACGCGACTCGAACTGCGCCTGCCACTGCGCGAGCGGCATGAAGCTCGGGTCCTTGCGGCAGGCCTCCTCGGTCTCGCGCATGAGCGTCTCGTCGTCCTTCGAGAGGTCGAGCGGATCCCCATGCGGCTGCGCGATGTAGAACGGCGTGTCGACGTAGATCTCCACCGTGTTGCCTTCAGGGTCGAGCATGTAGACCGAGAGCGCGTTGCCGTGGTTCAGGCCGCGGATGTTGGTGGCGCCCCGGGCCTCGGCCCGCGCCGAAATGTCGCGCAGGTACTGGATGCTCGGCACCACGAAGGAGATCTGCATCACGGTGCTGAACTTCGCCTCCGGCGGCCGGCCCGACGCCAGCACCAGCTGGTGGTGCTGGTCCGGGCTGGCGCTGGTGAACACCAGCTGGTTCTTGAAGGTGCGGCCTTCGCCGCGATCGGTGATCGTGAGGTCGAAGGTCTCGGTGTAGAAGGCCACCATCCGGTCCAGGTCGGTGACGAAGATTCCGAAATGCGAAGGCGTGGGTCGGGCGACCTTGAGCATGCTGTCTCCAGGGTGATGGGGCTTCGCGCCCCTAGGTTTGCGCGGCCTCGGCGGCCTTGAGTGCGGCCAGCACGTTGCGCTGCGTGCTCAGGATGTGCTCCTCGAGCAAGGCGCAGGCCGTGTCCGTGTCGCGGCGCAAGGTGGCATCCATGATCTTGCGATGCTCGTTCGACTTGCGGCGCGCGGTCTTCCTGTGGCGGGCGGAAAACCGCCGGTAGCGCTCGGCCTGGTCGAACAGGCTCGCGCCCCACACACGCTGGCGCAACGAAGGGCACGCGGCCAGCAGCGCGAGGTGAAAGGCGCGATGCAGCTGCGACCAGTCGTTGTCGAGAATGACGGGCCCGTCGCTCAGGCGGGACTCGACCTTCTCCAGCCGGTGGTACGCGGCCAGGATGGCGGCCTCCCAGGCGTCGTCGCCATGCGCAATGGCCTCCCGCAGGGCCGGCACGTCGAGCATGACGCGCATGCGCGTGATGTCGGCCAGGTCGTCTTCGGAGATGGGCGCCACGCGAAAGCCGCGGCGCTCGTCGGCGCGCACGAGCCCTTCCTGCGCCAGCCGGCTGAGCGCCTCGCGCAGCGGGCTGCTCGAATAGCCGTAGGCGGACTGGAGTTCGTCGAGCTTGAGCTTGGCGCCGGCCTCGAAGGTGCCGGTCAGCACATCCTGCCGCAGACGGGTGAAGGCCTGCTCGACCAGCGGCGGTTCGTAGGCGGGGGAGATTTCTTGTTTATGCATGGAAATCATTTTATGCATTCCCCTTATGCCGGAGCGCCCGTTCGCCTGGCCCCCACGAGCACGAACAGCATGGTCGCGGGCTTGTCGCCGAGGTTGCGCCATGCATGCCGGTTGCCATGCTGCACCGCGACTTCGTGCTTGCGCAGCAGCACCTGCGCACCGTCGTCGAGCTCGAGCGTGATCTCGCCTTCGAGCACGATGTCGTAGTCGATGCTGTCGGTGGTGTGCATGCCGGGGTGATCGGGCTCGAAGGTCTCGGCCAGGCCCGGGACCAGGCGGCCGAACTCGGCGCCGAAGGCGGCCGCGTCGAAGTCGGCGCGCATCATCACCGCATCGGGCGGAAAGCTGACCATCATGAGCCGGGTCCCGCCGGCGGCCGGCACGAAGCCCGCCTCGCCCGTACGGTCGGCCACGCCGCCGGTGCCCACGCTGTCGGAAGCGTCGGTGGCCCACAGCAGCGCCGCGGCAAAGCCGGGCACGGTCGTGAATTCGACGCTGCGCGGTGCCGCGCCGTCCGATAGAAACTGCGCCTTGCCGTTGGCGCCCGTGCCTGCCACCACGCGTCTGATTTTCATGGCATGCCTCAGGGGTTGATGACGAAGTTGCTGAAGCCGCCGTTGCGGCTTGCGATGCCCGAGATCGCCTCGTTGACGCGGTCCAGCGGATAGCACACGTGCTCGAACACCGAGAGGTCTAGCGTGCCCGCCTCCGCCATGTCGGCCATGTCCTGCCCTTCGCCGGCGGTGAACCAGGCCGAGCCCTCGATGCTCTGCTGCTCGTCCATCATGGTGTGCAGGTCCATGCCCACCATGCCTGCGATGGCGCCGATGTTGAAGGCGCGGCCGCCGCGCTTCAGTGCGCGCACGCCTTGCTGGAAGGTTTCATGCGGCGCGCCGGGGCCCAGCGCGTCGATGAAGGTGTCCACGCCCAACCCGTCGGTGCGCGCCTTGGCCCAGGCGTCGATCGCCTCGCCGTCGGCATTGGAAAAGATCTCGATGCGGTCGGGGGCCAGCGCCTTGACGCGCTCCAGCAGTTCCCGGTTGCGCCCGGTGCCGAGGATGCGCGTGGCGCCCATGGCCAGGCCGAAGAGAGCGCCGCCGATGCCCAGCGTGCCGCTGATGCCGTTGATCAGCACGCTGCGGCCGGGACCGACCTTCGCCTTGCGCATCGCGGAGTACATGGTGCCCAGGTAGCCGAAGCGCGCCGCCTGGTTGAAGCTCACGTTGTCCGGCAGCTTCACCAGCGCGTACTGCGGCGCGATCATGTATTCGCACAGGCCGCCGTACGGATAGTTCTTGTAGAGCTTGAGGGAGTTCTGCGAGAAACCGAAGTAGCCGCTGAACGCGTAGTGCGTGCAGTTGACGAGATCGCCGTTGCGGCAGGCGCGGCAGCCGCCGCAGTAAAGACTGGGGTTCACGTAGACGCGGTCGCCCGGCTTCCAGGTGTGCACGTGGGAGCCGACCGCCGTCACCTCGCCGGCCGGGTCCAGCCCGAAGACCGCGGGCAGCGGCGGCAGCGGCAGCTCCGGAAACCAGGTCGTCCAGTTGGCCAGGATGTTGCCCAGGTTGGGCACGATGCCGCAGGCGCGGACCCGCACCTGCACGTCGTTGGCAGCGGGCTGGGGAATCGGCAGTTGCTCGACTTCCATCGGGGCGCCGACCTTGTGCAGTCGGGCGGCTTTCATCGTCGTCATGGTGTCTCCTTGCTGATGGGATTAGATGCACAAAGTACGTTTTATGCATTCTTTTCGACCAGCCGGCACGGCGCCATCGGGGACAACCCTTGGTGCACGGAAGTTTGTTTTATGCACAATTCTATCTTCATGCATTCAAGAGACACCATGCCCCAACACGACCTGGAACCCGTCGACGTGGCCGTCATCGGCTTCGGCCCCGTCGGCGCCACGCTCGCCGCACTGCTGGGCCGGCGCGGCCTGCGCGTCGCGGTCCTCGACAAGTCGCAGCAGATCTACCCGCTGCCGCGCGCCTTCGCGCTCGACCACGAGGCGTTGCGCGTGTTCCAGGAGATCGGCATCGCCGGCACGCTGGCGCCGAACATGACGCCCTACCGCCCGACGATCTACCAGGGGAGCGACGGCGAACCCATCCAGCACTTCGACATGGGACCGTCGCCCTATCCGCTGGCGTGGGCGCCGTCGTACACCTTCAACCAGCCGGCACTCGAGGCCTCGCTGCGCGAGGCCGTCGGCAAGCTGCCCGGCGTTTCGGTCCATCTCGGGCACGAGGTGCAGCAGCTGAGCCAGTCGCCGGACCATGCGCTGCTCGGCGTTCGCCGGCCCGACGGCACCGAGGCACAGCTGCGCGCGCGCTATGTCGTCGGCTGCGACGGCGGCGCCAGCCCCACGCGCAAGCAGATGGGCCTGAAGCTCAAGAGCCTCGACTTCGACGAGCCCTGGATCGTGGTCGACATGCACGTGGACGAGGACAAGCTCGACCGCCTGCCCGCCACCAATGTCCAGTACTGCCACCCGTCGCGGCCCTGCACGTACGTCGTGGGCCCGGGCACCCACCGGCGCTGGGAGTTCCTGCTGCTGCCCGACGAGGCCGAGCAGCGCGAGATGCCGCACGAGTCGATCTGGAAGCTGCTCGCTCTCTGGCTCACGCCCTCGGACGCACGCATCTGGCGCGCGGCAACCTACCGCTTCCACGCGGTGGTTCTCACGCAATGGCGCAAGGGGCGCGTGCTGCTGGCGGGCGACAGCGCACACCAGATGCCGCCCTTCCTGGCGCAGGGCATGTGCCAGGGCCTGCGCGATGCCGTCAACCTGGCCTGGAAGCTCCAATGGGTGCTCGAGGCGCGCGCGCCCGAGAGCCTGCTGGACAGCTACGGCGACGAGCGCGGGCCGCAGGTCGAGGAGGTGACGGCGACCGTCAAGCGCCTGGGCCAGATCATCTGCGAGCGCGACCCGGTGCGCGCCGCCGAGCGCGACCGCCGACTGCGCGAGCAGCAAGGCGGACAGGTGCGCATGCAACTGCGCCAGAGCCTGCTGCCCGGCGTGCACCACGGACTGATCGACCGCGACGAGCTTCCCGCGGGCACGCCCTTTCCACAGGCCATCGGATCGATCAAGGCGGGCGCGGCGCCGCAGATGATGGACGACCTGCTGCCGCACGGCTTCCTGCTCGTGCTGCGCCATGCGCCCGACGCGGCCGTGCTGCGGGCCCTGCGCGAACCGGCTGCCGCCCTCGGGGCGCAGGTGCTGTGCATCGACGCCGCGGCGGCAGCGCCCGGCGTGGCGACACTGGCCGAAGCCGACGGCATCCTTGCCGCGTGGTTCGAGCGCCACCAATGCGAGGCCGCGCTCGTGCGGCCGGATCACCTGGTCTACGGTGTGGCACGCAGCCTCGGCGAAGTGGAGGCCCTGATGCAGCGCGCCTGCAGGACCCTCGGTGCCCCGCAGAACCGCCCTGTCACCGCTGTCCAGGAACCGACATGACCGAGACTTTCACCACCCCCGCGCCCTCCGGCACCGAAGCGCTGTTGCTCGACCTCGAGGCGCAGCGATGCGACGCCATGAGACGCGCCGATTTTGCGCGGCTGCGCGAGATCCTTCATCCAGCGCTCACGCACGTTCACGCCAAGGGCCAGGTCGACGACTACGAAAGCTACTTCCGCTCGGGCGGCACGCATGTCGACTACCGGCAGATCGACCGCTCGGAACTGAAAGTCCGGGTGCTTGGCGGCACCGCGCTCATGACCGGCCGGCAACTGCTCGTGGCCGTGCGCAAGGACGGCAGCGGCACCGTGCGCATCGACTCGCGCGTGATGCAGGTCTGGACCGAGGACGAAGGCCGCTGGCGGCAATTGGCGTTCCAGACCACGCCGCTGGCCATGAGCGTGACGTGAGCGCGCATTGGCGCGCTGCAGTCACGTCGCATGGGTTGTCTATCCGTGGAAGAACCCGGCGGGCACCGTCACCAGCCAGGGGAACAGCACCATCAGGAACATGACCGCAAACTCGGCCAGCATGAACGGCACCACGCCGCGCGTGACGTCGTCCATCTTCATCTTTCCGACACCGGCCACCACGTTGAGCACCGTGCCCACGGGCGGTGTGACCAGCCCGATGGAGTTGTTGATGATGAACAGCACGCCGAAGTACACCGGGTCAATGCCGGCCGCCTTCACGATGGGCATCAGCACCGGCGTGAGAATCAGGATGGTCGGCGTCATGTCCATGGCGGTGCCCACGACCATCACCAGCACCATGATCGCGAGCATCAGCAGGATCTTGTTGCCCATCACGGGCTCCAGCAGGCCCACCACCTTCGAAGGCAGGTCGGCCACGGTGATGAGCCAGGCGCTCACCATCGCCGCAGCAATCAGGAACATCACGATGGCGCTGGTCTTGGCCGCGCTCACGAAGACCGCGTACAGGTCTTTCCAGTGCAGCTCGCGGTAGATCACCGTCGACACGAAGAGCGCGTAGGCGGCGGCCACCACGGCCGCTTCGGTCGGCGTGAACACGCCCATGCGCAGCCCCACGAGAATGATCACCGGCAGCATCAGCGCCCATGACGCCTTGCGGAACGTGCCGAAAATCTCGGCCGCCGACTTGCGCGGCGGCGGCACGATCTTCTCGCGGCGCACGAGCCAGGCCCAGGTGAGCCAGAGCGCGCCGCCAATCAGCAGCCCCGGCACGATGGCCGCAAGAAACAGCTTCGAGATCGAGACGTTGGCGGCCACGCCGAAGATCACGAGGCCGATGCTCGGCGGGATCACCGGCCCGATGACGCCGGTGGCCGCAATGAGCCCGCCCGCGCGCGCCTTGTCATGGCCCGCGTTCACCATCATCGGAAGCAGCAGCGCCGTCAGCGCCGCGGCGTCGGCCACGGCCGAGCCCGAGAGCGCCGAGAGCAGGCAGCCGGCCATGATGGTCACGTAGCCCAGGCCGCCCTTCACATGGCCGACCAGCGCGAGCGCAAAGGCGACGATGCGCTTCGACAGGCCCCCGGCATTCATGATCTCGCCCGCGAGCATGAAGAACGGCACGGCCAGCAGCGGAAAGCTGTCGGCGCCGCCGATCACGTTCTGCGCGAGGATCTGCGCATCGAACAGGTCGAGGTGCCACATCAGCGCCACCCCGCTGGCCAGCAGCGAGAACGCGATGGGAATGCCCATGGCCATGGCGAGAAGCAGCGAGCCGACGAAAACGAGAATCGTCATTTGCGTGCCCCCGGTTCGGCGCCCGCCACGTCGCCTTGCGCGCCGAGGATCTGCTGCAGCTGCACCGCCTCCTCGGACTCCTGCACCATCACCAGCTCGGCCTCGGCCAGGCGCCCGGTGAAGAGCCGAAGCAGGTCGAGCGCCAGGATGAACCCGGCCAGCACCGAGAACACCAGGCCCGACGCGTAGACCACCGCCATCGACGCACCGGTCACCGGCGCCGTGACGTCCCAGTTGATGCGCGCCTGCGCGAGGCTGCCCTGGAACAGCAGCCAGACGATGTAGAGCATCACGGCATGGCCCACCGCGAGGCAGATCTTCTTGCCGATGGGCGGCAGCTTCTGCACCACCATGTCCACGCCCAGGTGACCGTGATCCTTCAGCGCAACCACCGCGCCGAGAAAGGTCATCCAGATGAAAAGCCAGCGCGAGACCTCTTCCGACACCGTGATGCCGGAGTTGAAGCCGTACCGGAGCACCACGTTGCCGAAGACGAGCACGACCATCACCGCGAGCGCGGCCGCGATCGCGGCTTCGATGGCCGTGCAGCACCGGTCGATCCATCGGTTCATCTTTTGGTTCTCTTCACGCACCCGCCGGTTGCTGCTGCATCTCGACCAGCGCGCGCAGCGCGGCCAGGTACGACAACGGGCCGAGGCCCTGGACCGTGCCCCTGACGGCCGGCGAGATGATCGAGTGCGCGCGCCAGGTCTCGCGCGCGGCAATGTTCGACATGTGCACCTCGATGGTCGGAAACGGCATCGCCTTGATTGCGTCGTGCAGCGGAACGCCGTGCTGCGTGAGGCCGGCCGGGTTGACGAGGGCGCCCTGTGCATCGTCGATGTGCGCGTGCAGAAAGTCGATCAGGTCGCCCTCGTGGTTCGACTGGATCGTGTCGAGCGTCGCGCCGAGTTCGTCCGCAAGCTTCTGCAGCCGCGCATCGATCTCGGCCAGCGTGGTCGTGCCGTAGATGTGGGGTTCGCGCCGGCCGAACAGGTTGAGGTTGGGGCCGTGCAGGACGAGGATCTTCATGGGCTGGCTTCCGTGATGTCTTATTTGCGGATGCGCGTGAGCTCGTCGCCGTAGAGCTTGACGATGGCAGGGTCGTAGCTGGCGGAGAAACGCTCGATGACGGGCTTCGCGATCTGCCGCATGCGGGCCTGCTCGGCCGGCGCGAGCTCGTTGAACTGCGCGCCCTTGGCCTGGAGCTCGCCCACCGCCCTCTGCGCGGCGGCGCGGCTCACCTGCCGCTGATAGCCGCGCGACTCGTCGGCGGCGTCGCGCATCATCTTCTGCTCTGCAGGGCTCAGCGAGTCCCAGAACTTCTTGCTGACCAGCACGATGTTGGCCGCGTAGACGTGGTTGGTGGCGCTCACGAACTTCTGCACTTCGAAGAACTTGTTCGAGAGAATCACCGAGTACGGATTCTCCTGACCGTCCACCGCTTTCGACTCCAGCGCGCCATAGAGCTCGGCGAAGGGCATCGGCACCGGGTTGGCCTTGAAGGCCTTGAAGGTCTCCAGGAACACCGGGTTCGGGATCACGCGGATCTTCAGTCCCTCGAGGTCCTCGGGCTTCGTGATCGGGCGCTTGCTGTTCGTCACGTTGCGAAAGCCCAGGTCCCAGTAGCCCAGCGCGACCAGGCCCTTCTCCGGCAGCCTGGCGATCAGCGCCTGGCCCAGCGGGCCGTCGAGCAGTGCATCGGCCTGCGCAAAGTTGCCGACCGCGAACGGGAAGTCGACGAGGCCGAACTCCTTCACGATGCCCGCGAGCGAGGTGGTGGCCGGCGCCGACATCTGCTGCACGCCGCCCTGCAGTGCCGACTGCTGCTGCATCTCGTTGCCCAGCTGCGAGGCCGGGAACTCCTGCACCTTCATCTTGCCGCCGCTCTTGGCCGCAAGCAGTTCGGCGAAGCGTTTCACGCCGAAGCTCACCGGATGGTCCGCATTGTTGAGGTGGCCGAAGCGGATGACCCGTTCCTGCACGTCCTGCGCAAGGGCGGGAATGGTCAGTGCAAGGGCCAGGCCGGCGGCGGCCAGCGAGCGATGAAGCTTTTTCAAGTTGATCTCCAGCAAGAAGTGATCCGGCGCGATCTTAGGGCCAAAGTGGAAAATGTTTCCACTAGTGAAAACACTTGGCAAAAGCGCTAGAGTGGCGCCTGCCCCATCCTTCGAACGACATGACCGCCATACTCGAACGCAGCTTCAAGGTGCTTGAACATCTCGCCGGCCACCCCGAAGGCCGCGCCCTCTCCGCGCTCTCGGCCGAGCTCGACATGCCGCTGAGCGCCACCCATCGCCTGCTGAGCGAGCTGATCCGCTGCGGCTACGTGCGCCAGGACCAGAGCCACGGCGACTACATGCTGACGATCAAGCTCGTGTCCCTCGGCTTGAGCTTTCTGAGCAACAGCGGCATCGTGGACGTGGCACAGCCGCTGCTCGACCGGCTCGCGGCCGAAGCGGGCGAGCTGGTGCGGCTCGCAGTGGTCGATGGCGACGAGCTCACCTTCGTCGCCAAGGCGCAGGGCGCGATGCGCGGCCTGCGCTACGACCCGGACATGGGCCTTTCGGTGAACCTGTCGTGCAGCTCCGCGGGCCATGCGTGGCTGTCGACCATGACCGACGAACAGGCGCTGCAGCTGGTGGCCAGGCAGGGCTTCGGCAAGCCCGAAGACTACGGTCCGAAGGCGCCGACCAGCGTGAAGGCGCTGCTCGCCTACCTGCGCGCGGCACGCAAGCGCGGCTTCGCGATGATCAACGAGGTTTTCGCGCCTGGCATGAGCGCCATGGCCGCCCCCGTGCGCAGTGGCAACGGCGCGGTGATCGGCGTCATCACCATTGCCGGGCCGCTGGTGCGCCTGACGGAAGAACGCATGCTCCACCTCGGGCCCGCCCTTCTCGCGGCGGCGGAAGATGTCGCGCACGCCAGCGGCGCGTCGGCGCTGTTCAGGCGAAGGGCCTGAGGTAACTCGACGGTTCTCGCAACTCGCCAGTTGGTTGGAGCCTCGTCGCAGCTTTCGCGCGGAGCTCAAAAGTGTTCTTGTTAATGGACATTTTTCCCTCGCGACGGCAAAATCCGACTCCCGAGCGAGCTGGGTCAGGCCATCCAACGTGCGCGAAAGGAAGGCCGCCTGAAGGCGACCGACATCGCCTCGCGCGCGGGCCGCGCGCGCAACGTTCTCTACCGTCTGGAACGAGGGGAAGACATCACCCTCGCCTCTCTTTTCGATATCTTGCGCGCAATGGACCTAACGATCCGATTGGAGCGCCTGGGCATGCCGACGCTGGAGGAGGTCACAGAACGTTTTGGACAGGATGACGACGATGCTTCCTGAAAAGATCAAGCAGCTCGACATCGAGATCGCCGGCGAGCCGGCCGGCCAGCTCCTCAAGCACTCGGTCTACGAGTTCCGCTATCTCGACAGCCGTGCGGAGCAGCCCTCGGTCGCGCTGCTCATGCCGCCGACGCAACCGACTACCGGTACAGGCGCTATGAAGGCGGACCCGAACTCGAAGACCGCACACTGGCGCTGAAGCTCTTCGCCGGCAAGGGCCATACGAAAGCTTACCCCACGACCGAAGAGTTGCTATTGTTCGGCAGCAAGGTCTGCGGGGTCGCCAAGCCCGGACCCGTTCTCTCCCGAATCGCCGAGGGAATGCAGAGGACACTGGGACGGGCAGCCAGCGACCAGCGCATCCCGAAGGATCTGCTGAATAGGATGACGGACATATGGACCGACGGGATGACTTACGCCAAGGCGCAGTAGATCCCCGATGTCGATGCTGGCACCCTTGCCGGTCTCGTTGCGACGGGCCAGTGCCGCGAGCACAAACACCACAGCGTACATGGTCTGGATCAGGAAATCGTAAGCCGGCTTTTCACGGCTGCACCACCACGACCGAGGCGTGTGCGCGATTTTCGAGACGGCGCGCGAAACGCACTCGATAGTCCATGGAGCCGGCCGTACCAGCGCCTGCCCGCTATTCCAGCGGATCGAACCCCGGTGCCTGCGCCATCTCGGAAGCCTTGTAGATCTTGTGCTGCGCGGTGGGGCCGAGTGCGTCGGAAACCACCAGCAGGCGCCATAGCGGTTCGCGCGTCGAGCATGCGCGTTCTTCGCCCGTGAGCTGGAAGGCGGGCAAGCCCGTGGCGGTGCCCTTCACCACGACCCTGAGAAGCGTCGCACCCTTGGCGTTCGACACCTCGATGTCGTAGCCGAGGCCTTGGCTGCTCACGTCCTCGGCGTTGTAGCCGTAGCCCTTGAAGTGGCGCATCACATAGGCCGTGGCGGCGGCCTGCACGTCTTCGCGCGAGACTTGCCCGGAAGCCGGCTGCCCTGCCGCAGCCGTATCGGGAACGCTGCCCCGCGCCTTGGAGGCCTGAATCTCGGCCTCGTCGGGGGTCCATCCGCGTGGGCCACGGACCAGGACCGCGAGCTTTCGGGCCGGCTCCCAGATCGCGACATGCCATTCGCTCTCGTCGCGCACCCGCGTCGACACCTTGGCGCCCTTGTTGCTCTCGAGTTCGGCGATGGGCACACGGTTCGTCTGCACAACGGCGCGGAACCCCTGGCCTGCATCGAAGGTTCGCTTGAGCAGCGCCAGGCGGTCCTTGGCGCGCTGTATCTGATAGGGCGTGCGTTCACCGCCGTCCGGCCGATGATGCGTGTCCAGCGACTCGAGGCAGAACCAGC
Source organism: Variovorax sp. V213 (assembly GCF_041154455.1). Classification (NCBI taxonomy): domain Bacteria; kingdom Pseudomonadati; phylum Pseudomonadota; class Betaproteobacteria; order Burkholderiales; family Comamonadaceae; genus Variovorax; species Variovorax sp. V213. Next base: position 313,291 of record NZ_AP028665.1, read on the forward strand.
GTCCCTGCGCACCCACGCTCACGTATTCCGCCCAGATGGTGGCAATGACGTTGTCGCCGGTTGCCAGCCAGGCCTGGTCGAAGGGCTTTTCGCGCGCGTCGAACACGCCCATCTTGGCGACGATTTCGACCGGCGTGAGCCTCGGTCCTGAGAGTCGCATCTCGTCGATGACGGCGAGTACGGGGGGATCGACTTCCTTGTCCATGCAGTGGGGTTTTGGCGAATTGGGGGGTGGGAGTATGCCGTATCGATGGCCGCCTTCTTCATATGCCTGGCCATTCGCACACGCTGTTACGGAGGCCCTACATTGTTTCGAGTCGGACCTGCCCTCGGGCCCGGCGGTGGCCGGCCAGGAGCCATCACCGCCCGAGGCAGAATCGGGCGAAGGCCCCCGCACATGAATTCCTCGACCTCGCCCCCCATCCTCCAGCTCGACGACGTGGGTTTTGCCTATCCGGACCAGCCCGCGCTGGCATCCGGCTGGTGCGCCTCGGTGGGCGAAGGCGTCACGCTGCTCTACGGTGACACTGGCACCGGAAAGTCGACCCTTCTGCGCGTGATCGCGGGCACGCTGCCCGCTTCCGGAAGGCTGACGCTGGCGGGCGCACGCCTCGACGCGGCGCCCGAAGCCTACAAGCGCAACGTGTTCTTCTGCGATCCGGCCACGGAAGCGTTCGACCAGGTCACCGCGCATGCCTGCACGGCCATGCTGACCGAGGGCGATGGGGGCTTCGACGCGGCGCTGTGGCGTTCGCTCGCCGAGGGCTTTTCGCTGCTGCCGCACATCGAGAAGCCGATGTACATGCTCTCGACCGGATCGAAGCGCAAGGTGTGGCTGGCCGCCGCGCTGGCATCAAGCCGGCCGCTGGTGCTGCTGGACGAGCCCGAAGGCGCGCTCGATGCGCGGTCGATCGGCTGCCTGTGGAAAACCATCGGGTCGCTCGCCGCACGCCCGGGCCATGCGATTGTCATTGCGAGCAGCGCGCGCCTCGACCATGTTCCGCAGGTTCCGCTCGCCGGCTGCATCGAGCTGCCGCTTGCCTGAGCTCACCTGCCCCAGATCTTCCTGTAGGAGTCCCGATAGCCGTTGTCCAGCGAAGCTGTTCGTGGATCCGCCATCGCTTGCGATGGCCGCGGACGTGCGAGGGCACACGAGGCACACGAGGACACCCTCCACGCAGCGGAGCCAAGGCAGAGTCGAAGCGGGCCGACGGCGGGCGCACCAGAGGCAGGTGCGCCCGAGCGGCGCCGTGCAAGCTCAAGCTGCAAGCACCTGCAGATTGCCTGCGCCCGGGAGCACGCGTAGCGTGGCGGCGAGCCGCACCGAATAGTCGCGGCTGAACACCGTGCTGATCTCGATGTATTCGCAGCGCGCTTCGGCCGTTGTCAGGGTCAGCACGACATAGCCGCGCTTGCTGGTCTCGGCGTAGCGCAGGTCGTCGACCATGCGCTTGAAGGCATCGGACAGCAGGTCGTTGGCGATCAACGGCAGCGCCCGCTCGAAGCCGGGGGAGGACACCGAGGAAGTACCGAATTCCACGCCCACCCGCTGACCCGAGGGGTCTGTGAGGTTGCCGGACCAGGCATTGTGCGTGTCGCCCGCCAGCGAGATCAGGTTCTTGCCCTGGCTGCGCGCCATGGCCAGCACGGCATCGCGCGCGGCCGGGTAGCCGTCCCATGCATCGAGGTTGTAGGGCACCTTCTGCTGCGCGACCAGGGCGCGCTGGGTTTCATTGCGCGCGGACTCCGGCAGCGCCAGCGCCGCGAGGTACGCGGTCAGCGTCTCGAGGCTGAAGTCGGTCGCAACGCTCAGGGGAATGGTCATGCGCATCATGAGCACCTGCTGCCCGAGTACCTGCCAGGTGCAGGGCGATGCGGCGATGCGTCCGGACAGCCAATCGACCTGAGGCTGGCCCAGCAGCTGCCGAGTGGGCGCGGAGGCCTCGCCGGCCAGGTACTGGCTGAGCGTGACCTGCTTGTCGCGGCCGATCAGGCGGGTGTCGAGCATGTGCATCGATGCCAGCGTGCCGATGTCGAACGAGCGGTAGATGCGCAAGGGGTTGGCCGGGTCGGGCAGCCGCGTCGGCAGCCACTCGTGGTAGGCCTGCACGGCCGCCGCGCGCCGTGCGGCAAAGCTGCCTTCGGACGCCTCGTCGTGGTTCTCGGCCCCGCCCGACCATGCGTCGTCGGCCACGTCGTGGTCGTCCCACACGGCAATCACGGGCAGGCGCGCATGCAGGGCACGAAGGTCGTTGTCGGTGCGGTACTGCGCATGGCGCAGGCGATAGTCCGTGAGCGTCAGGAGCTCGTGGTCGGGATTCGACTCGCGGTCGATGGCAATGGCGAGCTGCGACGCATAGCCCACCCGGCCATACTCGTAGATGTAGTCGCCCAGGTGCAGCACCACGTCGATGTCGGTGCGCTTGGCGATCTCGGCATAGACATTGAAGTAGCCGCTCGGGAAATTGGAGCACGACACCACCGCCAGCTTGGCCTGCGACACGCCACCCACCGGCAGCGTCTTGGTGCGGCCGACAGGCGAGTTCTCATTGCCCATGGCAAAGCGATAGAAATAGGTGCTGGCAGCCTGCAGGCCGACGACGTCCACCTTGACCGTGTAGTCGCGCTCGGGTCCCGTGCTCGTGGCGCCGCGCGCGACGATGATGCCGAAGCCTTCGTCGCTCGCCACTTCCCAATCGACGTTGATGGTGCCCGGAGCGGGCGCCGTCACGCGCGTCCAGATAATCACGCGGTCCGACAACGGATCGCCGCTCGCGATGCCATGCTTGAACACCGAGCCGGAACCGTCCGGCGGCCTGCCACCCCCACCGCCTCCACCGAAGCCCCCTCCTCCTCCTCCGTGGCCGCCGCCACCCCCGCCGCAGGCGGTCAGGCCGATGCCGCCGCCCGAGAACATCGCGAACAGCACCGCGCTACGCAAGAGCGAGCGTCGGGTGGTGCCGGTCAAGGCTTGGTGGGGATCGACGCCGCCATCATCAGTGATATGGCTTGACTCGTCATTCTTCTTCTCATCGTCAGTGCGCATGGCTGTCTCCTGGTCCGTCGATGGTGAGACGCACGGCACGCCTCAATCCCCTTTCGACGTCGGCGCCATTGAATGTGAAGACTTTGGTAGTTAACGTAGGCTTGCGCCGACGCCCGCGTCAGCCGCAAGCGCGCGGCGCGGACTGAGCCGCGGCCCCACGCGATCGCCGACTGCTTCAGGTCTTTTTGCGGGCCCGGCGATCGGCGCCCCGTTGAACATGGCGAAGCAGTACGCATGAGGTGCGCCGAAGTGACGCACCCTGCGGTGGACGCATCAGTCGCATGCTTGAAAGCGCTTGCACTGGGGAGCGACGTGGATGGACGTCAGCGTGTTCTCGCCATCGATGTGCTTTGCGGTGAACCTCACCCACGCGCCTTCGGCGATGCCCGCGAGCAGCGTGCGATCCCTCACCCTGAATGCCTGAACCGTGAACGGGATCTTGGCCCTTGGAATCAATTTCAGCCGGACGTAAAGCTTGCCGTCGGACTCTTCCTTGAAGGAGGTGAGGCGCGCGTACGTGGTCACCGGCGCCGCCCCCGCAATGGCTTGGGCAGGCGGCGTTCCAACCGGCTGAGCGGCCGCCCCGCCCACCGTGGCAAGGCTCAACGCGATCATGAGAACGAAGGGTTTGAGCATGTCCGTCACGAGATCCTGCAAGATGCGGGCGCGGTGTCGCGCTGGGTCAAACGTCTTCAGGTCCAGCCATGGCGCGCTCGACAAGCGAGGCCATTGCCGCGGCGTTCTCGGTCCCCTCGGCCGCAAGTCCGGCGACGGTCCCCCGCCTGTCTTGCAGGTCTTCGTCCTGACTCGCCTTGAGCTTGCCAACCAGGCGTTCGATCGGAATTTCTATGCCCACGACGGCACGCGTGAGCCTGTCGATGAATTCTGGTGGTGCGTCCGTCACTTTCCAAGGCGATTGCCGTGAGGACTCATGGGCAGCCGTGAGGCGGACCAGCAGGTCGCGCAGCCACGCTTCATCGGTGACGGCCCGGGCGACACCGTGCGCATGGGCGACTGCGTAGTTCCAGGTGGGAACGACCTTGCCGTGCGCCTGCTTGCCCGGATACCAGCCGGGCGTGATGTACGACTGAGGGCCTTGGAACATGACCACCGACTGATCCGAATCGAGAAGCTGCCTCCATACGGGATTGGCGCGTGAGACGTGGCCAAGAAGCGTTCCGAGCTTGCCGCGCGACCTGTCCAGCAGAAATGGAACATGGTTCGCGACCAGTCCTTCGCTGCCGGGCGCAACCCACGCCCCAAGGGGATGGGCTTCCATCAGCGCCTGGGCTTCGGCGAGGTCGGGCAGCATGTGGTGCTTTGATACGTACACAGGAACTCCAGGATTCAGTCAAGTCGAGGCCCGGCTATTTTGTCCCCTGGAACTCCCGTCTCCCCACCGAGATGGCAAACCAGTTCATCAATAAGGGCCGATGCTCTTGACAGTACCGTCGCTCTATGTCGAGTGGCTAGATGCAAACAGGACGTACTCAAGACTACATTCCGAAAACCAGAAAGGGCCGGCTTTCCTGGCCCAGTCAAGTGCCGGCAATGGGAGGATTGAATGCCGCTCTTGTTCTTGATGAGACTGCAGCACACCCCGCTGCCAGTACGGGTCGTTCAGCCGGAAGAGATCCGCCATGTCTCGGTGCTTGTGGCCACAGGCCTGATAGAAGCCGACATCGCACCTCTGCATCCGACCGACCCCTACGCTGCATCGCGCATCGCGACGGTGAAGCGCATCACGGAGGACGGTGTTGCCGAAATCGCAAAGATGAGCGATGCGCCCAAGCGCGTGAAAACCTCGATGCGATTCGCGCGGGGGCAACGGCTGATGTGAGTCTCGGCTCCCGGTTTCACGGTGGCGGAGAAGCGCCAATCTCGAAGACGTCGCCGTTCGTGGGCGTGGCACGCTCGTGATAGATGTCGTAGAGGTATTGCGAAAGCTCGCCGCCAGTGACGTCAGACGGAATGCCCAGCTGGACCTTCCGGCGCTTTCCATCCGGCCCCATCAGATAGCCGTTCCACCGGTCTTCGACTCTCTCGATGGCCATGAGCTGGCCGAACACGTTGAACAGATGCCGCATGCCTTTTTCTCCTGACGAACCGCGACAGTGTCTCTTGGAATGCAATGCGGCCGGGCGAGTCGCCCACCAAAGCATAATCTCGCCCTTTTTTTCCTCGGAGGCCGAATGGAACTGGAGATCGCGCAATCCACGCCGACGGCAGCCAGCATTGCCACGCTCGTGCAGGCGCACTACGACCTGGGACAAGTGGTCGAGAGCGAGTTCCTGCGGCGCAGCTTCAACCAGGTGTACCGGCTGGGCTTTGCGAGCGGGCGACGTGTGGTGGCGCGGCTGTGTGCCGAGCGTCCGCGTGGCGGCCCCAACACGTTGTTCGAGGCGGCCGCGCTGGAACATTGGGCACGGCTCGGGTGCCGTGTCGCTCGCTGCCTGCCGGCGGCGAGCGGTGAGTTTGCAGTACACGTTCCACTGGCCGAAGGGCGCCGGGCGCTGATGCTGTTCGAACACCTCGATGGCGAGGCCACAGGCGACTCGGCCGAGGACATCGAGGCCTTGGCGCGGGGCTTGGCCGCCCTGCACAGGGCTGGCGAGAGCTATCAAGGACTGGACAGCATCTATCGTCTGGACTTGGACTACCTGCTGCTGATGCCCCTGCTGGGACTGCTGCGCGCTCCAACCATGACGGCCGAGTTGCGCCCGCAGTTCGAGCAACTCGGCCAGCGCCTGCATGACGACATCCTCGCGCTCGGCGACCTCAGCCACGTTCTATGCCACGGCGACGCGCACGGCAGCAATAACTTCGTCGTACCAGATGCAGAGGGCCAGCGCGAAGCGGTGTTCTTTGATTTCGACGAAGCGGGTCCCGGCTACCTGGCCTATGAGTTGGCGGTCTACCCATGGAGCCTCTACCCGCGTGCACCCGACGTTCCGGCGAGCGACAAGACGAAGGCCCAGTGGCGGCGCTTCATTTCCGCGTATCGCGAGGTGCGGCCTGTCACTGGCGCCGACCTCGCCGCCATCGCGCGCTTCATGGCGGTGCGGCAGTTCTGGTTGCTCGGCGAGTACGCAGGACGAATTCCCGTATGGGGCTCCCAGGCCATTCCGACCGACTACCTGCGCCGGCAGGTCAGCATGCTTCGCACCTGGGAGACGCTGGAACTGCCTCTGTAGGTCGGCCGTGCGCACAGTCGCACGCACCTGCTATCGGTGAATGGAGGGCAGCGAAACGGTCTCGGCGAATGTTCCGCAGCCGAAGGCTTCGGAATCCCACGCGCACTGAGCGACAGGCCGGCGGCCTACTCGATCGTGACCTTGCCCTCTTTCACGAGCCTGGCGAACTTCACGGTCTCTTCGCGGAGGCGCGCTGCCATGTCGGCCGAACTGTCGCCAATGGGGTCGGCGCCAATCGCGCGCATCCTCTCGGCGAATTCGGGCGACCTGATGATCTTGACCATCTCGGCATTCAGCTTTGCGACGATCTCCTTGGGTGTCCCTGCCGGCGCCAGCACGCCGAACCAGGTGCCGATGTCGAAGCCCTTGAGCCCCGCTTCTTCGAGCGTCGGCACATCGGGCAGCACGGCGGAGCGCTTGGCCGTGGTCACAGCCAGTGCGCGCAGCTTTCCACCCTTGATGTGCTGCAGCACGGGCGTGATGGTGTCGAAGGACATGGCCACCTGGCCGCCGAGCAGGTCGGTGGTGAGCGGACCGCTGCCCTTGTACGGCACATGCAGCAGGTTGACGCCGGTGCTGGCCTGGAACTGGGTGCCGATGAGATGCTGCGCCGTGCCGTTGCCGTTGGAGCCGTAGGCCAGCTCCTTGGGCGACGACTTGGCGAGCGCGACGAGCTCGGCGACCGACTTGGCCGGCGTGAGCGACGCGTTGACCACCAGCACGTTCGGCACCATCGCCACCGTGGTGATGGGCGCCAGGTCTTTCTGGAAGTCGTACGGGAGCTTCTTGTAGACGCTGGTGGCGATGGTGTGATGCACCGCCCCCATCAGCAGCGTGTATCCATCGGGCCTGGCCTTGGCGACGTAGTCGGCGCCGAGCGTGGCGCCGGCGCCCGGTTTGCTTTCCACGATCACGGGCTGGCCCAGGCGCTTGGACAGCGCGTCGGCGAGCGCGCGGGCCAGCACGTCGGTCGTGCCGCCCGATGGGAACGGCACGACCAGGCTGATGGGCTTGGCCGGCCACGGCTCCTGCGCCGCAGCCCAGGGCGCGATGGAAAGGCCGAGCGCCGCCACGGCGCTTGCCGCGAGGGCGCGGCGCCCGATCGCAAATCGTTGAGTCGTCATGATGTCTTGTCTCCAGGTTGACGGTCTGCGCCGTTCTTCTTGTGGTTCGGTGTGAATCCGCCGCGCCCTATGCGGCCTGCCGCTGCCGTTCGGCCGACGCGAGCTGTGCGCACACGGCCTGCGTGACCTGTGCAGTGGTGGCGGTGCCGCCAAGATCCCTCGTATGGAGCGCGGGATCGGCCGTCACGGCTTCCACGGCCTTCATGACGCGCCGGGCGGCCTCGGCCTCGCCCAGGTGCTCGAGCAGCATCACCACGGACCAGAAGGTGCCCACCGGGTTGGCAAGGCCCTTGCCCATGATGTCGAAGGCGGAGCCGTGAATGGGCTCGAACATCGACGGGTAGCGGCGCTCGGGATCGATGTTGCCGGTCGGCGCGATGCCCAGGCTGCCGGCCAGCGCTGCGGCCAGGTCGCTCAGGATGTCGGCGTGCAGATTGGTGGCGACGATGGTGTCGAGCGAGGCCGGCCGATTGATCATCCGCGCGGTCGATGCGTCGACCAGTTCCTTGTCCCATGTGACGTCCGGAAACTCCTTGGAGATCTGCAGCGCGATCTCGTCCCACATCACCATCGCATGGCGCTGCGCGTTGCTCTTGGTGATGACGGTCAGCAGCTTGCGGGGGCGCGACTGCGCCAGCCGGAAGGCGAAGCGCATGATGCGTTCCACGCCGGCGCGGGTCATGATCGAGACATCGGTCGCGGCTTCGATGGGATGGCCCTGGTGCACGCGGCCGCCGACACCGGCGTACTCGCCTTCGGAGTTCTCGCGCACGATGACCCAGTTCAGGTCGTCCGGGCCGCAGCGTTTCAGCGGACCGTCGATGCCAGGCAGGATGCGCGTCGGGCGCACGTTGGCGTACTGGTCGAAGCCCTGGCAGATCTTCAGGCGCAAGCCCCAGAGGGTGATGTGATCGGGGATGTGCGGGTCGCCGGCCGAGCCGAACAGGATCGCGTCCTTGCCGCGCAGCGCGTCGAGGCCGTCGTTGGGCATCATCACGCCGTGCGCGCGGAAGTAGTCGCCGCCCCAATCGAAGTTCTCGAACTCGAACTTGAAGCTGCTGCCGGCGGCGGCCAGGGCTTCCAGCACCTGCTGGCCGGCGGGCACCACCTCCTTGCCGATGCCATCTCCGGGAATGGTTGCGATCTTGTACGTCTTCATTTGCGGCTTCGTCCTGTGATTGGGTAGGGCCGATTCTGTCGGTTGCACCCGATGGCATCGCAGGGGTAAAGTGAATCCATCATTAACCTGAAGTCAACAATCTTTTTTTCATGGGCCACGGCATCCAGCCCTCCGAACTGGGCTTCTTCGTGCAGATTGCCACCGGCGGCAGCCTGAGCGCCGCGGCGCGCAACCTGGGTGTGTCCACGCCGGCGGTGAGCAAGCGGCTGTCCCAGATGGAGCAGCGGCTTCGCATGCCGCTGGTCAACCGCACCACGCGCCGCATGAGCCTGACACCCGAGGGCGAGGTGTTCCTGGAGCATGCGCGCCGCATCCTCGGGGAGCTGGACGACCTCGACCAGTTGCTGGCCAAAGGCCGGAGCTCGCCCAAAGGGCTGCTGCGCGTGAACGCGACCCTGGGCTTCGGCCGCATGCACGTGGCGCCAGTCATCTCGCGCTACAGCCGCCTGTGCCCGGACGTGGAGGTGCAGCTGCAGTTGTCGGCCGACCCGCCGCCGCTCACCGACGATGCCTTCGATGTCTGCGTGCGCTTTGGCGAGCCGCCGGACGCCAGGGTGATCGCGAAGCGCCTGGCGCCGAACCGCAGGCTGCTGTGCGCATCGCCCAAGTACCTGGCCCAGCGCGGCATGCCGGTGGTGCCGAGCGACCTGGCACGCCATGACTGCATCGGCATCCGCCAGGGCAACGACGCCTACGGCGTGTGGCGGCTGTCGAGCGGAAAGGGCCGCAAGGAACACACCGAGGCCGTCAAGGTGCGCGGTGCGCTCACCACCAACGACGGGGAGATCGCGGTGCGCTGGGCACTCGATGGACACGGCATCGTGATGCGCGCCGAGTGGGACATCGAGCGCTATCTGGCGAGCGGCCGCCTGGTGCAGGTGCTGCCGCAGTACCGGACGCCCAGCGCCGACATCTACGCCGTCTATGCGCAGCGGCATCAGCTCTCATCGCGCATCAGGGTGTTCGTCGATTGCCTGTCGGAAGCCTTCGGGCGGCTCGGTGCCGGCACTGCAACGAGCTGAGGTCGAATCGATTCAGGTTGACCACGGCGTGCCTCCTCGACGAGTATTGAAGGTGGCGTCGCCCGATGATGCCGTGCCGGCGCGCCTGCGACGCCGGTGCTTCCGAAGACCCGGAGACAAACAATGAGCAAACTGGTAGCCCCGGTGCAGGCCCTGCGCTGGAGAATCGCGATCATGGCGGCGGCACTGCTTGCCGCCCTTGTCGGCTGCGCGCAGATGCCCGCTTCGGGCGCCGCACCCGCGGTGGTCGAGCAGCTTCTCGTGCGCGAGCGCCAACCGGCATTCGGAGGCATCGCCTTCGGCAATGCCGGACCTTACGAGCGCGTGGTCGCGCAAGCCCAGGTGGCGCTCGATCCGGCGCATCCGGCCAACCGCGGCATCGTCGACGCAGGCGCGGCCGCGTCGGCCGACGGCAAGGTTCGCTACAAGGCCGACGTGGTCATCCTGCGGCCGCGCGACGGCGCCAGGTCGTCGGGAACGTGGGTGGTCGAAGTCGCGAATCGCGGCCGCAAGCTGATGCTCGAGATCGTCAACGGCGGCAGCCTGCAGGCGGAGCGCGCCGAAGAGGCCGGCACGGGCTGGCTGATGCGCCAGGGCCATACGCTGCTGTGGGTCGGCTGGCAAGGCGACATTCCGGCGGACCCCACCGGCAAGACCGTCGGCATGGTGCTGCCAACGGCCACGCAAGGCGGGCAACCCATCACCGGCACCGCGTTCGAAGAGATCGTGTTCGACGCGCCGGGCCCCCGCGGCACCTTGCCATTGAGCTACCCGGCCGCCTCCCTCGATCCGGCCATGGGCGAGCTGAGCGTGCGCGCGCGGCCGGAAGCGGCGCCCACCGTGATCGGGCCTACGCAGTGGCGCTACAAGGATGCGAACTCGGTTGAATTCGATCGCCCCGCCGGCTTCGATGCCGGCGCGATCTACCAGTTCCGGTACACGGCACGCGACCCGCGTCCGATGGGCCTGGGCATGGCGTCGCTGCGCGATGTCGTGTCGCACCTGAAGACCGGCCTGCCCGACGCGAGCGGGCAAGCCAGCCCGTTGGCCGATCTGAAGCCCAGGGCCACGGTGGCGATCGGCATCTCGCAATCGGGACGCTTCCTGCGCGACTGGGTGTGGCAGGGCTTCAACGCCGGCCCGGGCGGCCAGCGCGTGTTCGACGGCATGGTCGCGACCATCGCCGGCTCGCGCAAGACCTACACCAACGTGCGCTGGGCCCAGCCCGGCCGCTACTCCCGCCAGCACGAGGACCACTTCTTCTACGGCGACCAGTTTCCGTTCAGCTACGCGACCACGACCGATCCGCTGAGCGGCCGGCAGGGCGGCCTGCTTGCGCGCTGCGCTGCCGACCGGACATGCCCGAAGGTCTTTCATCTCGACAGCGGCCTCGAGTACTGGCAGGGCCGCGCCGCGCTGGTGGTCACCGATGGCGCCGGCCGCGACATCGCATTGCCCGACGACGTGCGCGTGTACCTGATGTCGTCGACGCAGCACGTCACCGCGCGCAACGCGACCTCCCCCATCTGCGAGACGCCCATCAACCCGGCGCAGCAGCAGCCGGTGTACCGCGCGCTGCTCACGCGCATGGTCGAGTGGGTACGCGACGGCAAGGCCCCACCGGCCAGCCGCCACCCGACCGTGCGCGACGGCACGTTGGTTCCTGCGACTGCCGCGTCGATGAGGTTTCCCGATCTGTCGCCGCTCGGCATGACGCTGCCGGTGCCCAACCTTCTCACGGTGAACGATGACAGCGCAATGCCTGTGAAGTCGGACCCCGGGCGCGCATACACGGTGCTCGTTCCCAGGACCGATGCCGATGGCAACGACCTGGCCGGCATCCGCCTGCCCGACATCGCCGTGCCGCTGGCCACCTACACCGGGTGGAACCGGCGAAAGGCCGGTTTTGCGCCGGGCCAGTTGTGCGGCCTCGACGGCAGCTACCTGCCCTTCTCGGCGACCGCCACCGAGGCCGCCGCCAGGCGCGACCCGCGGCTCCCGATCGCCGAACGGTATCCCAGCCGCGAGGCCTACCTGGCGAAAGTAAGGAGCGCGGTACAGCGCTTGCAGGCGGACGGCCTGATGCTGAATGAGGACGCCGAACGCTGGATGGACAACGCAGCCAAGGATGGCCGCATTGCCGTGCTGCCCTGACCCTGGAGTCGACAGCTAGGCGAGGTCGAACCAGAGCCAGCGAGCGTCCGTCACCGCGGTGAGATCGACTGATCGCACGGTCACCAGTTGAAGGGCATCGCCGCCTCTCAGTTCCAGCGGCTCCGCCGCGGCGCCTTCGCGCACCGAGACGACGCCGTCGAGCACCTGCAGCCATCCAAAGCGCCCCGCGGCGAGTGCTTGGGTCTCTCTGCTTCCGGCAAGCAGCTTGCCTGCCCAGATCCGCACGGGTGCCGACAAGGCCAGCGCGCCTTCGGCCGCTTCCGGGCCCGCGACCAACCGCGTGGACGAAGCTTCGCCAGCGTCCAGCACGCCGGCAAGCGTCTGGTAGCGCGGGGGCGCAGCATCCGCCTCGCCATGAAGCCAGATCTGGAACAGGTGGGCGGGCTCGGTCGCTGAAGGATTGCGCTCGGAATGCCGGGTGCCGGCGCCGGAGCTGATGAGCTGCATGTCGCCACCCTGCAGGAAGCCCGAATTGCCGGCCGAGTCCCTGTGCTCGATCGTGCCGCTCAAGACGAAGGTCAGGATCTCGAAATGATCGTGCGCGTGCTCCGCAAAGCCGGAGCCTCCGGCGACGGTGTCTTCGTTGATGACGCGCAAAGCCCGAAATCCCATCCGCAGCGGGTCGTTGAACGAACCGAACGAAAAGGTGTGGTGGCTGGTGAGCCACCCGGTGCGGGTCCGGCCACGGGCCTGGCGGTCGTGAAATACGTCGTTCATGGGATGAGGTGATTTTGATGGCACTTTGTACAGGCTCCAAGCAGTTCACTTCCCCGTGGGATGCCCGCCCCCCGGGCGCAGCCCCTTTGAACTTCCGCCGAAATCCGCTCCAATTGATGACCGACCACCGCTGCAAAGCCCCGGCCGGACTCTCCGATTCCGCAAATTTTTTTCCTTTGGAGGGACCGATGAATTACCAAGGAAGCTGCCACTGCGGTCGGATCGCCTTCGAGGTCGAGGGTGAAGTGCAAGGTGCGATGGCCTGCAATTGCTCGATGTGCCAGCGCAAGGGATCGCTGCTGTGGTTCGTGCCGCACGATCGGCTCAGGCTGAAGACGCCCCCCGAAGACATGAGCACCTACATGTTCAACAAGCATGTGATCTCGCACCGCTTCTGCCCGGTCTGCGGCATTCACACCTTCGGCGAGGGAACCGATCCCAAGGGCAACAAGATGGCCGCCATCAACATCCGCTGCCTCGAGGGCATCGACCTCGATGCGGTGCCGGTGCAGCATTTCGACGGGCGCTCGAAGTAGCTCGGACAGCCGAAGCCGAGCCCTTCGGGTGTCGCTGCATCGCGGCGGTGGTTGCAGATTCGAGCTTCAGGCCTACATTGCGGCCGGCATTTTGGAAGCGGGGCCGATGCACGGGCAGGGCTAATGTGATGTTTCCCCACATCAAGTCCGGCCGTGAAAAATGGCGGGGCGCTTGGGGCAACGCAACGTCTGCACCCGGAAGATTCGAATGCCGCTCTTGTTCTTGCTGAGGCTTTTTCAAACACAACTGCCTGTCAGGGTCGTCCAGTCAGACGAGATCGGGTACGTGTCGGTACTCATGGCTACGGGGCTGATCGAGGCCAAGATCACGCCGCTTGAGGGTTCCAGGCTGTATGCCAAATCGTCGTTGGCGACGGTGGAGTGCATCACGGAAGAGGGCTTCGCCGAGATCGCGCAGATGGGCGATGTGCCGGTGTTCGCGAATACCTCGATGCGATTCGCCCGAGGTTTGCGTTTGATGTGATGTTCGCATCGCTGCGACGGGCGCGGCGACCGCAAATGGTCGCATGCCTTCACCGCAGCGCTCTTTTCACCGAACGCCGACGGGGGCAGCGCCACGCCCGACGGTTGGACTACAGGACACCGCGCCTGCCGCCGACCTTGCGCCGCCGGCAGGCGGAGCCACATCAGAACCCGTCCGACATCAACCACCATCCAAGGAATGCACGTGACCCAAGCCAAGACCCCGTCCGAGCGCTACGACCTGAACCTCGATCCCATCACCGGTGAGCCGGGAGCTCATCCCGTCGGTACAGGCGCGGGTGCCGCGGGCGGCGCGCTCGCCGGTGCTGCGGTGGGTGCCATCGGCGGACCGCCCGGTGCGGTAGCCGGCATGCTTGTGGGGGCCGTGGCCGGCGGCTTGGGCGGCAAGGCCGTTGCAGAGCGCGTCAACCCCACGACGGAACACAGCCACTGGGAAGGCTCCTACACGCGCGAGCCCTACTACGAGCCGGGCCTGAGCTACGAGCACTATGCGCCCGCCTACGAACTCGGCTGGAGCCGCCGCGCAACGCTGGACGATGACTTCGCGGCCGTCGAGCCGTCGCTGGCCCGCGAATGGGAAACACGCCGCGGCACCTCGTCGCTCACATGGGAGCAGGCGCGGCCTGCATCGCACGCGGCGTGGGAGCGCATCGATCGGCTCTACATGCGGGAAGAAGACATGCCGTTCCCCGAGGGCGATCCGCTCTCGAACGACGACGTGGTCGACGTGCTGAATGACGTGCTCGAGAACACGCGTGACGGCGAGGCCGGCTTTCGCACCTGTGCGGAAGAAGTGGAATCGCCGCGACTGAAGCAGCTGTTCGCGACGCGTGCCGCGCAGTGCCGCGAGTCCGCGGCGCAACTCTCGCAGTTGGTGATCTCCTATGGCGGAAAGCCCGCCGACGGCGGCACCGCCTCGGGCGCGCTGCACCGCGGCTGGGTGCACCTCAAGAGCGCGGTGGGTGCCAACAGCGAGTTGTCCATCCTCGAGGAATGCGAGCGCGGCGAAGACGCCGCCGTTGCGCGCTATCGCAAGGCCTTGCAGCAGCTGCCCCAGGATGTGCGCCAGGTGGTGCAATCGCAGGCCCAGGCCGCGCAGCGCAATCACGACCAGATTCGCGACTTGCGCAACGAAGCTCGCGCGGCGCGCGCCTGATCCGCGCGGCAGAGGGCGATCCGATCAGGCACCGCCCAGGCGGTGCGCCCGGAAAAACCGCAGCATCTCGCGGCTGGCGTCCACGCCCTCGGGCTGCGTGTAGCTGCCCTGCGCGCTGCCGCCCGACCACGCGTGGCCCGCCGCGTGGAGGCGCCAATGCTCCGCATCGCCACGACCGGCAGACGCCGGATACACCGTGCGCGTGAAACGCCGGCCCGAAGCGGACCGGCCTTCGCTCACCGCGCCCGGCACGGCGCCGGCCACGATGGCCATGCCATTGCTCGCATGCACCGTCGTGTCCGCGTCGCCATGGAAGACGATGGTGGGCGGCGCGGCCGTCGCCGCTTCGCGCCGTGCCGCGGACGGACCCGATCGCATGGCGTTCAGGGCGCTCATCAGGTCGTTCGCGACGCCATGCGGAAGCCCTGAATGCACGCCGACCGCGGCGTAGAGGTCGGGGTAGCAATGGCCGAGGGTGTGCGCCATGGCACCGCCCGCCGAAAGGCCGGCCACGTAGATCCGGGCGCGGTCCACCTGCTCTTGCTCGGCAATGTGCTCGGTCAGCGCTGCGAGCAGGGCCGGCTCGCCCCGCCCGCGTTGTTGATGCGGGGTCTTGAACCAGTTCCAGCATTTCTGGCCGTGGGCGTGCTGTGCCTGCTCGGGGTAGAGCACGATCGCGCCGCATTCCCGCGCGTGCTCGTTCATGCGCGTGCCCGCGGCAAAGTCGGCTGCGTCCTGCGTGCAACCGTGCAGCATCACGACCAGCGGGCGCGGCGCGGGCGCCTCGCCGGCCGCGCCCGCCGGCACGAAGAGCATGAAGTTGGCCGTGCGGCCCTGGTGCGAAAAGCTGCCCCGGATCCATCGTTCGGTACGGTCGGCTTGTTCGGGGTCGGGCTGCGAGCGCATCGGCCGCTCGCGCTCGATCACCCGCGCCTCGACGTCGATCACTTCGGCATCGCAGCTGGGCATGGCGGGCGCGACGGACGATGGCGGCTCGGCCGCGCCGCGCAACGCCCGTTGGATTGCCTCTGTCGCTTCGGCGAGCCGGCCGCTGCGCGTGAGGTGAGCGGCCTTGCTCATCAGGCCGGTGAGAAGTGGATTCATTGGTGGGCCCAGTTGGGTTTGCGCTTTGCTAGCGAATGCGTCCCGCCAGCGCGGCCTTGACGGCCGGTGACGCGTGGAGTGCGCCGAGCACGGTGAGGGAGTCGATGGTGGACGCAGCCAGTTCGGGGCTCACGTCGGGCGCGATGACCGCCAGCCCCAGCACGCGCACCTGCAGCGTCTCGCCCGCGGCGCGCACGGCTTCAAGGTCTGCGGCAGAAAAGCTCTGCAGCCCCAGGACGAGCATCTTGCGGGAGACCGCCTGGCGCAGCGCGTCCGCGTGCGATGCCAGGTGGGTGCGAATGGCCGTTCGGATGAAGTCCGTGCGGTTCGAATAGAAGCCCTCGGCCACGAGCAAATCGATGTGGCCAAGGTCGACGAAGCCCATGTTGATGGTGATCTTCTCCGACTCCGGCGGCTTGACGGCGGCAGGCACGGGTGCATGGTATGACGGCATTCCGCCATCCTAACACCATCCATATGGATGGTCTATGGATGGCAAAAAATCGGCGGGGCGATGCGGTTCGCTTGCCAGGCCCACCGGGGCCCGGCGGCCGTCCATGCTCAAGCGCCAGGCGTTCCGGGAAGGCCCGCTGCAACCTTGTTCAAGGCAGCACCGGCATCCGCGCGCGATGCGGAGGCCGACGCCGACCTGTCGTGCTGGATGAGCAGCACCGCGACCATGCCGATGACCGCCGGAATCGCGATGGCAATGAAGTTCTGGTGCAGCGGCAGGTTCATGCCCACCAGCATGCCGATCAGGATGGGTGCCAGGATTGCGCCGCTGCGGCCGACGCCCAGTGCCCAACCGAGACCGGTGGCGCGCACGGCCATCGGATAGAACTGCCCGGTGTAGGCGTTGGCCACGATCTGCGTGCCGATGGTCGAGGCCCCGGCCAGCCCGATGAGAACGAAGAGCACCGGCGTCGGCATCTTGTAGCCCAGCAGCGTGAGCGAAACGGCTGCCAGCGCATACATGCCCGCGAGCACGTACTTGATGTGGAACCGGTCGGCGAGCCAGCCCCCGGCAATCGCGCCAACCATGGCACCTGCGTTCAACACCAGGACGAAGGTCAGGGCCGAGCCAAGGCTGTAGCCTGCGCTGGCCATGAGCTTCGTCAGCCACGAACTCAGCGCGAAAACCATGAACAGGCACATGAAGAACGCGATCCAGAACATCACCGTGCTGAATCCCCGGCCATCGTAGAAGAGGTGCTTGATCGGTGCGCTGTCGGCCCGGTCCTTGGCCGGAACGACGAAGCTATCGGTGGCCAGCGGCTGGTAGCTCGGGTCGAGCCGCGAGACGATCTTCTTCAACTCTTCGGTGCGGCCCTTGGCCAGCAGGAACGGCATCGATTCCGGAACCGACTTCAGGATGAGCGGAAGCAGAAGCACCGGCAGGCCGGCCGCGAAGAATACCGATTGCCACCCGTAGCTCTCGATCAGCCCCTTGCCCAGAATCGCCGCAATGATGCCCCCGACGGCGTAGCCGCTGAACATCAGCGTGACGAGGGTGGCGCGGATCTTCTTCGGGGAGTACTCGGTCATCTGCGCCACCACGTTCGGCATCACGCCCCCGATGCCGAGCCCGGCGAGGAAGCGCAGTGCGCTGAATGCGACAGGGCTCTCGGCCAGCCCGGCAGCGGCAGTGAAGACGCTGAAGAAGCCCACGCAAATGGCGATCGCCCAGCGGCGCCCGATCCGGTCGGCGATGGTGCCCATGAAGATGGCCCCGAACATCATTCCGAAGAGCGCGGAACTGACCATGAACCCGGCATTGGTCGCGTCGACACCCATCTTCTTCATGATCGAAGGCAATGCGATGCCGACGACGGCCAGGTCGTAGCCGTCGAACACGATGATGAGCGCGCACCAGAGCAGCACCAGGCCGTGAAAGCGGTTGAAGCGGGCATCGTCAGCCAGCTTGTGAAGGTCGATTTGACGCATGACTCTTGTCTCCGATTCGAATGGCAAAGATGCCTGATGCGCCGCCCTGGGTCTCGCAGCGGGCTTGGCGCAGTTGTGCGGCGATGCTTGCGATCATGGGCTTGCCGGCTTCACGGGTCCAACGCATTTTCCGGATGCCCTTTATGCGGCTCGTAAATGTTGGGGCGGGTCTACCCACAGGTTGCGCTCACCCGGCGGCCACTGCTGCTTCCATGCGATCTTCGAATGCGCGCTATCACCGATCTTTGTTGGACCGCGCCCCACCCGCTCCCTTAGATTGGCCGCCAGGTTGAGCGCCGCTGTGGCGCTGCCGTCGGTCAGGTGTTTGCGGGGCAGTGCCCGCACAAAGGAGACAGGTATGCAAGGAAAGATCGGGCTCGAGGAACATTTCGCGATTCCTGAAACGCTGCAGGACTCGGCCGGCTTCGTGCCTGGCGCGTATTGGAGGGAACTCAGCATGCGCCTCCTCGACCTTCATGATGTGCGCCTGCGCCAGATGGACGCGCACGGCATGGAGATGATGATCCTCTCGCTGAACGCGCCCGCGGTGCAGGCGGTGCCGGACCCCAAGAAAGCCTATGAGCTCGCGGTCCGCGCCAACGACTTTCTTGCCGAGCAGGTCGCGAAGCGGCCGGACCGCTTCCAGGCGTTCGCGGCCTTGCCGATGCAGGACCCCGAGAAGGCCACGCAGGAACTCGAGCGCTGCATCAACGTGCTCGGCTTTCGCGGCGCGCTGGTCAACGGGTTCTCGCAGGTCGGCACGCCCGACAACGTCGTCTACTACGATGCGCCGCAGTACGCATCGTTCTGGGCTGCGGCGGAGCGGCTCGACGCGCCCTTCTATCTGCATCCGCGCAATCCGCTCGCGAGCTGGGCGCAGATCTATGAAGGCCACCCGTGGCTGCTCGGTCCCACCTGGGCCTTTGCACAGGAAACCGCCGTTCACGCCCTGCGCCTGATGGCAAGCGGCCTGTTCGATCGGCATCCGGGCCTGAAGATCATCCTTGGCCACCTCGGCGAAGGGCTGCCCTACAACATGTGGCGCGTCGACCACCGCAACGCCTGGGTCGAGGCGCCCAAGGGCTATCCGGCCAAGCGCAAGCTGTGCGACTATTTCCATGAGAATTTCTATCTCACGACCTCGGGCAACTTTCGCACCCAGACACTCATCGATGCGATGCTGGAAGTCGGATCGGACCGGATCCTGTTCTCGACCGATTGGCCGTTCGAGAATGTCGACCATGCGTCGAACTGGTTCAACGATGCCAGCATCAGCGAGGCCGACCGCAAGAAGATCGGCCGCACCAATGCGTTGTCGCTGTTCAAGCTGCCTCAATCCTGAGCCACCCGGAAAGGCAAGGCTACCCATGATCGACATCGACGAGTGGACCATCACCAGCGCCGCGCTGAAGGCGCAAGGCGCAACGCCCAGTCCGCGCCTGAAGACCGTGATGGACAGCCTGGTGCGGCATCTGCACGACTTCGCGCGCGAGGTGCAGCTCACCGAGGCCGAGTGGTCCAGCGGCATCGACTTTCTCACCGCCGTCGGAAAGATCACGGACGACAAGCGCCAGGAGTTCATCTTGCTCTCTGACGTGCTGGGCCTTTCGACGCTCGTCACTGCGCAGTGCAACCGGCGTCCGACGGGCTGCACCGAGGCGACGGTGTTCGGGCCCTTCTACGTGTCCGACGCGCCGGAGTACAACAATGGCGATGACATCTCCAACGGCGCAAGCGGCGAACCCTGCTTCGTCAGCGGCACCATCCGCGGGATCGACGGCGAGCGGATCGCCCATGCAAGCATCGACGTGTGGCAGTCCGACGACGAGGGCCGGTACGACGTGCAGCGCCCCGAGCTGGACCATGCGCAGGGCCGGGGCCATCTGAGCAGCCTCGAGGACGGGCGCTACCACTTCAAATCCATCGTGGCCGTGCCCTACCCCATTCCCCACGACGGCCCGGTCGGCCAGATGCTGGAGCAACTCGGCCGCCACCCGTGGCGCCCTGCGCACCTGCATTTCATGATCAAGGCGCCGGGCTACGAGACGCTCATCACCCATGTGTTCCGCTCCGGCGGCAGCTATCTGGAATCGGACGCCGTGTTCGGCGTGCGCTCCTCGCTCATCGCCGACTGGAAGCGCCACGAGTCCGGCGTGGCGCCGGACGGAACGCGCATGGATGTGCCGTTCTATACGCTCGACTACGACTTCGTGTTGAACAGCGTACCGCGTGACTAGAAGCATGGACCGCTTCGTCTACACCGCGAGCGCTTCGCGCATCGTTTTTGGCGCGGACAGCATCGACCAGATTCCGGCGGAGATCGAGCGCCTGGGCGCCCATCGTGCGCTCGTCCTGTGCACGCCCAACCAGCGCGACCAGGCGCAAGCCATTGCCGACCGGCTTCCCGGCCGCGTCGCATTCATCTTCGACGAAGCGGTCATGCATGTGCCGATCGAGATCGCGCGCAAGGCGCGCGCACTCGCCTCCGAGTTGAAGGCGGACTGCGCCCTGGCCGTCGGGGGTGGATCGACCATCGGCCTGGGCAAGGCCATTGCGCTGGAGTCGGGGCTGCCCATCATTGCCGTGCCGACGACCTATGCGGGAAGCGAGGTGACGCCCATCTATGGCATCACGGAAGGCGGCCTGAAAAAGACCGGGCGCGACCCGCGCGTGCTTCCCACGGTGGTGGTCTACGACCCCAAGCTCACGCTGTCGCTGCCCCTGGATCTGACGGTCGCGAGCGCGATCAATGCCATGGCGCATGCGGCCGAAGGCCTCTACGCCCACGATGGAAATCCGGTGATCGCATTGATGGCCGAGGAAGGCATCCGCGCTTGCGCCGCGTCGTTGCAACCGCTTCGAGAAGATCCGCGCGATCTGCCGGCACGCAGCCAGGCGCTCTACGGCGCCTGGCTGTGCGGCACGGTGCTGGGGGCCGTGTCGATGGGCCTGCACCACAAGCTGTGCCACACCTTGGGCGGCACCTTCGACTTGCCGCATGCGCAAGTGCATACGGTGGTTCTTCCGCATGCGCTCAGGTACAACGCCGGCGCGGCGCCGGAAGCCATGGCCCGCATCGCGAGAGCGCTCGGCGTCGCGGATGCGCCCATGGGCCTTTTCGAGCTTGCAAGAACCCATGGCGCGCCGGTGTCGCTGAAGGCGATCGGCATGCCCGCCAACGGACTTGAACAAGCGGCCGAGCTGGCAGCGTCGAACCAGTATCCGAATCCGCGCCCGCTCGAGAAGGGGGCGCTTCGCGCCCTGCTCCACCGCGCATGGGATGGAGCGCCGCCAACGGCCTGATCACCTGCTTCGCGTCTGCGGCGCAGGCTCGCGGCTCGATCGCTCGTGGAAGAGGCCGAATATCAGCTCGCGCAGCCAGCGGTTGCCGCTGTCCTGATGAAACCGTTCGTGCCATTGCTGGCGAATTTCAAAGGGCGTGACCTCGAAGGGCGCGTCGACGCTGCGCAGGTCCGTGCGCGATGCCACCATCGCCCTTGCAAGGCGTGCCGGCGCGGTCAGCAGCAGGCCCGACGTGGCGACGATCGACGTCAGGCCCAGCGAGTGGGCGGCCGTGAGAACGACCCGCCGCCGATCGATCGCACCCGCCCTGTCCAGGGATTGCTGAAGTTGCGAATCGGTCGTTCCCTGGGGCCTGTACGCAATGTGTTCGGCCGCGAGGTAGTCGTCGAGCTCGATGCGCTCGCGGGCGCCCAGGGGTGACGCCTTCGACATCAGGACGACGAAGGTCTCGTCGAACAGCCGCTGCTGGTAGAACGATGGCCCCATCGCTTCCCAGCTGCCGAGCGCGATGTCGATCTGCCCGTGCAGCATCCGCTGCCGGGCGTCGGCCATGGAAACGTCCACGGTTTCGAAGCGGACACCGGGTGCGATGCCGCGTGCGACGGACAGCAGCTCGGGCATCATGACCAGTTGCCCGATGTCGTTGACCGCGATTCGAAACGTGCGGCTCGATGTCTCCGGCTCGAAGGTCCTGCCCTGGTCGACGGCCTGCGCCAGGCAGGCGATGCCTTCCTCGATGGGAGCGATGAGCCGCTCGGCGACCGGGGTGGGGACCATCCCGTCTGCCGTGCGCACGAACAGCGCATCGTTGAAGCGTTCGCGCATGCGTTTGAGCGCGTTGCTCACCGCCGATTGCGTCATGCCGAGGCGCTCGCCTGCGAGCGTGACGCTGCGCGTGGCGTAGATCGCCTGGAACACCAGGAAAAGATTCAGGTCAATGGAGTTGATGTTCACCGCGCCGCCTCCTTCAACGAGCCGTCATTCGTTGTCCAGGACTGCCAGGTTGTCGTAGACCATCCGAAGCATGTCCCGCAAGGATTCGGCCTGCGCGGCAGTCAGCCCGGACAGCGATACGCGCTCGTACACCTGGGCCAAGGGAATGATTCGCAGCGTGAGATCGCGGCCCGCCTCGGTCAGGCTCAGGGCGAGCGCGCGGGCATCCTCGTCCGATCGGTCGCGCACCAGCACGCCGCGCTGCAGCAGGCCGTCGACCACGCGGGAGAGCGTGGAAGGGTCCGTCGACGTGTGCAACGCCAGGTCGGAGAGCCGCTGGTGCGCCTTGTGGTGCAGCGCGACGCAGACCCGCCATTCGGTCAGCGAGAGCTTGAACTGCTTGAGCTCCTTGCTGAACGACTGCCCCATTCTCATACCTGCGCGTGCAAGCAGGTAGGGGATGGCTCGCTCCAGGTCGTGATCTGCCACCTTGTCTGCATTTGCATTCAATTTAGCAGGCGCCTCGATGCGCGCTCTGTGCACCTTCCGAGGCTCTGCGCCGGGTGATTTTCTTGTGGCCATGCCGAATGCTACAGGCGAATGCAGCCATCGATATAGCGTAAACCCCAGGTATTTATTAATTGCGTTTGCAAGTTTTATGGGCTTCAATCGAGGCCTTCGCTATCGCGTCCCCCTCAATTTATCTGGAGACCAACTATGACTGAAGCCGCGAACCCGTTTGCTCAACTCAACCGCGTCGACCTCCCCGCTCCGGGTCGAAAGTCACCTGTGAAGGACGCTCCTTCGATCGAAACAATAGTTGCATCCGCAAGCAATTTGGTGCCGATGCTGCGCGAGCGGGCACAGCGCACCGAGCAAGACCGCCGCGTTTCCGAAGAAACCACGCGGGCGTTTCACGAAGCAGGCTTCTTCAGGCTGATGCAGCCTGCACGCTACGGCGGCTACGAGTACGGGTTCACCGCGTTCATCGACGTGGTCAGCGAACTGGCGCGGGGCTGCACGTCGTCGTCATGGGGCTGCTCGCTGGGCGCGATTCACCAGTGGCTGGTCGCCATCTTTCCGCAAGAGGCGCAGGACGATGTCTGGCGCAAGGACCCGAGCGCGATTGTCTGCGGCTCATACGCGCCGGCGACCATGGCCGAGAGAGTCGACGGCGGCTACCTCGTGCAAGGCAAGTGGCTTTTCGCGTCCAACGTGGACAACTCCCAGTGGGCCTTGCTGGGCGTTCAGTTTCCGCCCGATGAGAAAGGTGCCCCGCCGACGGCCGGCTTCCTGCTCGCGCCGCGGTCGGATTGGGCGATCGAGGACAACTGGCACGTGGCCGGCCAGGCGGGTACGGGATCCAAGGCGATCGTCATCGACAAGCCGACGTTCATTCCGGGACACCGCAAGCTGACCTTCGCGGAGGCTTCGTCCAACGCCCCGCCCGGCGCCAGGGTCAACACGAATCCGATCTATCGCATCCCTTTTCTTTCGGCGGTGCCGGTTTGTCTTGTGTCGCCCATCATCGGCACCGCGCAAGGCGCGGTCGATGAACTGATCGAGCTGGCCGGCACGCGGGTCACCCGGGGGGCCGTTGCCGGAGGCGGCAGCAGGCTGAGCGAATTCTTTCCCGTGCAATCGCGCCTGGCCGAAGCCTCGGCAAGCGTCGATGCGGCGCGGCTTCTTCTTTACCGGGACACCGCACAGGTGGAGCAGATGGCCGTCGACGGCCACGTCATCAGCGTCGAACAGCGCATCCGCAATCGGCGCGACCATGCCTTTGCCGCACGTCTCTCGCGCGATGCCGTCGAGGCGGTGTTCGCTAGCGTGGGAGGGGCGGGCCTGTCGCTGAACCAGCCGATCCAGCGCATGTGGCGCGACACCAATGCGATCTCGCGCCACATCAGCCTCAACTGGGACGCGGTGTCTTCGATGGTCGGGCAATACCTGCTCGGCCTGGAGCCCAAGGGCCAGTACTGATCGAGGCGCCGGCCATGTACTCCTGGGCTCTCATCACGGGCGACGCGGCCGAGACGGTCGATGCCCGACAACTGCGTCAGGCGCTTGGCGCCTTTCCCACCGGGGTGTGCCTCGTGACCACCACCACACCGGACGGCAAGCGCGAGGGCATGACGATCAACTCGTTCGCCTCGGTGTCGCTGGATCCGCCGTTGATCCTGTGGAGCATTCGCGACGACACGCGCAGCGCGGACGCGTTCCTCGCCACCCGGCCGTTCAACCTCAGTGTGCTGACCGCCGAGCAGCGCGAGTTGGCCTGGCATTTCGCCAAACCCGCGGTGGACAAGTTCGAACGGTTTGCGGAAGCGTTCGAGGTCGGCTCCAACGGATGCGCGCGGCTCGTCGAAAGCGTGGCGACCTTCGAATGCTCGACCTACTCGCGCCACCAGGAGGGCGACCACACCATCATCCTCGGCCGCGTGGAGCGCTTCTCGCGCACGGACACGCCGCCTCTGCTTTTTCATTCAGGGCAGATGGGGTCGCTGTGGGAACTGGCCGAAACCCTGGCGCGGCCGCGGTGACGCATGCGCGGTCGCACCAGCCTTCGAATACTCAGGGCGTGTGCCGGCCGACGTATTCGATCAGCGCCTTCAGCTTCGAAGGCTGGTCGTGCCTGCTGGGGTAGTACAAGTAAAAGCCCGGAAACGTGGGCGAGAACGCTGTCAGCACGCGCTTCAATCGCTTGGCCCGGACGTAGGGCCGCGCCAGCTGCTCGAAGGTATAGGCCAGCCCGATGCCTTCGAGCGCGGCGTCCAGGCCGAACATCGTGTCGCTGATGGTGAGGTTGCCGCTGATCTCGTAGTCCACCAGGCGGCCGTCCACCTCGAACTCCCACTTGTAGATCGCGCCCGTGCCGGCAAAGCGAAATCGAATGCAGTTGTGGCGCGCGAGTTCATCCGGATGCCGAGGGGCCGGCACACGCCGCAGGTATTCCGGGGAGGCCACCACCGCGACGGCAACCGGCCCGCCGATGGGAACGGCCACCATGTCGCGGTGAATGCTCTCGCCAAAGCGGATGCCCGCATCGAAGCCTTTCTCGACGATGTCGACGAAGCCTTCGTCGTTGGTCAGCTCGAGATGGACATGCGGGTTGGCGCGCAGAAAGCCATCCAGCAGAGGGCGCAGGACCAGCGCGGTTGAAATCCTCGCGGCGTTCAGGCGCAATGTGCCGGCGGGCCGTCCCTGGAGCATGTGAAGCTCGTCGCCTGCATCGATGACTTGCCCCAGGGCCGGGCCGACACGCGCGAGGTAAGCCTCGCCGGCTTCCGTCAGGCTGACGCTTCGCGTGGTCCTGTTCAACAGGCGCACGCCCAAACGGGTCTCCAGTTGCCGGATGGCCTGGCTCAACGCGGAGGGCGAGACCGCCAGGTCCGCGGCGGCTGCCGTGAACCCGCCGTGTTCCGCGACCTTCCAGAACGCCATCAATCCGTCCAGTTGATTCAGCTTCATACCTTGAAGCTTAACTTCACAGGGTGTTCAGCATTAGCCCATTTTTCTATCAGATGCATGTTCGTAAAGTCGGCGCACCCACAGCCCACGAAAGACGAAAGAGATGGTCAGAGCACTGACAACGCAAGCCGCGGTCGATGGCGCCAGGTACACATCAAGCAATCACAAGGAACACGCATGAGCAAGGTCTGGTTCATCACAGGCGCGGGCAGCGGCATCGGCGCCGGCACCGTCAGGGCGGCGCTGGCGGCCGGCGACCGCGTCGTCGCCACCGGCAGGAACCTGCAGAAACTGCGCACGGCCTTTGCCGAGGCGGCGACCGGCAACCTGGAGATTCTTCAACTGGACGTCTCCGACGAGGCGCAGGCCTCGGCCGCCATCGACCAGGCCTTGCAGAAGTTCGGCCGCATCGACGTGGTGCTGAACAATGCCGGCTACGGCCTGATCGGCAACTTCGAGGAGCTGGCGACGCAGGAGATCGAGCGCCAGTTCGCCACCAACTTCTGGGGCGTGAGCCACGTGATGCGCGCCGCGCTGCCGGTCATGCGCAAGCAGCGCTGCGGCCACATCATCAACATGAGCTCGGTGGCCGGCGTGGTCGGCATGAAGCACTGCAGTGCTTATGGCGCGAGCAAGTTCGCCGTCGAAGGCCTTTCGCTCGCCGTGGCCGAGGAGGTCGAAAGGTTCGGCATCAAGGTCACCGCGGTCGAGCCGGGCTTCTTTCGCACGGACCTGCTGGACGCCGCCAACGTGCAGTGGCCGAGCCATCGCGTCGACGACTACGCGGCCGCCGAGCTGGGCGCGCAGGAGATGTGGTCGCCCTACGACGGGAAGCAGCCAGGCGACCCCGACAAGCTCGGCCAGGTCCTGGTGAAGCTCGCGGGCATGGAAGCGCCGCCGCGCCTGTTCGTCGCGGGAGCCGATGCGATCGAGGTGATCGCGCCGGCGGTGCAAGCCCGGCTGAACGCAGTGCATGCCCTCGAGGACCTCTCGAAGTCCACGGCCGGCAGCTTCTGAATTTTCCTTCCATTCCTCCCACCTTCGGAGACCTGCCCATGAGCGCGCTCAACGTCAACGGCCGTGACCACACGGTCGACGCCGACCCCGGCACACCCATCCTCTGGGCCCTGCGCGACATGCTCGGCATGACCGGCACCAAGTTCGGCTGCGGCGCTGCGCTGTGCGGCGCCTGCACCGTGCACCTGGACGGCCAGGCGATCCGCTCGTGCATCACGCCCATCTCGGCCGCCGAGGGCAAGAAGATCGTCACCATCGAAGCCGCGACCGATGGCAGCGACCCCGTCGGTGCCGCGGTGCACACGGCATGGGTCAAGCATGACGTGGCGCAGTGCGGCTACTGCCAGAGCGGCCAGATCATGAGCGCCACGGCGTTGCTCAAATCGCAACCCAAGGGCAAGCAACCCACGGCGGCCGAGATCGATGCCGCGATGGCCGGCAACATCTGCCGCTGCGGCACCTACGCCCGCATCCGCGCCGCGGTGGCCGATGCCGCCCAAGCCCTCGCCTGAAGGAGCACCCGCCATGATGCCCACCCCCATCGACCCCCGCGAGCTGCCGCGCGCGCTGCAGCGCCTGATGACCTCGGGCCGACCCGACGAAGCCGCATCGGCAACGCTGCCGCGCCGCAGCTTCCTGAAGCTGGCCGGCGCCGGCGGCCTGGCGCTCGGCGCGTTTCCCCATCTGGCCATGGCACAGGCCGACGGTGCAGCAAAGCCTGCCGGTGCGCTCAGGCCAACGCAGCAGCCGCTGGCCTTCGTGCAGATCGCCCCGAACGGCGAAGTCACCGTGACCCACAACCGGCTTGAATTCGGCCAAGGGGTGCAAACGGGCCTGCCGATGATCCTGGCCGAGGAGCTGGATGCCGATTGGAACCTGGTGCGCAGCAAGAGCGGCACCAACGACGCGGCTTATCACGACCCCGTCTTCGGGATGCACCTGACCGGCGGCTCCAATTCGATCAAGAACAGCTTCACGCAATACCGCGAGCTCGGCGCGCGCGCCCGGGCCATGCTGCTGTCTGCCGCGGCTGCGCGGTGGAAGGTCGACGTGGCCACGCTGCGCACGCAGGCCGGCACGGTGATCGGTCCGGGTGGCCGCAAGCTGGGCTACGGCGAGCTGGCCGACGCCGCGATGGCGCTGCCCGTGCCCGAGAAGGTGGCGCTGAAAGATCCCAAGGACTTCAAGATCATCGGGCGGCCGACCACACGCTTGGACGCGCGTGCCAAGAGCAGCGGGCGCCAGGACTTCGGCATCGACGTCAAGCATCCGGGCCAGCTCACCGCGGTTGTGGCCCATCCGCCCGTGTTCGGTGCCCGCCTGAAGTCGGTCGATGACGGCGCAGCGCGCGCCGTGAAGGGCGTGAAGGCCGTGCTGCGCGTGCCGCTGGATCGCGGCGCCGAAGGCGTGGCCGTGGTGGCCGACGGCTACTGGCCCGCCAAGCTGGGCCGCGACGCACTGAAGCTGCAATGGGACACGGCCGCCGTGGAGAAGGTCGACAGCGAGAAGCAACTGGCGCAGTACCGCGAGCTGGCTGCGAAGCCGGGCCCGCGCAAGTTCGACGCCGACATGGCGCCGCTGGCCAAGGCGCCACGGCAGCTCGAGGCCGAGTTCGTGTTCCCCTACCTGGCCCATGCGCCCATGGAGCCGCTGAACTGCACCGTCAAGCTGACCGACGACCGCGCCGAGCTGTGGGTCGGCACGCAATGCGCCGGACTGGACGCAGCTGCGGCGGCGCGCGCGCTGGGCCTCAAGCCCGAGCAGGTGCAGGTGAACGTGCAGATGGCGGGCGGCGGCTTCGGCCGGCGCTTCGTGGGCACGAGCGACTTCGTCGTCGAGGCCTGCGAGATCGCCAAGGCCGCTCGCGCCGCGGGCCTGAACGCACCGGTGCGCCTGCTCTGGAGCCGCGAGGACGACATCAAGGGCGGCTACTACCGCCCCATGCACCTGCACCGCGCGCGCATCGGCTTCGACGAGCGCGGCAAGGTGCTGGCCTGGGACCACGTCATCGTGGGTCAGTCCATCACCACGGGCACGGTGTTCGGCGAGTTCCAGGTGAAGAATGGCATCGACGCCACGGCCACGGAGGGCATGCGCGATCCGTACCCGCTGCCCATGCGGCTGACCGTACACCATCCCAAGCTCAACGTGCCGGTGCTGTGGTGGCGCAGCGTGGGTTCCACCCACACGGCTTTCGTCATGGAGACCCTGCTCGACGAGATCGCGCGCAGCACGAAGCAGGACCCGGTCGCCTATCGCATGCAGCTCTTCGGCGACAAGCACCCGCGCCACCGCGCCGCGCTGCAGCTCGCGGTGGACCAGAGCGGCTACGGCAAGAAGCAGCTGGCGGCCGGCCGCGCCTGGGGTGTGGCCGTGCACGAGTCCTTCGAGTCCGTGGTCGCCTATGTGGTCGAAGCCTCCGTCAAGGACGGCCAGCCGGTGCTGCACCGGGCCACGGCAGGCGTGCATTGCAACCTGGCCGTCAACCCTCGCAGCGTCGAAGCCCAGGTGCAGGGCGCCGCGGTCATGGGCCTGTCGATGTGCCTCCCGGGCGCGGCCATCACGCTCAAGGACGGCGTCGTGCAGCAGGGCAACTTCGGCGACTTCACCGTGGCGCGCATCACGGACATGCCCGAGTTCGCCGTGCACGTCGTGCCCAGCGCGGAGCCGCCGAAGGGCATCGGCGAGCCGGGCCTGCCACCGCTGGCGCCCGCCTTCGCGAACGCCATCGCGCAGCTGACCGGCAAGCCGCTGCGGCAGCTGCCTTTCAACCTGGCTTGACGTCGAACGGTTCCGGGTCAAGCGCGGTCAGATCGATCCCTCACTCGCTGCCGGTGGTTTTGGTGCTGGTCCCAGAAGCGCCCTGCGCTCGCGCCAAGCGCCCTGCACGAAAGGGTCTGTGACCGCGTAGACGCCGTGCCCCTTGCGCATGATGATGTTCGCGTCGCGCAGTTCTTCGGAGATCCGTTGCACCTGGTCGGCCGTCACGTCGCGTCCGACGATGGTGGCGTATTCGCTCAAGGCGTCGGCGGCAAACAGGCCCGTCACATCGCCATCCGCGCGAGCAATACGGGCAAAGATGGCCCCAGCGAGGACGCCCAGATCCTCGACCTTGCGCAACTCGACGTCCGCGGCCGCGCTCTTCAGCGTGGCTGCAATCACTGGAAGAAGGTGATCTGCTTCCTGTGGGTTCTGATGCTGCAGCTGCCGCAGGGCCTTGGTCAACTCCTCAGGCCGTCGGCCCAGGGTGTTGAACGCTTCGACTGCGACAGGCAGGCTGGGCAGGGCCTTCGCTCCCTCGCTCGCAATGCCCTTGAGGACGTAGTCGACAAAGTCCTCGCCGAGGGTGGGGTAGTCGACCGTCGATGCGCCAGCGAAAGCGTGTTTGCCCTGCAGGGTCATGCCGACCACTTGAGCGCGATGCGACCCGGTTCCGATGAAGATGAAGTGGCCCGGTGTGTTGGGCCTCGGGTTGATCGCATCGCGGGCAGCCTTGATGGCCAGCAACATCTGGGCGCCATCGTCACCCGCGAGCGCCTGCTGCACCTCGTCGACGATCAGCACCACGTCGGTCTTGGCCAGGTCGACGACCTCGGTCAAAGCCTGAGCGAGCGTGGGCCCGCCTCGCGCGCCCAGGTCGGCGAGCTGAAAGCCGAATCTCAGGCCCGCGGCGCCAATATCCAGGCCTTTGAGCCGCTTCAGCCGCCCCAGCGCACCCGAAGCGGGAGTCTGCAGGTCCGCCAGGGCCTTGCGGATGGCCGCGTGGATCAGCGTGGCAGGGTCTGCCTTGGTGTCGGCCCACAGGTCGACATAGATGACCAATGCACCCATGGCCTCCAGGACGGGGATCAGGTCCTGCTGCAGAAAAGTGGTCTTGCCGGTGCGCCTGAGCCCGGAAAGAAAGAGTCCGGATCGCAGGCCTTGGTCCAGAAAGCCTGGCCGGAGCAGTTGCGTGGCCATCTGCTCGGCCAAGGCGGTGCGGCGAAAGAAGTCCATTTTCTATGATTTAGTCAAAAAGCCTAATTAGCAGTATTGACTAAAACAGACAAAAAGGAAAGCCGCGCGGGGGAAGCCCATCCATCCGGCTCAGAAAACTCGGAAGTGTTGAGTTCAAAACCATAAATCACCAATGAAATCAATGAGTTAACGAACTGATGCCGGTCGGCTCGCGAGAACGGCAACGGCTAGAGCGACAGAAAGTGATGCACCTCCGGCTTGCCCGGGCCGATGTGGAAACGCGTCGCCTCGCCTTGCAGGTCGGCGTCGGCATGCGACACGCGGTGGTGCTGGCGCAGGTGCTCAGCCCACGACTCGACGAGAAACCACTCCACGATACGCTCGGCATCGACCGTGTGCTCGGTGATGCCCCAGGCGTAGGCGCCGTCGCGGCGGCGCTCCAGCGAAAGCCGCTTCATCACCGCGAGGAACGCCGCGCGGTCTTCCTTGCGGATGCGGTACTCGACCTGGATCATCACGGGCCCGCGGTCGTGCGCCACGGGCTCGGCCACGAGCGGTTCGGGCCAGTGGTTGGAGGGCTGCAGGTCGGCCTCGCCGGCCGGCAGCCGCACGCGGTGGAACAGGAGCGCCACCACCACGAGCCCCACCGCGCCCACCACCAGCGTGGCCGGCACGCCGACCTGCTGCGCGACCAGGCCCCAGCCCAGGCTGCCGGCGGCCATGGCGCCGTTGAAGACCGTCAGGTACACCGCCAGCCCGCGTCCGCGCACCCAGTTCGGCAGGATGGATTGGGCCACGCCGTTGAGCGTGGTGAGCGCAATGATCCAGCCCAAGCCCAGCACCAGCAGCAACAGCACTGCAAGCCATTTCGGCGGCGCGAACACGAGGCCGCCCATGACGGCCGCGGTGAGCAGCGATGCAAGCAGGATGAGCCCGTCGGCGTCGAGCCGGGCGCGCAGCCGCGGCATGACCAGCGCACCGGCGATCGCGCCCGCGCCCACCGCACCCAGCAGCACGCCGTAGAAGCCGGCCGTGCCGCCGAGCATCTGGCGCGCGACCAGCGGCAGCAGCGCCCAGACGGAGCTGGCGAACAGGAAGAACACGGCCGCGCGCAAAAGCACCACGTGCAGTTCCTTGCTGGCACGCGTGTAGCGCAGGCCGGCGCGAAAGGCGCCGAGAAAATTCTCGGACAGGCCGCCGTCGACGGCGGCCGGGCGCTTCCACCACAGCAGCGCGGCAATCACGAACGCATAGCTCAGCACGTCGATCCCGTAGGTGACCGCCGCACCGAAGCTCGCGAGGATCAGCCCGCCCGCGGCCGGGCCAATGGAGCGTGCGATGTTGATGCCGAGCGAGTTCAGCGCCACCGCGCCCTTGAGCTCGGCGCGCGGCACCAGCTCCGGCACGATCGACTGCCAGGTCGGCCCCATCAGCGCGGCGCCGATGCCGCCCACGAAGGTCAGCGCAATGAGGTACTCGACCGTGAGCGCGCCGGTGTGCGAGAGCACCAGCAGCGTGCCGCTCACGGCCGCGAGCACCAGCTGCACGAAGATCAGGAAGCGCCGCCGGTCGAGGATGTCGGAGAGCACGCCGGCCGGGATCGCGAGCAGAAAGATCGGCAGTGTGGCCGCGGTCTGGATCAGCGCCACCGCGGTCGGGTTGGCCGAGAGATCGGTCACCAGCCACGAGCTCGCCACGTCGCGCATGAAGCTGCCGATGTTGCCGAGCACGGTGGCGGCCCACAGCACCGCGAACACCGGCTGGCGCAGCGGCGCGAAGGCGCCGGGCTGCGGGGGCGACGCGACCGCGCCGGCTTGAGGTTCAGTCATGCGCACGCTCCCGCAGGTCATGCCAGGCCACCAGCAGGAAGCCGCCGACCAGGCCCAGGTGTTCGAAGAAGGAATTGGCCGCCATGAAGCGCTCGGGCTGCGGCATCTCCCAGAACCGCAGCGCGACGAAGGTCGCGAGCAGCGTGAAGCCGCCCAGCGCCAGCGCGCCGAGCCAGCGCAAGAAGCCCGTGAGGATGAGCGCCGAGGCGCCCAACTCCAGCACGATGACGGCCACGGCCAGCGGTGCCGCGGGCGACAGGCCGAAGTGGTTCATCTCCGCGATGGCGGCACTGAAATCCACGGCCTTGTTGAAGCCGCCCTGAAGATAGGCTGCGCACAGCAGCAGCAAGGCGATCCAGCGCAGCGCGGGAGTGGGTTGCCAGCGTTTCGTCATCAGACCGCCCAGCAGGCGCAGCCGAGCGCGCCCCAGAAGCTCTTGAGGTCGGCGATCGGCAGCTTGCTGCTCCAGGCCGTCGCGTGCTGGTGGCCGTGCACGCTGCAGTTGTTGGCGCAGGCGCAGGACAGGGCCGCGTGGCGCATCGCCTTTTGCAGCGGTGCGCCCTCGGCGTCGCCCCAGCCGCCATAGCCGCCGAAGCTGCGCACCGGCGACCAGTCGGGCATGGCCGGCGGCGGCGCGCCTTCGTCGTGCGCCTGGAACGGCCCCGCGGCGTACACCACCTTGCCGCCGACCATGGTCAGGAGCGCCGTGGTGTCGGCAATCTCCGATTCCGGGCAGGCGAAGAAGTCGCGGTCGGGCACCACCAGGTCGGCAAGCATGCCGGCTTCGATGCGGCCCTTCTTGCCGACCTCGTTCGAGAACCAGGTCACGTTCTCGGTCCACATGCGCAGCGCGGCCTCGCGGTCGAGGCAGTTGCGCTGCGGGTAGAGCTGCATGCCGCCCACCGTCTTGCCCGTGACCAGCCACGACAGCGACACCCACGGGTTGTACGAGGCAACGCGCGTGGCGTCGGTGCCGGCGGACACCTTCACGCCCTTCTCGAGCATGCGCTTGACCGGCGGCGTGGCCTCGGCCGCCCCGGCGCCGTAGCGCTCGACGAAATATTCGCCCTGGTAGGCCATGCGGTGCTGCACCGCAATGCCGCCGCCCAGCGCGGCGATGCGGTCGATCGATTTTTCGGAGATGGTCTCGCAATGGTCGAAGAACCAGTTCAGGCCCGCTAGCGGCGTGTCGCGGTTGACCTTCTCGAACACGTCGAGCGCGCGGTCGATGGTCTCGTCGTAGGTGGCATGCAGGCGCCATGGCCATTTGTTCTGAACCAGCACGCGCACCACCTCCTCGAGCTCGCCTTCCATCTCGGGCGCCATGTCGGGCCGCGGCTGGCGGAAGTCCTCGAAGTCGGCGGCCGAGAACACCAGCATCTCGCCCGCGCCGTTGTGGCGGAAGTAGTCGTCGCCCTGCTTGTATTTCGACGTGGCAGTCCAGTTGAGGAAGTCCTGCTTCTCCTGCTTGGGCTTCTGCGTGAAGAGGTTGTAGGCCAGGCGGATGGTGAGCTGGCCGGCGTCGGCCAGCTGCTGGATCACCTGGTAGTCCTCGGGAAAGTTCTGGAAGCCGCCACCCGCGTCGATCGCACCGGTCACGCCCAGACGGTTGAGCTCGCGCATGAAGTGGCGCGTCGAATTGAGCTGGTATTCGAACGGCAGCTTCGGTCCCTTGGCCAGGGTGGCGTAGAGGATCGACGCGTTGGGCTTGGCCAGCAGCAGGCCGGTCGGGTTGCCGGCCGCGTCGCGCACGATCTCGCCGCCGGGTGGCGCCGGCGTGTCCCTGGTGTAGCCCACCGCACGCAGCGCGGCGCCGTTGAGCAGCGCGCGGTCGTACAGGTGCAGCAGGAACACCGGCGTGTCGGGCGCCACCGCATTGAGCTCCTCGATGGTCGGCAGGCGCTTTTCCACGAACTGGTGCTCGGTGAAGCCGCCCACCACGCGCACCCATTGCGGCGCGGGCGTGATGGCGACCTGGCGCCTCAGCATCGCCATCGCATCGGCCAGGCTGCGCACGCCGTCCCAGCGCAGCTCGAGGTTGAAGTTGAGGCCGCCGCGAATGATGTGCAGGTGGTTGTCGATCAGGCCCGGCAGCACGCGCCTGCCCTGCAGGTCGATCACGCGGGTCTCGCTGCCTGCCAGCGGCAGGATGTCTTGCGCGCGGCCCACGCGGGTGAAGCGGCCGTCCTTGATGGCCACGGCGTCGGCCACGGGGTTGGCACGGTCCAGCGTGGTGAAGCGGCCGTTGTGCAGGATCAGGTGGGGGGCGGTGGTGCCTGCCATGTCGGGTGTCCTCGAAGGGTTGGGTTGGGCCATTGCCGTACCGCCAAGGGCGGCGCCGAGCGTGCCGAGGCACAGCCGGCGGCGTCGTTCGTCGAATGATGGATCGCTCATGCGTCTTTGCCCGGTGTGGCGGCCTGGCTGGCCTTGGCGCATTGTGGCAACTCGCCGAACACATGCGGCTTGACCTGGTGGTGCAGCCACGAGGTGGCGGCGGCCTCGGGTTTGATCACGCTCTTGATGAGCGGCGGAATCTGCTCGCCGAGCAGGATTCCGAGAAGCCCCACCAGGGCGATCACCGGCGGGGCCGGTGAGCGCACCTGGAGAGCGCGTAGATCACGCCGACCAGAAGGCCCAGCGCAAGCGACAGGACATAGGGCTTCATCGGAATGCGCCCGCTCAGCCTTCGTGCGCGCCGAACATGGTCTTGGCGTAGGTCACGCCCAGGCCGTAGGCGCCGCCGAACTTCTTCGCAATGCCGGTGGTGAGCTCGTAGGTGTCGCCGCGGGCCCAGTCGCGCTGCAGCTCGAGCAGGTATTGCAGCGAGGTCATCGGCTGGGCGCCGGCCTGCACCATGCGGTCCATCGCGCGGTTGTGCGCCTCGGCCGATACGTCGCCGCAGGCGTCGGCGATCACGAACACCTCGAAGCCCTGGTCGAGCGCCGACAGCGCCGGGCCGACGATGCACACGCCGGTCCACAGGCCCGCGAGCACGATGCGCTTCTTGCCGATCTCGTTGACGCGATCGATCACGGCCGCATCTTCCCAGGTGTTCATCGAGGTGCGGTCGAGCATCTTCTGGCCCGGGAAGGCATCGGTGATCTCGCTGAACATCGGGCCCGAGAAGCTCTTCTCGGCCACGGTCGTGAGGATGGTCGACACGCCGAAACCGGCCGCCGCGTTGGCCACGAGAGCGGCGTTGTTGCGCAGGTTGACCGCGTCGATCGAGTGCGTGGCAAAGGCCATCTGCGACTGGAAGTCGATCATGACCAGCGTGTGGTCGGCGGGGGTGAGCAGCTTGGCGCCGGCGGTGGGGGTGGCTTTGATGGACATGGGGTACTCCGTTTGAAAAATTGAAAGATAAGAGAAAGGAACAGGGAATCGGGATGCGATGTCAGCGTTATTGGAATGAAGGCAATTCGTTCGGTCGCAGGTCGAACACCAGCACCTCGGCGCTCTCGCCGCGCGCCAGGTCGATGCGCTGTTCGCCGCGCACCCGCGCGCCGTCGCCCTCGCCCAGCCGCTGGCCGTTGACCTCGATGCTGCCGCGCGCCACATGCACATAGGCATGGCGATCGGCGCCGAGCACGAGCGATGCGGATTCATCGCCGTCGAACAGGCCGGCATGGACGCGGGCGTCCTGGTGCACGGCGAGCGAGCCGTCGGTGCCTTCGGGCGAGACGATCAGGCGCAGGCGGCCGCGCTTTTCTTCCGGCGCGAAATGCACCTGCTGGTAGCGGGGCGCCACGCCCTTGGCGTTCGGCGTGATCCAGATCTGCAGGAAGTGCAGCGGATCGGTGGCCGACGAATTGAACTCGCTGTGGCGCACGCCGGTGCCCGCGCTCATCATCTGCACGTCGCCCGGGCGGATGACCGAGCCCGTGCCCATCGAGTCCTTGTGCTCCAGTGCGCCGTCGAGCACGTACGAGAAAATCTCCATGTCGCGGTGCGGGTGGGTGCCGAAGCCGCGGCCGGGATGCACCCGGTCGTCGTTGATCACCAGCAGGTCCGAGAAGCCCTGTTGCGCGGCGTCGTGGTAGTGGCCGAAGGAGAAGGTGTGGCGCGACTTGAGCCAGCCGAAGTCTGCGAGTCCGCGGTCATTGGCGCTGCGAATTTCCAACATGATGTCCGTCCTTTGTGGTTCGATGGATTCGATTTGATTCACAATGGCCCCGAAGAAGAATCTCCGAGGCATGGCTGAATCATCTTTCTTTCCAGGAGGCCTGTTGACGAAACTTTTCGCCTTCAATCATCGAATTTTTCGATGATTCCTTTTCCAAGGACTTGTCCGTGCTGAAGCTCAGCCTCGAAGCCATCGAACTCGTGGACGCCATCGCGCGCCACGGCTCCTTCGCCGCCGCCGGCGCGCGCCTTAACAAGGTGCCCTCGACCATCTCGTACGCCGTGGGCAAGCTCGAAGAGCAGCTGGGCATGCTGCTGTTCGTGCGCAACGGGCCGCGCGTGACGCTCACCGCGGCCGGCGAAGAAATGCTCAAGGAGGGCCGCTGGCTGCTCGGCGCCGCGAGCGATCTCGAATCGCGCATGCGGCAGATCGCCACCGGCTTCGAGTCGGAGCTGCGGCTGGTGCACGACTCGCTGATTCCCACGCAGGCGCTCATCGACGACATCCGCGCCTTCGAGGCGCTGCGCTGCGGCACGCGGCTGCGCATCGGCTGCGAGGCGCTCACCGGCGCCTGGGAGGCTTTGCGCGAGGGACGCGCCGACATCGTCATTGCCGCGGGCGAAGGGCCGGCCGGCGGGGGCTATCAGGCCGTCATGGTGGGCAGCCTCGACTTCGCGTTCTGCGTCTCGCCGACCCATCCGCTGACCCGGCTCGGCCGGCCGCTGCATCGCGGCGACCTGCTCGAACACAACGCCATCGTGGTGAGCGACAGCGCGCGCACGCTGTCCGACCGCACCGTGGGGCTGCTCGCCGGCCAGCATCGCGTGGCCGTGCCGTCCATGGCCGCGAAGATCGCCTGCCAGGCGGCGGGCTTGGGGCATGGCTTCCTGCCGCGGGCCTGCATTCATGGCGAACTGGCGCGCGGCACGCTGGTCGAACTCGCC
The DNA here is from genome assembly GCF_041154455.1 of Variovorax sp. V213. NCBI lineage: Bacteria > Pseudomonadati > Pseudomonadota > Betaproteobacteria > Burkholderiales > Comamonadaceae > Variovorax > Variovorax sp. V213. Next base: position 350,570 of record NZ_AP028665.1, read on the forward strand.
ACCGAGGAGCCGCGCGCACCCGAGGCCTTCTGGCTCGCCTGGAAGACCGGGGCGCGCGGCCAGGCGCTGCGCTGGTGGCGCGAGCGGCTCAACCGCACGCTCGTGCCCGCGCTGCTGCCGCGCTCGCCCTAGGGTCGTGGCACCTGGCCGCCCCTCGTCGATCAGTTCCGATCTGCCCGGTGGACCCGCCGCAGGGGCTCGGCTCAAGCGTGAGAAATCTTGGTGGCGATCAACAGGATCAGGCATTCTCCGATGAGTGCATGCAATGCGCCGACATTTCGACTCCCGATTATTTGGTGCACTCTGCCTTGGGCCACCCTCCAGTGGGGCATGCCCTCGGCACACTTGCTGCGGCCCGCAGCGGTGATGCGCACGCTGCGGGTGCGCCCGTCGGTACCCGGTCCAAGATCCACCCAGCCTGTCGAGATGAGAGGCTTGAGAGTGCGTGTCAGCGTCGATGGCGACAGCGACAATGTCTCGGCAAGGTCGCCGGGTCGCACGGGCCCATGTTCCAGGACTTCCATCAGCAATCGAAACTGCGTGATCCTGAGCCCGACCTTGATCAGTTCCGCGTCATAGTGCTGCCTGACCAGGCGAGCGAGCTGATGCGCCTTGGTGTCGGTGCAGGCTGACCGCTGAAGGCTCGCGGCAGCGACTGCCGTCTGCGGCGCAGAGAGCGTTTGCATCAGCGCACGTGAGGGAGTGGCGCGCCGAGACACATCGGCTTCGGCTGTCAGGACGCCTTGGACGGCTTTGCGGGGGCCTCGTCGAGCGCGTGGGTCTCGTCGATGAAGCGGCGACTGGAGGCCAGGATTTCCTTGCGGGTGCGTTCGGATTCGACCACGCGAGACAAGACCAGTGCACCAACGCACTGGGCAATCAGCGCCCACGCCGCATCCGGGTCGCCGATGCGCGAGCTCCAGCTCTTCTGCAAGCGCTTCAGGCCATCCTCGACGGCCCCACGCACCTCGGGCCCTGCCCTTGCGATTTCCGGCCCCAATGCCGGCAAGACGCAGCCGGTTTCCGGGTGCATGGCGTGATACGAACTCAGGTAGCTTCGCAGCCGCTTCGCGACATGGTCCGGCGGCGACTCGCGGTCGCCGGCGAGCATCTCGGCGCTGTTCGAGACTTCGAGCTCGACGAGCTCCGCGAACAGCGCTTCCTTGGATGCGAAATGGCCGTAGAACGCCCCCCCGCTCAGGCCGATGCTCGCCATCAGTTCATCGACGCCGGTGGTACCGAAGCCGCCCTTCTTGGCGATCGCACGGGCATTCGCGAGCAGCTTCTTGCGGGTTTCCTCTTTGTGGTTTGCCGGATAGCGCATGAATGAGCCTCTACAGATCGTGGAGCACCATCATAGCATTTAGATCGTTTGGTAAACGAACGTATCCCCATCAGTCCGTCGAGCCTTCGGGCGAGGGTTTCTCCCTGCTGCAAACCCGCTCCAGCATGTTGACGCTGCCGTCACTGCAAACCTATAGTTCACCACCGTTTACCAAACGATCGTTATTTAAAGCCAAGCGGAAGATCTGATGACGCAACTGACCCAGCTGATCGTGCAAGGCATCTCCAGCGGTGCCATCTACGGGCTCGTCGCGCTCGGCCTCGTCCTCAGCTACAAGGCGACCGAGGTCCTCAACTTTGCGCAGGGCGACGTGGTGATGCTCTCCGCGTTCCTCGGCTGGGGCCTGGTCGTCGCGGCGGGCCTTCCCTTCTGGCTCAGCTTCGTCGCCGTGCTGTGCATCTCGGCCGCGCTCTGCTTCCTGCTGGAGGCGAAGATCATGCGCAGGATCGTCGGCCGCCCGCAGTTCTCGGGCGTCATGCTCACCATCGGTATCGGCTTCATGATCCGCGGCGGCGTCAGCATGTTCTTCGGGCCCGAGTCGCGCAGCTATCCCACGCCGTGGACGGGCCAATCCATGCAGCTCGGCGGCAGCGTGGTGGCCGAGCTCAACCTGGTGATCGTTGGCGCTGCCATGGGCGTGACCGCGCTCCTGTATTACTTCCTGCGCCGCACCACGCTCGGCATCGCCATCCACGCGACGTCGCAGAACCAGCTGGCGGCCTATCTCTGCGGCGTGCGCGTGAAGCGCCTCAATTCGCTGGTGTGGGCCATCTCCGGTGCCATTGCCGCACTGTGCGGGCTGCTGCTCGCGCCCATCACGCTGGTCGACCTGGGCCTGTGGTTCGTCATGCTCAAGGCGCTGGCGGCGCTGGTTCTCGGCGGCTTCGGGAGCGCGCCGGGCGCCGTCATCGGCGGACTCCTCATCGGCCTCATCGAACAGTTCGCGGGCGTCTACCTGCCCGACGGCGTGAAGGATGTGGCGCCCTACCTCGTGCTCATTGCGGTTCTCGTCCTTTATCCGCGCGGAATCCTGGGCGAAAGCCACGGCCGGAGGGTCTGACACCATGGCACGCTACGAAACGGGATTCGAAGACGGCCGGCGGCTGCTGCGCGGCAAGCACGAGCGGCTCGCGTACGGCCTGCTCGCCGTGGCCCTGGTGGCTGCGCCATGGGTACTGCCGGCGTACCACATCGGCGAGGCAACCTTCATCCTCATCATGTGCGTCGCGAGCCTCGGCCTCATGATGCTGACCGGCTTCACAGGCCAGGTGTCGCTCGGCCAGTCCGCGTTCGTCGGCATCGGCGCGTACATCCACACCATCCTGCTGACCCAGGGCGTGCCGCTGCCGGTGTCGCTGCTCCTGACAACCGCAGGCGCGGCGCTCGGCGGGCTGCTCGTCGGCATGCCTGCCATTCGCGTGTCGGGGCTGCACCTGGCGATGGTCACCATGGCGTTCGCGATCGTGTGCGAGCATGTGCTCGGCCGATGGAAGAGCGTCACCGCGGGGCACAGCGGCATGGCTGTCCCGGACCCGACCCTTTTCGGGCTCAGCCTCGGCGGTCCGCGCGCCTTCTACTTCCTTTGCCTGATGGTGCTGGCGGTGGTCTTGCTCCTGCTGGTCAACCTGATGCGTTCCGCCACCGGCCGCGCCTTCATCGGCATCCGCGACTCGGAGGCGGCAGCGCAGGGCCTGGGCATCGACGTCGCCCGCACCAAGGTGCTTGCATTCAGCCTTTCGGCGGCGTGCTCGGGACTGGCCGGCGCATTGCTCGCCCACCAGATGCAGCACATCACGCCGGAAGCCTTCGGCCTGGCGCTGTCGCTGCAGCTGGTGCTGATGGTGTTCATCGGTGGGCTCGGGAGCCTGCGCGGAGCCATCCTCGGCGCGATCCTGATCGGCCTGCTGCCGTCGTTCATCTCCTCGTTGAAAGAGGCGTTGCCCGCGAGGCTGGGCGCGCAGTTCGGGCTGGAGCTTTTCGTCTACGGCGCCGTGCTGACCTTCTTCGTCCTGCTCGAGCCGGGCGGCCTGAACTCACGCTGGGTTCGCATCCGCAAGGTCCTGGCCGAGTTCCCCTGGGTGCGCAAGAGCAGCGTCCACAAGACCAAGGTCTACATGAAATCGGAGCGTTACCGATGAGCGCCGCACGGCCGCCCGAAGGGGCGAAGGCCCCCTTGGGGGGCAGCGCAGTACACGAAGTGACGAGCGTGGGGGCCCTATTGAGCCCCGCATTCTTCGAGGTCGAGCGACTGAGCCTGTCCTTCGGCGGCGTCAAGGCCGTGCGCGACGTGAGCTTCTCGATTCGCGCGGGAGAGATCCTCGCGGTGATCGGACCGAACGGCGCGGGCAAGACATCGCTCCTGAACCTCATCACGCGCGTGTTCGACGCCAGCAGCGGCAGCATCCGCTTCAACGGCCAGGACATCCTGCGCCTGGCGCGGCACGACGTGGTCCGGCAGGGCATTGCGCGCACGTTCCAGAACATCGAGCTGTTCGAAGGCGCGACGGTGCTGGAGAACCTGCTGCTCGGGCGTCATCGCGCGAACCACGGCAACTTCTTCTCGCAGATGTTCAACCTGCCATCGGTGCAGCGCGCGGAAGCCCACACGCGTGAACGCGTCGAAGACGTTGTGCGCCTGCTGGATCTCGCGCCCTTCCGCCACCGGCCGGTGGCGGAACTGCCCTACGGCGTGCGCAAGGTCGTCGAGCTCGGTCGCGCGCTGGCCGCCGAGCCCCGGTTGCTTCTGCTGGACGAACCCGCCTCCGGGCTGAACCCCGAGGAGACGCGCCGGCTCGCGTATTGGCTCGAAGACATCCAGGCCGAACTGGGCGCCACCGTGGTCATGGTGGAACACGACATGTCGCTGGTCGCCGCCGTGGCCAACCGTGTGGTGGTGATGGACCAGGGCCAGGTGCTGACCGATGGCACGCCGGCGCAGGTGCAGGCCGACCCGCGCGTGATTGCGGCTTACCTGGGGACCTGATCTCATGACTTCTCTGCTCTCCGTCCGTAATCTCGAGACCTGGTATGGCCCCGTGCGCGCGCTTCACGGCGTGAGCCTCGAAGTGCAAGCCGCGCAGATCGTCACGGTGCTGGGTGCCAATGGCGCCGGCAAGACCACCTTGCTCAACACCATTGCGGGCGTGCTCGCGCCCTCCAACGGAACGGTCGAGTTCGAGGGCCGGCCGATCGGCGGCAAGGACGCCGACGAGGTCGCTCGCGGCGGCGTGGTGCTGGTGCCCGAGGGCCGCCAGATATTCCCGTTCCTCACCATCGCGGAGAACCTGCGCATGGGCGCGTTCGCGCGGAAGGACGCGGAAATCGCGCGCGACATCGAGCAGATGTACGACTGGTTCCCGCGCCTGCGCGAACGCCAGCGCCAGCAGGCGGGCCTGCTTTCGGGCGGCGAGCAGCAGATGCTGGCGATCAGCCGCGCGCTCATGGGCCGGCCGCGCCTGCTTCTGCTCGACGAGCCGTCGCTGGGCCTGTCGCCGCTGTTCACCAAGGACATCTTCGCCATCATCAAGCGAATCCGCGAGCAGACCAAGACAGCCGTGCTGGTCGTCGAGCAGAACGCGGCGATCGCGCTGGCCACGGCCGACCACGGCTATGTCATCGAACTGGGGCGCGTGGCCGCGGCCGGAAGCTGCGAGGCTCTCTCCCAGCGCGACGACATCAAGGAGTTTTACCTGGGTGGCGCATCGCACCACCTGCCGCAAGGTGTCGCCGGCGGGATCCGACCGGCGCGGCGACGCCCTTCCTGGAACTGAGAAAAGGACTGCCATGACACTCAATCGCCGAACCCTCCTGAAGACAAGCCTTGCCGCCGCGGCGCCCGGCGCCCTGTGGACCACATCCGCGCGTGCGGCGGGTGTCGGCGACAAGGAACTGGTGCTGGGTACCCATCTCGATCTTTCCGGACCGGTGGCGATCGGCATGCCCGTGATCCGCAACGGCATCCAGATGCGCATCGACGAGGCCAACGAGGCCGGCGGCATCAACGGCCGCAAGATCCGGCTGGTCATCGAGGACAACGCCAGCCAGCCGTCGCAAGCGGTGCGGGCCGTGGACAAGCTGATCCGCAAGGATGAGGTCTTCGCCCTGCTCTGCCCCTTCGGCTCCGGCCCGAACGTTGCCACGGTCAAGAAGGCGGTGGACGCCGGCGTGGTCTGTTTCGCGCCGTATGCGGCCTCGGGCCTGGTGCGCCAGGCGGCCGGCCAGACGCCGCTGCTCTTCACGACCAACCTGAACTACGACAGCACGACCTCGTCCGCCGTCAAGTGGGCCACCGGCACCCTGGGCAGCAAGAAGGTCGGCTTCATCTACCAGGAAGGCCCGTTCGGCGACCTCGTCGGCAAGGGCGTGAAAGCGGCACTCGCAGCCAAGGGCATGCCGCTCGTGGCCGAAGCCAGCTACAAGGTCGGCGATCTCGACTTTTCCTCGCACGTCGCGCGCATGCAGGCCGCGGGCGTGGACCTCGTCGTCTGCGCGACCACCACGCGCGAGACCATCGCCGTGGCGGCCGAAGTGAAGAAGCTCGGCCTCGCCGGCGTCAACGTGCTGACGGCCAGCCCCGGCCGCGCCGGCCTCACCGTCGCCCTCGGCAAGGAGGCGATGGAAGGGGTGTACGGCGTCGGCACCTGGCGCATTGCGACGCCCGACCAGGCCACCGCCGCAGAGAAGTCGTGGGCCGAGGCCTACCGCAAGCGCTTCAAGGCGGAGCCGGACGACGTGGCCGCCGCCTTCTACGACTACACCAGCTGGTTCCTGCAGGAAGTGCGCAATGCGGGCCGCGAGCTGACGACTGACAAGCTGGTGAAGGCGCTGCAGGCATCCACTTTCAAGGGCGTGGCGTCGTACGACACGCAGCGCTTTGCCAACAACCACATCGACCCGGAATGGACCCGGGTCGAGCAGGTCGTGCAAGGCCGCTGGACGGCGCGGTCTGGCGTGGTCGACCCGGCCAAGAGCGCCCTGTGATCCACGTGTCGCCATCCCTGGCCGCGGACGAGGCGCGCATCGCGACCGTGCCCCAGTTGTGGCGGCGCCGATGCACCGAATGGGCCGATCGGCCCGCGCTCCGGCACAAGGAGCGCGGCATCTGGCAGGGCCTGTCCTGGAGCGGCTACTTCAGCGAGGCGCGGGCCATCGGGCTCGCGATGGCCGAATCCGGGCTTCAGGCCGGCCAGGTGGTTTCGATCCTTTCGGACAACCGGCCCCGATGGCTGATCGTCGACATGGCCGCGCAGGCCATGGGCTATGTCTCCCATGGCATGTACCCCTGCAGCACCGCCGCGCAAGTCGGGCATGCGCTGGCCGAGGCCGGGTCGCGGGTGGTCTTCGTGGAGAACGCCGACCAGCTGGTGAAGGTGCTCGCGGTACGTGACACCTGCCCCGACCTGCGCCACATCGTGGTCCTGGAAACACGCGGGCTCTCCCGCTTCGCGGACCCGCAGGTCAGCGCGTACGACGAATGGCTCGCGCGCGGCACCGAAGCCGCGGCCAGGGAGCCGGCGCTGTTCGACAGCCGCATAGACGCCGGCTCCGGGGAGCAGACTGCATTCCTCGCGAGCACGGCGGGCAGCACCGGCCCGGCGCGGCTGGTGGTCCGCAGCCAGCACGACTTCTTGCGGGAAGTGCGTGCGCTGAGCCATTGGCTGCAGCTGCGTCCGGGCGACCGGGCACTGTCGATCATGTCCTTGGCGCACTACGGCGAACGCATGCTGGCCCAGAAAACCATGCTCATGCACGAAACCTTGCTCCACTTGCCGGAAAACGGAGCCACGGTGTTCAATGACATGGGCGAGGTCGAGCCGCACCTCCTGTTCGCTGCCCCGCGCTTCTTCGAGAAGCTGCAGGGAATGACCGAGCTGTTCATGCAGGAAGCTGTGCCTCTCGCCCGCAACGCATACGCCTCGTGCCTCGCGTCGCGCCGGCCCGGCTGGCTGCAGCGCAGCACGCGGGAGCGCATACGGTCCGCCCTGGGTTTGCGCAACGTGCGCCTTGCGCTGGCGAGCGGAGCCTCCAGCCCCGCGCAAGTCGCCGACTGGTTCGACGCCATCGGCGTTCCGATGCTCGACTGCTACGGCATGGCCGAGGCCGGCTTCTGCAGGATTGTTCCCGCCGGCCGCTCGATGGAGGCTGCATCCGCACCGCTCGAAACAGGCACCCAGCTGAAGCTGGCGCCCGATGGAGAAGTGCTCGTGCGCGGTGCGATCCCGCGCCCCGGCTACTGGGTGCGCGGAACACTGAGCCCTGTCGCGGCCCTTGCGGACGGGTGGCTGCGCACCGGCGACCTGGGGCGTGTCGACGAACACGGCCGCTTGCAACTGCTCGGCCGCGTGCGTGCGCGGGCCGTCGGAATACGCGGCGAATCCATCAGCCCGGAGATTGCGGAAGATGCGTTCCGACTCAGTGCCTACGTCGCCGATGCAATCGTCGTGCCGGCGGAAGGCGGACATTCGGCGGCGCTTCTCTCTCTCGACGAGGAGCGGATCAGGAAGTATGCACAGCAGCAGCGCCTGCCGTTCACCGACTACGCCAGCCTGCTGGGCCTTCCCGAAATCACTGCGCTCGTCGCGGCGCAAGTGGAGATCGCGAACGGGCGCCTGCCCGAGCACCATCGCGTGCGCACTATTCGCGTCATTCCGCGCTCGCTGCATCAGGGCGACGAAGAACTCACGCCCGCACTGCGCCTGAACCGCGCGGTCGTCGCGAGCCGGTACGCCAACCTTTTCACCGAACCCCTTGGAGTCTGATTTATGAGAGAAGCCGTCATTGTTTCCACCGCGCGCACGGGCATCGGCCGCGCGTTCCGCGGCGCATTGAACAACATCAAGTCGCCCACCCTGATGGGCCACGCGATTCACCACGCCGTCCAGCGCGCGGGCATCAATCCCGGGGAAGTGGAGGACGTGGTCATCGGCAGCGCGATGGCCGCCGGCACCGCGGGCATGAACATCGGACGCCTCGCGGCGCTCGCGGCGGGACTGCCGCAGTCGGTGCCGGGACAGACGATGGACCGGCAATGCGCCTCGGGGCTGATGGCCATCGCGACGGCGGCCAAGCAGATCATCGTCGACGGCATGGACGTGACCGTGGGCGGGGGCCAGGAGAACATCTCCGCCGTGCAGAATCCGTTCGTCAAATGGGTGGGTGAGGAGGCCGACCCGCTGCTCATCGCGCGCGTGCAGCACGCCTACATCCCGATGCTGAACACGGCCGAGATCGTGGCGAAGAAGTACGGCATCTCGCGCGAGGCGCAGGACGAATATTCCGCGGAAGCCCAGCGCCGCACCGCGCTGGCGCAGGAGCGCCACCTGTTCGACGACGAGATCGTGCCGATCACGGCGCGCATGGCCGTGGCCGACAAAGAGACAGGCGCGGTCAGCTTGCGCGACGTGACCCTGGACCGCGACGAAGGCAACCGGCCCGACACCACGCTCGAAGGCCTTTCCAAGCTCAAGCCGGTCATCGAAGGCGGCGTCATCACGGCCGGCAACTCGAGCCAGCTGTCGGATGGCGCATCGGCCTGCGTGCTGGTGGAGCGCGCGATCGCCGAGCGCCGCGGGCTCAAGCCGCTGGGCATCTACCGCGGCATCGCAGTCGCCGGCCTCGCGCCCGAGGAGATGGGCATTGGCCCGGTCCTGGCGGTGCCCAAGCTGTTGAAGACCCACGGGCTCAAGGTGAGCGACATCGGGTTGTGGGAACTGAACGAGGCCTTTGCTGCCAGGTGCTGTACTCGCGCGACCGGCTGGGCATCGATCCCGGCAAGCTGAACGTCAACGGCGGCGGCATCACCATCGGACACCCCTACGGCATGACCGGCTCGCGGCTGGTGGGGCATGCGCTCATCGAAGGCAAGCGGCGCGGCGCGCGCTTCGTCGTGGTGACGATGTGCGTCGGCGGCGGCATGGGTGCCGCGGGCCTGTTCGAAGTGGCCTGACGCAAGGAACAGCAGCATGACGTATCAGATCCCTCTGCGTGACATTCAGTTCGTATTGCATGAGTTGCTCCAGGTGCCGGCCATGCTGGAGGCCTGCGGCCAGCCGGAGCTCGATGGCGAGACCATCGACCAGGTGCTCGCCGCGGCCGGCCAGTTCGCCTCCGAGGTGATTGCGCCGCTCAACGCGCCGGGCGACGCGCACGGTTGCAGCATGCCCTCGCCCGGCGTGGTGCAGACGCCGCCGGGCTTCAAGAAGGCCTATGACGAGTTCACGAAGAACGGCTGGGCCGGCCTCGCGTGCAGCCCCGAGTTCGGCGGCCAGGGCTTTCCTTCGGTCGTGGCCAACGCGGTCTACGAAGTCTTCGGCGGCGCGAACATGGCGTGGGCCTCCTACCCCGGCATGTCGCATGCCACCTATGTGAACGTGTCGGCCAACGGATCGGAGGAACAGAAGGCGCTCTACCTGCCGAAGATCGCCTCGGGCGAGTGGGCCGGCACCATGTGCCTGACCGAGCCCAATGCGGGCACCGACCTGGGCCTGATGCGCACCCGCGCCGTGGCGCAGCCCGACGGCAGCTACAGCATCACCGGCAGCAAGATCTTCATCTCGGGCGGCGAGCAGGACCTGACCGGCAACATCATGCACCTGGTGCTCGCGCGCATCACCGATGCGCCGCCGGGCGTGAAGGGCATCTCTCTTTTCATCGTGCCGAAATTCATTCCCGATGCGAACGGCGCGGCGGGCGCACGCAATGGGGTGGTCTGCGGCTCCATCGAGCACAAGCTGGGAATCCACGGCAACTCGACCTGCACCATCAACTTCGACGGTGCGACCGGCTGGCTGCTGGGCGCGCCCAACAAGGGGTTGGCGGGCATGTTCGTGCAGATGAACCACATGCGCGTGCTGGTCGGCATGATCGCCATCGGCCTGATGGAAGCGGCCTACCAGAAGGCCCTTGCCTATGCGAAGGATCGCCTGCAGGGCCGCGCGAGCGGTGCAAGATCGTCCGGCGAAGCAGCCGACCCGATCATCGGACATGCCGACGTGCGCCGCATGCTGCTCACGCAGAAGGCGAACATCGAGGGCGCGCGCGCCCTGGCGCTGTGGACCGCGCAGTTGAGCGATCTCCAGCGCCTTCATCCCGACCCCGCGAGGCGCAACGAGACGGCCGAACTGCTCGGCCTCCTGACCCCGCTCGTGAAGGCGCTGTCGAGTGACCTGGCGGTGGAAGGCACGCTGCTCGCCATGCAGGTGTTCGGCGGGCACGGCTACATCCGCGAGAACGGCGTCGAGCAGCACCTGCGGGACGTGCGCATCGTCGGGCTCTACGAGGGCACCAACGGCGTGCAGGCCATGGACCTGCTCGGGCGCAAGGTGCTGGCCGACCAGGGCCGGCAGATGGGCGTCTTCCTGGACATGGCCGGCGCATTCGCCGAGACCTGCGGCCCGCGCGAGGCGATGCGCGAATTTTCGGAGCCGCTCGCCGCACTGGCCGCCGACATCAGGCAGCTCACCGGCGAGCTCGTGGCCACGTCGGCGCATGACCCGCACGCGGCAGGCGCGGCCGCCGCGCCCTACCTGCGGCTGGTCGGGCACCTGGCCCTCGCCTGGACTTGGGCGCGGATGGTCGAGGTCGCATTCAGGAATTCGGAATCCACCGACCCGATCTATGCATCGAAGATCGCCACGGCCCGCTTCTACTTCCAGCGGCTGCTGCCGCAGACGGCGGCGCTTTGCAGCGAGATCCGGGCCGGTTCGTCGGCATTGATGGAGCCGGCCGTCGAGCTGTTCTGACAGGGGCGGCATGTACCACCTGAGCCGCTTCGCACGGGCCACGCCCGACAAGGTAGCCGTGCGGTTTCTCGAATCCGCCGAGGCGCTCAGCTTTTCGCAGCTGGAGCGTGAGGCGAACCGCGCGGCCAACGCCTTGCTGCGGCTCGGCCTGGAGCGCAACGACTGCATCGTCCTGTGCATCGAGAACTCGCCCGACCTGCTCTTTCTTGCGCTCGGCGCGCAGCGCATCGGGCTGTATTACGTGCTGGCCTCGACGCGGCTGTCGGCCGCGGACTTCGCGTACATCGCCAGGGACTCGATGGCGTCGGTCGCCATCGTATCGTCGGCCTGCATGAGCGCCGACACCGCTTCGTCGCTGGACCTCGGCGGCGCACGGCGCGTCGGCATCGGCTTTGCGGATTCGGCCATGGAACGCTGGGAGACGCACTTTCTCGCTGCGCCGGAAAGCCTGCCGCCCACGCTCGCGCCAGGCCGCGAAATGCTGTACTCATCGGGCACGACCGGCCGGCCCAAGGGCGTGCGCAAGCCGCCCTTCGAAGGCGACTTCGATGCGGTCGACAACCGCAACGCCGCGGTGGCCCGGTCGTTCGCGCTCGACGCCTCGTCGGTCTACCTGTCGACGTCGCCGCTGTATCACAGCGCACCCAACCGGTTCCTGTCGGCAGCCATCCATGCGGGCGCCACCAGCATCGTGATGGCGAAGTTCGATGCCGAGCGCGCGCTCGCCGCCATCGCGCAGTTCGGATGCACGCATTCCCTCTGGGTGCCGACGATGTTCCATCGCCTGCTGCGCCTGGAAGCGGAGGTACGCAGCCGCTACAGCACCGCCTCCATGGCCCATGCGGTGCACGGCGCGGCGCCCTGCCCGGTCCACGTCAAGCAGGCGATGATCGACTGGTGGGGCCCGGTCCTGCATGAGTACTACTCGGGCACAGAGGGCATCGGCGCCACGGCCATCAGCTCGCGCGAATGGCTCCGGCACAAGGGCTCGGTCGGGCGCGCGACCGACGGCATCCTGCACATCCTGGACGACGCCGGCCGCGAGCTGCCGCCGGGCGAGACCGGGAACGTCTACTTCGAGAGCGACGCGCAGTTCGAGTACTGGAACGACCCCGCCAAGACCCGCGCGGCGACGAGTCCGCAGGGCTGGCGCTCCTTCGGCGACATCGGTCATCTCGATCGCGAAGGCTATCTCTACCTGACCGACCGCAAGGATTTCGTCATCGTCTCTGGCGGCGTCAACATCTACCCGCAAGAGATTGAGGACGTGCTGCTGCAGGACCCCCGTGTCGCCGACGCCGCGGTCTTCGGGGTGCCGAACGACGAGTACGGCGAAGAGGTCAAGGCGGTCATCCAGCCGGCGCATGCGGATTTCGCGGGCCCGGCCGTCGCCGAGGCGCTGAAGGCTCGCTGCCGCGAGCTGCTCGGTCCGCTCAAGGTGCCCAGGAGCATCGATTTCGAGTCCGACTTCCCCCGGCACGCGACCGGCAAGCTCTACAAGAAGTTGCTGCGCGATCGCTACCTGACCTAGAAGGTGCGAGTCGCCGGCCCGCTTCGCAGCGAGCCGGCGGATGTCCAAGGCTAGGCCAGCGCAGGCTCCAGGAACCCGGCGAGCCGCTGCACGATCAGTTGCTCGGCTTCTTCCATGATGCGATCGATCAGCTCCTGCACCGTCGGAATGTCGTTGATCAGGCCAACCACCATGCCGCAACTCCAGGCACCGGCATCCATCTCGCCTTGCAACATCACGCGCGGGTAGACGCCCGCGACCTGGTCGATGATGTCCTCGAACTTGAGATCGGCTCCTTTTTCCTTCTCGATCCGGATCAGCTGCTCGACCGATGAATTGGTCAACACGCGCTCCGTGTTGCGCAGGCCCCGCATCACGAGCCGCGTATCCAGTTCGGTGGCCGCCACGATCGCGTCCTTCACGTTCTGGTGGATCGGCGCTTCCTGCGTGGCCACGAAGCGCGTGCCCATGTTCATGCCCTCCGCGCCCAGCGCCAGCGCCGCCACCAGGCTGCGCGCGTCGGCCATGCCGCCGGAGGCGACGAACGGGATCTTCAGTTCCTCGGCCGCGCGCGGCAGCAGGATCATGTTCGGCAGATCGTCCTCGCCCGGGTGGCCGCCGCACTCGAAACCGTCCACGCTCACGGCATCGCAGCCGATCGCTTCGGCCTTGAGCGCGTGCCGCACGGAGGTGCACTTGTGGATGACCTTGATGCCAGCCTTCTTGAGCGCAGGCATGTAGGCCTCGGGACTGCGCCCCGCGGTCTCGACAACGCGAACGCCGCCCTCCGCGATCGCCGCGATGTACTCGGGGTATGGCGGCGAAGACAGGGTCGGCAGGAACGTGAGGTTCACGCCGAAGGGCTGGTCCGTCATCTCGCGGCAGCGGGCGATTTCCTTGGCCAGCAATTCGGGCGTCCGCTGCGTCAGCCCGGTGATGAGCCCGAGACCGCCAGCATTGGAGACGGCGGCGGCGAGCTCAGCGAATCCGACGTAGTGCATGCCGCCCTGGATGATCGGGTGGCGGATGCCGAAGAGTTCAGTGATGCGTGTTTTCATGTATCTTTCACCAGGTTTCCATGTAAGGGCGAAGGTCCATCTCGAACGTCCATGCGTCCCGAGGCTGGGTGTGCAGGTACCAGTAGTTTTCCGCGATGTGCTCCGGGTTGAGGATGCCGTCCTGCTCCTTGAGCGCGTAGCGTTCAGGGAAATTGCTGCGGATGAAATCCGTGTCGATCGCGCCATCGACCACGACATGGGCCACGTGTATGCCACGCGGACCGAGCTCGCGCGCCATGCTCTGGGCCAGCGCGCGCAGCGAATGCTTGGCCCCCGCAAAGGCCGCGAAATTCGCCGAGCCGCGGACACCTGCCGTCGCGCCGGTGAAGAGAATCGTGCCGCGCCCACGCACGACCATCCTGCGGGCAACCTCGCGCGCGTTCAGGAATGCGCTGAAGGCGGCCATCTCCCAGATCTTCATGTACTTGCGCCCCGTCTCCTCCAGGATGCTGCTGGGCACGTTGGCGCCGATGTTGAACACCATCACCTCGATCGGGCCGCGCTCCTTCTCGATCTGGTCGATGAGGGCGATAACGTCGTCCTCCTTTCGCGCATCGCTGCCGTAACCGAACGCCTGGCCGCCGGCGGCACGGATGCGCTCGACGGCGGGCTCCAGTTTGTCGGCCGATCGCCGCGTCAGGCACGCGACATAGCCCTCGCGGGCGAAGCGCGCACCGATCGCGCTGCCGGTGGCATCGCCCGCGCCGACGACGAGAGCCACGCCGCGGTGGTTGGCTGATGGGTCCATACGGTCTCCTTTAAAAAACGTTCGTTAGGTCATCGCACGTTAATCAGTGAACGTTCGTTTGTCAATCAAAGAAGAACCCAGTGAAACCCCGTTGACGGCGCTGCATTAATCACATAGCTTCCGTTCATCAAACGTTCGTTTACTTAAAGGAGCCCTGAATGCGCAAGTCGGTTGATTTTTTCTTTGACGTCGGCAGCCCGTCTTCCTACCTCGCGTGGACGCAGTTGCCCGCCCTGTGCGCCAGCCATGGCGCCGACCTCGTGTACCGGCCGATGCTGCTCGGCGGCGTCTACCAGGCCACTGGCAACGCCTCGCCCGCCACCATTCCCGTCAAGGGACGCTATACGCAGATGGACTACGAGCGCCACGCGCGCCGCTATGGCGTTCCGTTCCAGGGCAATCCGCACTTCCCGGTCATCACGCTGTTCCTCATGCGCGCGGTCACCGGCATTCAGCTGCGCCGCCCGGAGCAGCTGCAGCAGCTGCTGGGCTGCGTGTTCAAGGCGCTGTGGATCGACGCGCTGAACCTGAACGATGCGCAGCTCACGGCCCGCATCCTGTCCGAGGGCGGATTCGATCCCGCCGACATCGAGCGCCTGGCGCAGGACGCCGAGACCAAGGCCGCGCTGAAGGCCACGACGCAGGAAGCGGTCGAGCGCGGCGTGTTCGGTGCACCCACGCTCTTCGTCGGCGACCAGATGTTCTTTGGACAGGACCGCATGGACTTCGTTCGCGAAGCCCTGTCCTGAGCCGCCGCCAACCGCACGAAGGAAAAACTCATGGAACACCGCCCCTGGCATGCCTCCTACCCCGCAGGGCTTCCCCGCGAGATCGTCCTGGACGACAGTGAAACCCTCGTCACCTTGCTCGAGCGTGCGTTCACGAAGCACAGTGCCAGGACGGCCGTCACCTGCGCCGGAGAATCGCTGACCTTCGCGCAGGTCGAGCATGCGTCGGCGCTGCTCGCGCGGTCCCTGCAAGCGGCCGGGCTCAAGCGCGGCGACAGGGTCGCCCTCCTGCTGCACAACAACCTCGTCTACCCGGTGGCGCTGGCGGCCATCCTGCGCGCGGGCATGGTGGGCGTGACCATGAATCCGCTCTACACGGCGCGAGAGCTGCAATACCAGCTGGCTGATTCGGGGGCGTCTGCACTGGTGGCTGCCGAGCCGTTCATGGGCGTGGTCACCGAGGTTCTCGGCCAGACACAGCTTCGGTATGTCATGACCGTGCCGATGCAAGAGGTGAAGCAGGCATTGTTCGCGACGGCCAGCGATGCGAGTGCGACTGTCTTGAGCGATGGCCCCCGCGTCGTCAGCTTGCGCGACGCGACCGCCGCGCTGCCGGACGCCGACTTCGCCAGCGAGCAGATGCGCCCGTCCGACCTGGCCTTTCTCCAGTACACCGGCGGCACGACGGGTGTTTCCAAGGGCGCTTGCCTGACGCACCGCAGCGTGCTTGCCAGCTCGCTGCAGATGCGGTCATGGCTGGGACTGGCACTCGACATCGACAATTTCGAGATCGTGACGCCGCTGCCGCTGTATCACATCTTTCCGCTCGGGACGACTCTGACGGCCCTTGCCAGCGGCGCCCACAATCGCCTGGTCGTCAACCCGCGCGACGCCCAGGCGCTTTGCGCCGAGCTCAAGCGGGCCCCCTTCGACATGCTGATCGGCGTCAACACGATGTTCAATGCCATGGTGATGTTGCCCGAGCTGCCCGGCATCGACTTCTCCCGCTGCAACGTGGTCATCGGCGCGGGCGCCTCGATCCAGGCGGCGGTTGCAGCCAAGTGGGTAGCGGCCGGCGGCCCACCCATCACCGAGGCCTACGGGCTTACCGAAACATCGCCCAGCGTCACCTTCAATGCGCCGGGGCGCAACGGCACCATCGGTGCGCCTGTGCCCTCCACCGACGTTCTCATCGTCGACGACGCTGGCGACCCGGTGCCGCTTGGCACGCCTGGTGAGCTGCTGATCAAGGGGCCGCAGGTCTTCGCGGGTTACTGGAACCGCGAAGACGAGACGCACAGGTCCTTCACCCAGGACGGCTGGTTCCGCACCGGCGATATCGTCACCATGGATGCGCAAGGCCTGATGTACATCGTCGACCGCAAGAAAGACATGATCCTGGTCTCCGGGTTCAATGTCTATCCGAACGAGATCGAAGGTGTGGTCGCCATGCACCCGGACGTGCTCGAATGCGCGTGCGTCGGGGTGCCTGACGAGCGCTCGGCAGAGGCGCCTCACCTCTTCGTCGTGCGCCGCGCGCCGGGGTTGCGGGCGGACGAGCTGGAAGCGCACTGCCGCAAGCTCCTTGCCGCGTACAAGGTGCCCCGCCACATCACATTCCTCGAGTCATTGCCCAAGTCGGCCGTGGGAAAGATCCTGCGCAAAGAGCTGAGGCCCATCTCCGGCGGCGCCGCCGACGCGGCCCACAGGGTCGAGCCCGCCAAAGCGACTGCTGTTACGAGGCGGACGTGAAAAGAACCGTCCCCTGCGCAAGAACGCTGGTCCGGTCGTCTGCGCTCTTGATCGCACCCCGCAATTCGAGGATGCAACCGCCCTTCGAATGCGCGGCCATCGACGTCACCTGCCACTCGATGAGCACGGTCTCAGTCGCCCGCACGGGACGCAGCAAGTCGACCGAGAAGTTCATTCCCAGCACGTTCCCCTTCTCGGCGAAATGGCTGGCGGTCAGTCCCATCAACAGGGAGGTGGTGTGGGTCGCGCTGGCGATCAATCCGCCGAAGCGCGTGCCCTGTGCAAACGCCGCATCGTGGTGCAGGGGGTTCTCGTCTCCCGCGGCCAGCGCGAAGGCACGCACCTGCGCTTCGTCGAAGGTATAGGACCGCGAGAAGCGGTAGCCAGGCCCGACCGGTGCAAGGGCCGCGGCAGCTTCGAACTCAGCCATGGCTCGCGAGCCGAGTGATGGCGTCCTGGCTTCCGGCCTGCTGGCGCAAGCGGAACTTCTGGATCTTTCCCGTGGCCGTCTTCGGCAAGAGGGTGAAGATCACCCGGCGCGGACACTTGAAGTGGGCCAACCGCTCGCGGCAGAACGAAATGATCTCTTGCTCGGTGGGTGCGGCGACTCCGATCTTGAGTTCGATGAACACGCACGGCACCTCGCCCCACTTGCCGTCGGGCTGGGCCACCACGGCGGCATGCAGGACTGCCGGGTGTCCATGGACGACATCCTCGATTTCCACCGACGAGATGTTCTCGCCGCCCGAGATGATCACGTCCTTCGAACGGTCGGTGATCTGCGCATACCCGTTGGAATGAAGGACCGCGACGTCGCCGGTGCGGAACCAGCCGTCGGCGAGCGCCTTGCGCGTTGCTGCCTCGTTCTTGAAGTAGCCCATCATCACCGTGTTGCCGCGCAGCATGAGTTCCCCCGCGGATTTGCCGTCGGGCAGGACCGGCTCGAGGGTGTCGGCGTCGCCGACCATGAGGCCTTCGAACATGGCGGCCCGCACGCCCTGGCGTACCCGCAGCGGGCCCTGCTCGGCAGGCGAAAGATCGTCCCAGCCGTCCTGCCACACGCAACTCACCGGCGTGCCGGAAACCTCCGTGATGCCGAAGACGTGCTCCACGTCGAAGCCCATCGCCAGCACCGCGTTCAGCACGGCGAGCGGCGGCGGAGAGCCGGCGGTCAGCACGCGCACGGTGCGCGGCAGCCGGGTGTCCTGCGCCGCGTCCGCGAGCATCGCCATCACGACGGGCGCGGCGCAGAGGTGATCGATCTGGTGGCGGTCGATGGCCTCCAGCACGGCATCGGCGGACACCCGGCGCAGGCAGACATGGGTGCCCGCGGCCGCCGTCACGGCCCAGGTGAAGCACCATCCGTTCGCGTGGAACATGGGCAAGGTCCATAGATACTTCGGCGCCCGGGGCATCGCCCAGTTTGTGATCTGCAGCAGGCTCATGAGGTAGGTGCCGCGGTGGCTGGCGACCACGCCCTTGGGGTCTCCGGTCGTGCCGGAGGTGTAGTTCAGAGCGATGGGTTGCCACTCGTCGCTGGGCCAGCGGCCGGGGAAGTTCGCGTCTCCACTCGCCAGCAAGGACTCGAAGTCGGTTTCGCCGATGCGTTCGCCGGGTGGCGCGAGGTGATCGTTGATGTCGATGACCGCAGGCGCGCGGTCAAGCAGCTTCAAGGCAGCGGCCACCGTGGCGGCGAACTCGCGGTCGACCATCAGCAATCTGCACTCGCCGTGGCGCAGGATGAACGCGATGCCTTCGGCATCCAGGCGATGGTTGATCGCGTTGAGCACCGCACCGGCCAGCGGAACGCCGAAGTGGGCCTCCAGCATCGCCGGCGTGTTGGGCGCGATCACCGACACGGTGTCGCCCCGCTCGATGCCTCGCATCGCCAGCGCCGAGGCCAGGCGATGGCAGCGCTCCCGCGTCTGCGCCCAGGTTCGCGTCAAGTCCCCGTGCACCACCGCCACGCGGTTCGGATGCGCCAGGGCGGCGCGGTCTAGAAAGCCCAGCGGCGTGAGCGGCACATGATTTGCCGCGCAGCGTTCGAGGCCCTGTGCATAGGATGGCGCGCTCATGCTGTGGTCTCCTTGGAGGTGTCGTGAAATGTCGTGAAGGCGGAAACCGGCTCCCGCTCGGTGACGAGCGAGTTCTCGATCGACGACGCGTCGGCGTAGCCCAGGCTCATGCCGCAGACCAGCATCTGGCCGGAGGGAATGTCCAACAGGTCCGCGATCTGGCGATGGAACTTCAGGAAGGCGGCCTGAGGGCAGGTGTGGAGGTTCCGGCCGCGCGCGGCCACCATCACGCTCTGCAGGAACATGCCGTAGTCCAGCAGGCTGCCTTCCTGAAGTTCGCGGTCCACCGTGAAGAACAGGCCCACGGGCGCATCGAAGAACCGATAGTTGCGCCCGTGCTGCAGGTGCATGCGCTGCTTGTCGCCCTTGGCGATGCCGAGCAATCCGTAGAGGTCCCAGCCGACCTTTCGGCGCCGCTCCAGATACGGCGAAAACCATTCGCGCGGATAGTAGTCGTAGGGCTCAAGCAGTTCGCCCGACCGGCCGGGATCGTCGTCGAGCGCGACAATCGCAGCCGACAGCCTGGCCTTCGCGGGCCCCATCAGCACATGCACATGCCAAGGCTGCATGTTCATGCCGGAGGCGCTGTAGCGCGCGGTCGAGAGGATCGCTTCGACCTCTTCTCGCGGCACCGGCCGGGGCAAGAACGCCCTGACACTGCGTCGGGTGGCAATGGCCCAGTCGACCGCGTCCTTCAACGCGTGGGCATCCAGCGGCGGCGCCATCATTCGGTTCATTCCAGAATTCCTTGCTATTTCGAAGCCAAGCGAATGGCTCCGTCCAGACGGATCACTTCGCCATTGATGTATTCGTTCTCGACGACATGCAGCACCAGGCTCGCGAATTCGTCCGGTTTTCCCAGCCTCTGCGGAAAAGTCACCATCTGGCCGAGCGCCTGCTGCACTTCTTGCGGCATTGCCGACAGCATGGGTGTTTCCATGATTCCTGGAGCAACCGCCACGACCCGGATTCGCACGCGTGCGAGCTCTCGTGCGATAGGCAAAGTCATCGCGGCGATGCCTCCTTTGGAGGCGGCGTATCCCGCTTGTCCAATCTGGCCGTCGAATGCAGCGACCGATGCCGTATTCACGATGACGCCACGCTCATTCGGCTCCGTGATCGTGTTCTTGGCAATCTCTGCGGCGGCCAGCCGAAGGACATTGAACGTGCCGACAAGATTGATTTGCAAGGTACGAACAAAGGAATCCAGATCATGGGGACGCTCGCGTCCGAGGACCTTCTCCGCTGGAGCCACGCCAGCGCAGTTGATCAATCCATGCAGGTCGCCGAAGGTTTCACGAAACTGTCGAATGGCGTTTTCGACATCTGCAGCATCCGTGACATCCGCGCGCACGGCAATCGACCTGTTTCCAAGCGCCTGGGCGAGGGCATCGGCCGCTGCACCGTTCTGGTCCAGCAGCAGCACGGCCGCACCGGCCTTCACGAGGCGTCGAGCGGTCGCGGCACCCAGGCCCGACCCCGCCCCCGTGACGATGAAGCCACGATCCAATACCTGCATTTTTTGTCTCCGTCGAATGCGCCAGTTGCTAACGCTCTTTACTGATCACTCTATCGGCCGAGAGCTTCCAGGTCGATGTCCAAAGACAGCGAGACCGTTGAGGTAATCGGACATCTCTACTCGCTCGGCTTTCGCGCAGCGGCAATCAATTTCTTGGAACGACCGCTTGATGTCGTTGGCTGGTGAATGCGCGTGCGGCCTTGGGCTGGGTTGAATCGGCGCGGGATTGATGCACCAACGAAACCGCCGCCGCGCCGATGACGCCGGCCAGGGCGATCGCCATGAAGTTCTGCTCGATGGGCAGGCTCAGCGAGACGAGCCGGCCGATCAGAATCGGCGCGGCAATGGCGCCGATGCGGCCGATTCCGGACGCGAAGCCGACGCCCGTCGAACGCACGGCCGGTGGATAGAAATCGCCGGCGTAGGCATAGGCCAGCAGTTGCGTTCCGAGCGTGGACGCGCCCACCACGAACACGGCGACGAACAGCAGCTCGGTCGACTTCGTGTACGCGAGCGCGGCCAGCGAAGCCGCGCCGACCGCGTAGAACGCGATCAGCACATGCTTGATGTTGAACTTGTCGCTCAGCAGGCCGCCGCCGATCGCGCCCACGATGGCGCCGACGTTGAAGACGATCACGAAGTTCAGGGCCGAACCCAGGCTGTATCCCGCCATGGCCATGAGCTTGGTCAGCCAGGAGTTCAGCGCATAGACCATGAACAGCCCCGTCATGAAGGCCACCCAGATCATCACGGTGCTGAACGCGCGTCCGGCAGCGAACAGGGTTCGCACCGGCGCGTCGTGCAGGCGGTCGGTGGACGCGCCGACATACACGGTGCCGGCTGGTTTCGGCTGGTTCGGCGCGAGCCGGGCCGCGATCTCCCCGAGCTGCCGCTGGTCGCCCTTCTTGAGAAGGAAGGACAGCGATTCGGGCATCGTTTTCAGGATGAGCGGGATCAGCAGCACCGGCAAGCCGGCAACATGGAACACCCATTGCCATCCGTGGCTCTCGATGAGCTGCTTGGCGGTGAGCGCGACCAGGATGCCGCCCACGGAGTAGCCTGCGAAAACCATCGTCACCAGACGTGTGCGCAGCTTCGCCGGTGCGAACTCTCCCATCTGCGCGGTCACGATGGGCAACACCCCGCCGATGCCGAGGCCCGCGATGAACCGGGCGACGCTGAAGCCGATGGGTTCGGTGGCAAGCCCGGTCAGCGCAGTGAAGACACTGAAGAGCGCCACGCACACCGCGATCATGCGCGGGCGGCCGATGCGGTCTGCCAGGGTGCCCAGAAAGATCGCGCCCAGCATGGTCCCGAACAATGCCGACCCGGCCATGACGCCGGCGCTCGTGGCGTCGACGCCCATGTCCTTCATGATCGCCGGCAGCGCGGCCCCCACGACCGCCAAGTCATAGCCGTCGATGACGAGGATCAGCACGCACCACCAGAGCACGAGCCCGTGGAAACGGTTGAACCGCGAGTGCCCCGCCAACGCGTGGATGTCGACCTGCTTGCCGGTCTGCTGCATGTTTGTTGTCTCCTGTCGTTCGATCTGTCGCGAGATGCGATTTCGACGGGAGGTTAGTTCTGCAAGCGGCGCGCATCCATGCCCGCGCGTCTCGATCTGGATGGGGCGTTCGGACATGCCGTCGTCCCTGGCGAGCGCCGGGAGCTTCGGCTTATTCCGGCGCGGGCGCGGATGAGCGATAGGCTCCTGGGCTGACGCCAGTCCATTTCTTGAAGGCGCGATGGAAAGCGCTCGTTTCCTGGAAGCCGGTGCGGGCGGCGACTTCGGCCACCGTCAGCGATGCGCTCGACAAGAGGTCGATGGCGATGTCCCGCCGCAGGTCGTCCTTCACGCGCTGGTAGCTCACGCCCTCATGCTGCAAGCGGCGTTGAAGCGTGGTGCCGGAAACACAGAGTTCTTGTGCGAGCTTTTCGAGTTCCGGCCACGCCTCGGGCATCTGGCTGCGCAACCTGTTGCGCACCTGTGCGCTGGTGCTTGCATCGTTGCGGTACTTGACCAGCAGGTTGGCCGGCGCTTCCCTGAGGAAATTGTCGACCGTTGCGGGCGATTCCGCGATCTTCAGGTCCAGCAGATCGCTTGCGAAACTGATGTGCGTGGTCCCGCCGTTGAACTTCACGTTCTCGCAAAAGCGCGTGCGGTAGTGGCTGTCGTCGCCCGGAGGCGGGCATCGGAACTGCATCTCGCTCAGGGGAATGCGCCGGTGCACGAGCCAGCACGCCAGGCCATGGACGAGGATGAACCAGGTGCCGTAGCCGAACAGCCGGCGCAGCACGCCGCCGTCATGCAGGACGACGCGCGCCTCGTCGCCGTCGCAGACCAGCTCGCCGCGGAAGTCGTCCAGAGTCGCGTGGAGGAACCTCAGGATCCGGCGCAGAGCATGCGCCAGGTTGTCGGCGTTGACCGCCGCGCGCGTCATGAGCGCATAACTGCCCCGGCGAAGCCCGTGACTGTCCAGGCCGAAGAACTCATCGTCCATCAGGTCAGCCAGCGCGACCCACATGCGCGAGTACGCAGCCGCCGAGATGCGCGCACGCGGCGCGCTCAACAGCTCGCGATCGATCTTTGCGCATTCGAGGACGCTGCTGATGTCCATGTTCCTCAGCGCTGCGGCGTGGATCGCTTCGTGCACCAACTCGATGGACACTGTTCCCTTCAAGCCTGCTGACTTCATGCGAACTCGCTCAAGAATCGTTGATTGGGGCGAGTCCTTTATAAGCGCGTTTTACGTCGAGCAACCCCCGCTGAACCCTCGGAAGTGAGCATCAGAACGCCAAGGATCATCAGCTGAAGCCCGCCTGAGGGCTCAGTCGGCGTACTCGCCGGCGTCCTTGATCACCTTGGCCCAACGGTTTTTCTCCGCTTCGAGGAATTTTCGATGATTTGCCGGATCGAGTCGCTCGTCAGTCACGACGGTCAGTCCCAGAGCCTCCTCGCGCTTGATTAACTCGGGGTCTTTCAGGGCGGCGCGCAGCGCGCTGTTCAGCTTGGCCAGCACCGGTGCCGGCGTTCCCTTTGGCGCGTAGAGCCCATGCCACACCTGGACGTTGAAATCCTTGAGGCCCGACTCGGAAAGTGTCGCCGTGTCCTTGAGCGCCGGCAGCGGAAGGCGCTGCAAGCTTGTGATGCCATAGCTCTTGACCTTCTTGCCCTCGATCTGCGGCACGGCATTGACCGCCTGCTCGCACATCAGGTCCACCTGGCCGCCGATGAGGTCGGTCATGGCCGGCGCCGTTCCCTTGTAGGGGACCGACGTCATGGTGGTCTTAAGAGCGTTCTGGAACATCAGGCCGCAGAGGTGCGAGGCGGAGCCCAGCCCCGCATTGGCAATGTTCACCTTGCTCCCGTTCGCAGCGATCCATTGGCGAAGTTCGGCAAAGTTGTTCGCGGCAAGGGACGGCTTGCCGATCACGACCGAGGGAGCTTCGTTGATGAGGCCCAGCGTCTCGAAGTCGTCGGGTACCTTGTAGCTCAGCTTGCGGTATAGGGCCGGGGCGGTCGCCATACCAATGTGGTTAACCAACAGCGTATAGCCGTCTGGGGCGGCTCTCGCCACCTTGGCAGAGCCGATCGTGCCACCCGCACCGATGGTGTTGTCGACGATGATCGTTTGGCCCAGCGGCTTGCGGAGCGCCTCGGCGAGATCTCGAGCGATCTTGTCCGTAGGACCGCCTGCTGCGAACGGCACAACCAGCGTGATCGGCTTGTCCGGAAACTCAGCGAAAGCAAGGGAGGCAGCGCTGGCCCAGACGAGGCCGGCGACCAAACGCATTGAGTTGATCATGTCTTGTCTCCTTTTTCTTTTTGTCGAATTTCAGGCCGACAGCGCCTGCATCTCGCGATACAGATCGGCCTTGCCTTCAAAGCCGATGCCAGGGAGTTCGGGCAGCGTGACGAAGCCGTCTTGCACCTTCACGCCATCCGGGAAACCACCGAACGGCTGGAAGAGGTCGGGGTACGATTCGTTGCCCCCCAGGCCCAGGCCGGCGGCAATGTTGAGCGACATCTGATGGCCGCCGTGCGGGATGCAGCGGCTTGCCGACCAGCCGTGCTCCTTGAGCATGTCGAGCGTGCGAAGGTACTCCACCAAGCCGTAGCTGAGCGCGCAATCGAACTGCAGCCAATCACGATCTGGGCGCATGCCGCCGTAGCGGATCAGGTTGCGCGCGTCCTGCATCGAGAACAGATCCTCGCCTGTGGCCATCGGGTTCTTGTAGAAATTGCGCAGCGCGGCCTGCAACTCGAAGTCGAGCGGGTCGCCCGGCTCCTCGTACCAGAACAGATCGTATTGCGACAGCGCCTTGGCGTAGGCGATGGCGGTCTCCAGGTCGAAACGACCGTTGGCGTCGACGCAGAGCTTCTGGCCGTCTTGAAGCACCTCCATGATGGAATCGATGCGGCGCAGGTCTTCGTCGAGCGACGCGCCGCCGATCTTCTTCTTCACGACCGTGTAGCCACGGTCGATGTAGCTGCGCATCTCGTCCTGCAGCTTCTTATGGTCTTGGCCGGGGTAGTAATAGCCGCCGGCGGCGTAAACGAAGATCTTGCGGTTGGGCTTGCCGTCGCCGTACCGATCAGCGAGGAGTTGGAACAGCGGTTTGCCTTCAATCTTGGCGACAGCGTCCCAGACAGCCATGTCGATCGTGCCGATCGCCACCGAGCGCTCGCCATGGCCGCCCGGCTTCTCATTGGTGAACATGGCGTTCCAGATCTTGTGCGGGTCGAGGTTGTCGCCTGTGTCGTCCACGAGCGACGCCGGATCGGCTTCCAGGATGCGCGGAATGAAGCGCTCGCGCATCAGCTTGCCCTGGCCATAGCGACCGTTCGAATTGAAGCCATAGCCGACCACCGGCCTGCCGTCGCGGATCACGTCGGTTATCACGGCGACCAGGCTCAGGGTCATCTTGCTAAAGTCGATGTAGGCGTTGCGGATGGGCGAGCTGATGGGGATGGTCTTCTCGCGGATTTCGACGATCTTCACGGTTGTGTCCAGGTGGGTTTGAATGGAGGACTGAATGGTCGGGCACGCTGGATTTTTCAGCCAATGTTCAATTTCTTAACTTCTATGCGCTGGACGAACCGCAATGAATCTGATCTGGTTGGATGACTTCCTGTCGCTGGCGGCCACGGGGAATTTCTCGCGCGCGGCAGATGATCGCCACAGCTCGCAACCTGCCTTCAGCCGGCGAATCCGCGCGCTGGAGGAATGGATCGGGGCCGACCTGTTCGACCGCAGTTCGCAGCCCGCCACGCTGACCGAAGTCGGCGAGTGGTTCGCCGGAGTGGCACAGGAACTGAACGCCAGGGTGGCGCGGCTGCCCGGCGACGCCAAGAAGATCGCCGAGGCAAGCTCGGTCACTTTGCGGATAGCGTCCACGCACGCTCTCTCCTTCACATTCCTGCCGCGGTGGTTGCGAAGCCTCGAATCGCACACACCGCTCGGCCCGGTGCAGCTGATGTCCGACGTGCTCGAGCGTTGCGAAGCACTGATGCTGCAGAGCAAGGTTCAGTTCGTTCTGAGCCACGCGCACAGCAAGGCACAAGGCGCGCTTGATGCTGAGCCTTTCAGATCGGCTCGGATTGGCGAGGATGTGCTCGTCGCTGTGTCGGCGCCCAAAGAGGGAGGTGGCGCGCGTCACCCACTGCGGACGGGCGCCGGCGCGGTTCCAGTGCTCCAGTACACGGAGGAATCGGGATTGGGGCGCATCATGCGCGCTGTTCTGGGACGCAGGCTGGAATCGCTGGGGGTTCAGGTCGTCTTCACCGCGCACCTCGCCTCGGTTCTGCGGACGATGGCGCTCGATGGCAGGGGCATCGCGTGGCTGCCGCAGACTCTTGTAGAGGACGACATTGGGCAGGGGCGCCTGGTCGCTGCAGCCAGTGGCGAGTGGGCCGTCCCACTGGAAATCAGGCTCTACCGCGACAGCGAACTTTTGGGAAAGGCTGCCAACGCCTTCTGGAATACAGCTGTCGATGGCTGATGGTCCTTGATCGTCGTTTGCACCTCGTCATGCGGCTATCGCCGCTTCGCTCCGCATTGCGGTCAGTCACCTTCGAAACGCCAAAGGCTGTTGATTGCCGCCGAAAATTGACCCTCCGAACGCGGTGATTCAGGGTCGGACGTCGGTGAAATCCAATAGGCGGGGCGCTTCCTTCCGCAAAAGCGCGCATGCGGCCGGTGAGGCCCAGGTCTCGGTCAACGCGCCGGACAGTGCCGCCAACAGCTGCGAGACATCGTTGGCGGCCTCCGCATGCAAGGCCTCCGCCACGATGAGGACATCGGATGTTTCGTCCCGCACGGCGGAACGAGCGCTTTGGCGATGGGTCCACCGCCGGGCGTGCGCGCGGCCGTCGGCATCCGCGAAGATGACTTCACCGCGTTCGGGCGTTTCCGTTTCGCCCGAGAACGCCAGATAGCTTTCCGTGCCGTCCGCGCACCGTACTTCCAGCCCTTCGGAAACCTTCGACACATCGAACACCGCAACGGGAATCGCGAAGGCCACCGACACCGCGTTGCAAAGATCGACGAGCGGATGAAGCGGTGGCAGCGAGCCTTCCTTCCTGAAGCGCCGCAGCAGCGACTCGGACGCGCACCGGTACTGCGTGGGCTTGAGGCCCATGCGCGCGAAGGTGCGGCGCCAGGCCTGGATCTCCGGAAGATCGGATTCCGAGCCGGCGGCTTCGAGCCTTGCGCGCGCCCTGGCGTGGTAGTGCGCCACCTGCGCCTCCACGGAGACGTTCCTGTGAATGCCCTGGGCCAGCAATACGCCGGGCACCAGCTCAGGATGGCGCTCCCAGATTTCCGGCGAATGAGAGAAGAAGAAATGCATGGCGCACAGTGTGTCGCTCGCGCGGCGGTGCGTCTTGAACTCTATTGCAGTTGACCGGGCCGCACCCCGGCGCGCTGCCATGCACCTGGCGTGTAGCCGAAATGCCGGACGAAGGCGCGGGTCATGTGGCTCTGGTCCGCAAAGCCGGCCGCCAGCGCCGCCTCCGACAAGGCGGTGCCCCGGCGGATGAGCCCGCGCGCGACTTCCGCGCGCTGTTGCAGCAGCCAGGCATACGGCGTGACGCCATGTACTTCCCTGAAGCGCCGCAGCAGCTGGTACTTGCTCAGCCCTGAAGCTGCCGCCAGCTCGCCCAGGCTCGGTGGCTTCGCCAAGCCATCCGCGAGCATTTCGCGTGCCCGCGAGACGTCGGCCGATGCCGTGCGGGCGGGCAGCCCGAGCGCGCCATGGCGCGCGACGAGCATGGTGCAGACCTGCACGAGCAACTCCTCGCAGCGCAGTGCGTCCAACGGAGCCCGTTGCGGCGCGCCAGACCCTGCGTCCAGCATGCGCAAGAGCGCGCCGAGCACGCGCCGTAGCCGCTCGTCCTCGATGACCGGACGAAGCAGGGCCACGTCCCGCGCCGCGCCGGCAGAAGCCGCATCCACCGCCCATCGAAGCGCATCGGGTTCTAGGTACAGCATGCGCCAGCGCCGAAAGTGGCCGCCGAGCGGCCGGCCGTCATGCACTTCACCGGGATTCGTCGCGATGAGATTGCCGGCGTAGGCATCGACGTTGCCGCATCCGCTGGCGGAGCTTTGGGCGCCCTCGTCGATGATCCCGACGCCGAACGTGGCATGCCAGTGCCTGCCATAGTGGCGATCGCTCGAAATGCTCGTGCCGTGCACGCCCTCCCAGGGAGAGCCGAAGACGCGGCAGACGTGGTGCGGGTTCCTCATCGCGCGGAGTATGCATGCGCCGGGTCCGGTCCCTTGGCGTGCGCCGTTCGATATATGCTGGTGTTCCGGTGCGGCATCGCGGAACATCGCGGACCGTGCCAACAACCAAGAAAGACGCATGCGCCGCATCCTTGTCATCCTGCTGGGCATGCTGCTCGGCCTGGCCGGGTGCGACGGCAGCAGCTACACGAAAAAGGGTTTGCAGTGGGCTTACGACGGCTCGCCCTTCACGCCCGACGACCCGAAGACGTTTCGCGCCCTGGACAAGCACTTCGCGCGCGACGCGAAGCGCGGCTACTACCGGGGCAGCACCATCGACGGCAGCGACGGCGCCAGCTTCGAGGCGCTGTCCGACCATGAGGCACGCGATCTCCGGACGGTCTACTACTGCGACACCTATCGCAAGGGCCAGGAGTACTGGGCGATTCAATACGTTCGCGTCACGCCCATCCGGGACGCGCATGCGCCGACCTATCGCGTCATGGGCTTCGGCTATGCGCGAGATCGCTCGCGCGCGTACGGAGACGGCGTGGGCTTCGCGGTGCGAGACGCGGCGAGCTTCGAACCTTTGAGCTCGCAATTTGCACGCGATTCAGAGCGCGGCTATTTCGCTCGTGTCGAGATTCCCGGCAGCCACGGACCGACGTTTTCGCTGATCGACGAGGGGTATGCGCGCGATCGCACCAGCGCCTATCACGGACACATCGAAACCGACACGCCCAATCGAGGACCGTACCCCGTGGTTCGCACACTGCGCGGCGCGGACACCGCGGCCTTGCGTGTTCTCGGGCGCGGCTACGCCTCGGACGCCAGCCGAGTCTGGTACCGGGGCACGCTCGTGCCTCACGCCGATGCAGCGAGCTTCGCGGTGGTCGACGATGTCGCGAGCGACATCGATGCAAATGATCGCACGGGCTCCTGGAAACAGGGGCGAAAAGCTGCTGCCACCGCACGCTGAGCCCGGCCAGCCAAGGCAGATGCAGAAAATTTCCCGTGTCGCTGCGCACCTGACTACGATGTGTCCACGGCTACAAGGAGCACAGACATGTCGAATCACGTTTACAAGTCGCTCGAGCTCACCGGCTCATCGCCCGTCAGCATCGAGGATGCCGTGCAGACGGCCATCGCCAAGGCGCACGAGACGGTTCGCAACATCCAGTGGTTCACCGTCACCGAGACGCGCGGCCACGTGGTGGACGGCAAGGTCGCGCACTGGCAGGTGACGCTGAAGATCGGCTTCACGCTCGAGTAGCGGCTGGCTGGCTGCGGCCGGCCAGCTAGTCGGCGATGACATGGAGGCTGTGCTTGGCGCGGCGCGCACGGGCGCACATCCGCGCCAGATCCAGCAGAAAGCCGATCACGGCCGGCGTGTCGGTGCAGCCCGGCAGCGCCGCCAGGATGTCCTTGCGGAGCTCCGCCAGGCCGTCGCCTGCAAACACCATCTCCGCGGAGGCGCCGTAGTAGTGCTTCCAGAACTTCTGCAGCGCTCCCTGTTTCAGTTCATCGATGACGAGCGAATAGCCGTCCTCCCAGATGGATTCGTCCATCGGGAGGCTGGGGAGGCCCGGTGTCTCGGGCCGCATTCCTTGTGGCACCTGGATGATTCGCCGCATTGTTTCAGCCGCTAGCTGCAGTTGCCCGGCGCACCGGCGAGTTCCGGAAACTCGGTGACGACCGTGCCGTTGGTTGCGCTTTCGATGATGAGGCGTCCGCACTTTTCGCCGGCCGTGCCGACGACCTGGTTGAGGTTGGCGTCATAGCGGATCCGATGGTCGGGCTGCACGACGCGGGTCTGGCTCGGCGCAGTCTGGACCATGCGGCAGAAGTTCTGCGCCGCGGCGGCGTTGGTGCAGTACTGCGGCAGCAGCTGGCTGGCGCCGGACGTTGCGGTGCAATGGCGCGCGAAGATGTGCTGGTAGCCGGTCGCGGTGACGACGCACTGGGCGTCCACGCCCACCTGGGTCTCCCCCGGCTTCGATCCGATGCCCTGGCAACCGCTCAGCACGGCCATCGAGATGGCGCAAAGGATGGCGAGTTGGCTTGTGTTCTTCATGATCTTCTTCCTCAGCGAAATTTGATGATGTAGTTGATCGAAAGGTTCTTCGGCCGCGTCTCCGAGGTGAGCCGTGCGGGCTCGATGGGCACGCTGGTCTCCAGGTCGCCCGAGGATTGGCCCGCCGCACTGCCGCTCTGCGACACCGCCGCCAGCGTCACCGCCTTGTAGGTGTGGGTGTGCGTCTGCAAGGCGTCGCATTGGTAGGAACCCACGCCGTTGACAGTCCCGCTGCCCGTCGGCGCCATGCGCAATGCGGCATCCGGGTCCATGCCCGAGCCCGCATCGTTGCCGCGCAGGAAGAGGCCGCGGTAATCGGGAATGCAGAAGTCGTCGCTCACCCCGCCGTACAGGTAGCCCAGCGCGGCGAACAGCTCCGGGTACGCGCTGACCTTGAGCTTGCGCCCGTCGCACAGCATCCAGCCCTGCGCCTCGAGGTAGGTGGTCGGGATGTCGTCGCGCTTGGGCGCCGTCACCGAGTTCTGGCTCGCACACGCGGTGTTCTTCCAGATGTTGTTGGCGTCGCCCGAAACGGGGTTCACCTGTCCGGCAAAACCGCAGACGCTGCCTATGACGCATGCATCGAACATGTCGAATTCCTTTCCAGCCAGGCCTGCGGTTTTTTTGCCAGGCGCAGATCAGCGGGAGAGCAGCCGCAGGCGCTGCGTGTTGGCCTCCGCCAGCGTGACCGGCGGATCCCAGGTGTTGTCGACGTTTAGCGTGGTCGTGAGCGAATAGACGCCAGTGGGGTACGACAACGCCAGGGGGTTATTGATCGAACCGACATCGATCACGTCGCCTTCCTCGTAGCTGCCGTAGGCGATGTAGTACTTGGGTGTCGTCGAGAAAGTCAGGTTCTGATTGGGACGCGCCTGCACTGCATACACCGTCTTGCCGGCCATGGTCACACCGACCGAGGCCTGCGAGTTGATGGGAATGTTTGGGGATTCACGGAGATAGAACCGCGCAGGATCGGGCCCCTTGCTGGGCTCGATGAACTGATAGGCCTTGTTGTAGTCCAGCGTGATCTTGTTCTGTCCGTTACTCGCGTCGTAGAGTTCGGAGGCTGTGAACTGAATGCCGGCCTGCAGTTCGCCCGTCTCAGCCCAGGAAAAACCGGTGTCCAGCGTCCACTCGAACTTGATGCGTGCGGTCGGGCTCGGATTGGAATACTTGGAGAACCATGCGAGTGACATCGCGTTGGGTGCCCAACTGGTCGGGTCATCCTGGAACACCATGAAATACGCCGAATGATTCGCACGGTTGTTGACAGTGATGGAATAGATATTGCCCATGTCGCTCTCCAGAGGAAGTGGTTGGTGGAACAGTCCGGACCGCTGTGGGACCGAACTGGAACCAACTCTAGGGAGCCGCCCTCTTCAACGGAATTACAGGCGATTACACGAAGCGCAGTCTCCGGCAGGCGGCCGTTCAGCTGCGCGCGCCGCCCTCGATCAGGAACGGGTAGTTGCCGAAACGCACATCGCCGCGGCGGCGCTCCACCAGCGGCGGCTCGGCCGCGTGGGTGGGCAGCGCATTCAGGATCTGATGCTTCGCGCGAAAGATCTGGATGTTCACGTACGACGGTTCCACGCCGAGCATGCGCGACAGCTCGTCCAGCGCGATCCAGCCCTGGCTTTGCGGCGCAAGCCCGCGTTGCGCGTCCTGCGAACGCACCCTGGCAAGGGTCACGAGGGTGTAGTGGTGGATGCGCTCGCCAAGGGAAACCGACTTGCCGCCCGTCACCAGGCTCAGGCTCGTGTGTTCCTCGTTCTGGCTGACATTGAAGTGAAGGGCGACCTCCACGGGCGGCGGCGACACCGACGCCATCTGGTTTTCTGCCGTCGATTCCAGGTCGTCGCACAGCACGAACTCCCAGGTGCTGCCGGAAGTCCGCACCATGGCACCGTCGCCCAGCCGGTCGACACCGTCGATGTGCTCGAGCACCCATTGGCCTTCGAGGAAATAGACGTTCACCTCGGGCTGCTGCGCGTCCGGCAACAGGTTCTCGCGCGAGCTCAGTACCACCAGCGAGCCCTGCCCGTCACTCGGGAAAAGACAGGTCGCCGGAGGCGCCAGGTCTTCGGCGATCCAGGCCGATTCCTCGCCCAGGCCCAGCTGTATTTCCGCGCCCGGCGGCACCACGGTCCAGCGGCCGCTCGGCAGGCGTTCGCCATTCAGCGTGGTTCCGTTGCGGCTTTGATCGACGATCTCCCAGGCCAGGCGATTCCAGCGGACCAGCGCATGGATTTGCGACACGTCGGGCGCCTGCAGCACCGTCTGGCAGGCCGAGGGACGCCGGCCGAAGGCATGCATGGGGCGCAGCACGATGCCGCGTTGATCGAGCTTGTTCCGGAAGATGGCCATCGGCAGTTTTTCCTTCGTCGTTTTCAGACATACAGCGCCTCGGTATTCAGGTCGCTTTCGTACAGGGGGGTGTCGCGCCATCCCATCGCCATGGGCACGCGGTAGAGCCGCGGGTTGCCCAGCTCCGGCCAGATGTGGCACAGGCCGGGCACGACCACTTTCACGGTGCGAAGCGGAATGTCCGGCCGCGTGTAGTCGAGAACCACCGTCTCCATGCCGAGCGACGCAGCGATGCGCACGCAGCGTTCGATCTCTTCGGCAATGTCCGCGCCGGCCGCCATGGCGAATGGGCGCATCGGTGCCGCATGGCCATCGACTTCTTCCGCCGGCATGAGAAAGCGTGGCGCGTCTTCCGGGCCGCCTGAATGCAGTACGGAAAATTTCTTTCCGGCGGCAATGAGCTGGCTCATTTCCGTGAGCGCGCGCTCGCAGGCGAGCGCGGCACTCAGGCTGCAACCGAAGCCGATGGCCCAGTCACCCGTTGCGCGATGCCGGCCGATGGCAGCCACGACCGGAATGCCGAAGTCGTGGGTGAGGTCCAGCGCCCAGTGCTCCCATTGCGGCCCCAGGCTGCGCGCGATGCGTGCGCGGCTTTGCGCAGCGAGGCACCCGACGTCGATGGCGGGCCTGCGGATTTCGCCGTACCACCAGATGGCGGCGGCGTCGCGCTCCACCAGTTCGAGAAAGCCCTGAAGGATGGCTTCCTCCAGCGTGTTCCCGGCAGCGCAGCCGTTCGAAGTCCACACCGAGTGCCGCTGGCTTTCCGCCGGGGCGTTGGCATGGCAGAAGGCCAGCGGCAGGTAGCAGCGGGACTTGGATGTCAGCGACCAGGCCGGCGTCCACCATGCCGGTTCGTGCGCCAACGGCGCCGGCGAGGCCACCGCATGCGGCGGGCC
Organism: Variovorax sp. V213; assembly: GCF_041154455.1. Lineage (NCBI taxonomy): Bacteria > Pseudomonadati > Pseudomonadota > Betaproteobacteria > Burkholderiales > Comamonadaceae > Variovorax > Variovorax sp. V213. The sequence goes on from NZ_AP028665.1 coordinate 384,112, forward strand.
GTGCGCTTCCAGTTGCATGCGCTGCCTGTCGCTGAAAAGTGCGAGCGCCTGCGGCAGGATGCAGCGCGCGTCCAGCGCCGACGCCGCCGCGAAAACGCAGGCCTCATCGCCCTGGTGAAAGGCGGCGTACCGCTCCACGGCTTCGCACATTGCGCTGGCACGGGACTGCTCCGTGGACATGCCCTTGCCAAGGCACACCTGGACCAGCGCGCTGGCGGAAAGATCGCCGCGGGCGGCTGGCGTCCTGAAGATTTCGCTGCGGTAGACCGCCAGTGCGTCTTCCGCTTCCGTGCCCAACGGCACGACGCGCGCAATGACGCCGCACAGCGGATCGAGGTGCGGAGCCAGGCGCTCGACCGTGGCGGATGCGGGCATCGTGCGCCAGCCACCATCGGGCCGGGCACTTGCAAGGCACGGCGCAGGCACCACCGGACGACGCTGAAGTTGCGCCATGAGCCCCGCATCGCCGCACTGCGGACACTGGGGCCGCACCACGACGGCATGCGGCTGCACGGGCTCGATGGTCCACAGCTGCTGGCCGGCCTGTGCGACGATCTCCAGCGCCAGCGGAAGCAGGCGTTCCAGGCGGTCGCTGGCGAGCTTCGCGTCGGCGCGTACCGGCAAGCCGACGGCTCGGCCGCCATGCCTGTCCTGCCACCACGCCCTTACAGGCTGATTCCGCAGCAGGCGATGCGCGAGGCAATGCCAGCACGCGGTGGCGGCGGCCGCATGCGGCGTGAACAGCGGTCCGACCATGGCCCGCTCGCCCGTCGGCTTGACCAGCAGCCATGGACGCCTTGCCGCCCGCTGCTGCGCGTCAATCAGGCCGAGCCTGGGGTCGAGGTAGTCGTCGCAGAACACGATGGTGCGCGTTTCGTTGCCGCCCGCTTCCCGCGCCCAGCGCCGAGCCGCATCGGGGTCCAGCGCTTGCGACAGCACGATGGCGTCGACGTGCGCCTCCACGTGGATGCGTTCGAACGGCAATGAAAAATCCGGAACGACGTAACGCTCCGTGTCGTTCACCGGCACCGGCCTTGCCAGCCCCTGCCGCACCAGGGCTTCGACCGCGTGCAGCATCTGCGCCAGCAGTGCGGGCGCGCCCTGGGCTCTGCAATGCGAGGCCAGGCTCACACGTTCGCGCAGCATGCGCTCGGCGGCCAGCACGCCGGGTGCGCCGAGCAGGAACAGGTCGGTCTCGCTCAACAGCAGCAGGCCTTCCGGCCGCACCAGCGGCGGCAGGAACTTGCCATGCCACTCGTAAACGCCGGTGAAGAAATCCATCGAGGGCAGGTTATGCGTCATGCGGCGATCCCAGCGCGAAGCGGGCAACCGTGTAGGGCCATCGGCCGGTCGCCGCGCGGAATGCAGCCTCGAAGAGCCGGTGCGAATCGGAGAACTGCGAGTAGAGATGATCCTCGGAGACCATGCGGATCGACGGATGGATGGCCGCGATGCGGGCGGAGTCCTCGAAGCCCGAGACCACCGGCAGATGCATGCCGCCCACCTGCACCGGCATGCCCGCCAGGACCGGATGGACGTAGTCCAGCACGACGACGCTTGCGGACCCGCGCGGTTCGAAACGCCGGGCCAGATGAAGCAGCATGGCCTCCAGGGGTGCCTGCGGCAGATAGGGGCACACGCCTTCCAGCATCACGAGCACGGGCCGGTCGGCCGGCAGGTCGGCCGCATCCAGCCACGCGAGGTCGAGGATCGAGCACGCGAGGTTGCGCTCTGCTTCGCCGGGCGTCACATGCTGCTCGCGCAGGCGAATCGCATCCGGCAGATCAACGTTGAGCCAATCGACGCCACCGCTGTGCGCCACACGCGGCCCCAGCCGTTTGCGGCGCGTGCACAACCCGGCTCCCAGGGTGACGCCGATGCCGCGCGGATGCGCCGCGAAGAACTCGGCCGCCAGGCGATCGATCAATGCAGCGCGCAGGACAACGCCGCGGACGAATGCCGCATCCCGCGTGCCGGCGGACAGGTCGAACGGCAGCGCTGCGGCAATGCGGCGCGCCTCGGGGTCGGAGAAGGCCGACGCCTCAATGACCCCCGCCGACCCGGCCCGGGCGGCGAGCGTCAACAGCAGCGTCGCGGTGGCGCCCTGCAGCGCAGTCGGCGGCACCCCTTCTGCAGGGGACTCAGCAAGTGAAGGGATAGGCACTGCCCGTGTTGTTGTACGCGGTGAGCGCAATCGGGCGCATCCCCTCCTCCGCCGGTGCCTGCGGATAGTTCAGCTGGATCGAGTTCTTGATCAGCGAACCGTCCGGGCCCTTCAGGTTCCACTTGCCGCTTGCGGCATCCCAGGTGAGCTTCGGATGTGTGACGAACCGGATCTGGAAATTGAACGGGTTGTTGTAGCCCAGCCATTGGCTCAGCACCGGGGCCTTGTCGGTCGCGGGCTCGCGCGTCAGGTCGCCCAGGAACTCCGGCGATTGCCACGCGAGGGCGATGGCGCGCAGCACCACGCCGCCGAACGCCAGCAGGGAATCCGGACCACCACCCGGAATGCCGAGCCCGGTCGGCAGCGCGCCTTGCGGCGGTCCGACGGGCTTGTCCGGCTCGTCCGGTTTGTCGAAGGCGGCGGCGGCGCCCATGAAATTCGGGAACAGCTGGTAGTAGGCGGCCAGGGCCTCGGTCGCGTGAGAGGTCGGCGCCTGCGGCAACACGATGACGAAGGCATCGTCGGGGCTGGTCCAGCCTGCCGTCAGCACCGGCTTCCATTCGGCCCTCTGCGCCGGATCGCCGTTGAGGTACAGGCCGATGTTCACCAGCGGCCACAGCGTCGGCAGGCCGAAGTCGCGGTGCAGCAGCGGCTGGATGTCCTGCTGGTCGAGCAGTTCGCGTCGGTACGCATCGTCTTGCCAGGATCGCGCAAGGGCCCGGAGGTAGGCGAGACGGAATTCGAGCAAGGGCTCGGATGCACTTTGGCGCTGGGTCATGATGACTTCTTCCTTGGTTAAGAAAAATGCGCAGGCATCGGCTTGCGCGGGCACAACTCCGGCCGCATGGCGGCCAGATCCTTCAAGCGTCTGGACACGTCCCGGTCGGCCGGCGCGAGCGCCTGCAACGCCACCAGCGCATCGAACTCGGTCCTGTGTTTTCCGCCTTCCCGCGCGACCTTCGCGGCGCGGAAAAAAGACAGCATCGCTGCCGCACGTTCGGCGCCTGCGCCCAGAAGGTAGCGGGCCTTCTTCAGGTGGAGCTCGGCGCTGTACAGCCTTTCGTTGAGTTGCTCCACCAGTCGCAGGCAATCGTCGATGCGGTCGATCGCCTCGTCCCATCGCTCATGGCCGGCCAGCGTTTCGGCGGCGAAGACACGGTAGTAAGTCTGGCAATAGCGGCACCCCATGTTCCACAGGGCCTGCACGGTGCCGTCGGCCTGCGCGATGTCTTGCGGGTCGCCCGTCGCCCAGCAGCGGATGATGTCCGCATAGCCCTGGAAAGCCGGCAGGCCGTAGCGCGCGGTGATGTCGAGCAGCTCGGTCGTGCTCGCCAGCGCCGCCGCCTTGTCGCCGCGGGCCTGGTGGCCCAGGCTCTGGTACAGCAGGGACATGCTCAGCGAAGGAATGTGAGACATCTCCCTGGCCCACTGCACGGCCTGGGCGGCATCGGTGCCCGCAGCCCCGTCACGGCCGGCGAACCATCGCACCAGCGAACGACCCGTGGTCGCCCACACGCGCGTGTCGAAGCCGAAGTCCGCCGCATGGTGCGCGTGCGCCTCGGGGTCGTAGCGCTCGACGGCGTCGGTCAACGCGCGTTCCGCCATGGCGAACCGGCCATCGGAATAGTGCGCGAGGCCCAGGTAGGTCTGGCCGGCCACCAGCACACCCTGGTCCTGCTGATGCCTCGCATGGCCCAGCAACCGGTGGCTCAGCCGCCGGACCTCGTCGCGGTTGCTCGCAACATGGTGAAAGGTGATCATGGCCCACAGGTGCTGCACCTGCTTGTCCGCGGCCACCGTGTCGTCCAGCAGCTCCTGCGACAGGGCGATGCGGTCCACCACCTGGGCATGGGCCCAGCCGTACTTGTTCATCATCGCCTGCGTGACGTAGCTGTTCACGTCCAGGCGGGCTTCGCGCTGCGGGGCGCCGGCCAGATGCCCGAGCCAGCCGTCGATGTGCTGCGCATAGGCGATGGTTTCGTCGTTGAGCGAACGGTGCTGCGTGAGGCGAAGCTGGCGCACCGCGTGCGCGACCGCCTGCGCGTGCTCTCCGGCATCGGCCCAATGCTGCGCGACGATGCCCGGCTCGTTGGCGACGCGCTGCGGGTCGCTCTGCAACAGGGCCTGCGCCACCTTCCGGTGCTGCTGCCGGCGCTGCGCGACGAGCATGCATTCGTAGGCGGTGTCGCGGATCAGCGCATGCCGGAAGACGAAGGCGTCCGCACCCGCACCCGACGGCTCGGCCGGCATGACGAGCCCCGCGTCGCGCAGGGCCTCCAACTCCCTGTCCACCATCTCGCGCGCCTTGCCTGAACATGCGCACAGCAACCTTGCGTCGAACTGCCGCCCGATGGTGGCCGCCAGTTGCAGCAGGCTCTTGGCGGGCCCGAGGCGATCGAATCGGCTCACCAGGGAGTCGCGCAGCGTGACGGGGATGGCGGCCGGCTGTGCCGTGTGCTTGAAGACCCAGGCACCGCCCTGTTCGACCAGGTAGGTGTCCAGCAGCATGCGCGCCATCTCCTGCACGAAGAGCGGCACGCCGTCGGTGCGCGCGACGATGTTGCGGATCACCGCGGCGTCGATCTTCCTCGGTGCGAGCACCTGGTGGGCCAGCTGGCTGGCCTCTGCATCGTCGAGCCTTCGCACTTCGATGCATTCGGCCTTCAGGCCTTCGGGCTTTTCCCATTCAGGCCGCGCCGTCAGCACCAGCAGCACACGCCGGTCGGCCAGCTGCGCGACCAGCTGCTCGAGAAATTCGATGCTCGTGGGGTCGGCCCAATGCACGTCTTCCACCACAAGCAGAAGCGGCGCCGAGGCCGCCGTGTGCAGCAGCCACTGCGCGGTCGATTGCAGCAGCAGTGCCTTCTGCATCGCCGGGGATGCCTGGCTCGCCTGGCCGGCGCCCAGCGGAAGCGACAACCATGAACAGAAGATCGGCGTCACCGCACGGCCGTCGCAGCCGGCGGCCTGCAGGGCCTCGTGCAGTTGGACGCGCTGGGTGTCCGGCGACGCGCCCGGCACCGCTTCGAGCTGCTGGCGCAGCAACGCGAGGAACGGCATCAGCGCGCTGTTGCGGTGTTCCGGCTGGCAATGGGCATTGACGGACCTGGGTCTGCCTTCCTGGGCCACGTGCTCTCGCAGCACGTCGACGAGGCAGGACTTGCCGATGCCCGGCTCGCCGCGGATCCACACCGCGCGCCCATGGCCCATGGCGGCCTGCGTCCATTCGGCCCGCAACAGCGCCAGCTCCCGATCGCGGCCGATGCACATGCGGCTCAACGCACCCGGCGTGGCCGCAGGCGGCGACGCAGACGGCTTCTGCGCATCCAGCCGGTAGGTCTGAACACCGGCGGACAGTCCCGGCATGCTCACGCTGCCGGCCTGTTCGAAATGCGCGTGGCGAGCCAACAGGCGATAGCTGCTTTCGCTGGCGAGCAGCGTCCCCATCCCGGCCATGCCCTCCAGGCGCATCGCCACGCTCACGGCATGGCCCGAGGGAATCTCGCCGCCCGCCACCACGGCCATGCCGGTGTGCATGCCCATGCGAATGCCCAGGTGCACGCCGTGGGCCTGCCGGATGGCGGCCGACCTGCTGCAGCCCAGGGCCGTCAGCTCGAGCGCCGTCATGCACGCCTGCCGCGCGTCGGTGTCGCTCGCATGCGGGTAGCCGAACAGGACGATCATGCGATCGCCCAGCGTGCCCGCCAGCAGGCCACCGCGCCGTGTGGCCGCTTCTGAAAAACGGCCGAGCTCTTCGCGCTGCAGCAGCTCCAGGTTCTCGATGTCCGAGGGCAGGGACGCGCCCTCGCCCTCTTCGCTCTCGCTGACGTCAGGCCAGACCGCGACGCTGCAGCACAGCACCGTCAGTTGCCGCTTCTCCGAGAAAGCCCTTGCCGTGGCGACAGTGCGCGCCAGCGAATCGTCCCCTTGGCCCAGCACCGGTCTGAAGGCACCCACGAGGTCGTCGAGCCTGAGCCGGCCGAGTTCTTCGAGCAACGCGGAGGCCGATGCGCAACGCTCGGCAGGCTTTTTCTTCAGCACACGCCGCAGCAGCTGCGCCACCGGATGCGCGGCCATCTCGGCCGGCAGCGGCACCTCCTGCGGGCTCAGTTGCCGATGCACGATCTCGGCGGTCGAATCGCCATGGATCGCGGGCGCGCCCGTCAGGCATTCGAGGAACATCAATCCCCAGGCATAGAGATCGGAGCCGGCGCTCGGCGGCTCGCCGCGAAGCTGCTCTGGCGCGCTGTACGCCGGCGTGCCGAGGCACTCCTCGTCCATCGTCAGCGTCGCAAACTGAACCTCTCTTTGCAGCGGGATCACCGTGCTGATGCCGAAGTCCAGCACCTTCGCATGCGGCAGCGCACCGGTGAAGCTCACCATCACGTTGTCGGGCTTCAAGTCGCGGTGAACGATGCCGGCCCGATGCGCGCAATCCAGCGCATCGAGCACTTCCGCCATGAGATGGCCGGTCTCTGCCGCGGTCAGCGAGCCTCTGCGCCGGATCAGGCTCTTGAGCGTTTCTCCGGGCACGTACTCGAAGACGCCGTACACGCAGGCGCCCTGCTCGCCCTTGTCGAGCAACTGCACGATGTGGGGATGATGCAGCGCGGCGCAGAGTTTGGTCTCGCGATGGAAGCGAGCCACGCGCTGCCGGCCCTCCCGCAGCTTCACGACCTTGATCGCGACCGTGTTTCCCGTGTGATGTTGCGTGGCGCGATAGACAGTACCGTAGCCGCCGACGCCCAGCACACCGAGCACGTCGTAGCCGGGAATGCGCAACGGGTCATCCGGCGCCACATGCTCCGTTGCGTCAATGCTCGCAATGACGGCATCCTGCATTTCAGCCCCCACCTGGTTGATTGGCCAACCCAACTCCGAAGTGCGTTGCGGCAACGGTTGGCCGCGCAGACAAATCGAACGAAACACGATTTGTTACTGTAGCCGAGGGGCGATTTATTTCGTAAGAGATTCTTCAAAAAGAAAGCGCACTGCAGGGGCAATGGAGGTCTTTCTAGCGCGTGGTTCCTTGGTTGTAGGTTGAAAGAACTCGCGATTTCGTCGGCCGGCGGTTCGACTATCCTCCGCCTCGCCACGCCGGCTGCAAGGCCGATCCACCTTTTAGAAAAGAGAGAGTCCGTTCCATGTTCCGCACCCTGCTCAAGTCCAAGATCCACCGCGTTGCCGTCACCGACTGCGAACTGCACTACGAGGGCTCCTGCGCCATCGACGAAGACCTGCTCGACGCCGCCAACCTGGCCGAGAACGAACAGGTGCACATCTGGAACATCAACAACGGCGAGCGCTTCGTCACCTATGCGATCCGCGGCGAGCGCGGCACCGGCATCATCTCGGTCAACGGCTCGGCCGCGCGCCGGGCATCGGTGGGCGACCTCATCATCATCGCGGCCTTCGGCCTGGTGCCGGAAGACCAGGTGGCGGGCTACAAGCCCAAGCTCGTGTTCGTGGATGGCGCCAACCGCATCAAGGAAGAGCGCGCGCACATTCCGGTGCAGGCGGCTTCTGAATCTGCGATGGCCTAGACCTCTCGCCATTGCCGTGGAATCGAGCATGGGGGTGCTGCCTTGGAAAGCACATCCGACTCGGCTTTTCGTGACGGAGTTCGCAAGAGCGGCGGCGTGCACTCATCGTGCGCTCAACGTTGCCCCAGTAAAGTCGCTCCAGGCTGCGGAAGAAAAAAGCAGGGCTCACGCCCCGTGCCAGCTGCGCCGCATTCGTTCGTCCAGCCCGAGCCATGCAGCGTTGTTCATTCACCTTATTGCTCAGAAAGAACTCCATGAAGATCAAGCAATTCATTCTCTCCAGCGTTGTGGCATTCGCCAGCCTCGCGGTGCTGGCGCCGAGCGTGGCCTCGGCAGCGCCGTACCGTGGCCACAAGATGCACAAGGCGCACAAGGTGTGCAAGTGGGATGCGCACCGCCATCAGCGCGTGTGCCGCTGGGTGCGCTGAGTTCGTGTGCCGACCAGGCACGTGACACGACTGGCGCATTGCGATCGACCCCGGCTTCGTGCCGGGGTTTTCTCATGCGTTCTTATTCCGCGCGGACGGTGTTGCGCAGGATGCCGATGGCATCGACCTCGACCTCCACCACGTCGCCGGGCTTCATCCAGACCGGTGGCGTGCGCTTGGCACCCACGCCGCCTGGCGTGCCCGTCACGATCACGTCGCCCGCGGCCAGCGGCATGAAGGCGGAGATGTGCGCAATCTGCCGCGGAATGCTGTGGATCAGCTTGTCGGTGGTGGTGCGCTGCATTTCCTGTCCGTTCAGCCGCGTGACGAGCGTCATCACCTGGTCGTCCTTGATCTCGTCGCGCGTGACCATCCATGGACCGAAGCCACCGGTACGCCAGAAATTCTTGCCGGCCGTCCACTGCGGCGTGGCGGTCTGCCAGTCGCGGATGCTGCCGTCGTTGTAGCAGGCGTAGCCGGCAATGTGGTGCCAGGCATCGGCTTCGGCGATGCGGCGACCGCCGTTGCCGATGACGATGGCGATCTCGCCTTCGTAGTCGAGCTTGCCCGACTCGGGCGGCATCACGATGGCCTCGCCATGCGCGACCTGCGACTCGGCGACGCGCAAGAAGAGCGTCGGCTTTTCGGTGATCTCGCGGCCCGTTTCCCGCACGTGGTCACCGTAGTTGAGCCCCACGCACACGATCTTTCCGGGGTTGGGAATCACGGGCAGCAACTGCACTTCGCTCAGCGGCAAGGTCGCGCGCGCCTTCTCGGCGGCTGCGGCCGCTTCGGCCAGCAGGCCCGCGGCGATGAGCGTCTTCAGGTCTGCCGCGCGGTCACTGAAGACCTCGCGCAGATCGATGACGCGGTCGCCGAGCACCGCGCCGTAGCTGTCGATGCCGTTGTATTGGTAGCTGATGAGTTTCATGGTCTGCCTCTGATGGAGCGTGGTGGGTTGGGTTGTTGATCTATGCCAGCCGACCTCCTATGCGCGCAGCGCCTTCGGTGATCAGGTGAACCATCTTGTCGATGTCGACGATGGCCAGGCGCGAGGTATCGAAGACCAGCGAGAGGGCGGCCCATGCGCCCCCGTCGGCCTTGGGGATCGGCGCGGCCACGGCCGCGAGTTGCGGCTCGAGTTCGCCGACCGACACGTAGTGCCCCGCCTTGCGGATCGCGGCGAAGCTGCGGCGAAATTCGCTCCACTCGGCGGGCAGCCCGCTGCGCACGGCTTCGTCGCGGCGCGCATCGAAAATCTTGCGCAGCTGCGCGGGCGGCAGCGCGGCAAGCAGCACCTTGGGCGCCGCGCCCTGGAACGGCGGGCGTGGCCGGCCTCGTCCATACGCGAGCGTGGCGGGGGTACTGCCCATCTCGCGGTGCGTGTCGAGCACCTGCAGTCCGAACAGCGCCGAGACCACGCAGTCGAAGCCCGTGGCCGCCACCAGTTCGCGCATCACCGGAATGCCTTCGCGCAGCACCGGGTCGGCCTTTCGGATGTAGTGGTCGAGCAGGATGATGCGCGGTCCCAGCGCATAGTGCGAGTCTTCGACGCGCTGCAGCAGGCCGGCTTCGAGCAGCATGCGCACGTAGCGGTAGCCCGTGGGCAGCGACACGTCGAGTGCTGCCGAGATGTCGTCCGCCGTGCGTGTCAGGTGCCTGTCGTCGAAGAGGTCCAAAACCCCGAGCATGCGGCCCAGGCTGGACATGGATTTTTCCGGCACGCGAGTTCCTCCGAGATTTCATGGCGCGACGGGGAGGTATTGCGAGATGCGATCCAGATCGTGCCCCGTGCGCGCGACGCCGACGATATATCGGTCAGGCCGCAGTATCACCGCATGGGCTTGGTGTGAATCGAGCCAGTCGCGCAGCAATGCATCGGGACGGTCGATGACGATCGCGCCGGCGCGGCGCCATCGATCGGCGGTGGACGGCGCGGCCGATGCCAGCGCCGGTGCGTGGCCGATGACGGCGCTGCGATGCCCCAGCAACTCGTCGAGCAGGCGGCCATCGTCCAGGCGCGGTTGCGGAAAAGGGCTGCCCGCCAGCGCGCCGGGCGTCGCATCGAAGGCACCGGCGCCGAGCATCTGCGGCGGCAGTTCGAAGATCTCCGGCTGGCCGGTGCGGAACTTCGCATCGCGCTCGGCCGCGAGTTCGGGGTCCGTGGTCTGGATGATGTTGCCCAGCCGCACGGCCAGTTCGATCAGCGCGCGCACGTGCGGCGCGCGCTCCGACTCGTAGGTGTCGAGCAATTCGGCCGGCGCGCGGCCCTTCAGCACCGCCTCGAGCTTCCACGCGAGATTGGCGGCGTCGCGAATGCCCGCGCACATGCCTTGTCCCAGGAATGGCGGCGTCTGGTGGCAGGCGTCGCCGGCCAGGAGCAGCCGGCCATCGCGCCAGCCTTCGGCGATCACCGAATGAAAGGTGTAGATGGCGGCGCGCTCCAGCCGCGCCTGATCGGGCCGCACCCAGGGTGCGACCATTTGCCACAACGCGTCGGGCTGCACCATGGCCTCGCGGTCGTCGCCCGGCAGCACCATGATTTCCCAGCGGCGCCGGTGGCCGACCACATTGCAATAGGTCATCGGGCGCACCGGGTTGCAGTGCTGCACCGTGTGATGCGGCAGATCGACGTCCTTCTCGAGCACCACGTCGAACACGAGCCAGGGCTGCTTCAAACCGAGATCGGCCATCGCGCTGCCCATGCGCTGGCGCACCGGCGAGCGCGCGCCGTCGCAGCCGACGACGTAGCGCGCGCGCATGTGCTGGACGCGATCGGCCTCGACGGCGCGCACGCGCAAGGTGGCGCCATCGGTGTCCTGTTCGACGCCGACGACTTCATGGCGCAGGCGGATGTCCACGTTCGCGAAGCGCGCGAGGCCTTTGCGCAGCACGGCTTCGAGTTGGGGCTGGTGAAAGTAGTAGTTGTTGGCGCAGCCGTGCGGTCCCAGCGCGGCCGTGCCGCCTCGGATGAGCATGGTCTCGCCGGCGCCGTTGACGAAATGCATGCCTTGCACCCCGGGCCGGGAGATGGCCAGTGCCTCGTCGCGCAGCCCCGCGGCCTGCAGGATCCGCAGCACCTCGCCATCGAAATGAATGGCGCGCGGCAACGGAAAGATGCCGGTCTCCTTCTCGAGCACCAGCACCGAGAGGCCCGCGGCACCCAGCAGGTTGGCGAGCGTGGCACCGGTCGGCCCGAGGCCGACGATCGCCACGTCGTGAATGCGCCCTGCCTCAGCCACGCTGGTCCTCCTGCATGCGGCGCGCCACCTCGGCCTGCCATTGCGCGCGGCTCATGAACCTGGGAAAGCGCTTGGCGATGGCTTCGGCCCGGGCCAGGACCACCTCATCGGGTTGCGACAGGTCCACGGGCTCGCGCAGCGGCTGCTCGCAGTACCACGGCGTGTCCATGAACAGTTCCAGCCGGTTGCCTTCGGGATCGCGGCAATACACCGACACCGCATTGCCATGCGTGATCGCAAGCATGTCGTGCGCGCCCTCCTCCAGCAGCCGGTCGCGAAACTGGCGCAGCGTGCCGATGTCGGGCACGCGAAAGGAAATCTGGTTGACCACGTTGAAGCCCAGGTCCGCCGGACGGCCGGTGGCCAGCACCAGCTGGTGATGCTCGCGCGGGTCGCGGCTCAGGAACACCAGCTGCACCGCACCCAGGTCGCCCGCGTCGGTCTGCGTGAAACGCAACGCCTGCTTGTAGAAGCGCGCCATCCGCGGCAGGTCGGTCACGTAGAGGCCGATGTGGCTGAACTGCAGGGACGAGGGGGTGTCTTCAATCATTTCAGTGTCTCCTGAAGAGAAAGTCATCAGTCTCTTTGGTCTTTGTTCGATGAAATCGTATCTAGATTATCTTATTTTGACAATATCCATCGTTTTACTATCATTCAGGCATGTACAGACGGCACATATTCCCAACAGGAGACAAATCGATGAGAGTTCTGAACATGCCGGTGCGCCGATGGCTCGCCCTTGCCGCGATGGCTGTTGCGGCGACTGGCGCCGCAGCCCAGTCCGACTACCCTGCCAAGGCGGTGCGCATCATTGCCCCGTTCCCCGCCGGCAGCGGCCCCGATGCGAACGCCCGCGAAATCGCCGCCGAGCTCAGCAAGATCCTGGGCCAGACCTTCTTCGTGGAGAACCGCCCGGGCGCGTCGAACATCATTGGCACCGAGGTGGCCGCGAAGGCGCCTGCGGACGGCTACTCGCTGTACATCGGCACCACCAGTTCCCTCTCGGTCGTGCCGCACCTGTATTCGAAGCTGCCCTTCAACGCCGAAAAGGACTTCGCACCGGTCAGCCTGCTGGGCGTGCTGAACACCGGCCTGATCGCCACGCCGGGCGTCCAGGCGAAGGACGCCCGCGAACTCATCGCCGCGCTCAAGGTCAAGCCCGACTCGGTCGCGGTCGGGACGGCGGGCATCGGCAGCTACTCGCACCTGTCGGGCGTGTGGTTCAACAACGCCGCGGGCGTCAAGACCAACCTCGTGCCCTACAACAGCAGCAGTCCCTACACCGACCTGCTCGCAGGCCAGGTGCAGTTGATGTTCGACGGCCTTCCGGCCGCCGCAAGCCACGTCCGCGCAGGCAAGCTCAAGTTGCTGGCGATCACCGGCAAGGAACGGCATCCGAGCTTTCCCGATGTGCCCACCTTCGCCGAATCGGGGTTGGCCGATTACGCGCCGATCGCGTGGCAGGGCATCCTCGCGCCCGCCGGAACGCCCAAGGAGGTGCTGGAAAAACTGAGTGCCGCGATGCACAAGGCCTGCCAGTCGCCCGAGCTTGCGAAGAAGTGGCGCGACTACGGCGGCGAGCTGCGGTGCAACACGCCGGCGGAGTTCACGGCCTTCATCAACGCGGACCGTGCGATGTGGGGCAAGGTGATCCGCGAAGCCAAGGTCAGGCTGGACTGAGGGAAGATGGACGGCCGTGGCCAGGCCGGCCGAGCTGGCGGGTATTCTTGCGCCCTCGAATCTGCGACGGAGGCAGTGGCCATGTACACGGAACAAGGCGGCGAAGGTCCCGACCTGCTTCTCATGCTGCACGGCATGGGCGCGACGGGGGCGGTGTGGTCGCCCATGTGCGCCGAGGCCGGTGCTCGCTGGCACGGCCGCTGGCTCGTGCTCGACCTGCCCGGCCACGGCCGATCCGGCCGGCAGGACGCCTATGCCATCGGCCAATACGCCGCCAGCGTCGCACGCGCCGCGCTGCCGCACATCCAACCCGCGGGCCGGCTCGTGGTGCTCGGACATTCGCTGGGTGGGGTGATCGGCCTCGCGCTGGCCACGGGCTGGTTCGGGGTCACGCCGCACCGGGTGCTTGCAGCCGGCATCAAGATCGCGTGGAGCGATGAAGAGCTGCGCCGCATGGAGGCGCTGGCATCGCAGCCCGCCAAGAGGTTCTCCACCGAAGAAGAAGCGCGGGACCGATACCTGAAGGTCTCGGGTCTGGCCGGCATCGCCGATGCGGCGGCACCCGTCGTCGCGCGGGGCATTGCGCACGATGCCGATGGCTGGCGCCTTGCGATGGATCCTCGCGCCAACGGCGTGGGCAAGCCCCCGCTGGCCGAACTGATGGCTCTGGCGCGCTGCCCCGTGCACCTCGGCCGCGGAGGCCATGACGCGCTGGTGACCCTGGAGCAGACCCGCTCGCTCGATCGCGAGGCACGGGACCTGGGGGTGCATGGCCACAACGTGATGGTCGAGGCGCCCGGGCTGGTCTGGGACTGGGTGGCCTCGTTCACATGAGACGAGGCCACTGAGCGGCCGGCCTCAGGCCCTTCGAATCGGCACCACCCGTACTTCGGCGGCGCGCGCCCTCAACTGGCCGCACCCGCCGTCGACATCCTGGCCGGCCGAATGGCGCAGCTTCGTCAGGACGCCGCGCTCGTGCAGCGTGCGGGCGATCTGTTCGCAGCGCTCCCACGACGGGCGGCTGAACGCCACGCCGTCCACCGCGTTGAACGGGATCATGTTCAGCACGCCGTATTTGCCGGAGAGCAGCCTGACGATGCCTTCGATCTCCTCCGGCCCGTCGTTGATGCCTTCAAGCAGCGTCCACTGGTACTGAATGGGGTAGCCGGTGGCCCGCGCATAGCGCTCGCCTGCGGCGACCAGTTCCTCGGGCGTCATGTTCGGCGCGCGCGGAAGGAGATTCCTGCGCAGCTCGGCCTTGGTCGTGTGCAGCGAGAGCGCCAGCGCGGGCCTCACGCGGGCCTGGCTCAGCCGCTCGAACGCGCGCGGATCGCCCACGGTGGAGAACACCAGGTTCTTGTGGCCGATGTTGCCAACGGTGCCGAGCAGTTCGATCGCCTCGATCACGTTGTCCAGGTTGTGGGCCGGCTCACCCATGCCCATGAACACCACCTGCGCACCGGCCGGCGCATGCGCGCGAGAGCCACCTGGGCAATGATCTCGGCGCTCCCCACCTGGCGGAGCAAGCCGTCCCGGCCCGTCATGCAGAACTGGCAACCGACGGCGCACCCCACCTGTGAAGAGACGCACAGGCCGTCCCGAGGCAGCAACACGCTCTCCACGGTCTGGCCGTCTGCCAGGGCGACGAGCAGCCGCTCGGAACCATCGGCGCCAGGATGCACCGCATGGATGCGCGCGAGCCCCGCAAGCTCGGCCTCGATGGACGGCAGGGCCTCCAGCAGCGACGACGGAAAGAAGCTCGCCGGCAGCCGCCTGCCGCTGTTGCGCGGCAGCGCATGGGACCATAGGCGCAAGATCCGCTGCTCGTGGCTGGGGCCCGCGCCGGCTTCCCGGAGTCGTCGTTTCAGTTCGTGGATTCGCATGCGCTGCTTGGGGCAAAGGGGATCTTGGGCTTGGCGGAGGTGGCGTGAGGTGCCCTGCGCGTGACTGGGTACTATCGCCATGCTTCGGTCGAAGTTTCCGTGTCTGCGGCCGCCGGTTCCAGACCAGGACCCGCGCCCCGCTTTTGCGATTATCCCGCCACTTGGGGTGCGCAGGCCGCACGCCCCGACCGACGCTACAGGTCGGGCCGATCCATATTCGCTGAACCGCCATTCATGCCAGACGAACCCCTCACCCCGATCGGATTGGCCGACGCCACCCGAGCGGACACACGCTCGGAGACGCCCAAACCACGCTGGCCGTCCGTTGCGGCCACGTTCATGCTTCACGCGTGCATCTTGCTCTGCGTTGTCTTGCTGCCTCCCATCGTTTACGACGCCGTTCGAACTTCGACCTACCAAGGCATCGAGTGGCTGCATTTTTCAGGCGGTGTCACCTATCCCCTGTACGCCATCTACTGGATTTCGAAGCTCAAGAATTTTCGCGCCAGGTTCGTACTGCTTCATCTCACTGTCGTTCTGATGGTCGCAGTGGCCACGGCCTTCGCGAGCAACCGACACACCCCCATGTTCGTGGCGTTTGTGCCGACCGCGGCTTCCGCCCTTCCGCTTCTCGGTGCATTGGCCTCATGGCTGCACGGCAGCCGCAAGCTGGCTGTGACCTACCTTGTCGGGAGCTTGCTCGCACTCCTGATTGCCATACCCTCTTCCTTGCTGATCATCTACGGCATGGCGATGTCGTCCGTAGGCTCCATGCGCTATTAGGTCATCAAGAAAATCGATGAACTGAGCGAGAAACTTTTTGTTGGCGTTTGCGGGCGCGGATTCGCACAATCGGGCGCATCAGATCAAGGCGATGCATCGCAGGCCCGAACGAACATGTCTCGCATCCAGAACGTCGTCACCGCCTACCTTCGCGCGAAGGACCACAACCGGCCGCATCTCATGCGGCAGGCTTTCGCCCCCGATGCTCGTCTGGAGATGGTCGTCAATGCCGGGACCATCTCGTTCCCGCCATTGGCGCAAGGCATCGAAGCGATCACCGAAGTGCTGGTGCGCCAGTTCTCCCGCTCCTTCGAGAACGTGCACACGCTGTGCATCGGCGCGCCGCCCACGGAAGACTTGCCGCGGTACGGCTGCCAATGGCTGGTCGGCATGTCCGAGAAGGACAGCCGTGCCGTGCGCGTCGGCTGCGGGCGCTACGACTGGGTCTTCGAGTCCGCGCCCCCGCGGTTGGCAAGCCGGCTCACGATCACCATCGAACAGATGCTCAGCCTTGCGCCCGAACATCTGGCGCCCTTGATGGCTTGGATCTCGAACCTGTCCGCCCCCTGGTGCGCGGCGTCCGAACTGACGACAGGCGCACCCGCCATCGCGGAGCTTCAAACGGTCATTGACTACTTCGCCTGATATTCACGTCGTGCCCCCGGCCATCCTGGCGCGCCGGGCCAGTTCTTTCGCGCTGGGCGCGGCCTCCTCGCCGAGCGAGCCAAGCTGGATGTCTCCAGCTGGAACGTAGGTGCTCATCACGACGCCGGTCGTCGAAACCTTCGAGGCCACGAGCCGCAGTGCGCACGGCCTTGCCCCGTTTTCGAACAACCGTTTTCCATGGCCAAGAACCACGGGGTACGTCCACACGTTGTATTCGTCGATGAGCGATGCGGCCTGCAGCGTCTGGATCAGGTTGCCGCTGCCGATGATCTGAAGGTGGAGTCCGGGCTGATCCTTGAGCGCGGTGATGGCTGCAACGATGTCGCCGCCAAGCCATGAAGAATTGTTCCATTGCAATGACTTCGGGGTGCGGGACGCCACATGCTTCTTTGCCGCATTGAGCGTCCTTGCAATCGGATCATGCGCCGGCTGGTAGGGCCAATAGGCCTCGAAGATTTCGTAGGTTCTGCGGCCGAGCACGAGCTCCCGATCCTTGCCGTCGAAACCCGCCGCCGAAAGATCCATTCCTGCGCCTCCGAAAGCGAACAGCCAGCCACCCAAGCTGAAGTTTCCGGTGGGGTCTTCGGTCGGTCCGCCTGGTGCCTGCATGACACCATCCAGCGACGTGAACGTGGACGCGATGAGTTTCCTCATGTCACTCTCCCGAGAGTGCACGACGTTGTGCGCTTGTGCGCGGTTCTGGCCGATTGTCGTCATCGCATGCGAAGCGCGCCGGTCCCTCCACCGCCCACCCGCTGTCGCCGGCCGGATCGAGGTCGCGATGGCACCGCGTGAGCCCGTCGTCCAGGTCGAGGGTGACGCCGATGCGCCAATGGCCGCCGGCGCCGAGCTCCACCTGCAGCATGGCGAAGCCGCTGCCGGTGCCCACGGCCGCCGTCACCATGGTGGCGACGAAGGCCCCGGGCACGCGGCCGAGTTCGACCTGGCCATCGAGCCAGAACGCGTCGGGACGCGCATTGACGAAGATCCAGGGTGCATACAGGCCCGAGGACACGACCGAGATCACCTCCACCGGCCCGCCCGCCGCCTGCAGCCAGAGGCTCGACACGCTCGACATGTGCCGGTCGCCAGACAGCACCACCACGTGGCGCGCGCTGGTGTCGCGCAGCAGCTCGAGCAGCGCGCGCTGGGAGGCCGGGTACCCGCTCCAGTCGTCCAGCCCCAGGCGCTCGGCCGGGTCGCCGAAGACGGCGGCGCGCGGCATCGGGAACAGCGCCACCGGCGACACGATGAACTTGGGCACCGCGGCGGGCGCGGCCTCCAGCCACTTTTTCAGGTCGCCCAGGCCGGCCTCGGCGCGGATCGCTGCGTGGTCCAGGGGCGCGGCTTGCGCGTCCGTGCGCAGCGCCCGCCGCTGGCGCGTGCTGCGCGTGTCGAGCATGTAGAACGGAAAGCCGGCCGGCGCGATGCGGTAGTCGAAGGGACGCTGGTCGCGATGCGGGCCGATGCCCTTCACCAGCTTGTGCTGCTGCGCGAAGTAGCCGTCGAGCGCGGCGCGCACGGCCGGCGTTCCATAGGGGTCGGGGCCCGGCTCCCAGTCGTCCATCACCTCGTGATCGTCGAGCAGCGGATAGGTCGGCAGCGAGGCCATCACCTGCCGCAGCGCCTCCAGCCTGAAGCTGAGCGCATAGGCCTGGCCGACGTCGTCGCCGCCCGCCGGTACGAAGAGCCCCGCGGTCTGGTCGACATACACCTGGTCGCCGGCCAGCACCAGCAGCTGCGGCTTGTGCGGTGGCGCGAGCAGCTCGAGCCGCTGCGCGAGCCGCCGATACGACGCCTGTGCGGGCACCCGGTCGACCAGGCCCGGCACGTACTGGCAACTGGCGAGCGCGAAGCACAGCGAGGCCTGCGCGGGCTCGCCCTCGCGCTGCACGGCGCCGGTCCATGCCGGGTCGAGGCGCACCACGGCGCGCTCGCGCTGCGCGTCGGTGGCCGCGTCCAGCGTCCGCATCACCTGCGTGCGGATGGGCTCGATGGGTGCGTCCTGCGGCTCTGCGAACAGCCCGGGCGCCATCCGCGGGCCCAGCACGTCGATGGGGCCGCGCGCCATGGGCAGGTCGTCGTGCGCCGTCAGCACCGCGAAGCCCTGGTACTCGGCGAGCCGCTCGTCGAAGAGGTCGACCTCCACCGCCTCCTGCAGCAGCTTCTCGCGCGTGGTCGGGAGCGCCACCATCCACTCGAAGTCGAAGCACCACCGCCCGTCGCGGCGCCGCGCGGGCACGAAGACCACGGCGCGCGCCGACACATGCGCGGGCGGCGGACGCAGCGCCAGCCGGCAATGCAGCCGGCCCGCGTGGCCCGCCGCGCGGCTCGCATGGCCCAGCCACGGGCCGGTCCACGGCAGGCGGGCCACCCAGTCGGGCGGCACCGGCTCGCCGGGGCCGGGCTTCTTGTCGAAGGCCTCGAGGAACCGTACGATGTGCGGGAACACGTCGGTGCAGGCCTTCTCGCCGATCAGCGTGTCCTGGTGACCGTAGGCGCCGAGCACCAGCAGCTGGTGCGGCGTGCCTTCGCCGAGGAACAGGTCGCCCCCGGAAGGCTTCGACGGGTCCGGCAGCTCCGGTGGCTCCCGCGGCAGCCCGCCGTCCTTGCCGAACACGCGCTTGAGCAGCCAGAAGCTCTCGTACGAGCCGCGCCAGTCGAACACCGCGTTGCGTTGGCCATGCAGCATGAACACTGGAAAGCCGAAGCGCTGGCCGACCTGCTCGAAGCCGACCGCGTGGCCCTGCCCGCCGGCGTCGGTCAGCACCTCCTCGCGGGCGTAGTTGCCGACCTGGGCAAGGCCCCGCAGCTTCACGAAACCGTAGATCGAATCGAGCGCATCGAGCGTGTCCTTGCCGATGTTGTGCAGCCGCATGGTCTGGCCGAAGATGGCGTCGGCCCGGTGCCGCACGGCCGCAAAGCCCGGCGCCTTGCGCAGGCGCTCGGCCTCGCCGTCGTCGTCGGGATAGGGAAAGGTCGCCAGCAGGCCGTCGACGAGCAGGCGCTTCATGGTCGTGAGCGCGGGGCGCGTGTCGAACTCGTCGGTGCCGATGAACTGCTGCAGGTAGCCCGCCACATAGCCCCGGAAGCGGTTGAAGGCCGTGGCGCGCAGCAGCGGCCCTACCTGCGACAGCACCACCGCGCCGATGGACGCATGCAGCCCCGGCAGGCGCAGCACCGCCACGCTGAACATGGCGGCACCGATGCAGTGCGCCACCACGTCGACCTGTACCGGCGCCGCATCGTCGGGCGTCCCGTACGCTGCCTGCACGGTGCGCAAGGCATCCGGGATATCGGCCTCGGCCACCTCGTCGAACGACCAGTAGGCCCGCGGCAGGTGCGGAAAGCCGATGCTGGTGCGCAGGTCGAGCACCCAGACCTCGCGCCCGGCCTCGAGCAGGCTGTGCACCAGGTTGCCGGGAATGCTCTTGTGCGCGAAGGTGGAACCGCTCGCGCCATAGCCGTGGATCAGCATCACGGGCCGCGTGCCTGCGCGGCGCATCGGCGGGCGGTAGCGCGACAGCAGCCGCGGCGGCGCGCTGCCCGGGCCGGCCGCGGTGGCGAGCTCGACCGGCTCGGGCCGCACGCCGTGCACCTCGCCCGGCAGGCGCTCCCAGTCGTGCCGCGGCGAATCGGGCGGCGGCACGAAGTGCAGCAGGTGAACGTGCAGCACGATGCGCAGCACCCACAGCGCCAGTTCGGCCAGGTCCCCCAGCTGGTTGGGCATGTCCTGCTGGTGCTCGACGCGCAGCAGGGGTTGCAGCTGCTCGACGAAGTAGGAAGGGTCCAGCACCATCCGGCCCAGCGGCTTCGCCCCCTCGGGGCCGACGCGCTGCAGTTCGCCCTCGCTCAATTGCCGCCACGGGTTGCCGCCCTCGACGAAGGCGATGCGCTTGGTGAGCCGCAGCCGGTCGCCCACCTTCAGCGGCGGGTCGTGCTCGACCCGCTCCACCGTCCAGTCGTATTCGATGAGGCGCACCTGCCCGAGGTGGGAACACAGCGCCATCAGGTCGGCCATGGCGGCGCCTTCGAAGCTCACGCTCTCGTCGCCGTCGTCGCCGTCGTTGCCGCTCGGACCCGCCATGGACGCGCGCACAGACAGCAGCACCTGCGCCAGCGCCAGCAGCTTCTTGCGCGCCAGCGCGTGGCTGCGCAGGATGCGCTCGATGCTGTCGCTCTTCTCGCGCACCAGCATCGATGCGGTGCCGGCGCAATGCGCGACCGGCGCGTTGTCGCCCTTGCCGAAGCGCAGGACCACCACCGGCTGGGCCAGCGCGCGAGGCGTCGCGCGCAGGGCCGGCACGTCGATGGGCTCGAACTCCACCTCGGCACTCAGCGCGAAGGCCTGGCCGTCGATGTGCACGCGGCCCGTCATGCGCTCGCGCAACGAAACGCGCGTGGGTGCGGGCGCGCGGGGACGGGTCAGGTCGCGGCGCAACGGGCGCTGCGACGCCGGCGGCTGCGGCGAACCGGCCAGCGCCAGGCTCCAGTCCGCGGCCAGTACCGGCACTGCGCGCTCGGCCAGCGCGGCGATGGTGAGCGAAGGGTTGATGCCGAGCGACACCGGCACGATCGAGCCGTCGAGCACCGCCAGGCCCGGCAGCAGCGACGGCGTGGCCGCCGCGCGGTCGTAGACGCGGCCCCAGCTGTCGACCACGCCATACTCGCGCGAGTCGGCCATGCGGCAGCCGCCCAGCGGGTGCACCGTCAACACGGAGCCCACCGGATCCAGGCGGCCCTCCAGGCTGCGCAACGGTGGCAGCGGGTTCCACAGCGGGTTGGGCAGCACGCGCCCGCCAAGCCCGCCCGCGCCGTCGTGGGCCGCATGCAGCGCACGCATCTGCGCCGCGAACACCGGCAGGGCCGCGACCTTGTCCCACATGACGCGCACCTGCGCATCGGCCAGCACGGCATCGCTGCCGCCACAGCCGACCAGTTCGATGGTGCCGGCGGCGCCGTCGTCGCCCATCATTCCGTAGACCGGCGTGCGGCGCAGCATGTCGTCGTCCACGGCCAGCGGATCGCGCCCCTCGTCCGGCGCGTGGAGGTCGAGGTCCATCTGCGCGAGCGCCTGCAGGGCGTCGGTGGTGGTCACGACTTCGGCCAGCAGGCGGCGCAGCGGCGCGGGAATGGCGAACTCCTCGATCACCAGCGGGCGCTCGCCTTTTTTTGCGCAGGTGCGAAGCAGGCCGGTGATGGTCGGCCCGATGCCGCGCTGCGCCGGTGCGTCGCCTTCGGGTGCGCTGGACAGCGCTTCGTCGTTCTGCGCGGCCGCCACCGCGATCATGTCCGCGTTGGCCGAGAAGCCCTCGCCCAGCGCCTGCGAGATGGGCAGGCCCGCGGCCTCGGAGCGCTTGAGCAGCTCGGTGGAACCCAGCGTGCCGGCCGCCACCACCACCCGCCGCGCGCGCACCACGTAGGGCCGGGCGTTGTCGGTGCGTGCCTTGCGCCGATCGGTGAAGAAGAACTCGACCGCATAGCCGCGCCCTTCCGGCAAGGCCGCGATGCGGTACGCGGTGCCACCGGTGAAGAGGCGCGCGCCGCGTGCACGGGCCAGCGCCAGGTAGTTGGTGTCCAGCGATTTCTTGGCGCGGTGGTTGCAGCCGCTCACGCAGTCGCCGCAGCGCAGGCAGCGGTGCATCGCCACCTGGGCGGGCGTGCGCGTGCCGTCGGCAAAAGCGATGGCGACGTGGGCCTTGCCGCACGATGCCGCATGCAGGCGCGTACCGGCCTTCAGCAGGGAGTCGAGCTTGGAGACACTCTCGGGGATCTGCTCCAGCGCCAGCATGGCCTCGGCCTTGTCGTAGCCCTGCGCCAGCGCGGCAAGGTCGAGGCCCGCGGGCCACGCGCCGCCCTCGAAGGCGTCGGACGTGGCGCGCTCCATCACCGCCGCGTTGATGAGCGACCCGCCGCCCAGACCGTTGCCCAGCAGCGCGTTCACATCGCCGCCCAGGCGCAGGTCGAACAGCCCCGAGGCGTTGCCGCGCGCGGGCCTGCCGTCCTGCATGCTGAAGCGCACGTGCCCCGGCAGCTCGGCGAAGGTGGCCGGAAATTCACCCGGCAGGTATTCGCTGCCGCGCTCCAGCAGGTAGACCTTGATCGGCACCGCGCCGGGCGCGATGCCGGGCGCTGCGTCCACGGCCAGCGCGCCCGCCAGCCTTGCCGCCGCCACCGCGCCGCCGTAGCCGCTGCCGATGACCAGCACGTCGCAGTGCAGAGCGTCGGGCGGCGCCGCGAGGATCTCGCGTACCAGCACCTCGGCACCCTGCGAGAGCAGGCGGTCGCCCGGTGCATCGTCGTCGTGGCGGCGGCCTTCGTTCATGTTCGGCTCCTCGCGGGATGGGTGGCGGATTCAGGGACCTTCGATGGCCGCGGCCAGCGCGCGGCCGAGCCTCCGGTCGTCGACGGGCTTGCGCAGCAGCGGCAACGCCCGACGCCGCGCCGCCTCGACCACCGCCGGGTCGGTGTCGGCCGTGACCATGACGATGGGAAGCGCAGGGTGTGCCGGCTGTGCGCAGCGCTGCGCACGCAGGCGCTCGGCGGCATCGAAGCCCGAGATGCCGCCGCCGAGCCGGCAGTCGAGCACCACCGCATCGGTCTCGCCGACCTGACCCAGTGCCTCGTCGAGCGTGGCGGCGGACAGCACGCGGCAGCCCATCGCGCCCAGCGCGTTGAGGTAGGCGCCGCGCACCATCGGGTCGTCCTCCAGCACCAGCACGCAGCGCCCGGCCAGGCTCCACGGCGCGTCGGCGCCGTCACCCTCGGGCCCGTCGGCGCCGACGGGCGCGGCGCGCGGCAGCCGCAGCCGGAAGCAGGCGCCCGCGCCGAGGCTGGACTCGAGCTCGACCGGCACGCCCAGCAACTCGGCCATGCGCCGCACGATGCCCAGGCCCAGTCCATGCCCTGCGGCGGGTGCGGCGCCGGAGCCCGGCGCCTGGAGCTGCACCAGGTCCTCGAACACGAGCCGGTGGTTCTCGGGCGCAATGCCGGGGCCGCTGTCCTGCACCGTCAGCTCGACCTCGGCGTTCGATGCGTCCGATGCATCCCGCGCGCGGACCCGCACCTGGACCTGCCCGCCCGCGGGCGAGAACTTGATCGCGTTGTCCACGAGGTTGGCCAGCATGCGGCGCAGCAGGTCGGGGTCGGTGCGAACCTCCAGGCCCGGCGGGCAGTCCGTGCGCAGCGCGACCTGGCGCGCAGCCGCTGCGGCACCGAAGCTGGCCATCACGGCGGTCAGCAGCCGGTCGACCCGCACGCGCTGGGGCTGCGCCACCACCACGCCGGCGTCGAGTTTCGACACGTCGAGCAGGGCGTCGAGCATGGCACGCAGCTGCTCCAGGCTGCTGTCGACCACCTCGACGATCGCGCGCGCATCGGGCGCCATCGCCACGTGCCGCAATGCCCCCACGTTGAGCGCCATGGCCTGCAGGGGCTGGCGCAGGTCGTGGCTGGCACCGGCCAGGAAGCGGCTCTTGTCATTGTTGGCGCGCACCGCCTGGTCGCGGGCGATGGCCAGCTGCGCGCGCTCGAACTCCAGCGAGGTGGCCAGCGCCAGGTTCTCGGCGCGGATGCCGAACGACTCCTCGAAGGTCTGCAGGTTGCGCCGGGCAAAGCGCGTCTGCACGCCGAAGAACATCAGCACCAGCGCGGCCACGCCCCAGCCGAGCCAGCCGCCGGCCACCAGCCACATGGCGGCCGTGGGCACGAAGAGCAGCCCCGCGTAGGCCAGGAAGGCGGGCATCACGGTGGCGCTGGTGGACACGGCGCCCGCGCCCCACGACACCAGGATCATCGTGAGGACCGCGTCCAGCGTCGGGTCGAGCCGGGCCATGAACAGCGCCGCGGAGCCATTGCACGCGCCGATCAGCACGTTCCAGCGCACGGTGGCACGCAGCCGCGCTTCGATCGGGCGGGCGCGGTCGGCGGCCATGCGCGCGAGCGCGGCGGCGCGCCACTCGCGGCTGGCGATCACCGCCGCCAACCAGCCGAGCACCCAGGGCGCCGGAACGTCGCGCCAGACGATGGCCGCCACGACGGCGGCGGTGAGCAGGATCTGCCAGCGCAGCCCCCGGGCCTGTTCGGCGACCACCTGCAGGCGCCGTTCGTCCAGCTCGTCCAGCGCCGCCGGCATGCTCACGTGGCCTCGAGCGCCCAGGCCGCCTGCGCGTCGAAGACGCGGCACATGGCATCGGTGCGGTTGCGCGCGCCAAGCGCCCGGTAGACCATCGACAGGTGCACTTTCACGGTGCCCTCGGCAATCTGCAGCTGGCGCGCGATCAGCTTGACCGGCATGCCCCGGATCGCGAGCGCCAGCACCTGGCGCTGGCGCGGCGACAGCTCCACGCGCAGGAAGCCGGCAAGGTCTTCGCGCGGCAGCTCGTCGGGATCGCGCGCGCGGGTCACGTCGTCGGCCAGCACGAACTCGGCCGGCAGGTAGATGCGGTGGCGCAGCACCACGCGCAGGGCGGCCTCCATGTCCTCGAGCCGGTACGACTTGGGGATGAAGCCGGCCGCGCCGGCCTCGATGACCTCGCGCACGCGCTGGGGCGAGCTTTCTGCCGACTGCATGCACACGGGGGTGGCCTCGAAGTGCGCCTTCACGGCCTTGAGCGCGGCCACGCCGGAGAGCTGGGGCAGGTGGTAGTCGAGCAGCAGCAGGTCGACGCCGGTCGGGTCCAGCTGGCAGGCCTGCTCGGCGTCCCGCACGGCCTCGAAGTGGAAGGGGCGGCCGGGTTCGATCTCGGCGGCCATGCGCTCCAGCAGGAGGCGCGTGCCGTTCCAGACGATCTCGTGGTCATCGACCAGCAGAACCTTCATACAGGCCTCTCGTCTACGGTGACCTCCCCGTCCTGATTGCAGGTTAGCGCAAAGCATCCCAATAAGCGAGCGCACGCACCTACACCAAAGGCCTAGTCGGATGGCCACGCCACCCCTGCGCGGCGGGACTAGGCCGCCGCCCGAAACGCGCCCCGCCAGCGCCTAGGCGCTGCGTTCAATTGTTGCGGCGGGGCCCGCGCGGAAGACTGTCTGCATCGATCGCCACTTTGCATCCGATGCACCGAGGACCGCCATGAACACCCCAAAGTCTCTTGCCGCGTTGCGTGCCGCATGGGAACCCCTTGCGTGCCGGTTCTGCATCATGGCGCTCCACCACCTGGAGCTCGCGCGCTGGCTGTGCGCCGCGGCCATGGTCGCGGTCTCGCTGCTGGCGGGCTGCGCCGCATTGCCCGGCGACGTGCATCGCGTCGCGTCGCAGGCGCGCACCGACGTCGGGGACAGCGCCCTCGCGCGCATCGCCGCCGCGTCGCTGCCTGTCCCGGACGGCACGATGTCCGAGGCAGCCGGCATCTCCGGCGTGCGCCTGCTGCCGGGCGGCGACCAGGCCTTCGACGCGCGCATCGCACTCGCGCAGGCCGCGCGGCACACCGTCGACGCGCAGTACTACGTGGTGGCCGACGACAGCTCGGGGCGGCAATTCCTGCGCGAGCTGCGCGACGCGGCGCAGCGCGGCGTGCGCGTGCGCCTGCTGGTCGACGACCTGTACTCGGGCGGAGACGACGAGATGCTGGGTGGGCTGGCCGCCCACGCCAACGTGGAGGTGCGTGTCTTCAACCCGCTGCCGGTGCGCAGCGGCGGCCTGCGCACGCGCGTGCTGCTGTCGCTGCATGAACTCGGCCGCGTGAACCGCCGCATGCACAACAAGCTGTTCATTGCCGACAACAGCTTCGCCATCACCGGCGGGCGCAACATCGCCGACGAGTACTTCGGGCGCAGCAAGCCGGCGAACTTCATCGACATGGACGCGCTGCTGGCCGGCCCGGCGGTGCGCGCACTGTCGGCGAGCTTCGATGCCTTCTGGAACGGACCGCTGTCATACCCCTTCGAGGCCATCGCGGCCGGCGGCCACCCGGCGCCGGCCGCTGCGCGCGACCGCTTCGCCGCGCTGGCGCGCGGTCTCGGGCGTTTCATGCCTCCTGCCGACGAGCCCGATGCGCTGGGCCGCCGCCCCGTCGGCGCGCAGCTGGCGCAGGGGCGCATCGAGCTGGCGCCCGCGAAGGTGCGCGTGGTGGCGGACGCGGTGGTGCAAGGCCCCTCCGCGGGGGACGCGGGGGACGCCGGCGGGAGCGTCGAGGAAACCGCGGGGCCGCAAGGCCGCGAGGGCGCGGTCATGGCCGCGAACCTCGACCTTTTCCGGACCGCACGCTCCGAGGTGCTCGTCGTCTCGCCCTACTTCGTGCCCATGCCCCGCATGATCGAGGCGCTCGCCCATGCGAGCCGCGGGGGCGCGCGCGTGTCGGTGATGACCAATTCGCTCGCCACCACCGACGAGCCGCTGGTGCACTTTGGCTACGCGCGCTACCGCGGCGCGCTCCTGCAGATGGGCGCCGTGCTGTATGAGCTGATGCCGGCGAGCGAACCGCATCCGGCCTGGAGCGACACCGAAGGCGGCCGCGGCTCGCTCGGGCGCCTGCACGCCAAGCTCGCGGTGGTGGACCGGCGCTGGTTCTACGTGGGGTCGATGAACATGGACCGGCGCTCGGCGCACTGCAACACCGAACTGGGCCTGATCGTCGACAGCCCCGCGCTGGCCGGCGAGCTGGCGGACCTGATCCAGCGCGTGCGCATGCCCGCGAGCTTCACAGTGAGCGAGGCCGCGCGGCGCGGCGGCCTGCAATGGAGCTTCCTGCGCGACGGCCGCCGCTGGGTGCTGCACCGGGAGCCGGAATCGAACTGGGCCCAGCGGCTGCGCTGGTCGGTGCTGTCGCTGGTGGTGAACGAGGATTTCCTGTGATGCGGCCGTGCCCTGCCCTGCCCTTTCCGCCGGCGCGCCCTTCATCCATGCGCCAGCAGCATCTTCATGAACGTGATGCCATTGCGCTGCCCTTTGTCCTCGTCGCAGTTGTTGAAGATGATGTGCGTGTTGCGCACCTTGTAGGCCAGGCGCACCACCTGCGCCATGATCTCGCGCAGCTCATGGTCGGGATAGTCGTAGTCGAAGCGCTCGGCCGCCGAGGCCGCGCCCTTGATGTTGTAGGTGTCGACATTGCGCCCGTGCAGGCGCACCAACGCAAAGTCGGCGTTGGTGGTCTCCGCCAGCAGCGGCACGCTGTTGGCAAAGCCCTGCGGGCCGTCGACGACGGTGTGCACGGCGCCGAGATTGCGCAGGAACTCGATCGTGCCGGCGCGATGCGCTTCGTCCCACCATGACCGGTGCCGGAACTCGATGCTCACCGTGTGGCCGGCCATCTGCTCGGCGCAATGCGCCACATGCGCATGTCCCTCGCGGTTGCAGACGAGCCAGGGCGGAAACTGGAAGTGCACCAGCCCGAGCTTGCCCGCCTGCCTGAGCGGTGCGATGGCCTCGCGGAAGCGCCGCCACAACTCGACGCTGATCTCGGGCGGCATGCCGCGGTAGTAGAGGCTCTTGGAGTTGGTCGTGGCCAGGGCTTGCTGGATGTCCTTGTGCAGCACCTTGGGATCGGTCTGGTGGCCCGTGAACAGCCGGAAGGCCTTCACGTTGAAGGTGAAGGCCTCGGGGGTGCGCTCGGCCCACAGCGTTGCATTGGCCGGCGCCGGAATGCCATAGAAGCTCGAGTCGACTTCGACCAGCGGAAAGATCGACGCGTAGTAGCGCAGGCGCGCCTCGGCGGTCTTCACCTCCTTCGGGTAGAAGCGACCGCACGCGAGCAGCGTCTTGTCAGTCCATGAAGCCGTGCCGACCAGAATGCCCATAGGCGCAGGCTACCGGTTGGAGCCACTCGACCGCCGCCTCCGTGGGCGACATTGTGCGTAGGCGAGGATCGCGCCAAAGCTCGCGCGCGACCTCCTCCAGTTCCAGCGGATCGACGGTGTGCCACCGCTGCTGCAGCCGGTGCGCGCAAGCGGCGATCCAGAAGGGTGCAGGAATGGGGTCCATGCCCGGATGATACTGTATTTTTAAACAGTACTAATAAGGTTTTCAAAATATGTCGGGGAGGTCGCTGTCGGTACTAACATCCAAACGGTCGACGCGCGGTTCGGCACGAGGCTGCCGTCGACGATCTGCTCGCTCGTGCAAGGAGAGTCGCGATGGCAAGTCCCATGAATGTCAACAAGCTCCAGACGAAATCCCATGACGCACCGGATGAGGTTCGGGAGCCCGAAAAGACCCGGGTCGAAGTGGTCCGCCTCGAGGGGTACACGCTCGGACGCTTCAAACTCGAGCCCGGGTGGCGCTGGTCGAAGTGCATCAAGCCGGTTGTGGGCACGGACAGCTGCCAGGTGGCTCACGTCGGGTACGCGGTTTCCGGACGCATCACCGTGCAAATGAATGACGGCTCGAAGACCGTCATCGAGGAAGGCATGTCGTACACCATTCCACCCGGCCACGATGCGTGGGTCGAAGGCGACGACCGGTTCGTCGCCCTCGAGATGATGAGCGCAGAGGAATTCGCCAAGCCCAAGAGCTGACCAGGTGGGAGGCCAGGGGCAGATTTCTGCGGGATGGTCGAACGGGGATGCGGTCCGGCGGACTGATCACAATCGCCTGCAACGGCAGCGCTTCCTGCGGCCGCGAAACCGTTCGATTCTTCCTCCCTCAGCGATACATGTTTGCCCTGACCCGCCTGACGATCGACCGCGCCCGGAAAGAGCGCCTGCCCCAAGTCGCCGGAAGCCTGGCGTTCACGACCTTGCTGTCCATCGTGCCCCTGCTGGCCGTGAGCTTTGCGCTGCTCACGCGATTCCCGGTCTTCGCGCGGTTCAAGGATGCGCTTCAGGAGTTCTTGCTGAGCCGGCTGCTTCCGCCTGACATTGCACGCACGGTGCTGAAGTACCTGAACCAGTTCGCCGCCAACGCCAGCGGCCTGACCTGGGTCGGTTCGCTCTTTTTGCTGAGCGCAGCCATCGCGTTGCTGCTCACCGTGGAGAACGCACTGAACCAGATGTGGAAGGTGCGCAAGAATCGGCCGTTCCTCAAGAGGGTCGGCCTGTACCTGCTGATGCTGGCCGTCGGGCCACCCGTGCTGGGGCTGAGCCTGTGGGCCACGTCGTATCTGCTGGGCATTTCCATGGGCCTGATCGGGGCGCTGCCGCACGCGCTCGCATTCGTGCTCGACCTCGGGCCGCTGATGCTCGGCCTGGCCGTACTCACGAGCATGTTCTACCTCGTTCCGAACACCAAGGTGCGGCTGCGCGACGCCTTTGCGGGCGGCTTGATCGCCAGCGTGGCTTTCGAACTCGGCAAGCGCGGCTTCACCAACTACCTCGTGAAGGTGCCGACGTACAAGGCGCTGTACGGAGCGTTCGCGGCTCTCCCCATGTTCTTGCTCTGGGTCTACTTCTCGTGGCTGGTCACGCTGGTCGCGGCCATGATGACCGCCAACCTGGCGCTCACGCGCCGGCGCCCGGCCGGCAAGCCCGCCCGGGCCTAGCAGCCAGCCTTGGCTGGCGTGCCGACCGCCAGCGGGTAATCTCCGTCTCGATGAGCCCACCGCAACCCCGCCCCGCATCCGTCTGGCATCGCTTCTGGTCTCCGAGAAGTCTTCTTGAGCAGATTCCGCCGGAGGCGTCCGCGGACGAGGCCAAAGCCATCGAGCACAGAAACAACATCTGGCTCAGGACCTACATGGACATGTACATCCTGAGGTGGGGCGGGCTTTGGGCGGCTTCGTCGGCAGCAGCTGTTCTGATGACGGATGCGTCGCCTTTGCTGTTCGCACTCGCCCTGGTGTCGAACCTGGCGGCTCTTGCCGGCCTGGTGCTCATGATCCTGGCCTATCGCCGCGCGTCCAGGGCTGTTCAAGCGGACGCTCAAAAAGACCGGCACTGATAACTGGACGCCTGCGCGCGGTCACCGCCGATGTAGTGCGGGTAGCCGGGATGGCGGCACATGGGACGCGAGGCCTGCGCCGCAAACGGCGGCAGCGGCGCCTTGACAACCTGCACCAGGGCATTCGCGGGTGGGTCGCCAGCGTTCACCCATCGGTCCAGCGGATCCAGCAGGTCCACCATCGTCGGCACTGCCGGCCCGCCCGCGACCGCGCGCGAGTTGCCCGAATGCGTGGAGCCGGGCGAGACGTAAAGCCGCACCGACCTTTCGGCCGCCGCGGCGCCCAGTCGCGCCACGACGGCCTCGTGATATTGAATGCCCATGAGCGCACTCTGTGCGCGGTCCGCGGCGTTCTCGCGCAGGATCAGCTTGCCGCCGCGCGCGAAGAACGCCGACAGATCGGGGTTCGTGGCGTCCATCAGCGCCGAGGTTTTCTGCACCCGGTCGCGGAAATCCTCGGGCCGATAGCCGCGTACGTCATGGTTCCTGTCACGCGCAATCGCATAGCGGATCCAGTTGCTTCCATAGATCCACTGGGTGGCATTGCGCGCGGCGTCCGGCGGCGCGGCGGGTGCCGCGGTGCCGGAGACCCAACGCACCATGTTGAGGGCGGAGGGGCCGTCCAGGCTGTCCTCGTGGCCGTAGAGCCATGGCGGATACGCCGTGAGGCCGTTGGCGATGGGGAAGGGAAACACATAAGGCGAGTGGATGCCACGCATGAGACGCAGCTCGGCATCGGACAGGCAGTGCACGCCGGCGTCGCCACCACCGGGGCAGCGCAAGGGCTGCAGGTCCACGCGCGCCTGGCACCCCATGTAGTTGTTCACGACGCCATCGGCCAATCCATCGAGCGCGTCGCACGCGTCGGCGGTGGCTTTGGCAATGAGCGCGGTTTTTTCGGCCTGCAGCCAGTCCTCGTGCTGCGGTACCTGGTTGCGCACGAAGGCATGGAACAGGCCGGTCCAGTTGATCACGGGCACGACGCTCACGATGCCGTCGTAGTCGGCCGGAAAGCGCTGCGCCATCGTCAGCCCTTCGCGGCCCCCTTCGGAGCCGCCGAAGTAATACATGCGCTGCGGCTGGCGTGCGTAGTACGCGCGCATGATGTCCACGGCCGCGTCCTTCACCTTCTTGTAGGAAGCGAAAGCGAAGTTCTCGAGCATCTCGTCGTTCAGCGCGAAGGCGCCGGGCTCGCCGGCCGGAAACGCGGAGGCCTGATGGCCGGAGTCCTGGCCAAAGGTCGCATAGCCCCGCGCGATGGGGAGGGGATCGTCCGGCGCTGCGTCGCGCAGCGGCGTCAACCCGGTGACCAGCACCCCGTTGAAACCCCCGCCACCGTATTGCAGGGCCTTGCCGTTCCAGCGAGTCGGCAGGTTCAACTGGAAGTGGATGGCCTGGGCCGCGGGGTCGCGTGATGCGATGGTGCCGCTGACCTTGCAGAACTGCGGAAGGGCCGGCACGAACGCGCTGCCATTGACCGTCGCAGCGGAGGCCGGCGTGAGCACAGCCGAAGCGACCGAGGCCTTGCCGCTGGGCAATCCCATCGCGCCGGGCGCGATGACATGGCCTGCAAGGCTGGCGCAGGACGTTGCGAGCTGGTCGGCATTCGGGGCCGTGGTGCACGCCGACAAGGACAAGGCAAGCAGCGCGAAAGCGGTGCGGGGAATTGCGCGACAAGCGAAATGATTCATGGTGTCTCCAGACTCTTTTGATACCTCGGCCGGCCATGCCATGGACTCTGGTGCCGCCGTGCGGTTGAAGATTCTTACCGGCTTTCGATGCTGCGGCACGATCCACCGCCGGAAGCTCGCAATCACACATTTCCCGCTTTTCCAGGCACATGGTTCGGCATCAACCTGGCCGTGCGTTCTTTAGCATTGGCCCATCATCCGACCGACGCGAACAGGGCTTCACATGTCCAGGCTTCTTGTCCCATCCAACTTCGACAAACTCGGCGAGCCGCGTGAAGATCGCCCGCCGGCGGAACGCGTCATCGAGGGCGATGTCGTATGCCGCACCTCGGACATCGACATATCAACTGCCTTTTCGCGTTCAAGCCTGCCCGCGCCCTGCACGCACCGGTGGACGAAATGGCGCAGCACCTGACCGCGCTGCGCGCCGATCACCTGCCGGACGCGGTCAGGCAATCCGCCGCACTTGGATGGCCCTACCGGGAGGCCGACTGGCGCTTCGCCTTCGATCTCGGCAGCGGCTTCGCGGTGGAAGCTGATGGCCGCCTGGTGGGCACGGCGATGTGGTGGCCCTATGGCGAGACCCATGCCTCGGTGGGCATGATCATCGTCGACCCGGGCATGCAGGGGCGGGGCCTGGGGCGTGCCTTGATGGGAAAGCTGCTCCACGAGGCGCGCAGCCGCACGGTTTTCCTGAACGCCACCCAGGAAGGGCTCCCGCTCTACACGCAGCTCGGGTTCGTCGCCCGCGGACAGGTGTTCCAGCATCAGGCCATATGGCCCGCGGAAACCGTTCTAGCCAACGCACCGGCGGGCGTACGTCCCATGCAGGCAGCAGATGACCAGAGGGTGCGCCGGTTGGACCTGGCCGCCACGAAGATGGACCGGACAGCATTGCTGGATGCCTTGTTTGCAGCCGGGACGGCGATGGTCATCGATCGCGGCGCCGGTGTGTCGGCCTACGCCTGCGCGCGGGAATTTGGACATGGCGTGGTGATCGGTCCGGTGGTCGCCACGGGAGCAGATGGTGCTGCCGATGCGATGGACCTCATCGCCGCACTCGCCGACCGAGCCCGCGGCCGGTTCGTTCGCATCGACGTGACCGAGAGCAGTGGTCTGTCTGCGTGGCTGACCGAAACAGGGCTGCCCTGCGTCGGACATGCAGTGTCCATGGTGCGCGACATCCAGGCTCGCGCGATGGATGCCGATGCGGACGTGCGCCTGTTCGCCCTTTCCAACCAGTCGTTCGGCTGACTCGCCGGCTCGTTCCCCCAATGCATCCCCCGAGATGATGAAAGTTTGTTCATGAAACTGATGCCCTACTGGCTCGATACCTCGCCCAAATTCGCCGGTGGCCAGACCGAGGCGCCCAGCGGCGACGTCGATGTGGCGGTGGTGGGTGCGGGCTTTACCGGTTTGTCCGCGGCAATCGCACTGGCGAAGAAAGGCGCAAGCGTCGCAGTGTTCGACGCGGGAGCTGTGGGCCATGCCGCTTCCGGCCGCAACGGCGGCATGTGCAACAACGGCTTCGCGCAGGACTATTGCGCTTTGTCGAACAGACTCGGGCGAGAGCGCGCCAACATGCTCTATCGCGCTTTCGACGCGGGTGTTTGCAAAGTGGAGTCGCTGATCGCGGAAGAAGGCATCGACTGTGATTTCAAGCGTGTCGGCAAGCTCAAGCTCGCTGCCAAGCCAGAGCACTACGACAAGCTGGCCCGCTCGCAGGCACTGATGGAGAAGGAATGCGATCCCGATACCCATATGGTGACCCGGGCAGAACTGCGCAGCGAGATCGGGTCGGATCAGTATTTCGGTGGTCTGGTCTTCGGCAAGAGCGCAGGCATGCACGTGGGCCGCTATGGTCACGGCCTTGCCGTGGCGGCAGCGAAGCGCGGCGTGCGCATCTATGAGAACGCGCCGGTCGTCGGCCTCAAACGCCAGACCGGTTCGGTGCATCGAGTCGAAACACCCCATGGCAGCATCCGCGCCAAGCAGGTGCTGCTTGCGACCGGTACGTCGGCCGTGGGGCCATTGGCATGGTTCCGCCGTCGCATCGTGCCCGTGGGTGCATTCATCATCGTGACCGAACCGCTGTCGGTCGAAGTGCTCGATCGGCTGACGCCGAGGCGCCGAATGACGACGGACACGAAGAACTTCGTCAACTACTTCCGTGTGACGCCAGACAACCGCCTGCTGTTCGGTGGCCGCGCGCGTTTCGCGGCGACCAACCCCAAGTCGGACATCAAAAGCGGCGCCATCCTGCAACGATCACTCGTGGAAGTCTTCCCCGAGCTGAGAGATACCCGTATCGACTACTGCTGGGGCGGCATGGTCGACATGACGCGCGACCGCTTGCCGCGCGCCGGAGAGCGCAACGGCCTCTTCTATTCCATGGGCTACAGCGGGCACGGAACCCACATGTCGACCTACATGGGCGCGATCATGGCCGAGGTGCTGGATGGCCGCGCCGACCTGAACCCATGGCGGGATTTCGACTGGCCGGCGATCCCCGGCCATTTCGGCAAGCCATGGTTTCTTCCCATCGTCGGCGCTTACTACCGCTTTCAGGATCTGGTGCGCTGAGAGAAGGAACAGGTGGCAAGGACCGCTCCCGACCCCTCCCGGGATCGGAGCGGCGGGCCCTGGCCGCGTCCTGCCCTCCTCAGCCCGCCACGGCAGCCAGCGCCGCGTTGAACGTGGCGCTCGGCCGCATCACTGCATCGGTCTTGCGCACGTCCGGCAGGTAGTAGCCGCCGATGTCGGCCGGCTTGCCTTGCACGGCGGCGAGCTCGTCCACGACCTTCTGCTCGTTGGCGGCCAGGGCATCGGCGAGCGGCTTGAAGTGGGCAGCCAGTTCCTTGTCTTCGGTCTGCTCGGTCAGGGCCTGGGCCCAGTAGAGCGCCAGGTAGAAGTGGCTGCCGCGATTGTCGAGCTGGCCGGTCTTGGGCGAGGGGCCCTTGTTGTTGTCCAGCAGCGTGCCGGTGGCGGTGTCGAGTGCCTTGGCCAGCACCTTGGCCTTGGCGTTGTGGGTCTTGATGCCCAGATCCTCCAGGCTCACGGCCAGCGCGAGGAACTCGCCCAGCGAATCCCAGCGCAGGTGGTTCTCTTCCACCAGCTGCTGCACGTGCTTGGGTGCCGAGCCGCCGGCGCCCGTTTCGTACATGCCGCCGCCGGCCATCAGGGGGACGATGGACAGCATCTTGGCCGAGGTACCCAGCTCCATGATGGGGAACAGGTCGGTCAGGTAGTCGCGCAGGATGTTGCCGGTGGCGCTGATGGTGTCCAGTCCGCGGATCACGCGCTCCAGCGTGTAGCGCATGGCGCGCACCTGGCTCATGATCTGGATGTCCAGCCCGGTGGTGTCGTGCTCGTGCAGGTACATCTTGACCTTGGTGATGAGCTGCGCCTCATGCGGGCGGTAGGCGTCGAGCCAGAACACCACCGGCATGCCCGAGTTGCGCGCGCGGGTGACGGCGAGCTTGACCCAGTCGCGGATGGCGGCGTCCTTGACCTGGCACATGCGCCAGATGTCGCCCGCTTCCACGTTCTGGCTGAGCAGCACCTCGCCCGTGTCGAGATCGGTGATGTTGGCCACGCCGTCCTCGGGAATCTCGAAGGTCTTGTCGTGCGAGCCGTATTCCTCGGCCTGCTGCGCCATCAGGCCCACATTGGGCACGGTGCCCATGGTCTTGGGGTCGAAGGCGCCGTGCCACTTGCAGAAGTTGATGATCTCCTGGTAGATGCGGGCAAAGGTGCTCTCGGGCATCACGGCCTTCACGTCCTTCAGCCGGCCGTCGGCGCCGTACATCTTGCCGCCGTTGCGGATCATGGCGGGCATGGAGGCGTCCACGATCACGTCGTTGGGCGAGTGGAAGTTGGTGATGCCCTTGGCGGAATCCACCATCGCCAGCTCAGGGCGATGCTCGTGGCAGGCGTGCAGGTCGCGCCGGATCTCGTCCTGCGTGCTCTGGGGCAAGGTGGCGATCTTGTTGTACAGGTCGACCATGCCGTTGTTGACGTTCACGCCCAGCTCCTCGAACAGCTTGGCGTGCTTTTCGAAGGCCTCGCGGTAGAAGATCTTCACGCAGTGGCCGAACACGATCGGGTGCGACACCTTCATCATGGTGGCCTTCACATGCAGCGAGAACATCACGCCGGTCTTGTGCGCGTCCTGGATCTGCTGCTCGTAGAAATCGAGCAGGGCCTTCTTGCTCATGAACATGGAGTCGATCACCTCGCGCTCGAGCAGCGAAACCTTCGGCTTGAGCACGATGGCCTTGCCGCTCTTGGTGATCAGCTCCATCTTCACGTCGCGCGCCTTGTTCAGCGTCATCGACTTCTCGCCGTGATAGAAGTCGCCGTGGTGCATGTGCGAAACGTGCGAGCGCGACGCCTGGCTCCATTCGGCCATGCTGTGCGGGTTCTTGCGCGCGAATTCCTTCACTGCCTTGGGCGCGCGGCGATCGGAGTTGCCTTCCCGCAGCACCGGGTTCACCGCGCTGCCGATGCACTTGTTGTAGCGCGCGCGGATATTCTTCTCCTCGTCCGTCTTCGGGCTCTCGGGGTAGTCGGGGATCTTGTAGCCCTTGTCCTGCAGCTCCTTGATGGCGGCCTTCAGCTGGGCCACCGAGGCGCTGATGTTGGGCAGCTTGATGATGTTGGCTGTGGGCCGCAGCGTCAGCTTGCCCAGCTCGGCCAGGTTGTCCGGCATTTGCTGCGTTTCGGTCAGCGCCTCAGGAAACTGACCCAGGATGCGGGCGGCCACCGAGATGTCGCTGGTGGCGACGGCGATGCCCGCCGGCGCGGCGAATGCCTGGATGATGGGCAGCAGCGAGGCCGTGGCCAGGCGCGGTGCCTCGTCGGTGAGGGTGTAGATGATTTGGGAGTTTTCGGCGGTCATGGTGGCTTTCGGGCGGGCTGAACAACAACGCAATGTCACGAGATGGACGGCGGGCGAACGGGCGCAAACTCTAACAAAGTTGAGGCCCGGCGTGCACGGCGTGGGGACTTGGGCCGTGGATCGCAGCCGATGAGCGCGCCAATTTCCCCGATCCCACAACGATATTGCGCATCAAGAAACGCAGGCAATGGCCAGATGCGCCTGGCGCTCTGCGGGCAGCGTCCGCATCTGAGCGTCGGCCCGAACTGGGCCCGTAGCGGCGGCGGGATCTCGCTCACGCTGCGACGCGTTGCGTCCAGCGCAGCGACACCCAGGTGCCTTCGCCGCGGCGGCTCTCGATGCGAAGCCGCGCGCCGATCGCATCGGCCTGCTCACGCAGTCCCACGATTCCGTAGTGCCCTGCTGCGCCCGCGCTCGGCTCGAAGCCGATGCCGTCGTCGCCGATCTCCAATTCCACGTCGTCGTTCGCAACACGCTGCAGGCGGATCAGGAGTCGCCGCGCGCCCGCGTGGCGTTCGACGTTGCGCAGCACTTCCTCGCACATGTGGAACACGGTCTCCGCCGGCTCGGCCGCCAGGGCAGACAAAGCGGGTTCGATCTGGCAGTCGAGCTCGATGCCGGAGCGCTCGCTCAGGTTCCTGGCCAACTCGGCCAGCGCCGCACCCAGCCCGATGTCGCGCACCGGGTTGCTGCGCAGCTGGTCGATCGCGCGGCGTGCCTCGTCCAGCCCGTCGCGCGCCGCGCGCTCGGCCCGGACGAGCTCGTCCGGCAGCGCATCGGGCCGGCTGGATGCCAGGCGTTTGAGCACACGGATCTCGGTGAGCATCGCCATCATGGAATGCGCCAGCGTGTCGTGCAGCCCGCGCGCCAAGCGCAGGCGCTCGCGCACCACTGCGGCATCGCGCGACTCCTGCGCCAGCCGGCTGATCTCCTCGGTGCGCTGCCGCACGCGTTCGTCCAGCTCGGCATTGAGCCGGCGCAACTCGTCGCGTTCGCGCTGCAGCGTGTCCAGCAATCGGTCGAGCGCGCTGCCCAGCCGCGCGGCCTCGTCGGCACCTTGCGGAACCTCGATGCGCGTCGCGTTCCCGGCCAGCACTGCGTCGGCCGAATGGGCGATCACGCTCACGCGCCGCGTGAGGCGGCGCGCCATGATGATGCCGGCGACGGCGGCGGCCAGTCCCAGCAGGCTCAGCACGATCGAGATGCGCCATTCGATGGCGGTCGCGAAGGCCGCGACCGATTCGACCGGCTGGATCACCACGGCCTGCCAGCCGAGCCGGCGCAGCGTTCCGTCGCGGGCGTTGGGTGGAGACGCGATCAGGTAGGGCCGGTTGTCCAGGAGCCGCCTTGTCCGGATGCGCGTGGGCAGATCGGATCCGTCGTTCCCCAGGCCGGCGACGACGGGATCGAAGGGCGTCACCGGATCGCCGACATCCTGCCAGCGCTTCTCCAGAAGGGCACTCGGCCCGTGGCGCACGATGCCGTCGCGGTCGATCAGCAGCCATTCGCCCGGCGAGGCGCGGATCTCGGCCACCATCTTCTGCACCCAGCTCCAGCTCAGGTTCGCGGCGACGACGCCGATGATCGCCCCGTCGGCATTGCGCACCGGCGCGGTGAGCTTCAGGAAGCGTTCGCGCGGCGAGCGGCCTTCCTCGATCCATGCGGCGTCCAGGCCTTGCGAGATCCATGCGTGCTGATTGACGTTCTGGCCGACCACCTGCTCGTCGGTCGCTGCGACGATGAAGCCATCGGCATCGGTCACCGCCAGCCAGATCAGGTCTGGAACGCCGCGGCGTACCGCTTCGAGCGATCGCTTCAGGCGTGCGCCTTCGCTGTGCTGCACGTCCTCCGACAGCATGGATGCCACCACGCTGACCGCCTGCAGGCGCAGCAGCAGTGCGGTGTCGAGCTCGGCATTGACATGTTCGGCCGCGGCTTCCAGGCGCTGGCCGTGCTGCTCGAGCAGCGTCGCACGCACGAAGCCGCGCAGCCACAGGTTGGCCACGAGCGCCAGGCACAAGGTGAGCGCAATCAGCAGCCAGCCGATCGCGGCGGCCATGGAGCGCCGTGGATCGATGCGGCGTGCGAGGTTCATTGGCAGCGCATTCTCGCAAACGGCAGCCATGACTTTCGGCATGGGGAGTTCCCCTGAGCTCTCGGGGTTTGTCTCGATCCGCCGCGTGACTTCCGGCAGGCGCGCCGGCGGCGGTTTGCGGCAACAGTTGCACCCATCGCGATCCGTGCCCGCAGCGCGACCGATTCCCAACCCTGAACGTGCCGCGACGCGATCGGCGCGACAACGAAATGGAGACGAAGCGAATGAACCCCACTTCCCTGACCCAGACCGCATCCGGCGCGCCGCCGCGCTTGTTCGACAACCGCTGGCTGCAGCTGGCTGTCGGCATCGTCTGCATGATCGCCACTGCCAACATCCAGTACGCATGGACCTTGTTCGTGCCGGAAATCCAGGGCAAGTTCGGCTGGGAGCGCGCGTCGATCCAGATCGCCTTCACCATCTTCGTGCTGGTGCAGACCTGGCTCGCGCCGATCGAGGGCTATTTCATCGACAAGTTCGGACCGCGCCTCATCGTGGCCTTCGGCGCGCTGTTCATCGGCGCGGCCTGGGTCGTCAATTCGCAGGCGACGACGCTGATGGGCTTCTACATCGGCGCGGCCATCGGCGGCATCGGCGTGGGATCGATCTACGCCACCTGCATCAACAACGCGCTCAAATGGTTCCCCGACCGGCGCGGCCTGGCGGTGGGCCTGACGGCAGGCGGCTATGGCGCCGGCTCGGCCGCCACCATCCTGCCGATCGCCGCGATGATCGAATCCTCGGGCTTCCAGCAGGCCTTCCTGTTCTTCGGCCTGCTGCAGGGCACGCTGGCCTTCCTCGCGGCCTGGTTCCTGCGCGCGCCCAAGGGCGACGAAGTGCGTGCCTCGACCAAGGTCATGCAGAGCCGGCGCGACTACACGCTGGGCGAAGCGCTTCGCACGCCGCTGTTCTGGCTGATGATCGTGATGTTCTCCTGCGTCGTCACCGGCGGCATGATGGCCGTGGCCCAACTGGGCGTGATCGCACAGGACCTGGGCGTGAAGAACTTCAAGGTGGACCTGTACTTCGTCACCATGGCCGCACTGCCGCTGGCCCTGATGCTCGACCGCGTCATGAATGGCATCTCGCGCCCGCTGTTCGGCTGGGTGTCCGACCACATCGGCCGCGAGAAGACGATGGTGATCGCCTTCACGCTGGAAGGCCTGGGCATCATTGCGCTGGGCTACTTCGGCCACAACCCGTGGGCCTTCCTGATCCTGTCGGGCGTGGTCTTCCTGGCCTGGGGCGAGGTGTATTCGCTGTTCTCCGCACTGGCGGGCGACGCCTTCGGCACCAAGCACATCGGCAAGATCTATGGTGTGCTGTACTGCGCCAAGGGCGTTGGCGCGCTGTTCGTGCCGCTCGGCAACCTGATGATGGAGGCCACCGGCACCTGGTCGACCGTGCTCTACACGGTGGCGGGCCTGGACTTGTTCGCCGCGTTCCTGGCAATCGTCGCTCTGCGGCCGGTGCTGGCCAGGCACACGGCCGGCAACGCTGCCGCGTCGCATGCGCCTTCGCCAGCGCCTGAGCTCGCAATGCCTGGGCTCTCGCCCGCAGGCCGCACGGCCTGACCAGCGCCGCTGCCAAATCCAGCGCACCCGTGGAACCGGCTTTGCCGGGCCACGGGTGCGCCCCCTTGAGGGGGGAAGAGCTACACGAAGTGAGCGAGATCGGGGGTGGGACATGCCCCCGTGGAACCGGCTTTGCCGGGCCACCGGGTGCGCTCCCTTTGGGGGAGGCGCGGGGGGCGCTTCGGGGGTTACTTCTTCAACACCAGCACCGCCAGTTCGGTGCGGGTGTTCGCGTGAAGCTTTTGCATGATCCGGCTGACGTGGTTCTTCGCCGTTCCCTCGGCCACGTTGAGCGTCGTGGCGATCTGGCGATTGCCATAGCCCTTGGCGATCAGTTCGAGCACGGCGGCCTCGCGTTCGGTCAGCCGTTTGGTCGCATCGGGCTGCAATGGCTCGCCGGATGCGGCGGCCTGCGGCGGCGCGGTACGGACATCGGGCACCGGCGCAGGTTGCGGCTCCTGCGCGACGCGATCGGCCAGCAGCCGGAACTGGTCCATCACCTTGCGCGCGATCTGCGGCGTCAGCCGCGATTCGCCGCGATGCACCGCCCGGACGGTGTCCATCACCTCTTCTTCCGAAGCGTCCTTGAGCAGGTAGGCCTGCGCGCCGGCACGCACCGCGTCGAAGACCAGATCGTCGCGGTCGAAGGTGGTCAGCACCATCACGCGCGTGTGCGGCAAGGCGGCCGAGATCTCGCGCGTCGCGAGCACGCCGCCCTTGCGCGGCATGTGCAGATCCATCAGCACCACGTCGGGCAGCAGGCGGCGGGCCAACTCCACGGCTTCCACGCCGTCGGCCGCCTGGCCGACGACCTCGATGTCCGGCGCGGCGTCCAGCAGCATGGCCATGCCGCGGCGGATCAGCGCCTGGTCGTCGGCGATCAGCACGCGGATCCGCGGCGCGGCATGCGGGATGGGGAACGACGGTTCGGCAATGGTGCTCATGGCAAGGCCGATTGTGCTCCGAGGCGGCTCGAACGCAGCGACATCGGGACCCTCTCCGGCCCGACCAGGTAGTTGCCCGGCGTCACGCCAAAGCAGCGGCGAAACCATCTGGAGAAATGGGCTTGGTCCGCGAAACCG
This sequence comes from Variovorax sp. V213, assembly GCF_041154455.1. Taxonomy (NCBI): domain Bacteria; kingdom Pseudomonadati; phylum Pseudomonadota; class Betaproteobacteria; order Burkholderiales; family Comamonadaceae; genus Variovorax; species Variovorax sp. V213. The sequence goes on from NZ_AP028665.1 coordinate 425,656, forward strand.
CATTGCGCCGCCACCTCGGCGGGCGAGTTGCCCTCGCGCAGCATGGCCTTGGCGCGGCCGATGCGCGCGAGCCGCGCATAGTGGGCCGGTGTCATGCCGACGGCCGAGCGGAACAGACGATGGAAGTGTTCGCGCGACACGCCCAATCGTTGAGCGAGCGAAGCGGGGGCCATGCGGCAGGCGTCCTCCGTCGCCAGGGCCTCGCAGACGGATTCGACGCGGGCGTCGCCCGGCAGGCGCTTGAGCGGCACGCGCTCTGTCCCGGTCTGCGAGCGCAGGATCTGTTCGAGAAGACTGGCGACTTCCGCCCCGTCTTTCGATTGCGCCGCCGCAGCCAATGCACGGGCTGCGCGTTCGTTCTTCCAGACCCGCTCACGCAGCACGCCGCGCTCGGCGGGTGGCCATGCAAGGCGCGCACCGACCCAGGCATGCGGCACATACAGCATCACCATCCGAAAGCCCTGCGCGCTGACACCCGCCGTGTGCAGCATGAACGGCGCCATCAGCACGAGGTCGCCGGCTTGCGCCACATGCCATTCACCGGCGCACGTGAACTCGCAGCGGCCCTCGAGAACGGCGCCCACGCTCCACTCGGCATGCCAGTGCAGCTCGAAGTGCGCCCTGGGATCGGACGCGAACATCGCCTCGACTTGCACGCCGTCTTCCATCGGCAGGCCGATCACGTGCGAGGGGGTGGAGAAGTTCATTCTCCGAAGGGTAGCGCCGTCGGCGCCCTCACGCGGCCAGCGCACCGCGAACCGTGATGCCCATCCAACCCGCGCTGGCCTGCGTCGCTTCCACCCGTCCGAGCAGTGAGAGTTCTTCCACCGGGTGTTCGTGAAACTGCAGCGTCGCCCTGCCCTGCGTCCAGCCCGATTCGACGCGGTCCACGATGTCGGCGCGCAGGTAGCGCGCAGCCGCGGGGATCCCGGGCTGGGTCAGGTCGGGCCAGCCCACCGCGCCGATCGTCGGCGCGCCGAGAAAGCCCAGGCGCCCGGTTGTCTCGCCGGTCAGCGTGACCGCGGCATCGACCAGCCGGCGCTCCTTCACGCTGAGGCTCGCACCGAGCCGGCTGCCTTCGGACAACGGCGCGGCCGCCGGGTGCACCAGGGGCAGGCTGCGGGTCAACCAGGTCTGCCCGATCTTCTTGGGCCAGCCCTGAAGCCAGCCGCGCAGCAATGAAATGTCCTGGTCGACGTAGATCAGGGGACAGTAAAAGCGCGCATCGGCGCCTTGCCTTGGCGCGATCTCGAGCACCACGATGGTCTCGCGGTACTGCGCATAGACGGGGTCGAGCAGTTCCTGCCCGTCGCTGCCGCAGGCCTGCCAGTCGGCGAAATGAACGCAGCCCTTGCCGGTGGGCACGCCAAGGTCAGGCGGCACCAGCGCCGCGCCAAGCGCGGCGTCGAAGGCGAATTCCACGTTGACGAGCCAGCCGGCGTAGTACCAGGGCGGTGCTTGCACAAGGGCGCTGCGGCCGGAGGAAGTGAAAGGCGGTGTGAAGGACGGCGGCATCGGTTTTGTGCGAGTTGGAGAAGTCAACGCCGCACGATAGGACCGCGAAGTCCGCCCGTCTTGTACGCCAGTGATCTGCACCCGCGACGGGGGGCGGGGCGGCACGCGCGGGCACCATTCCGAGAAGTGATCGCAAACTTACACAACAGGCTTAGATGCCGGCCACGCCACGCTGCAGCGCGAAATCCAGCAGCACCCGGTCGGTCGGCTCCTCCGGCCAGGTGTCTTGCGCCAGCCAGCGGTAGAAGGTGGTGGCGGCCACGCGGCTCGCCGGACCGTCCCGCCGCCAGGCGCGCGCGATGGGCGCTGCCATCTGCTCGAGCCGCTCGGCCTCGAAGCGTGTGCATACTTCGGCTTGCATGGGCTGGGGCATCTCGGCGAACACGGCGCGCGCCTGCCCCATGCGGTCGTTTTCCCAGAGCTCTCGGATGCGCCGCAGCCGGTCGGCCTCCGACAGCGCAGCCACAGGGGGCGCGAGCGCGGGCGGCTGCCCGTTGCCGCCGGACGCCGGCTCCATTGCGGTCACGCCGGCATAGCCCTTCTTCAGCGCGTCCTTGAAATAGGCGGCCGGCGACTTGAGCTCCGGCATGGCCGCGTTGCGCAGCCGCTGGTCCACGTGGTCCAGCGTGGCGCGGATCTGTCCTTCATCGGTCGTGGCATAGAGGTCTTGTGCTTCGTCCTGCTTGAGGCCCAGCGCAATCAGGCGCGCGACCAGCTCCAGGTCGAAGACATTCCGGTTCGATGCGCTGATGTCCCCCAGGCGCTGCTGGATCTTGGGAACGACCCTGAACTGGATCTCCTCGATCTTGCGGCCGCGCTTGTGCTCGATCAGCTCGAGCCCGAAGTCTTCGCACAGCGCGTCGATCTCGGCCAGCGCCTTGCTGATGACGTCGCGCTTGAGAAAGCGGTAGTCGACTTCCTTGATGTCGCTGCGGCCCGTCAGCACCGCGGCCCACCAGACGACGTCCTCGCGCATCGACAGGCGCCCGGGCGAGGTGAGATAGCGCGCGCCGATCTCGTACAGCACGGCGGCGGAATAGCTGCGCATCTGGCTGCTCATCTCGAGAAGCACGCGCGTGTACTGGTGCGGCTTGACCAGCCGCTCCTTGATCTCGTCCGGATAGCGCCAGGTCACCATGCAGGGCCGCCCCCTGCCCTGCTCCTCGATGGTGACGGTGCCGAGCAGCTGCGACGACACCCACCGCTTGAGGGAGCTGCTGCTGGTCGACCACTCGATGGTCGTGGCCTGCATGTCGCGCAGGTGCGATTTCAGCAGCTCGGTGTTGTTCGAATTGAAGCGGGCGTCGCCGATCAGTTCGCTGAGCGTCAGCTTGTAGACCGGCTCGTCCACGCCCTGGCGCTGCGAGTGGTAGAGCAGCGCGTTGTAGATGCGCCGCGAGAGCAGGGTGAGCCGCCCGCGCTTGGGGCGGATGGCGATGGCCTCGTTGGCCTTGGCCACGCTCTGTTCTTCGGCCGTGGGCGATTGCCGGGGCGGAGACCGTGACTGTGAATTTTCTTCCTCGACCATGGTCTGCAGCGGCAATAAAGTGGTTTCACATCATGCCTTTGCATTGTGATTCAGTCAATTCACATTAGGCGCATAACGGTGCCTTGGTATGTTTGCAGATAAACACTTGGGATATTGAAGAGTTGAGGATGCGTTTTCCTGTGGTGTGACAGGTACTTACGCCCGCGGCTGTGAGATCGGTTGGGATTGAATGTGAGATCGATTGGGGTTTGAAGTGAGCCTTGTTGGGAGACTGGCGCGGCTTTTGTGAGGTCGGATGGGTTCCAATGTGAGTGGATATGGGTTGCCGCCCTGTATGGAGCCTGCAATCAGGCGCAAAGCGCGCGATGAACCGGGCTTAGGGGGTGCTGGAGGCACTCCGGTCCGGGTTGTGGCCGCATCCGGTAGCGTGTTCGCTGGCCTCGGAGGTCGCGGTCCCCAATGCTCCTCACAATACTTGGCGGTGCTGAGGCGGGCTTGTCGGTAAAACTTGTCCATTCGACAGATTCTCATAGAATTGCCAGATTCCGTCGAATAAGGCCATACAAAATGTCAGTTCCCGTGCCGCCGGTCAGTGGAAACCTGGTTTCCACCGAGCTTCAGGTCCCACCCCGCCAAACCATCAACATGCAGAAGATCGCGGCGCTTGCCACGCGCGCCGGATCGATGGTGGAGCAGATCCGCGGCATGCTGCTGGCACCCGAGGCCCGCAAGATCCCGCCGACCTACTCCACCGCCCAGCTGGCCGCGCTCTGCGGCGTCGACAAGGCCCACGTCGCCTATCGCATCACCAAGGAGGATCTTCCGGCCGGCCGGCTGACGCCTTCGGGCGGCAAGCGAACCTTCGAGCTCGACGAACTGCGTCGCTGGACCAGGACCTACCGTGCGGAAAAGATGCGGCCGGCGGGCCGCAAGGCCATCACCATCGCTGTCGGCAACTTCAAGGGTGGCGTCGCCAAGACCACCACGGCCATGGTGTTGGCGCAGGGGCTGAGCCTCCGCGGCCACCGCGTGCTGGCCATCGACACCGATCCGCAGGGTTCGCTGACGACGCTGCACGGCCTGCTGCCCGAGGCCGAGGTCACCGAAGACATGACCATCGGGCCGCTGTGCGACGGCAGCGAGAACGACATCCGCTACGCGATCCGGTCTACCTACTGGGATGGGATCGACCTGGTCGCGGCCGCGCCCTTTCTCTTTTCCGCCGAGTTCGCCCTCCCCGCCCGCCAGATGCAACAACCTGGCGCCAAGTTCTGGGACGTGCTGAATGAGGGCCTGGAGTCGGTGCGGGACCTGTACGACGTGATCGTGATCGACACGCCCCCTTCCCTGTCGTACGTCACCATCAACGCGCTGTGGGCCGCGAACGGCATCGTCGTGCCGGTACCGCCATCGGGCCTCGACTTTGCGTCGTCCGCCCAGTTCTGGTCGCTGCTCGCCGATTTGGGCGGCAACCTCGACGGCCAGAGCAAGGACCGCGAAGGCAAGGCCTTCGACTTTCTCCACGTGCTGCTGAGCCGCGTGGACGCGGCCGATCCGGCCATGCCGGCCGTGCGGCAGTGGATCCAGGCGACCTACGGCGAGTACACGCTGCCGGTCGAAATCCCCAAGACGAGCGTGACCAGCAACAAGGCTGCCGAATTCGCCACGGTCTACGACGTGCAGAAATACGAAGGTGCCGCCAAGACCTACAAGCGGGCGGTCGACGCCTACGATTCGTTCGTCGAACTGGTCGAGCAATCGGTGATCGGCGCGTGGACTGCGCAAGGGAGGGCTCTGCAATGACCGTCGTGCCAACGCACGCCACCCAGCAGTCCGGTGGAAACCTGGTTTCCACGCCACCGTTCCTTCTGTATGTTCCGGCCACGCTGGAGATCCACGAAACCGTGGAAACCTGGTTTCCACGGCAGGTCGCCCAGCGCTCCGAATGCGGGGTGGCAATGCCGCAAGGTCCGCGCAAGGGCGCGTGCCGCGGGCACTGGAAATCCCGTTTCCCGACGTTGAGCACTGCGCACGCCGCGCCAAGGAGTGTCCATCATGGCTAGCACCCGCAAGCGGCTGGAGGCATTGACCGCCGGCCTGATGCTTCCCCAGGCCGCCAAGGAGCCGAGCGCCGCACCCGCCTCGGAGGCGGCGTCCGTGGTGCCGCCGTCGGCATCGAACGTCGTGGAAACCAGGTTTCCACCGGCCGTCGGCGGAAGCCTCGCACCCCGGACGGGCCCGGGCCAGATGATGGCTTTCCGCGGCCAGATTCAGCAGGTCGAAGGCGAGATGGCGGCGCTGCGCGAAAAGCTCAGCCAGTACGAAGGCTCGCTTCCGACGCGGAAGATCGACCCCAAGACGATCCGTCCGAGCCGCTGGGCCAACCGGCACGACGCTTCGTTCTCGAGCAGTGCCTTCGCCGGCCTCAAGGCGGACATCGAACACGCGGGCGGCAATGTCCAGCCGATCCTGGTGCGGCCGATCAAGGAAGAGCCTGGCCAGTTCGAAATTGTCTTCGGCCATCGCCGGCACCGCGCCGCGCTGGAACTCGGCATCCCGGTGCTGGCGTCCATCTGGGTCGACGAACTGGGCGATGCGGCGCTCTTCGCCGCGATGGATCGGGAGAATCGCGAACGTGCGGATCTGTCCAACTATGAGCAGGGCCTGATGTACCAGCGCGCGCTCGAGGAGCAACTGTTCCCGACCCAGCGCCAGCTCGCCGAGGCACTGGGCGTGAGCCACACCTGGGTGCGCAAGGCATTGATGGTCGCGCAGCTGCCGCCGGCGGTGGTGGAGTGCTTCCGCAGTCCGCTCGAGATCAGCTTCCGCCATGCCGAGCAGATCAATGCCGCCATGGAGAAGGATCGGCGCGGTGTCCTGAAACGCGTGGAGAGGCTGCGGGGCCACAGCCTTGCCCCCGCGATGGTGGTCGCGCGGCTGCTCGACGCGAAACCGGGATTCGAACGTTCGGAAAAGCTCGACATCGTTTCGGGAGGCCAGAAGCTCGGGACCCTGGTTCGCGCCAAGAGCGGCGAAATCACCATCACCCTCAGTCCTGAAGCTGCGACCGATGCCAGCCCCGAGGCGCTCGAGGCCGGCATTGCGGAGGCTCTGCGCAAGGCACGCACCTTGTGACTTGAGTCGCCCCGGCGGGGGCGGTACAGTGAATGTGAGAACGGTTGGGATTCTCGCGCCGGGCCCGACTCGGCAGATTTCGCTGCGCCGCATGCCGTGTGCGCAAGCCCCGGCGGGCAATCCGCACTGAAAAAGGAAGAGGGGCAGGGCAGGGCGCCTCCCCAAGCTTCATGAGGCCCGCATCGTTTTCCCGGTCCAGCTTCAAGCGCCTGCAGCGCCCTGCCTGCCGGGCACGTCGTTTGCGGGCACCTGGCCTGCACATTGGCCCCTTTCACCACAGGCCGTGGCCCCGAGCCCCAAGGCCGCACGGATTGCCGGCCTTCTTCCCAGCGCCGCGGCCGGCCCGGCATTGTGTGGCTGCCTGCCTGGAAGTGGCGCGGCACCTGCCGCCGGCAACCCTCTGTAAGAAGGCAAGAAACTCGACCGAGGCCGATGCGCGAACATGGCGGTCAGCGCCGCCATCGTCTCTCCCATCGCAACGGGCGGGCGCAACGCGGTGCACTGGACATCCGCCGCGAAGCCGATAAACTCCTTATGAATCAACAACTTAGACGCGACACCTTAAGGAAGTGCGTTCTTGCAACACAAAATGTGTATTGATGATTACTTCAGTTATCATCAAACAATTCATGACACAGACCACCGCTCCAGCGCCCGGCAAGCAGCCGTCCCACGCCATGTTCCGCCTCGCTGCGACGAGTCGGCCGATCCTCGCCTAGATCGGAAAGACATGGCTTCCGTCCCCACACCTTCCCAGTTGGCCCATATCGACGACGACGAACTCGCGAGGCTCGCAGTGAGCTGGCGCGCGCTCGCGGGCCGCGGCGACCGCGAAGCGTTCGGGATCGCGCATGCACTCGAGGTCGAGCAGCGCCGGCGCACGCGCGAGAGCCAGCTGCAGCAGCTGCCGCCAGAGGCCCCCCCGGAACCGCGGCCGTGGTGGAAGTTCTGGCAATCGACCGGCGACCGGAACCCGACATCGGCCTCATGAAGACCGGCACCGCGCGCAAGCTGCACCGGGGGCACTTTGCATTCATGCGGGCGCTGGCCCAGGGCCTGGACGAAAGGGCCAGCTGGGACCGCTACCTGCGGCTCGAAGGCGAACACACCGACCTTCGCACGGTGCGCCGCACCATCGCCTGGATCCGCGACGAGTTCGCGGCGGCGGCGCGGCGCGAGCGCAGGCCCGGCACCGCGCGCCTGATCCTGCTCGATCCGGACCGCTTTCCGGCGGCGCCGGCACTGCCGAGCCTTGCCGAATTCGCCGCGGCTCAGGGCCTCGAAGACTTCTCCGAGACCGAGCAGATCGAGGCTTACGAAGCAGCCTATCCGGCCATGGGCGGGGCAGGGCAGGGCGCTCGCCCCTCGCGTCGCGCCCAGGTGATCGAGCGCCAGCTCGAAGCATTGCGCTGGCTCGAGAACCTGGTCGCGCAGGATCCGCGGCCGGGCGACAGCGTATTGGCCTGGCTCAATCCTTCGGTGGCGGCGCGCCTCGAGCGCGCCGGTGTACCAACACTTTCCGCGCTGGTCGACCGTGTCAACGGCATCGGCGCACGCTGGTGGGCGCACGTGCCCGGCGTGGGTGAACTCAAGGCGGCGCGGATCCTCGACTGGCTGTGCGCAAACCAGCAGGCGCTCGGGTTGCGCATCGGTTCCCACGCCTTGAAGCCCAGGGCGCAGCTCGCGCCGCTGGCGCTGGCCGCAGTAGTGCCGACCGGAACCGCGCTCGTGCCCTACGAAAAGTTCGTCCTGCCTGCCGAACTCGACGGCAGCGCAGGCAGCAACCGCGCGCCTCGCGAACGCTGTCTTCTGATGGCCGCGAACGACCACGAAGCGATCGGCGCGTGGCTCAGCGCCAAGCGCCCGGGCGATGCGACCGGCGAGCTGTCGGCCACCCAGCGCTCATACCGCAAGGAAGCCGAGCGCCTGCTGCTGTGGGCCGTGCTGGAGCGGCGCAAGGCGCTGTCGTCGCTCACCGTCGAGGACGCCATCGACTACCGGGATTTCCTGCTCGATCCGCCCGGCCGCTGGTGCGGCGCGCGCCACCACCAACGCTGGTCGCCGCTGTGGCGGCCGATGGAAGGGCCGCTCGCGCAGTCGGGACTGCGCCAGGCGATCGCGATCCTGCGAAGCCTCTGCGCCTTCCTCGTGAACCAGAACTACCTGGTCGGCAATCCGTTCGCAACCCTTGCGCCGCCATCGAGCCTGCAGCAGCCGCTCGATTCGCGCCGCGCGCTGAGCTTTGCGCAGTGGGACCACGTCGACACGCTGCTCCAGGCGCATGCCGACACCGAAGCCCGGCGCCGCCTGCGCCGCGGCATGCGCTGGCTCTATGCGACCGGACTGCGGCTGGCCGAGATCACGGGCGCGAAATGCGAGGACCTCGAACAGGTCGAGGTCCGCACCGCCGACGGCGTGGCCGCGGCCGGCTGGCAACTGGCAGTGGCCGGCAAGGGCGGGCGCCGCCGGCAGGTGCCCGTGCCGTCCGCGCTCGTGGCCGAGCTGGAGGACGAGCTCGCGCGGCATGGCTTCGAGCGGCAGGTCGGCGCCGTGAGCAACCGCGGCATTCATGTGCTGGCGCGCTTCGACACCGAATCGCGGCGTCCGATGGCCTGGTCGGCCTCGGGCCTGTACCAGGCGATCAAGGCCTTTGTCGCGCAGGCCTCCGCGGGCCTGGAGGGCGCCGAAGCGCAGCAGCTGAAGAAAGCAAGCACTCACTGGCTGCGCCACTCGCATGGCGCCCATGCCCTGCGGGGCCGAAACGGCCAGGTGCCCGTGCCGATCCAGGTGGTGCAGAACAATCTCGGGCATGCCTCCGTGGGAACGACGGCCATCTACCTCACCACTGATCGCATGCCGACCCTGGCACCGGTGCGCACCGCCAGCTGAAGGCAGGCCCGCGGCTTCCGAACGCGCGTCGCACCGCATGCACTGGCGGGTGCGTCGAGCCATACCGAAACTCGCTAGCTGCTAGCGCGTTTGCATGCTCGCTCGCCGCCGCAGATCCGCGCAAGATGCACGGCATGCACACAGTGGTCTTCTGCACGCCGGTGCGCGGTATCCCGCCGCGCAACCCGCTCTTCTTCAACCAACTGGCGGATCGCCATGCCGGCTAGCACCATGGACAAGGACTGGCTCTGTTTCCATCCCGCCCCGACGAAGCCGCGCTTCACGCCGCCGCCCGGTGCCGTGGATGCGCACTGCCACGTGTTCGGGCCCGCCGCGCCGTTCCCGTTTGCGCCCGGGCGCAAGTACACGCCCTGCGACGCTTCGAAGGACCAGCTCTTTGCGCTGCGCGATCTGCTGGGCTTCGAGCGGAACGTGATCGTTCAGGCGACCTGCCATGGCAACGACAACCGCGCGTTGCTCGACGCGCTGGCGCATTCGAACGGACGCGCACGGGGCGTGGCCTCGGTGGCCCCGGAGGTCGGCGACGCCGAACTCCGACGGCTGCATGAAGCCGGCGTGCGCGGTGTGCGCTTCAACTTCCTCAAGCGCCTGGCCGACTTCACGCCGCGCGAGGTGCTGATGAGCATTGCGCAACGCATTGCCCCGCTGGGCTGGCACGTGGTCGTCTACTTCGAGGCGCAGGACCTGCCCGAACTGTGGGACTTCTTCACGCGGCTGCCGACCATCGTGGTGGTCGACCACATGGGGCGTCCCGATGTGGGCCAGCCGGTCGACGGGCCGCAGTTCGAGCGCTTCGTGCAGCTGCTGCGCGAGCATCCGAACATCTGGTCGAAGGTGAGCTGTCCCGAGCGCCTGTCGCTGTCCGGTCCGCCGACCTACGACGACGTGGTTCCCTTCGCGCGGCGCCTGGTCGAGACCTTCCCCGACCGCGTGCTGTGGGGCACCGACTGGCCGCATCCCAATCTCAAGACCCACATGCCCGACGACGGCACGCTGGTCGACATGATTCCGCGCATCGCGCCGACGGCGCGGCTGCAGCGCCAGTTGCTGGTGGACAACCCGATGCGCCTCTACTGGGCCTGAGACGGCCGCGGCGGTCGCATGGAACGACCGGCCAATGGCCGCGCCTGCGCGGGGGCGCGCAGCCCTAGACTACGCTTCATGGACCTCAAGCAGCTGGAGTACTTTGTCCGCGTGGCGGAGCTCGGCAGCTTCACGCGCGCATCGATCGTGATCGATGTCGCGCAGCCCGCGCTCAGCCGGCAGGTGCGCCAGCTCGAAGTGGAGCTGCGGCAGAACCTTCTCACGCGCAATGGCCGGGGCGTCACCGTCACCGATGCGGGCAAGCTGCTGCTGGAGCACGCCAGGGGCATCCTTCACCAGATCGAACGCGCGAAGGAAGACCTCGGCCGCATGCGTGGCGCACTCGCCGGCCGTGTCGCGGTGGGCCTGCCGCCCAGCATCGCGAAGCGCATCGCCGTGCCCCTGACCCGCGCCTTCCGCCAGCAGCTGCCCGATGCGCGCCTTTCCATCACCGAGGCGCTCTCGAGCGCCATGCAGGAGTCGGTGACTGCGGGCCGCCTCGACCTGGCGCTGCTCTACAACCCCGCACCGTCGGCCGACATCGACAGCGTGGTCATCCTCGAAGAAGACCTGTACCTGGTGGGCCCGGCGCAGCCCGGTGGCACGGCCGATGGCGAGGTCTCGCTGCGCGAGGTGGCGTCGCAACCGCTCGTGATTCCGACCAAGCCCAATTCGATCCGCATGCTGGTGGAGGCGGAGATGGCGAACATCGGATGCCGGCCGACGATCGCGATGGAGATCGACGGCGTGGCCGCGATCCTCGACCTCGTCATCGATGGCTTGGGGCTGGCCGTGCTGTCCTCGAATGCGGTGCTCACCGCGCCACGCCCGGAGGCCTTTGCGACCCGCCGGATCGCGAATCCGTCGCTGCGCAGCCGGCTGGCCCTGGCCGTCAGTTCCCAGCGGCCCGCCACGCTGACGCAGCAGGCCGTCCTGAAGCTGGTGCGCGAGGTGGTGAGCCAGACGATGAACGGGCAGGCGCCGCCCGCGTGAGCATGGGTCGCGGACCCCTCGAGGCTCACTGCTTCGGAATGCCGGCGAGGCGGATGACCTCCGACCAGCGCTGAATCTCGTTCTTCAAGAGTTCCGCCTGCTGTTGCGGCGTGCTGCCCTGCGCCTCCACGCCGATCTGGCGCAGCCGCTCCTTGACCTCGGGTGCGGCCAGCGCTGCGTTCACTTCCTTGTTGAGCCGTTCGACGACCGCCTGCGGCGTCTTCGCGGGCACCGCAAAGGCGTTCCACGACGCCACGTTGAACTTGGGCGCGCCGCTCTCGGCGACGGTCGGCGTCTCGGGCAGCGCGAACGAGCGCTTCGTGCCCATGACTGCGATCGGATGCAGCGACTTGCCGCTGATCTGCCCGAGGATGGGCGCGAGGATCTCGACGCCGGCGTCGATCTGTCCGCCGCGCAGGGCCGTGATCATGGCCGGGGAGCCGTTGAACGGGATCACCTGCGCGTCGATGCCGGTGCTGCGCTTGAGCAGCTCGGCCGCCAGGTGCTGCGTGCTGCCCACGTTGATCGTTCCGATGTTGACGGTGCCCGGATGCGCCTTCGCATGGGCCAGGAGCTCCTGCATGGTCTTGAACTTCGAGTTCGCCGCCGTCACGACGGCCAGGTCGAAATAGCCGATCGTCGAAACCGGCGCAAAGTCCTTCACGGTGTCGAACGGCAGGCGCTTGAAGAGGCCCACGCTCACGGCATTGCCGTTGGACATCAGCAGCACCGTGAGTCCGTCGGGCGGCGCCTTGGCCACGGTGTCGGCGGCGACCACGCCGCCCGCGCCGGGCTTGTTGTCCACGATGATGCTTTGCCCCATCGATTCCGACATCTTCTGCGCGACGACGCGCGCCGTGAGGTCGGCCACGCCGCCGGGCCCGAAGGGCACCACGAGGCGGATCGGCTTCGTGCTGGAGGGCTGCGCGTTCGCGCCCATGGCGATGGTGGCCGCGGCCAGCACGAGTGCCGACCGCCGCGAGATCTTGATGAGGGTGTTCATGGGGTTCTATTCACTGTGGAACAAGCTTGCACAAGGTTTCAGAAGCGGTGCCGCATGCCGAGCGCGAGGCTTCCCCGTCGCTCGTATCCGGTGAGCCGGTCCGAGAGGTAGACCGCGTAGAGGTCGGTGCGTTTGGAAAGATAGTGGTCATAGCCGAGCGCTGCCGTCGTGCGGCTCGAATCCGTGATGGGCATGTCCCTGCGCGTGTGCGCGACGGACGCCATGATGCGGCCGGCGCCCACGGGCATCGCCACGCCGAGCTGCGTGGTCCGGGTCGTGGTGCGGATGTCGGGCGTGTCGGTATGAAAGTGCTGGCCGTAGAGCTTCACCGCCTCGAAGTCGTACGAGAGGCCGGCCATCTGGGCCTTCTGGCTCGAGATCGGCGCCGCCAGGCCCGGACCCGCCTTGACCTGCTGGGCCGAGACCACCGCGGCGAACGGGCCCTTCGCATAGTTGACGGTCAGGTTGACGTTGCGCACGCCGCCGCGGTTGGCCACCTCGCCCAGCCCGTACGCCGCGGACACCCGAAACCCCGCCATGTCGGGCGATGCGTACTGGAGGGTGTTGTCCCAGACGCTGTCGCCCAGCACCGCGCGGTTGTAGCCCGTGCTCCAGACCTGCAGCATCACCGGGCTCAGGTTGGCCGATGCGAGAAACGGATTGAAGTTGCCGGTGGCCGCATAGAGCGCATTGGTCTGCCGGCCCGCGCTCACCAGGCCGTAGGCACCGCCGAGCCCGACATAGGCGTTGCGCGAGAAGGAGGGGTCGGCCGTCGTCCTGCCGAAGGTGCCGCTGTCGGCCTGGAAGAAACTCTCCAGCGCGAAGAACGATCGCAGGCCGCCGCCCAGGTCTTCGTTGCCCTGCACGCCCCAATAGGAGGTCGTCATGCCGCCGCTGTTCAATACCTTGGTACGGCCGGGCTGGTCGCTGCGGCGCAGCGAACCCACATACTCGTCGACGACACCATAGATGCTCACGCTGTCCACCGGCGGCGTTCCTTGCGCAAAGGCCGGAAGCGATCCGAGCGAAGCAGTCGTGAGGCCCGCCGCAAGGCAGGCGCGGGTGCGCATATCCATCTTCTTGTCTCCGTGTTTTTTGAAGCGCCGAAGGGTGTCTTTGGTCCTGACCCCTGGCGTGATGGACTATCGCCAGTGCGCGGGCGCGCCGCTATCCCGCCCGTCCACTTCGAGATATGTCGCGGCGGCATGGCTGGGCGAAGGCCGCCCGGGATGCGCGTCAGCGCGCCGGCCGCGCCACCCCTTGCAGGCTGCTTCGCAGCGCGAGCTTGCGCACGATGGTCGAGAACGCCCGCGTGGCCGCGGCATCGCGCGCCACCGGCGACCACAGCATGCCGGGGGTGCGCACAGGCGTCGGGCTTTCGAGCCGGACCACGACGAGGCCCGAGAGTGCCGTCACCACGTTCGCGGCCATGATGGACGCGAGCTGCGTCTTGGCGACCAGGTCCATCATCGGTGCGAGCGTGTTGATCTCGGCCACCACGTGCGGCTGCGCGCCGCAGGAACGGAAGCATTCGTCGAGCATCTGGCGCGTGGCGAAGCTCGCCGGCAGCAGCACCATCGGCAGCCGGTGCAGCTCCACCATGCGCACGCGCTTGCGGCGCGCGAGCGGATGCTTCTTCGCCACCACCAGCACCATCTCCTCGTTGTAGAGCGGCTCGAACTGCAGTGGCCCCGGCGCGGCCGGCCGGTAGGCGATGCCCAGGTCCAGCGTGCCCTGCTGCAGCCGCGCGGCGATCTGGTCGGCCGAGAGCTCCTCGACCACCACCTTCACGCGCGGGTGCTTGCCATGGAAGCTCGCGATGCAATCCGGAATGAAGCCCAGGTTGAAGGTGTGCGTGGAGCCGACGCGCAGCTCGCCCGCCACGTCCGAGCTCTCCTGTCGCAGTGCGCCCAGCCCAAGGTCGATCTCGTGCAGGGCCTTGGTGCAGTAGTGCAGGAACTCGTCGCCCGCCTCGGTCAGGCTCACGCGCTTGCCGACGCGGTCGAACAGCGCGATGCCGATCTCTTCCTCCAGCTGCTTGATCTGGTGCGACAGCGTCGACTGCGTCACATGCAGGCGCTCGGCCGCGCGCGTGAAGTTCAGCGAGCCCGACAGGGCAATGAAGTAGCGAAGGTGCCGGAGTTCCATGGCGTTCCTTGGGACCGATGATCGATGGCATCGATGCTAACGATGAAAAACAATCATTTTCCGCATCCGCGGGCGCCACCTACAGTTTCTCCAACCCCGAACAACAACCCCAGGAGACCTCCCCGGTGCAAAAAGTCCTCAGCGGCATCAAGGTGCTCGAACAAGGCACGTTCATCACCGGCCCGGCGGCGGGCATGTTCCTCGCGGACCTCGGCGCCGAGGTGGTCAAGATCGAGCAGCCCGGCGCGGGCGATCCGTTCCGTGCCTTTCGCGGCGGCCTCTACAGCCCGCACTTCCAGACCTACAACCGCAACAAGCGCAGCATCACGCTGAACCCGAAGCTGCCCGAAGACGCGGCGGTGTTCGACGAACTGGTCAAGGACGCCGACGTCTACATCCAGAATTTCCGCCCCGGTGCGGCGGAGCGGCTCGGTGCCGGCGAGGCCCGGCTGCGCGACCTCAATCCGCGGCTCGTGTATTGCGCGATCAGCGGCTTCGGCCAGACAGGCCCTGCAGCTGCCCGGCCGGCCTACGACACGGTCGCGCAGGCCGCGAGCGGCTTTCTCAAGCTGCTGGTGAACCCGGCCAACCCGCGCGTAGTGGGCCCGGCGCTCGCCGACGCCATGACGGGCTTCTACGCCGCCTACGGCGTGCTCGGCGCACTGGTCGAACGCGGCCGCACCGGCCAGGGCCGCGCGGTCGAGGTGTCGATGCTCGAAGCCATGTGCCACTTCAACCTCGACGCGTTCACGCACCTCTTTTCCGAGAGCGAGGTCATGGGTCCGTTCAGCCGCCCGAGCGTGTCGCAGTCCTATGTGCTGGAGTGCGCGGACGGGCTGTGGATTGCGCTGCACATGTCCTCGCCGGAGAAGTTCTGGCAGGGGCTCGCCAACGCGATCGAGCGGCCGCGGCTCTTCGCGGACCCGCGCTTTGCCTCGCGCGAAGCCCGCATCGCGCACCAGGAAGACCTGATCGCGCTGCTCGGCGGCCTGTTCCGCCAGCACAGCCGCGCCGCATGGTGCGCGCGCCTCGAGGCCGAGGACGTGCCGCATGCGCCGATGTACGACACCCGCGAGGCGATGGAAGACCCGCAGGCGCGGCACCTGCAGCTGCAGGTGAGCGCACCGCATCCCGAAGGCGGCGAGTGGCACACGATCCGTTCGCCCGTGAGCTTCGACGGCGAGCGCCCGCTGGAGGTCAGTGCGCCGCCGATGCTCGGCGCCGACAACGCGGCCATCGTCACGCCCATCCGAAAGCGCCTGGGGCAGCCGGCCACCGCATAGCCGGGCCGCCCGAAGCCTTGAACAAAAAGCAGGAGACAAGCAAGCCATGACCCCATCGAACGAAAGCGAGCTGACGCAGACCGTGCTGCAGAGCCTGGAGGGCGCGCGTGACGCACGCTTCGCCCAGGTCATGCAGTCGCTGATCACGCACCTGCATGCCTTCATCCGCGAGGTGGACCTGACGCCCGCGGAGTGGATGCAGGGCATCGAGTTCCTGACCGCCACCGGCCAGACCTGCACCGACAAGCGCCAGGAGTTCATCCTGCTGTCCGACACGCTGGGCGCGTCGATGATGGTGGTGATCCTCGACCAGCTGCGCGCCGCAGCGGGCAAGCGCGGCCGAGCGGGCGCCGAGGCCACGCAGGCCACCGAGATCACCGAAGCCACGCACGCGACGGTGCAGGGCCCCTTCTACTGGGAGGGCGCGCCCGACCTGCCGCTCGGCGCCGACGTGGCGCAGGGCGCGCGCGGCGAGCCGACCTTCTACAGCGGCCGCATCACCGACACCGAGGGCCGGCCGCTCGCGGGCGCGCTGCTCGACATCTGGTCCGGCGACGGCGAGGGCGTGTACGACATGCAGGTCGAAGGTGCCGCCATGGCGGCGCGCGGACGCATCCGCACCGACAGCGAGGGCCGCTACTGGTTCTGGTCGATCCGGCCGAGCTTCTATCCGATCCCGACCGACGGCCCGGTAGGACGCATGCTGGAAGCCATGGGCCGCCATCCGAACCGGCCCGGCCACATCCACATGATGGTCTCGGCGCCGGGCCACGTGCCCGTGACCACGCATCTCTTCGTGGCCGGCAGCCCGTACATCGAGTCCGACGCCGTGTTCGGCGTGCGTCCAAGGCTCATCGTCGATTTCGAATCGCATCCCGCGGGCCGCGCGCCCGACGGCCGGACGCTGCAGACGCCGTACTGGTCCGCGCACTACGACTTCCGCCTTGAACCCCGCATGCCTGAACGCCAGAAAGACGCCACATGAAAATCGGAAAGTCCACCGTCCCGAGCACCGCCATCTGCACCTCGGACGAACACACCATCGTCGTGCGCGGCCAAGACCTGTGCCAAGAGCTCATCGGCCACCTGTCCTTCACGGATTATTTCTTCCTGCTGCTCACCGGCCGCCGCCCCGATGCGGCCTGCAGCGTGGTGCTCGATGCCACGCTGGTCGCCATTGCCGAACACGGCCTCGTGCCGAGCGTGCAGGCCAGCCGCATGACCTTCGCGGCGGCGCCCGATGCGCTGCAGGGCGCGGTGGCGGCGGGGATCCTGGGCTGCGGCTCGGTCATCCTCGGTGCGTCTGAAACGGCCGGCCGCCTGTTCATGGACGTGGCGGCACGCGTCGACGCGGGTGCCGGGCTGCACGACGCGGCCACGGCGGCCATCACCGAGCTGAAAGCCGCGCGCGCGCCGATCCCGGGCTATGGCCATCCGCTGCACAAGTCGCGCGATCCCCGGGTCGAGCGCTTGATCGACGTGGCGGCGCAGGCGGGCGCCGACCTGCGCTACGTGCGCATCGCGCAGGCGCTGGAGGAGGTGATTCCGGACATTGTCGGCAAGGCGCTGCGCATGAATGTCTCGGCGGCGATTCCAGCGGTGCTGCTGGGCGTCGGGTTTCCTGTCGCGTCGCTGCGCGGCGTGCCCATCCTGGCGCGCACGGCGGGCCTGATCGCCCACCTGGGGGAAGAGGCTGAGACGCCGAGCGGCTTCGCGCTGTCCTACCAGGCCACGCGCGAGCTGCGATACGACGGCAGCGTGCCGGCGGGCTTCGGAGCGGCCTCATGAAGTGTCGCCCATGGCTGGCCGCCGCGGGCCTGGCCGCGGCAACGCTCTGGACGGCCGGCGCCTGGGCCCAGGCCGGCGACGGCCGTGCCATCAAGCTGGTCGTGCCGTTCGCGGCCGGCACCTCGACCGACATCGTGGCGCGCGTGCTGGCCGACGCGCTGGGGCGCCAGCTCTCGCAGCCAGTGATCGTCGACAACAAGCCTGGCGCGGGCGGCGCCATCGGCAGCGAGCTGGCCGCGCGCTCGGGCGCCGACGGACACACCGTACTGCTCGGCACCGTCGGCACGCATGCGATCAACGCCTCGCTCTACAAGCGGCTCCCCTACCAGCCGCAACGGGACTTCGTGCCGCTCGGATTCATCGGCGCCACGCCCACGCTGCTGGTGGTGTCGGCCGCGGCGCCATGGAAGAGCGTGGCCGACCTGCGGGGCGCCAGCGGCAAGTCGATGAGCTTTGCCTCCGCGGGCAACGGCACCTCGGGCCATCTGGCGGGCGAGACGCTGAACCTGCGGCTCGGCAAGGACTTCGTGCACGTGCCGTACCGCGACGGCGCGCAGGCACTCACCGAAGTGATGGCGGGCAACGTGCAGTTCATGTTCTATCACCCGGCCGCCGTGTTGCCGCAGATCCGCGCCGGCAAGCTGCGCGCGCTCGGCGTGTCGAGCGCGAAGCGGAGCCTGGCTGCACCCGAGGTTCCCACACTCGCGGAGCAGGGCATCGCCAACTTCGATCTCGTGGCCTGGTTCATGTTGTATGCACCGGTCGACATGCCCGCCGCGCAGCGCGATCGCCTGCGCGATGCCACGCAGGCGGTGCTCGTACAGGCGGCGGTGCGCGACAAGCTCGCGGCTCAGGGCATCGAACCGATGGCCATGACCGCGGCCGAGATGGCGGCGTTCGGCGCGGCCGAGATCGCGAAGTGGGGCGAGGCGGTGCGGCGCTCGGGCGCGCAGGTGGATTGAAGAGAAAGAGAAGAAGAGAAGAAGAGCCAAACGCCCGGCCATATCGGGCGGCAAGCGGAATGTTCAAAAAAACGGGCACAGCGTTGCCCAAGGAGACAAGAAATGCGTTCGACTACCCTCAAGAAAATGCTTGGCCTGGTGCTGGGCCTTGCGGCCGGGCTGGCATCGACCCTGTCGACTGCGCAGACGGCGGAATGGCCGAGCAAGCCCATCAGGATCGTGGTCGGGTTCGCGCCCGGCACGCCGCCCGACATCTTCGCGCGCATGTACGGCGACTACGCGAGCCGCAAGCTCGGTGTGCCGGTGCTCATCGACAACAAGCCCGGCACCGCGGGCAACCTCGCGTCCGACACGGTGGCCAAGGCGCCGGCCGACGGCTACACCTTTCTCTACAACCTCTCCACGGCGTTCACGATCAACCCGTACATCTACAGCAAGCTGCCGTTCGATCCGGACAAGGACCTGGTGCCCGTCGCCACGACGATGCGCCAGGGCCTCGTGCTGATCGCGAATGCGAAGTTCCCGGCCAAGACCATCAAGGACCTCGTGGCCGCGGCCAAGGAGAAGCCCGGCGTCTACTCGCATGCCTCCTACGGCGCGGGCAGCCCGTCGCAGCTGATCGTCGAGTCGCTTAAGGACGAGGTCGGCATCACCATGCTGCACGTGCCGTACCGCGCGAGCCCAATCGCCGACCTGGTGGGCGGACAGGTCGATACGCTGATGGAGCCCATCGCCACGGGCTATCCGCTCATCAGCAGCGGCCGCGTCCATGCGCTGGCCTATTCGGGGCCCACACGCCACCCCGCCCTGCCCGAAGTGCCCACGCTGTCCGAGGTGATGCCGGGCTTTTCGATGATGTCGTGGCACGGCATCTGGGCACCCGCGAACACGCCGGCCGCGGTGCTCGAACGGTTCAATGCGGTGTTCGTCGAGGCCAGCAAGGACCCCGACCTCGCCAAGCGCATCAAGGACCTCAACAGCGAGCCGCTCGGCGTGTCACGCACCGAAATGACCGCCATGGTGCGCCGCGATGCCGAGATCTACAGCCGTGTCGTGAAGGCCCGCAACATCCGCGTGGACTGACCGGGAAGCCCCCGGCGGATCGCCGCCTCCCCTCGAAGCATTGCGGTTAGCATATTCCGCTGCACAAGGGCGGGGTGCCAACCAATGCGGATATTGCTTGTAGAGGACGACAAGGTACTGGCGGACGCGCTCTCGCGTGCGCTGGTGCAGTCCGCCCACGCCGTGGACATCGTCTCCACCGGCGAAGAGGCCGACCATGCGCTCGCCCTCGGCATCTACGATCTCGCGATCCTCGACATCGGCTTGCCAAAGCTCAGCGGCCTGGACGTGCTGCGCCGGCTGCGTGCGCGCAAGTCCACCATGCCGGTGCTGATGCTGACTGCGTTCGACACGCTGCAGGACCGCGTGCGCGGGCTCGACCTGGGCGCCGACGACTACCTGGCCAAGCCCTTCGACCTGCCGGAGCTCGAAGCGCGCGTGCGTGCGCTGCTGCGCCGCAGTACCAACTCCACGCCGTTTCTGGAACACGGCCGGCTGCGCTTCGACACCGTGGGCCGGCGCGTGTTCTACGACAAGCGACCTCTGGATTTGTCGCCGCGCGAGCTCGCCGTGCTCGAGCTGCTGATGATGCGCGAGGGTCGCGTCGTGGGCAAAGAGCAGATGGTCAACCATCTCTACGGCTGGGGCGACGAGGTCGGCGAGAACGCGATCGAGGTCAACGTCTACCGGCTGCGCAAGAAGCTGGAGCCGCTCGGGTGCGAGATCCGCACGGTGCGCGGCATGGGCTACCTGATGGACCGCAGTGATGCGGAAACCTGAGCCGAGGCTGCGGCGCAAGCTGCTGGCCTGGTTGCTCGGACCGCTCGTGGTGCTGCTGGTGCTGGACACCGCGGCGGCCTACTGGAACTCGCTGCGTTTTTCCCACCTGGCCTACGACCGCGCGCTGTACGAGATCGGACGCGAGATCGTGCTGCACGTGAAGCTCGACGGCACCCGCCCGCGGCTCGATCTCTCCGAGGCCGCGAGCAACATCCTGCTGCTGGACCAGGAAGACCTGCTCTTCTACCGCGTCGTGGGCGAAGACGGCACGACGCTCGGCGGCGATGCGGAATTGCCGCCGCCACTGCGCGGCGCTGAGCCCGGCAAGCCGCGCGTCTACCGCGACACCATGCGCGGCGAACCGGTGCGGATGCTGGTGGCCTGGATGCCCGTCGGCGCCGACCCCGCGACGCCGAAGGTCCTGGTCCAGGTCGCCGAGACCCTGCACAAGCGCACGCGCCTCGCCTGGGAGATGGTGGCCAACGTGGTGGTGCCGCAGCTGCTGCTGATCGTGATGGCCACGGCCGTGGTCTGGTTCGGCGTCTCGCGCGGGCTCGAGCCGCTGCAGCGGCTGCGGCGCGCAGTGTCGGACCGCTCGCACCTGGACCTGAGCCCCATCGATACCCACGACGTTCCGGGCGAGGTGCGGCCGCTCGTCGACGAAGTCAACGAGCTGATGGCACGCCTCGGGCGGACCTTCGATTTCCAGAGCCGCTTCGTGGCCGACGCCGCCCATCAGCTGAAGACACCCGTCAGCGGCCTGAAGGCCCAGATCGAGCTGGCGCTCAGGGAGAACGACGCGGAGCGGGTGCGCCACTCGCTCGCTCAGCTGTACATCAGCGCCGACCGGCTCTCGCGCCTGGTGCGGCAGCTGCTCTCGCTGGCCCGCAACGAGCCCGGCGCGCTCGACGCCATGCAGCTCTCGCCGCTCGACCTGAATGCCTACGCGCTCGAGGTCAGCATGGACTGGGTGCCGCAGGCGCTCAAGCGCGGCATCGACCTGGGCTTCGAAGGCGTCGAGCATCCGTTGGTGATCAACGCCGACCGGGACCGGCTGCGCGAGCTGATCAACAACCTGATCGACAACGCGATCCGCTACAGCCAGGCGAGCGGCCGCGTGACCGTGCGGGTGAGCCGCAGCGACAACGACCAGTGCCGCCTGGCCATCAGCGATGACGGCCCGAGCGTGCCGGTGGAGGAGCGCGCGCGCATCTTCGAGCGCTTTCACCGCCTGCTCGGCACGCAGGAGGATGGCAGCGGCCTGGGCCTGGCCATCGTCAGCGAGATCGCCACGCTGCACGGCGCGCGCATCACGCTGGAGGAAGACATCGACGGCGTGGGCAACACCTTCAGCGTCTTCTTCCCGTTGCGGGCCGCCTGAGCGGCCGGCTGTAAGCTGGCTGACAGCTGGCAGACAAGTGGCTGACAGCCTACCGGCAGAAAGGTGACAGCGCAGGCCCGTAGCCTCGGACACGACGGAACCGACCTGGTTCCGCGTCCACTTCGAGGAGACACCATGTCGTTTTTGTCCAGTCCGGATTTCTGGATTGCCCTGTCGCAGATCATCCTGATCAACATCGTCCTGAGCGGCGACAACGCGGTCGTCATTGCGATGGCCTCCCGCTCGCTGCCGCCCGCGCAGCAGAAGAAAGCAATCCTGTTCGGGAGCATGGGCGCCATCGTGCTGCGCGTGGTGCTGACGTTCTTCGCGGTCTACCTGCTGACGCTGCCGTACCTCAAGCTGGTGGGCGCCGCGCTGCTGTTCTGGATCGGCGTTGGCCTGCTCAAGGGCGATGAAGGCGAAGAGAACCTGGACGGCCACTCGAGCCTGGCCGCGGCCATCAAGACCATCGTCGTCGCCGACCTGGTCATGAGCCTGGACAACGTCGTCGGTGTCGCCGCCGCCGCCAAGGGCAACGTGCCGCTGCTGGTGTTCGGCCTCGTGATCAGCATCCCGCTGATCATCTTCGGCAGCACCCTGATCCTGAAGCTGATGGACCGCTTCCCGATCATCATCACCCTCGGTGCCGGCCTGCTCGGCTGGGTGGCCGGCGAAATGGCGATGTCGGATCCGGCCATCGCCGGCTGGGCCGCCAACCAGCATGCGCTGCACAAGATCGTTCCCGCGCTCGGTGCCATTTCCGTGGTGGTCGTCGGCAAGTGGCTGACCAGCCGCCGGAAACAAGAGCCGGAGCAAGAGCCGGAACCCGCCAACCAGTCCGCCTGAAGGTGTCGGCGTGAGACGGCGCATTCTGGTCCCCATCGACCCGACCGAGCCGGCACGCACGCGCTCTGCCATCGAGCAGGTCGTGCGCATCTGCCGGCAGGAGCCGGTGGCAGTCCGGCTGCTGCGGGTGCAGCCCGTGGTCTCCGGCCACGTCGCGATGTTCTTCGACGCGCAGGAGCTGCGCGAGCTGCAGCAAAGCGCGGGCGCCGAGGAACTGCAGTTAGCACAGAACCTGCTCGCGATGGCGGGCGTGTCCTGCAACAGCACCGTGGTGGTCGGGCGCAGCGCCGAGACCATCGTTGCCGCAGCGCGCGACTTCGGCTGCGACCGCATCGTCTTCGGCCGCGAAGAGCCCAGCCTGGCCGGACGGATATTCGGCTCGCTGGCGCAGCAGGTGCGCCAGCTGCTGGGCGCGAGCGGCGACCTGCAGGTCATCGGCTCCTGATATCGGAACCGGCCTTGGCCGGTCTCGCATTCCGCCCGAATGCGCACAGTACTGAAAAAGGCGTCATCCAATCGATGGCGCTTTTTTTTTGCCCGCAGGCTTCTGGAGGGGACGCTGCGGAGCCCGTTGCTATCATCGAAAAATGCAGTTCCGAACCACTGCCGTGCCGGTGAAGGAAACCCCGTGCGGCTCAAGCTGAGAACGAAGACAGCGCTGCTGATCACCCTGCTCGTGCTCGCCCTGGTGGGTGCAACCGGCGGGTGGCAGTACCGGAGCGTATCCAGCGAGTACGTCGACCTGATGCGCGAGCAGCAGCAGGCACTGACCGACAGCGCCGCGGCCGATCTCGACTACAAGCTGGGCGTTCATCTGGCGGCCCTGTCGCGTGCAGCCCGCGAACTTGGCGAACGCGGCTTCGCCGATCCCGCGGCGCAGCAGCGTTTCCTTGCGGACAAGGACCTGCGCGCGATGTTCGACAACGCCGCGGTCGCGACGCTGGACGGCGCCATCGTCGCCATCAACCCACCCGCGGGGCGGCCGCCGAACGTGGCCGACCGCGACTACTTCAAGCGCGTGCGCGACCTGCGCCAGCCGGCCATCTCGGCGCCCTTGCTCACCAAGGGCAGCCAGAAGCCCGCCGTGGTCATGGCCGTGCCCGTCGAAGGACCGGACGGCCGCCTCATCGGCGTGCTGGGCGCGGCGCTGGACCTGCAGCGCGCCAACGTGCTCGGCGATCTGAGCCGCGCCACCGTCGGCCGCGGCGGCTACTACGAGATCGTCACGCGCGGCGAGTCGCCCCGGATCGTCATGCACCCCGACGCGAAGCTGCTGCTCAAGCCTGCCGACGCAGCCGCCGATGCCTTCGCCAGCAATCCGGAGCGCGACCTGGCAACGCGCGCCACCGTACGCAGCGCCGACTGGGATCTGCGCTTGATCGTGCCGGCGCGCGCGGCCTACGCGCCGCTGGAACAGGCGAGGCGAAACCTGCTGCTGCAGTTGCTCTGGCTGGGCCTGGGCTGCGCATTCCTGGTCTGGCTGGGCACGGCCTGGTTCATGCGTCCCCTGGAAGCGCTCAGCAAGGCGATCCGTACCCTGCGCCATTCACCGGACAGCCAGGTCAGGCTCGATGTCGTCGCCAACGACGAGCGCGGCGACCTGGCACGCGAGTTCGACGCGTTGATGGCCGAGCTGCGCGAGCAACGTCTGGAGGTGGCCGCGGTCACCGACGCGTCGCCCGTGGGATTGTTCCGTTGCGACAGCAGCGGCCGCATGACCTATGTGAACGACGAGTACCTGGCGATTCACGGGCTCGAGCGGGAGGACGCGGAAGAGGGCTGGCTCACGCTCGTGCGCGAGGAGATCCGTGAGAAGGTCCGCCAGGATTGGATTCGCATCGTCAGCGCGGACGCACCGCTGAACGCCACGCGCCGGCTTCACCGCAAGGACGGCACGCAGGTGCTGGTGGCATTGCGAAGCCGACCCGTGGTCGCAGGAGGCCGCGTGCTCGGACACGTGGGAACGGTGACTGACATCACCGAGCGCACGCGGGCCGAACGGGCCCTTCGGACGCTCACGGCCATTTTCGACATGACGACCGACTACATCATCCAGAACGATGCGAAGGGGCGGCTCATCTACATGAATCCGGCCGCGCGCCGCCGCACGGGTGTGGACCTCGATGCCCCGATAGAGACGCTCAAAGTGTCGGACTTCAATCCACCGCAAACGCTCGAGAGATTCCGGTCCGAGGTGGTGCCGACCGCGCTCGCCACCGGCGTGTGGGTGGGAGAGTCGATGGTGTGGGACACCCGGCGGCGCGAGTTCCCGGTCAGCCACATGGTGATCGCGCACCGCGACAAGCACGGCAAGGTGGAATACTTCTCCGGATTGATGCGCGACATCTCGGCGGCCAAGGCCGCGGAACAGGCACTGCGCGAGAGCGAGCACCGGTTGCGCATGGTGACGGACCACCTGCCGGCACTGATCTCCTATCTCGACGGCGACCTGCGATTCCGGTTCGTCAACAAGGCCTACCAGGACTGGTTCGGGGTCGAACCCCGGCAACTGATCGGCCGCAGCCTGCAGGAGTTCTACGGCGACGAGGCGTGGGCGCAGATGGAGCCGTACATCCGGGCGGCCCTGGGCGGGCGCCAGGTCACCTACGAGCGGCGGGTGATGGGGCCCGGCGGGCGTCGCGACATCCAGGCCACGCTGGTTCCGGAGCGCAACGAGCAGGGCGAGGTGATGGGCCTCTATACGCTGGACAGCGACATCACCGCGCATCACGAGGCGGAGGAGGCCCTGCAGGAAAGCGAGGCCCGCCTGCGCACGGTGGCCGACGCGCTGCCGATGCGCGTGGCCTACATCGATGCGGACGAGCGCTACCGCTTCAACAACCTGGCCTACGAGCGCGAATTCGGGCTCTCCCGGGACCAGATCCAGGGGCACACCGTGCAAGAGCTCCTGGGCGAGCCCGCCTACCAGAGCGTGAAGCCTCACATCCGCGCCGCATTGGCCGGCGAGGTCGTCACCTTCCAGAGCGAGGTCAGCCAGAGCGACAGCTACAACTGCTACGAGGCCCAGTACATCCCCCAGCCCGCGGCCAACACCGAAGCCATCGTCGGCTTCCACGCCGTGATCACCGACATCACGCGGCAAAAGCTCGAGGAGAAGCGCCTGGTGAACCTGGCGCAGATCGATCCGCTCACCGGTCTTGCCAATCGCGCGGGTTTCGAAGCGCGCCTGCGCGAGGCCATGGACCGCAGCCGCAGCGCAGGCGCCCTGATGGCGCTGATGTACCTGGACATCGATGGCTTCAAGCAGATCAACGACCAGTTCGGGCATCAGACCGGCGATGAGCTGCTCAAGGCGTTCTCGAGCAGGTTGTCGCAAGGCCTGCGCTCCGGCGATGTCCGCGCGCGCCTGGGCGGCGACGAGTTCACCGTGATCATGGAGGGGCTGCCCAACGCCGACATTGCGGCTTCCGCCGCCACCAAGCTCGTCATGGCCATGCAGGCGCCATTCGCCATCGAGCAGCAGTGGACGATCAGCGTCACCGCCAGCATCGGCCTGGCGTTCTACCAGGGCGGCAACGCGACGGCCGCCGCACTGGTCAAGCGGGCAGACGAGATGCTCTACAGCGCCAAGCGGGCGGGCCGCAACAACGTCCAGGCAGCGACGCTGCCGATCGAAGGCGACCCGTCCTAGTCTTTACAAGCGCGGCCGGCGGCCGGTAGAAATTTCATCGAAATTCGCTGCAGCCTTACCGGCCCTTCACATGGCGCCGGCAGGATGGAACTCCTGAAAACAACGACTCGAAGGAGTTGCAATGAAGAAGTTATCCCTTGCATTGGGCGCAGCCGCTCTGGTTTCATTGGCCGCGCTGAGCGCGCCTGCGCAAGCGCAGCCGCACCATGGAGACGGCGGCTACCGTCCTCACGTGGTCGTTGTTCCGCCGCCACCGCCGCGCCACGTCGTGCGGCATGGCTATGACCACCGCTATGACCGCTATGACCGCCGTGCCGACTATCGCCATGGCCACCGCTACGCACGCCGGGACAGCGACCGCGACGGCGTGCCCGACCGCTACGACCGCCGTCCCCACAATCCATATCGGCGTTGAGCGAGGGTCACCCGAAGAGGGGAGTTCGGTCCGCTTGCAGGAGCCAGCTTCGTCAAGATCTGAGGCACAGCTCTACGCTGCCACCGCGGCCGTCGATACGGCTCGGTGTGCACGGTCAAGGGCTTGTTGGACCGTCGCCTGGGGCCGCAGTAGCGGCGCTACGGTTCAAACCAAAACGACAACTGCTTGTGATGCTTGATCGCCAACAAATGAACGATCGGAGATTGGTCTGGCCGGCTGTCGTGCACGGAATACAGCACCAAGTAATCGTCCATCACGTACTCACGAACGTTTGGAGTCGGCTTATGCGATGCCAGTAGACGCTGCAGTCGCTCGAACACCATTTGCGCC
Organism: Variovorax sp. V213; assembly: GCF_041154455.1. Taxonomy (NCBI): domain Bacteria; kingdom Pseudomonadati; phylum Pseudomonadota; class Betaproteobacteria; order Burkholderiales; family Comamonadaceae; genus Variovorax; species Variovorax sp. V213. The sequence goes on from NZ_AP028665.1 coordinate 452,452, forward strand.
TCTACCGATTCAGGCTGACGACTCATGAACGGCCGACCCATCCGCGGATGCCGCTCCAGATGCGTCAGCACTACGTCGGTGAGTTCGTCAAGCAATCGGTCATAGCCCTGGGGAAATTCGCTCTCGTCCCAGAAAGCTGCGATGCCTTCCAAATTGGCTGCGAAGTTCGCTGTGTAACGGATCTCCGCCAGTGGCTTGTTTTCGTCGCTCGCCATCGTCAGCGAGTGGTCCGATGGGCCTTCAATGCAGCCAGCCCTTCGCGTGCACTGGTCGACCGACCTGCCTCCACATCCGCCAGCCCCTTCTCGATTTCGCCGAGCAGCAGAAGATGAATGCTCGCGCGCTCCAGCCGGTGATAGTGATCAAGCCGCTTCGCGTCGATCATCGCCACGGCAGGCTCGCCGTTCTTCGTGATGATCTTCTCGGCGCCGTTTTGCACCTGCTCAACCAATTCGGACAGGTGCGTGCGTGCGCTCGAAAACGGGATGATGTCGCGGACTGCGATGGACATTGGCTTCTCCAGAGCACGAAATTTCGCTCTTAATTTTGTGCATTGTATGCTCTTCCTGGCGGAGCGGAGGACGGCTGGAATTTCTGAAGGAAGCGTTGCAGAGGCGGCGGAATCCTGCGAAACCATGGCCGGCGTACAGCCCTTCAGCGGGGCGCGTGGACGGCGAGCGCCGCACGCAACTGCTCGACCGCAACCACCGGCCCGCCCTGCAGCTGCCAGACATGCGCCATGCGGGCCGAGGCCGCATGGTGGTCGCGCACGACGTCCAGGTGGCTGCGCGTGCTCACCACTTCATTTCGCCCTTATTCACCTTGGCGCCGATGTCCAGCGCCACGCCAAGGCCCGCGTCCGGATAGGCCTGCTTCATGGCGCCGATGAGCGCGCCGCTGTTGGCCGCCTTCGGCAGCTCCTGCTCGTAGCGCGCGAGGTAGGCCTGGCTCCAGGCGATCTGCGATGCGTCCTGCCTGGCGCCAACGGCGCTGTGGCCCGGGATGACCCGGGTCGGCTGCAGGGCGGCCATGGTGCCGAGCTTCGTGGCCCAGTCGGCGCGCTCCTGCGGCGTCTGCGCATCGGCCGTCCAGAGATGCAGGCCGGCGTACACGTTCACGCCGCCGGCAATGGTCTTGAGCGAGGGGATCCACACGTAGCTGCGATGCGGCAGGCTGTCGTCGAGGCCGCGCACCTCGATCGACTGGCCTTCCAGCGCAATGGTGTTGCCCGCCAGCACCTCGGGCAGCGGCACGCTCCTGGGCGCGTTGGCGCCCATGCGCGGGCCCCACACCTGCAGCTTGGTGGCCAGCGTGGCCTGGATCTTCTTCAGCGTGGGCGCCGTGGTCACGACCTTGGCGTCGGGGAAGTACTGCTTGAGCACCTCGATGCCGAAGTAGTAGTCAGGATCGGCCTGGCTGATGAAGATGGTCTTGAGCGTCTTCTTGCTGTCGAGCACCATGGCCGCGATGCGCAGCGCGTCGGCGCGCGTGAAGCCGGTGTCCAGCAGCACGGCGTCGGTCTGCCCGGCCACCAGCACCGAGTTGACGTGGAAGCTGTTGGCGTCGGCGTTGTAGACCTGAAGGGTCAGCGGCGAGGCCGGCTGTGCCGACGCGTCGGTCGAGACGATGCCGAGCGACATGGCGGCCGGCAGCAGGGCAAGGGAAAAGAACTTGATCGTTTTCATGAGGGACTCCATCGAAGCCGAGAGGTTGCGGATGGGCCCATCGTATTGATTCGGTTATCGAAGATAAACTTCGATTCGATCAAATGATTGTCAACTGATTCGAGTCAATCCCATGGACCACCTCAGCGCCATCCGGACCTTCATCGAGATTGCCGACCAGGGGAGCCTGACCCGCGCGGCCGAAGTACTCGACCTTTCTCGCGCCATGGTCAGCCGCCATCTCGAAGGCCTGGAGCAGTGGCTCGGCGCGCGCCTGCTGCATCGCACGACCCGCCGCGTGAGCCTGAGCGATGCGGGGCAGGAGGCGCTGCCCCGGCTGCGCCAGATGCTCGAGCTGGCCTCGGACGTGCAGGCCGTCACCGGCGCGCGGCGCACGGAGCCCGCGGGCAAGCTGCGGCTCACCACCAGCCTGTCGTTCGCCCTCTCGAGCCTCACGCGTGCCATCGTGGAGTTTCAGGGCCGCTATCCGCGCATCGAGGTCGAACTGCTCACGGTGGACCGCGCGATCGATCTTGTCGATGAACGCATCGACCTCGCCATCCGCATCACCAACCGACTGGACGAAGGCGTGGTGGCGCGCCAGATCGCCACCTGCCACTCGGTGCTGTGCGCATCGCCCGCCTACCTGGAGCGGCGCGGCGTGCCCAAGCGGCCGGAGGATCTTGCGGCGCACGAATGCATCACCCACGCCTTCGGTAGCCGCGCCGAGTACCGGCTGCACAAGGCGGGCCGGCCGGTCAGCGTCGCGGTGAGGGGCGGACTCTCGAGCAACGAGACATCGGTGCTGCGCGAGGCCGCGCTGGCGGGCGCGGGCATCGCGATGCTGCCCACCTACTTCGTCGTGGGCGAGCTTGCGCGGGGCGCGCTGGTGCGCTTGCTGCCGGACCACGAGCCCGAAGTGCTCGGCATCCATGCCGTCATCCTGTCACGCCAGCATCAGCCGCGGCCGCTCAAGCTGCTGATCGATTTCCTGGCGGAGCACTTTGGCGGGGACCTAGCGCCCTGGGATCGGAAGCCATCGGCGCCCTCGCGTCGCAAGACGCGCATCGATACAAAGCGCCGGCCCTGAAAGGACATCGCGGCAAGTGTCGCACCTCAGGCAGCCAGCACCGTTTCGCCGAGGCGCCGCAGCGCCGCGACATATTCGCGGCGGAGGCGGTCGACCAGCGCGCCGGCCGGCATCACCTCGGTCACCGCCGCGATGCCTTGGCCGCAGCCCCAGATGTCTTTCCAGGGCTTCTTGCGGTCGCTTCCGAAATTCATCATGCGCACCTCGCCGTGCGGCAGCGCGTCGGGGTCGAGCCCCGCCGCCGCGATGGAGCCGCGCAGGTAGTTGCCGTGCACGCCCGTGAACAGGTTGGAATAGACGATGTCGCGGCTGCTGCTCTCGACGATCATCTTCTTGTAGGCGGCGTCGGCGTGTGCTTCCTCGGTGGCGATGAAGGCGGAGCCGATGTAGCCGAAGTCGGCGCCGGCCGCCAGCGCGGCGAGGAGCGCGTCGCCGGTGGCGATGGCGCCGCTCAGGGCGAGCGGTCCGCGGAACCAGCGGCGAATCTCGTGCACCAGCGCGAAGGGGCTGACGGTGCCGGCATGGCCGCCGGCGCCAGCGGCCACGGCCACCAGTCCGTCGGCGCCTTTCTCCACCGCCTTGCGCGCGAAGACGTCGTCGATCACGTCGTGGAGCACAACACCGCCCCACGCGTGCACGGCGTCGTTGATCTCGGGCCGCGCGCCTAGCGAGGTGATCACGATCGGTACCCTGTAGCGCTCGCAGGCCGCCATGTCCTGCTCGAGCCGGTCGTTGCTCCGGTGCACGATCTGGTTGATGGCGAACGGCGCCGAAGGTGCTTCGGGATGCCGGCGGTCGTGCGCCGCGAGTTCCTCGGTGATTTCGGCCAGCCAGTCGGTAAAGAGGGCGGCAGGCCGGGCATTGAGCGCCGGCATCGAGCCGACGATGCCGGCTTTGCACTGGGCGATGACCAGTTGCGGCGTGCTGATGATGAACAGCGGCGCGGCCACGACGGGGAGCCGCAGCTTGCGGAATGCTTGGTGCATGGGCATGGAGATCAGAAGATGGAAACGAATTCGCCGAGGCGGTTCCAGCGCTTGCCGTCGAACACGACCGGCTGGAGAGACTTGATGAGCCGGTAGTCGTCAGGGCTGCTGCTCACCACAACGCCGGGCAGGAACATGGGAAGCTGCACGGCCTTGATCGACGAGGCTTGCCGCAGCACGTTCTCGCGGGTGAGGTTGTCGCCTGAGGCGCGCAGGATGTCGACCATGAGCCGCGCGCTGGAGTACGCGTACACATGGGAGCCCAGGCGCAGGTCGGCTTCCGGCCGGTATTTCTTCATGAAGGCCAGCCACTCGCGGAACGCAGGATCGTTCTCCCACTGCGTGTCGTTGGGGTCCTTGGAATACGCGGTGGAGATCACGCCGACGGCCTTCTCCGGACCGGCCGGATTGAACACCGCGCCGATCAGCGCGGCGCCCTGGGCCAGGTAGTGCGTCGGCTTCCAGCCGGTGTCGTGAACCCGGCGCAGCGTCTGGATCGCCGCCTTGGCGGTGCTGAAGCTCACCAGCACGTCCGCACCCGCGCCGCGCAACTGCACGATCTGCGAATCCACCGTGGGGTCGCTCACTTCGTACGAAGCCTCTGCGACGATCATCGACTTGGCGCGCGCACCCAGCCCTTCCTTGAAGCCGCGCAGATAGTCGCGTCCGTAGTCGTCGTTCTGGTACAGGATGCCGATCTTCGCGTTGGGCTTTTGCTCCAGGATGTGCCGCGCGTAAACGCGCGCTTCGGACGCATAGTCCGGATAGAAGCTCATGCTCCAGGGATTGCGCTGCGGGTCGTTCCACTTCGAAGCGCCGGTCAGCAGCAGAAGGTGCGGAATCTTCTTGGCGTTCACATAGCGGTGCACTGCGGAATTGGTGGCAGTGCCGAACATGCCGTAGAGCAGCAGTACCTGATCCTGCTCCACCAGGCGCCGCACGCCCTCCACTGTTTTGGGCGGCGAGTATCCGTCGTCCAGGCTGATGAAGTTGAGCTTGCGGCCGTTCACGCCGCCTTGGTCGTTGACCATGCGGAAGTAGGCCGCCTGCGTCTTGCCGACCTCGCCATAGATCGACGCGGCGCCGCTGTACGCCATCGTCTGTCCGATGCGGATCTCGGTGTCCGACGCGCCCGGATCGTATTTCTTCTGCGCGGCAGCGCTGCCGCATGCCAATGCCAGCACGACTGTTGCCAGTCCCAGGGCCAATGTCTTCATGGCTTGCTCCTCGCAAGAAAGCGGTGTTTCAAATGACGGATGCCGCCGGCCGCACCCGTGGGCCAGAGCAGCACCAGCACGATCAGGATGGCGCCGTAGACGGCCCAGGGTGCGGACTTGGAGACCTGCTCCGCCACGCGCGGCACGAACTGGATGAACAGCGCGCCGTAGACCGCGCCCTGAAGCGACGACAAGCCGCCGACCACGGCACCGACCAGCAACGTGATCGACAGGAAGATCGAGAAGCTGTCGGGCGCAACAAACTGCACCACGATGGCCGACAGGGCGCCGCCGACGCTGGTGCACAGCGCCGATACGCCGAACGCCAGCGTCTTGATGCGTGCGTTGTCCACGCCCATGGCCTGTGCCGCAATCGGGTGGTCGCGCACGGCGACGATGTTCAGCCCGACGCTGCCGCGCAGCAGGTTGTGCACGGCGGCGAACAGCGCGGCCGCCACGGCCAGGCAGAAGAAGTAGAGCCACTGGTCCGCATCCAGCGGCAGGCCGAACGGCGCCTCGGGCTTCATCAGCACGATGCCCTGGGAGCCGCCGGTCCAAGTCTCCAGCCCTTTGTACTTCAGCAACTGCGGCGTCGCCACGCCCAGCGCGAAAGTCGCCAAGGCCAGGTAGACCCCATCGAGCTTGAGGGCCGGCCTGCCGAACAGCCAGCCGAGCGTTCCACCCAGCAGCGCGGCGGCCGGCAGTGTCGCCCAGTAGGGCCAACCGGCATGCTCCATCAACACCGCGGCTGTATAGGCGCCCAGCGCGAAGAACGCGCCGTGACCGAGCGAGATCTGACCGTTGAATCCCGTGAGCAGGTTCAGGCCGAGCAGGGCCACCGCATACGTGATCACGAGGGTGGCCTCGAACACCGCATAACTCGGCAGCGCAAACGGCAGGGCGCAGGCGATCGCGACAAGAAGGACGACAGTAAACAGGTGGCGCTGCATGTCAGACCCTCACCACGACGGCTTTGCCGAACAGGCCGTTCGGCCGGGCCACCAGCACCGCGATGATCAGCACCAGGGCGACGGTGAGCTTGAGTTCGGCACCCACCACGTAGGTGCCGACCAGGTTTTCGAGCACGCCGACAATGAACCCGCCGACGACGGCGCCCGGTGCGCTGCCGATGCCGCCGAGCACCGCCGCGGCGAAGGCATACACCAGCACGCCCGACATCATGTGGACGTCGAGGAAGACGACCGGGGCGATCATCATCCCGGCGACGGCGCCGATGGCGCCGGCGAGCCCCCAGCCGAGTGCCAGCATACGATCGACGCGTACCCCGACAAGTCGGCTCGACACCGGGTTCTCCGCGGTCGCGCGCATCTGCAGCCCGAGTGGCGAATAGCGAAAGAACAGGTACACCACCAGGAGCATGGCGAGCGTCATGCCCACCGCGCCGAGCTGATGGGCGGAGACGAGTCCGCCGGCCGCGCCGGCTTGCGGAAACGGGCTGGGAAAAGATCGGATCGCATAGCCGAACAGCCAGCCGGCAATGCTGTGCAAGATGACCAGCAGTGCGACGAACACCACCACGATCGACAGCACCGGTGCATGGCGCAGCCGCCGGATCAGCACGGCTTCGATCGCGACGCCCAGGGCGAACGCGATCGCGACCGTGGCGGCAAAGGCCGCCCAGTAGGGCCATCCGGCCTCGATCAGGAGCGACGCGATGAAGGTGCAGAACATCGCCATCTCGCCCTGCGCGAAGTTCACGTGGTGGGTGCTGCGGTACACCATCACCAGCGCCAGTGCCAGGCTGGCGTAGATCCCGCCGGTCGCCAGGCCCGCCGCGAGCTGCGGCAGCAATGTGTTCATGCGATGTCTCCTCCCAGGTAGGCCGCGTGCACGGCCTCGTGGTTGCGCACGGCCGCCGCCGGCCCATGCAGGACGATGCGGCCGGTTTCGAGCAGGTAGGCTGTGTCGGCCAGGTCCAGCGCGAGGCCGGCGTTCTGTTCGACCAGCAGGATCGCGACGCGCTGTTCGTCGCGAACGCGCCGCATGATGCGGAAGATGTCTTGCACCACGTTCGGCGCGAGGCCGAACGACGGTTCATCCATCAGCAGCAGCCGGGGCCGCAGCATCAGGGCGCGCGCGATGGCGAGCATCTGCTGCTCGCCGCCGGACAGCGTGCCCGCCTGCTGGTGGCGGCGCTCCTTCAGCCGGGGGAAATACTCGTAGAGGCGCTCGAAGTCCTCGCGCACGCCGGCCTTGTCGGTCCGCGTGCATGCGCCCATGCGCAGGTTCTCCTCCGTGCTGAGGCCCGCGAACGTGCCGCGTCCATCCGGCACGTGGGCGACGCCCAGGCGCACGATGTCTTCCGTGGCGAAGGTCTCGATGCGCTGGCCGCCGAACATGACCTGACCCTGCCGTCGCACCAGGCCGCACAGGGCGCGCAGCGTTGTTGTCTTGCCGGCACCGTTGGCGCCGAGCAGCGCGGTCACGCCCGCGGCAGGCACCTGCAGGTCGATGCCGAAGAGCACGCGGCTGTTGCCATAGCTGGCCTCCAGCGCTCGCACGTCGAGCAGGACGTCGCTCATTGCACGATCCTCTGTTCCGCCGGCTCGCCCAGGTAGGCTTTCAACAGCTCGGGATCGCGCCGCACTTCGGCCGGTGGGCCCTCGGCTAGCTTGCGTCCGAAGTTCAGTGCCACGATGTTGTCCGACAAAGCCATCACGAGTCCCATGTGGTGTTCCACGAGCAGCACCGTCAGCGCGAAGCGCCGGCGCAGCATGCGGATCAGGACGGCGAGCTCGTCGACCTCCTGGTGGTTGAGGCCGCACGCCGGTTCGTCCAGCAGCAGCAGGCTCGGCGACGAGGCCAGTGCCCGCGCAAGCTCCACGCGCTTCTGCGTGCCGAAAGGCAATTCGCCGGCGGGCACGTCGGCCACCTTGCCGAGGTGCAGCAGCTCGATCAGCTCGTCGACGCGCGCCGCCTGAGCCAGTTCTTCGCGGGCGACCGCAGGCAGGCGCAGCGCATGCGCAAGCCAACCGGTGCCGCGGCGGCAGGTGGTGCCGACCGCGATGTTCTGCCGCACCGTCAACGTCCTGAACAGCGCAAGGTTCTGGAAGGTGCGCCCGATGCCCAGGCCCGCCATCCGGTGCTGCGGCAGCGCACCGAGCGCCTGCCCCGCGAAACGGATCTCGCCCGAATGGTTTGCGTACAGGCGCGACAGGCAATTGAACAGAGTGGTCTTGCCCGCGCCGTTGGGCCCGATCAGCCCGCAGATCTCACCGGTCGCGACATCGAAGGACACGTGGTCCAGGGCCACCACGCCGCCGAAGCGCACCGTGACGTCCCGCACCTCGAGCAACGGTTTGGGCTGCCGCCGGCCGCCGGAGATGCCGTAGATGCCGTACTTCATCGGTTCGCCTTCATCCACGGACCTGCGCGCGCAGCACGTTCTTGAGCACCTTGCCGGCACCCGACAGCGGCAGCTCGGGCACGAAGCTGAAGGCGCGCGGGCACTTGTAGCCGGCCAGCCGTTGGCGGCACCACTCGCGCAGCACCTCGCCCTCGATCGGGGCTGAGCCTTGCCGCAGTACCAATACCGCGTGCACGGCCTCGCCCCAGCGGACGTCGGGCACGCCGACCACCGCCGCATGAGCCACTGCCGGGTGGCCGCGCAGCACGGTCTCGACCTCGCCGCCGTACACGTTCTCGCCACCGCTGATGATCATGTCCTTGAGGCGATCGACGATGAAGAGATGGCCGCTTTCATCCATGCGGCCGGCGTCGCCCGTGCGCAGCCATCCGTTGCGGAACACGGCTTGCGTCGCCTCCGGCTGGCGCCAGTAGCCGCGCATCACCATGGGTCCGCGCAGCACCACCTCGCCCACGTCACCGCGCGGCAGCTCGCGGCCTTCTTCGTCGGCGACGAGGATCTCGGCGCCCAGGCCGGCGCGGCCCACGGAATGGACCAGCCCGCTCTCGCGAGGCCCTGCGCGGTGGTTGGCCGGCGGGTTCATGCACACGGCGCCCGCGGTCTCCGTCATGCCGTAGGCCTGAAAGAATTCGGCCTGCGGCAACGCATCCAATGCGCGGGCCAGCAGGTCCGGCGGCATGGGCGCCGCGCCGAAGGCGACCCGCGTGAGGCCCTGCACCCGCTCACGGCGGAACTCGGGCGCGTCGAGCAGCGACTGCAGCATCGTCGGTACCGCGACGATGTCGCTCACGGCGTGGCGCTCGATTGCGTCCAGCACGCGATCGGGCTGGAAACGGGCCAGCGTGTTGCAAGTGCCGCCCACGACGATCTGCCCGAGCAGCCGGCCCAGGCCGGCGACGTGGAACAGCGGCGCGACGAGCAGCGCCACCGAGTCCGGCGAATTCGGCAATTCCGCCCCGCGCGCGACCGAGGCAGCCCAGAAGTTGGCGTGCGACAGCATCACCCCCTTGGCGCGGCCGGTCGTACCGCCGGTGTAGAGGATGGCGGCGAGCGCGTCGCCGCCCGTGCGCGTATCGGGTAGCTCCGCGCATCCGCGCGCTTGCGCCGCGAAGGCGTCCAGCGTGAGCACCTGCGTCGCGCCCTGCGGCACGAGATGCATGAGCGATTCGTCGGCCAGCATCAGTGCCGCGGCGCTGTCGGAGAGCGCATCGGCCAGTTCGTGCGCGCTCCAGCGAATGTTGAGCGGGCAGGCGACGGCCCCGAGCCACCAGCAGGCCAGGAGCGCCTGGACCAAGCGATCGTCGTTGGGCGCGAGCAGTGCGACGCGGTCGCCCGCGCCAACGCCGTGGCCCGACAGCGCGGCCGCCTGCCGCGCCGTGCTTTGCAGCAGCTCGGCGAAAGCCAGGCGCCGCGGAGCGCCGTCTCCGAGATGGACCAATGCGTCCTTGCCGGGGTGGCGCTGGAGCGAGCGGTGCAATCCTTGGGTGAGGTACATGGGGGTCGGGTTTCAGAAGATGCCTGCAGCTTCGCGCCGAACCGCACGCACGAATATCGGAAAGGTGCAGGCCGGAGGATTGCGTGCAGGAACTGCGGTTTCCCCCATTGCCCATTCCTGCCATCGGTCCGAGAGTGCGGCCATGCGCGTTCCCTCCCTGCCTTCCCGGATCGAATATGCCGGCCATCGCATTGCCGGCTTGCGCCTGGCGGACTCCCGTGACGTCGACCAGTCCAACGAACTTTCCGCCCGCCTGTTCGGCTCTGCACGCATGCGCCGGCTGCGCGCCGGTGGTGCGTTCCATTTCACGCACGACCACGTGCCCTTCGGTGCGGTGTCTTTCGACCGCATGAGCTGGGGTGCCCATACCGCGCTCGTGCCCAAGGCCGAAGCGCTGCCGGGCTATTACCTCGTCAACTTGCCCATTCGCGGCACGGCGCGGGTGCGGCAGGATTCGCACGTGCAGCCGCTGGCGCACGGCATGTGCGGCGTGTTCAGCCCCTTGCGCAGCTTCGAGATCGAGGCTTACGAGGGATTCGACCACCTCCTGGTGCGCATCGATGCCGCGTTCCTTGCGCGTGCATGGCAGGGGATTTCGGGCCGGCCGCTCACTGCGCCCCTGTTCTTCGACCCCGCCATGCCGGATTCACCGACGCTCGCGGCCAGCTGGATGTCCTTGGTGACCTTGGGCGAGAGCGTGGCAAGACTGCCCTTGGGCACCGCGGCGCGCGAGTATGCGCAATCGGCCTTGTCCGCCAGCGTGGCTTCGGTGCTGCTGACGCAGCACCCCCACAACCATCGCTTTCTGCTGGAGTCCGACGCCAAGGCGGCTGCGCCCCGCGTGGTCCATCTGGCCGAGGAATTCATGCTGCAGCGGTTGCGTGAACCGGTGACGGCGGAAGAGGTCAGCACTGCCTGCGGCGTGTCGCGCCGCTCGCTGTTTGCCGCATTTCAGGCGCATCACGCCACAGGCCCAATTGCATGGCTGCGGCAGCGCCGTTTGGAAGCCGCACGCGCGTTGCTCGAGAAGCCCGCGCGCGGCGACTTGCGCGTGGCGGACGTGGCCCTGGAGCTGGGCTTCTTCCATGTGGGCGAATTCGCGGCGGCCTACGGACGCGCTTTCGGCGAATCGCCGTCCGTCACATTGCGGCGGGCCCGCCTGGGCTAGCGCAATCGCGGCGCGAAGCCGGTTGAGACACCGCGCCGGCCAAAGATGCTCGACCATCGGCCCATGCCATCGCTTCGAAGCATCGCCGTGACCGTTATCGAAGACAAGGAGGGCGCCTACCGTTGGGGCCTTGTCGAACTCGAAGACGAGCCCGAACCGGAGCCAGAGCCCGAAGAAGACTAGAAGAAAAGCGGCGCGGCCTTCGGGTTTGGTTTCGGGCTGCCGAAGATCGGCTAACTCAGCAAGACACGGGCACCCGCGCGACAGCGATATCTACCGGCGACCGCCCTCAACTGCCTTTGGCTTTGCGCCCGCGCGAGCTCGGCTTGAGCGGCACGCTTTTTCCGTATTCGTTCCACCAGGCCGTGAGCGCCTCCATCGTCGGACCGAGCGCGCGCGCCTTTGTCGTGATCTCGTATTCGACGCGCGGCGGGACTTCCGCGAACACCGTGCGCGACACCAGGCCGTCCTTCTCGAGTTCGCGAAGTTGCGCCGTCAGCATGTGCTGGGTGATGGCGGGAATTGCCTTTCTCAGCTCGCCGAAGCGGTAGATGCGCTGATTCAGCAGCCACATGATTTCAAGCTTCCATTTGCCCGACAGCAGTGCGAATGCGCGGCGCATTTCCTCATGCATGTTGATCTGGCTGTCGCCACTGGTCTGATTTTTCATACTAAGCGTCGTTTTTTCATCCTACTTGCTGGATTTCATCTTAGACGACATCCTTACTGCATCTCAACGCAATCCACGCGCCCAGCAAGAACCCATGACTCAAAACTACCCCTACTGGGTCAGCACGACGCTGCTGTCCCTGCTCTACCTGGCTTCCGCCGTCACCTACATCGCCAAGAGGGACTGGGTCCGCCAGGCCCTCGCCGACCTGGGCTATCCCGCCTACCTGGTGCCGATCCTCACCGCCGTGAAGTTCCTGGCCGTTGCCGCCATCCTGTCGCGCGCGAGCGTGGCTCTGAGCGACCTGGCCTATGCGGGCATGTTCTTTCATCTGCTGCTTTCCGCGTCGGCGCACATCGGCGTTCGCAAGCCCGGCGGGGCGCTGCCGGCGGCGGTGGGCCTCGTGCTGCTCGTCGCCTCGTTCGTGACGCAGAACACCGCCCGCGACATTCCGTCGCCCTACGTGCGGGCCGCAGCGGACCACCGTGTATCCCTCAACCCATGGAAATCATCATGACTCGACTCAATGGAAAAGTGGCTGTTGTCACCGGCGCCGGCCGCGGCATCGGCCGCGCCACCGCAAAGCTGTTTGCAGCGGAAGGCGCGAAGGTCGCCGTAGTTTCACGCACCGCCGAAAACGTCGATCGCGTCGTCGCCGACATTCGGGCTGCCGGCGGTATTGCGCTCGGCGTGGTCTGCGACATCGCCGATCCCGGTCAGATCAAGGCGTCGGTCGACAAGGTGGTGGCCGCTTACGGGCGGATCGACATCCTCGTCAACAATGCCTTCGATCCGACGTCGGTCTCGTCGTCCATCATCGATCTGCCGATCGAGCAATTGCAGCGCAATTTCGAGATGGGCCCGATCGCCTACCTGCGGATGATGCAGGCCTGCCATCCCCACCTCAAGGCCAGCGGCGAGGGGCGCGTCATCAACTTCGCATCGCTGGCCGGCGTCCTCGGCATGGCGGGCTATGGCCCCTACAACATGGCGAAGGAAGCGGTGCGCGCACTGACCCGGTCCGCCGCGCGCGAGTGGGGCGCCGACAGGATCACCGTCAACAACCTGCTGCCGGTGGCGAACACCTGGGGCGGGGCCGACGCTCCCGCGCCTGCCAACGCACTCGTGCGCCATGGATCGCCGCAGGAAGATATCGCGCCGGTCGCCCTGTTCCTCGCCAGCAAGGATGCGCAGTTCCTGACGGGCTACAGCCTGACGCCTGACGGCGGCATGATCATCGACAGCGCACGCTGAGCCGCAAGGAAGGACGCGCGAGGAAGAGAGCACGCGGACCCCGGGGGAATTGGATGTCCACGCAAAATCGATTGCGCACTTCGCTGGATTTCTTGCCTGATCCTATGGCGCCGGTCGTGTTTTGTAGATGGAGATTGGCCCGCGAGTTAGAGTCTTCGGCGGAGGCTCCAAGCAACATGGCACCCAGACACCCCGATGCGGCAGCGCAGTGCAGATCGCTGCAGGAAGCGATGGCGCACGTCATCGGCGCACGGACCCCGGAGCCGGGCGACTTCGCGACCCCCATCCCCGGCCTCGGCTTCTTCCGGCGCGAATCCCCCGCGCCGCCTGCCGCGTGCATGGTCGAGCCGAGCATCGTGCTCGTTGCCCAAGGCGCCAAGCAGATGTGGATCGGCGGCGAGGCCTACCCCTACGACACCTCGCAATTCCTCATCACCTCGTTGAACCTGCCCGCCAATTCGGAGGTGAGGGTGGCAAGCCCAAAGCAGCCTTGCCTCGGGCTGGTCTTGAAGCTCGACATCCGCGTGCTGGCCGAACTGATCGCGCAGGGCAACTTTCCGTCGCGTGGCGATCGCTCGGTCGGGGCGAGTGTGGGAATCGGTACGGCAACGCCCGCCCTGTTGGCGCCGATCGGGCGCCTGCTGGCGCTGTTGGACGAGCCCGAAGCCATCCCGGTTCTCGCACCGATGATCCATCGGGAGATTCACTACCGGCTTCTTGGCAGCGATCAGGCGGCCAAGCTGCGGCAGATCGCCTCCGTGGACGGGCAGGGCCACCGGATTGCAAGAGCGATCGACTGGCTGACGTTGAACTATGCCCTGCCGCTTCGTGTCGATGAGCTCGCGGACCGCGTGCAGATGAGCACGCCCACGTTCCATCACCACTTTCGACAGCTCACGGCCATGAGCCCGCTGCAGTACCAGAAGTGGCTGCGATTGAACGAATCGAAGCGATTGATGCTGAACGAGCACCTGGATGCGGCAAGTGCGGCCTTCAGGGTCGGCTACGAAAGTCCCTCGCAGTTCAGCCGCGAATACAGCCGATTGTTCGGAGCCCCTCCCAAGCGGGACATCGAGGTGTTGCGCGGGGCAGCCAAGGGCGTCGAGGCGCGCAAGCAGGGGCTGGCGGATCCGGCGTGAGAACTTAGGTCCGCAGGACGTTGCGACCTCATAGGATCAGGCAAGAAAAGCAGCGAATTGCTCTACCAATCGCCGCGCAGCTTGAGAAGAATGGTGGCCAGGGCGCCCGCCTCCCGGCGGGGCTTGCCCGCACGGCTTGCCCGAACTTCGAACCACAGGAGCTGACATGGACAGTCCCACGACGACCCCCTTGATCTCGCGACGCGGCGCCCTCATCGTCGGCGCCGCCACCGCCGCGGCGGTTTCGTCTTCCGCGCCCGCCGCGGTGGCGCAGGCTGCGCCTTCGGCATCGGCGGCACCCCGTGCAAAGCTGTCGCTGAACGTCAACGGCCAGGTCCGTTCGCTCGAACTCGACACGCGAACGACCTTGCTCGATGCGCTGCGTGAACACCTGCACCTGACCGGCACCAAGAAGGGCTGCGACCACGGCCAGTGCGGCGCCTGCACGGTCATTGCCGACGGAAGGCGGATCAATTCCTGCCTGACGCTCGCCGTCATGCATGACGGCGGGCAGATCACCACCGTCGAAGGACTGGGCACGCCGCAGAACATGCACCCGATGCAGGCCGCCTTCGTCAAGCATGACGGCTACCAGTGCGGCTACTGCACGCCCGGCCAGATCTGCTCGGCGGTGGCCGTGCTCGACGAGATCAAGCGCGGGGTCCCGAGCCACGTGAGCACGGATCTCACCGCGCGTCCTCTGCTGTCGGCCGAAGAGCTGCGCGAGCGCATGAGCGGCAACATCTGCCGCTGCGGCGCCTACTCCAACATCGTCGATGCCATCACCGAAGTGGCCGGGAGCAGAGCATGAAGCCGTTTACCTATGAGCGCGCGCATTCCCCGGCGCAGGCCGCGGCGGCCGTCGCGCGCAGCCGCGGTGCCAAGTTCATCGCCGGCGGCACCAACCTGCTGGACCTGATGAAGCTGCAGATCGAGGCGCCGACGCACCTGGTCGACGTGAACGGTCTTGCCCTCGACAAGATCGAACCGACGCCCGAAGGCGGCCTGCGCATCGGCGCCCTGGTGCGCAACACCGACCTGGCCGCCGACGATCGCGTGCGCCGCGACTACGGCGTGCTGTCCCGCGCGCTGCTGGCCGGCGCCTCGGGCCAGCTGCGCAACAAGGCCACGACGGCGGGCAACCTGTTGCAGCGCACGCGCTGCCCCTACTTCTATGACACCGACCAGCCGTGCAACAAGCGCCAGCCCGGGAGCGGCTGCAGCGCCATCGGCGGCGTCACCCGCCAGCACGCGGTGGTGGGCGCGAGCAAGGCCTGCATCGCGACGCATCCGAGCGACATGGCGGTGGCGATGCGCGTGCTCGACGCGGCGGTCGAGACGGTGCGCCCCGATGGCCGCACGCGCGTGATCCCGATTGCCGATTTCCATCGCCTGCCGGGCGACACCCCGCACATCGAAACGGCGCTTGAGCGGGACGAACTGATCACCAGCGTGACGCTGCCGAAGCCCATCGGCGGCACGCAGATCTACCGCAAGGTCCGAGACCGCGCCTCCTACGCCTTCGCGCTCGTTTCCGTCGCGGCGATCGTGCAGCGCGATGGGACGGGCCGCGTGGCACTGGGTGGCGTGGCGCACAAGCCATGGCGCCTCGAGGCTGCAGAGGCGGCAATGCCGCAGGGCGCCAGGGCCGTGACCGCGCAGTTGCTGGCCGGCGCACAGCCGACCCACGAGAACGCATTCAAGTTGCCCCTGGCCGAGCGCGCGCTGGCCGCGGCCCTGGTGCAAGCGAGGAGCTGACCATGAAATTCGACACGCCTGCCACGACCAATCCCATCGACCAGCTCAAAATCATCGGCAAGCCGACGGACCGGATCGACGGACCCGCGAAGACCACGGGCTCTGCGCGCTACGCCTATGAACGCAACACCGAGGTACCCAACGCCGCCTACGGCTATGTGGTGGGCGCCGGCATCGCGAAGGGCCGCATCGCCTCGATGGACCTGGGTGCCGCGCGCGCGGCACCGGGCGTCCTGGCCATCGTCACGGCGCGCAACGCCGGCAAGCTGGGCAAGGGCGACTTCAATACCGCCAAGCTCCTGGGCGGGCCCGAGATCGACCACTACCACCAGGCGGTCGCGCTCGTCGTGGCCAACAGCTTCGAACAGGCGCGTGCCGCGGCGCAGCTGGTGCGCATCGAGTACACGCGCGCACCGGGGCGCTTCGACCTGAGCGCGGAAATGGGTGCGGCGAAGATGCCTGCATCCAGCCCGTTCTCGGGCGAGCCGGAAACGAAAACAGGAGATTTCCCCGGCGCGTTCGCCGCGGCCGCCGTGCAGCTCGATGCGAGCTACACGACGCCCGACGAGTCGCACGCCATGATGGAGCCGCACGCTTCCATCGCGCAATGGAAGGGCGACAAGCTCACCCTCTGGACATCGAACCAGATGATCGCCTGGGGCGTCGGCGACGTGGCCAAGACGCTGGGCATCCCCAAGGCGAACGTCCGCCTGGTCTCGCCCTTCATCGGCGGCGGCTTTGGCGGCAAGCTGTTCGTGCGGGCGGACGCGGTGCTTGCCGCGCTGGGCGCGCGGGCGGCAAAACGACCCGTGAAAGTGGCGCTGCAGCGGCCCTTGATGATGAACAACACCACGCATCGGCCGGCGACGATCCAGCGCATCCGCATCGGCGCCGCGAGGGACGGCAAGATCGCTGCCATCGCCCACGAAGGCTGGTCCGGCGACCTGCCGGGCGGACAGGCGGAGACGGCGGTCAACCAGACCCGGCTGCTGTACGCCGGTGCCAACCGCCTGACCACCACGCGGCTGGCCGTGCTGGACCTGCCCGAGGGCAATGCGATGCGCGCGCCCGGCGAGGCGCCGGGCCTGATGGCGCTGGAGATCGCCATGGACGAGATGGCGGAGAAGCTGGGGCTCGACCCGATCGAGTTTCGCGTGCTCAACGACACGCAGGTCGATCCCGAGAAGCCGGAGCGCCCCTATTCCCAGCGCAAGTTGATCGAATGCCTGCGCACGGGGGCCGAGCGCTTCGGCTGGAGCAAGCGCAACGCGGCACCGGCACAGCAGCGCGATGGACGCTGGCTCGTGGGGATGGGCGTTGCCGCTGCATTCCGCAACAACCTCTTGACGAAGTCGGCCGCGCGCGTGCGCCTGGACAACCGGGGCATGGTCACTGTGGAAACCGACATGACCGATATCGGGACCGGGTCGTACACCATCATTGCGCAGACCGCTGCCGAAACCATGGGGCTGCCGCTCGACAGGGTGCTCGTGCGCCTGGGCGATTCGGCGTATCCCGTTTCGGCCGGCTCGGGCGGGCAGTGGGGCGCCAACAATTCGACCTCGGGCGTCTTTGCGGCGTGCATGAAGCTGCGCGAGGCCGTGGCCAGCAAGCTGGGCTTCGCCGCGGCCGAGGCGGAGTTCTCGGACGGCATGGTGCGCGCCGGCGAGCGCGTGGTGCCGCTCGCGCAAGCGGCGGGCGCGAACGGCCTGGTGGCCGAGGACGGCATCGAGTACGGCGACCTCGACAAGAAGTACCAGCAGTCCACCTTCGGCGCGCACTTCGTGGAGGTCGGCGTCGACGCCGCCACCGGCGAGATCCGCGTGCGGCGCATGCTTGCGGTGTGCGCCGCCGGCCGCATCCTGAATCCCAAGTCGGCCCGCAGCCAGGTGATCGGCGCCATGACGATGGGTGTCGGCGGGGCGCTGATGGAAGAGCTGGCGCTCGACAAGCGGCATGGCTTCTTCGTCAACCACGACCTGGCGGGCTACGAGGTGCCGGTGCACGCCGACATCCCGCACCAGGACGTGATCTTCCTGGACGAGACGGACCCGATCTCTTCGCCGATGAAGGCCAAGGGTGTGGGCGAGCTCGGCATGTGCGGCGTCGCGGCCGCGGTGGCCAACGCCGTCTACAACGCGACCGGCGTTCGGGTGCGCAACTATCCGATCACGCTCGACAAGCTGCTCGATCGCCTGCCGCCGGTGGTGTAAGTCACCGTACCCTGCGCCGCCATCAAGCGTGCGATGCAGAAGGCAGCTGCGGCTGGCCGGTTCGGCGGCGGGTCCTCGCGATCAGGGCCGCGCCGGCAAGGCAAAGGGCCGCGAGCACGGCCAGCGCCGCACTGGCGCCGCGGCCAAAGGCGGCCGCATCCACGCTTGAAAGTGCCGGGCCGCCGCCGTTTCCAAGAATCATGCGTTGCGCGCCCGAAGGAAGCCCCGCCATCGCCACGCTCAGCGTCAGCGCGGTTCCCACCATGATGCCGGTGTTCTGCAGCGTCGACCGGACGCCGTTGGCAATGCCCCGGCGCTGGGGCACCACGCTCTGGAGGATCGATGCGTTGTTCGGCGTCACGAAACTCCCGATGCCCAGGCCCAGCACCCAGAGGCACAGCGCCAGCTGCACGGCACCGATCGTGGGCTGCAGCAGCGCCGCCAGCAGCGCCAATGCGCAGGCCGCGAGCAGCATGCCGCCCACGCAGATGGATTCGGGCCTGAAGCGCCGAAGCAGGATGCCCGCCACCGGTGCGGCCATCAGCATGCCGAATGCGACCGGTGCGATGCGCAGGCCCGCCTGCGAGGGTTGCAGGCCCGCGCAAGCCTGGAGATACAAGGCCACGAGCAGCAGGGGCGCGGCCTGCGTCATCGACAGGAGCAGGATGCCCGCGTAGGCGGTCCGGCGACCCGGGTCCCGGAACAGAGACGGGTCGACCAACGGACTGGCCGCGCGCATCTGGATGCCGGAGAAAAGCCCGATGGCGCAAAGCCCCGCGAGCATGAACGTCCACACCGGCGTGCTCGTCCATCCGCGGCTGCCCGCCATCGAGAGTGCATAGGTTACGCATCCGATGCCGACAAGGGAAAGCGCCGCGCCCGCCAGGTCGAAGCGCTCGGGCGGGGCGGCCGCACTTCGGGGCAGGACCTTCCATGCCCACGCCAGCACGCCAAGCCCGATGGGCACGTTGAGCATGAAGAGCGCGCGCCAGCCCCACCACGACACGACGAAGCCGCCCGCCAGCGGACCCACGACCTGGGCCAGGGCCGCGACCATGGCGAGTACGCCGAGTGCCAGCCCCATCTTGCGGCGGCCGAACGCATCGCTCACCAATGCGCTGGCGTTGGCCATGACACCGGCCGCGCCGATGGCCTGGCCTGTGCGGCTCGCGAGCATCAGCTCCGCAGTGGGTGCCAGGGCGCATGCCGCGCAGGCGATCACGAAAAGCCCCAGTCCCGCGAGGAACAGTTGGCGCCGTCCCCAGAGATCGGCCAAGCGCCCAAAGCTCAGGATGCAGACGGTGCTGACCAGCATGTAGGACAGCAGGATCCAGCTCGCCTGCGTGGGCGACGCATGCAGGCTCCGCGCCACGGCAGGCAGCGCGACATTGAGTGCGCTGAGATTGAGGAAACACAGCAGCGCGCCCAGGCTGGCGGCGACGAGCACCGCCCAGCCCACCCTGTCTGCGTCATCGGTCATCGATTTCAGTCTTCGCTCTTGAACCCCGATGCCTGGACGATGGGGCGCCAGTACACCCGATCCTCGGCCATGATGCGCTTCAGTTCCGCGCCCGGGAGCCCGGTCGGCTCGAGGCCCATGCGATCGACTTGTCCGCGCACTTGCGGATTGCGCATTGCGGCAAGAAGGGCCGTCTCCAGCTTCGCGACCACCTCCTTCGGCGTCCCCGCCGGCACGAATGCGGCATAGGCGGCATTGGCGCGGTCGAAGGCGTCATAGCCCGACTCCTTGATCGTCGGAACGTCGGGCAGCCAACTCAAGCGCTTGGTGCCTGCGACGCCCAGGATCCGCAACTTGCCCGCGCGGTGGAGTTCGAGCTGGCTGGCCAGCGCGTCGGTGCCCATCGGCACATGGTTTCCGATGATGTCTGTCGCGAGCGGCGCACCCCCTTTGTAAGTGACCGGCGTGAGCGGTACACCGACGGCCTTGGACAACTGCAGCACGCTGAAGTGCAGCCCGCCTCCGAGGTTGGTCAGTCCCACGCTTGCGTTGGCAGGATTCTTCTTGATCCAGGCCACGTACTCGGGAATCGTCTTGAACGGCTGATCTGCGCCGGCGGAAACGACGCAGGGCACATTCGCCAGGTGCGCGACAGGTATGAAATCCTTGTCGACGTCATAGTTCAGCCGCGCATAGGTCATCGGAAAGAGGACGAAAGGCGGTGTGGCGCCGATCAGGATCGTGCGGCCATCGGGCCGTGCGGTCTTGACGGCCTCGATGGAAATCCGGGTCGAGGCGCCGGGCCGGCTCTCCACCAGCACGGGCTCCTTGAGCGTGGTGCGCAAATCCTCGGCCAGCGAGCGCGCCAGGTTGTCGAGGGCGCCACCCGGCGGAACGCCGATGATCAGCCGGATGGGCGCGTTGTTGTCGGCATGCGCGGCGGCGCCGATCAAGGCGATCGACGCACCGAGGAAAAGTGTCTTGAGGAACGAGGCCATGGTGGGAGTACCTTCAAAGTTGAGATGGAAGGGAAGGGGCGAACTCAGAAGGCGAGGGCGGGCAGCGCGTGAGCGGGCCGGTGCGTGGCTTCGAAAGACGCCGCGGCCTGCAGCAGCTCCAGATCCTCGCGAAAGCGGCCGACCAGCTGCATGCCGATGGGCAGGCCATCACGGCCTGCGCCGCACGGCAGGCTGATGGCGGGGTGGCCCGTGAGGTTGAAGGGCATCGTCCACGGAAACCAGTTCGGCCGCACCTCGGCATACGCTTCGCCATCGATCTCGATGCTGCCGAACAGGTCCTGGTCGATCGGCAGGGCGGTGCGCGAGAGGGTGGGCGTGAAGATGAAGTCGTGGGTCTCCAACTGGGCCTGGATCTTGCGAAAGAGCGCGGTCCTGGCAAACATGGCCTGCTGGAAGGCGACCCCGTCGACGTGCTCCGCGAGCGCGAGCTGCTGCAGCAGCGACGGGCTCAACTCGCTGGCATGTGCTTCGGCCAGCGGCGCGAAGCGGCCGCGCCAGCTGGTGTGGTTGATGACCCGCCACACCGGCTCCACGTCATAGCCCTCACCCGACATCTCTTCGAGTTGCGCGCCCATCGAACGCAGCGTGGCAAGCGCGGCTTCGAAGGCTGCGGCAACGTCGGCGGAGATCGGTCGCCCCTCGAGCCTCGCGGAATACAGAATCCGCTTTCCGCGAAGATCGCCGGCGGGCTGCAGCGCGTCGAAGTAGCGCTGCGCCGGCACGCCCAGCGACCACGGGTCGGACCCATGGGCACCCGTCATGGCCTGCAGCATGAGCGCCGTGTCGGCCACGTTGCGCGTGGTGGGCGTCACGTAGGTGTAGTTGCCGAAGGCATCCTGTACCTGGCTGTGGGGCACCACGCCCAGGCTCTGCTTCAAGCCGACGACGCCGTTGCATGCGGCGGGAATGCGCGTCGAGCCGCCGCCGTCGGTGGCGATGGCCAGGGGCGCGACACCGGCCGCGATGGACGAGGCCGCACCGCCGCTCGAGCCGCCACTGGTGCGCGTTGCATCCCATGCGTTGCGCGTGTTTCCGAAGAGTGGCGCATCGGTCAGGCACTTGGCGCCAAATTCGGACGTGGTCGTCTTGCCGATCAGGATGCCGCCCGCCTCGCGCATGCGCGCCACGGCCACCGCGTCCTGCGTGGGCACGTGGTCGCGATGCAGCACCGAGCCGTAGGTCGTCCTCACGTTCGCCGTGTCGACGATGTCTTTTACCGTGAAGGGCAGTCCGTGCAGCAGGCCGAACGCCTCGCCCTTCATCAGCGCGGCTTCGGCGGCCCTGGCCTCTGCCATCGCCTGTTCGTGGCAAAGCGTGATGAAGCAGTTCAGGTGCGGCTGGACCGCGTCGGCGCGGCGCAGTACTTCTTCGACGATCTCCACCGGCGAGAGCTTCCGCTGGGCGACGAGGGTGCGCATCGCCGCGGCGGACATCTCGCAGATTTCGGATGGCGGAAGACGAGGAAAGTTTTTCATGGTGCAAATGATTGATGCGCTACAACATCGAGTCCAATACTGTTTTCTCGAAAAGGCATATGCACAGCGTATGGCAGCACCAGACTTCAGAACGCTCCGCTACTTCGTGGCTGTCGCCGAGGAACGCAGCGTCGGCAAGGCGGCGCGCCGGCTCAACATGGCCCAGCCGCCGCTGTCGGTTCACATCAAGAATCTGGAGGCGGCGGTGGGCACGCCGCTGTTTCGCAGGGCGGCGCGCGGCATGGAAATCACCGACGCCGGCAATGCGCTCTTCCAGCGTGCGAAGGAAGCGCTGCTGCTTGCCAATGAAGGATTCGACGCCGCGCGCGCCATCGGCTCGGGCAGCCGGGGACGGCTCACGGTCGGCACCATGGTCGTGCTTTCCTACCTGGTGCTGCCGCGCCTGGAGAACGCGCTGCGCGCGAAGCTGCCGGACGTGGAGATCCAGTACCTGGAGCTCAATGCCGCCAACAACGTCTCGGCCATCACCGATTCGCAAGTGTCCGTGGCCATCTGCATTCCGCCCATCGCCCATGCAGGCATCGCGGTCGAGCGCATCGGCACCCAGCCCTTGATGCTGGCCGTGCGCGCGGATTCGCCCTTGGCCCGGATGGCCAGCATTCCACTGGCGCGGCTGTCAGGCATGCCCCTCATCGGGCTCCCCGTGCCCGATGGCGACGTCGACAAATCCATCATCGCTTCGATGCTCAGGCGGCACGATGTGAGCATGCCGATCGCGCAGCGCGTGGAAACCATGGTGTCGGCGCTGGCGCTCGTGCTGGCGGGCAGGGGCGTGGCCATCTTGCCCGCCTGCGCGCGCATCGGCCGGCCGCCGGGCGTGGTGTTCAGGCCCTTGCGCAACGTCGACGCAAAGATGGACATCGCCGCCTGCTGGCGCAGCGACTGGCAGAGCCCCTTGATCGAGCCGTTCCTGGCGTGTGCGCGGGCGTCCCTGCGGCAGGCGGCCTAACCGACAGGGCGTGCGCTCATCGCTGCAGCAAGCCGTTCGACGGCAGCGTCTCGTCCAGCAGCTTGCGCGCCGTCTCGATGCCGGCCACCGGCAGCAGTTTCGGATCGAGCAGGCCCACCTGCACCAGCACGCTGGCCTGGTCCCAGTAGATGTGCTCGTGGTAGAGCTTGTCGCCGCGGAACTTGACCACCGCCAGCAACGGAATTTCCACCCGCTTTCCGGTCGGAGGAACGCCCGGCAGCATCCACGGAATTTCCGTGGTGTGCGTGAAGCAGAACAGCATCTCGTCGACCACTTGCGTGGCGCCGACGGTGCGCGAGACCGGCACCAGGGAGGTATCGGGCGGATTGCTGTTGACGAAGTGATTCGTGTAGAAGTGGTGCAGCGCCTTGTAGCCCACGCCGCCGGTCATGGTCGGAATGTGGTTGACATAGGGTTCGGGCACCATCGTTTGCATGGTGTCGTCGACATTGCGCGTGCCGAACTCGTATTCGCAGTGCTTGTCCCAGAGCGCGGCCAGGTCGTGGTGCGGGCCGATGGCCGACTTGAGCGCGGCGATGCTGCGCTCGTGGGCCATGAGCGCCGAAGGGCGGTGGTAGTGCTCGCCGCCCGTCCGTGCAAAGGCATGGTCGACACCCGGGTACACATGCACCTCGACGTTCGGCCGGCCGCGCAGCGTCTGCACGATGCGTTCGCGCGCCTCGGGCGGGCAGAAGCCGTCGAGCTCGGCCAGATGCAGGGCGAGCCGGCAGCGGATGTTGTCGGCCTCGTCCAGCGCCGCATCGATGCCCACGCCGTAGTAGCCGACGGCGACGTCCGCATCGGTGCGGCACGCCGCCAGGTAGGCCAGCTTGCCGCCCAGGCAGAAACCGAGCACGCCGACTTTGGCGTCCCGGACTTCGGGCCGCTGGCGCAACGCGTTGATGGACGCCTGGATGTCTTCCATGCCTCGTGCCTCGTCAAAGCCCTGGTACAGCGCGAATGCGCGCTGCCAGTCGTCCGGCGAGTAGCCGAGTTCGACGTCGGGCTGCTGGCGCCAGAACAGGTCGGGCACCAGCACCACGTAGCCTTCCTCGGCGTAGTAGTCGGCCACCTCGCGCATCGTTGCGTTCACGCCGAAGATCTCCTGCGCGAGCACCAGGCCCGGGCCGCTGCCCGAGCGCGGCACGGCAAGGTAGCCGCTGAAACTGCCGCTGCCGTCGGTGGCCGGGATGCGGATTCGGGGCGTGGCGCCGGGTGCTTTTTCCTGCATGTGAAGTGCTCCGTTCGAGGGTTGTATGGTGCGGGCCACGCGCTCATTGCGCACACTCCGGGTGCCGCGTCGTGACTTGGTAGTAGCCCGAATGAAAGACCAGCGGCTCGCCGTCGAAGCGGTCGTAGCGCTCGACCTCGCCGATGAAGATCAGATGGTCGCCGCCATCGTACTGCTTCACGTTGCGGCAGACGAACCGGGCGATGGCGCCATCCAGCAGCGGCACGCCGCCCGTGCCATCGCAGCATTCCACGCCGCAGAACTTGTCCGCCTGCGGTGTGGAGAACTGCCGCGACAGGTGATGCTGGTGCGCCGCGAGCACGTTGATCGCGAAATGGCTGGCGCCGGTGAAGTCGGCCACGCTCGGTGCCTGCCGGGCCAGGCTCCACAGCACCAGCGGCGGATCCAGCGAGACCGACGAGAACGAATTGGCGGTCATGCCCACGCGGCGCCCGTCGATGGAACGGGTGGTGATGACGGTCACGCCGGTGGTGAACTGTCCGAGCGCCTTGCGGAAGTCGCGCCGGTCGAAGCGGTCGCAGGCCGCCTCGCGCGCCCGGGTTTCCAGGAAGCGGTCTGCCTCGGCGGCATCGAACCACCACGGTGCGAAAACGCGCGGGTCATCGAAGCCGTTGGCGATGGTGCTCGCCACCGCGGGTACGTGGGTGGCGCTTTGCAGCAGCTTGTGCAGGTGCGGCTTTGGCGGCGCGAGCAGGCTGTGGGTCCAGGAGGTGGCCCAGCGGGCATAGCCTTCCCAGTAGCGGTCGAAGGTCTCCTGCATCCACGCCGCGTCGAACGGTGCATCGCCGTGTTCGAGGATCCGTTTCAGGTAGATGTCGGCGCACTTGGCTGCATTGTTGGCGCCCTGGCCGGTGATCGGGTCGTTGAGCACCACCGCGTCCGCCAGGCCCAGCACATGGCGCCCCGAAGGCAGCGTGGCCACCGGCTTGCGCACCGTGGGCGCGAAGCGGCCCGCGAGGACACCGTTGTCGTCGGTCAGTTCGATGTCCGTGCAGCGCTCGGCTTCCCAGGGCAGGAAGGTGTCGAGGATCCGCTTGCTGCGCGCGAGATGCTCCTGCGGCGTCTTCACGTCCGCCCAGCAATCCATCGGGCCGCCCGGCACACCCTCGAACACCATGATCTCGCAAGGCCCCGTCGTGGTCAGCGCCGGGAACACGAAGTATTCGCCCACGCCCGGAATCAGGTTGAAGCACACGCGCGCATGGGGCAGGGCGGGCTTCATTCCCTTCACATAGGTGAGCGCCAACGCGCGCTGGGGCTGGTCGAATGGCGAGCGCCCGGTGTCGCGCTCGAACAGTTGCGAAATCTCGCCCTTGCCACTGGCGACGACGACGAGATCGTGCGCCGCGGCGCAGGCTTCGAGCGCGTCGAGCCCGACGTCCTGCAGCACCAGCCGACCGCCGCGCTTCTCGAACTCGGCCATCCAGGCTGGGATCTTGAGGCGCTGGTCGACCGACCGCGCGGGCCCGTCGAGCTTCGCGCTCCACTCGATGGACTTGCCGCCTTCCGGGTTGCGCACCGCGATGCCGATGCCTTCCACGGCGGGGCATTCGTCCGCCCACCAGTCCAGTTCCAGCTCGCGCTCGGTCTGCAGTGCGGTCTCGAACATGCACTGGCTGGACATCACCGGCCCTTCGAAGATCTCCTTCGCCGTGCGGTTCGAAAAAACCGTCACCTCGTACCCCGCGCGCTGCAGGCCGAGCGCGAGCTGCATGCCGGACTGTCCGGCGCCGACGATGGCCACGCGTTGCGTCATGCGTTCACTCCGGGCTACGCGACGGCCGCGCAGGTTTCGATGTAGCGGTCCGCTTCCGCGGCATCCGCGAACCACGGGAAGAAAGTGCGCGGATCGTCGAAGCCGTTGGCGAAGGCGCTGGCCAGCGGCGGCATGGCGCCGGCGCTGCCGAGCAGCTTGAGCACATGGGGCGGCGGTGGCGCCAGCAGCATGTTGGTCCACTGCGTGACCCATTGCGCATAGCCGAACCAGTAGCGGTCGAAGGTCTGCTGCATCCACGCCGCATCGGCCGCGCCGTTGCCGCGCGCGAGGATGCTCTTCAGATAGGTGTCGGCGCACTTGGCTGCATTGTTGGAGCCCTGGCCGGTGATCGGATCGTTGAGCACCACCACATCGGCCAGCCCCAGGACGCGGCGCCCCGAGGGCAACGTGGCGACCGGCTTGCGCACCGTCGGCGCGAAGCGGCCCGCGAGGATGCCGTTGTCGTCGGTCAGCTCGATGTCCGTACAGCGCTCTGCTTCCCATGGGGTGAAGGTGCCCAGAATCCATTGGCTGCGCGCGAGATGCTCCTGCGGCGTCTTCACGTCCGCCCAGCAATCCATCGGGCCGCCCGGCACACCCTCGAACACCATGATCTCGCAAGGCCCGGTCGTGGTCAGCGCCGGGAACACGAAATATTCGCCCACGCCCGGAATGAGGTTGAAAGACACCGCGGAGAAAGGCTCGCGTGGCGCCATGCCCTTCACATAGGTCAGTGCCAATGCGCGCTGCGGCTTGTCGAAGCTGGATTTGTGGGCGTCGCGCTCGAAGAGCTTCGAGATCTCGCCCTTGCCGCTGGCAACCAGCGTGAGGTCGTGGCTTTGGGTGCAGGCCTCGAGTTCGTCGATGCCCACGTCCTTGAAGACGAGTTCGCCGCCCTTCTTCTGGAACAGGTCCATCCAGGCCGGAATCTTCACGCGCTGGTCGACCGACTGCGCGCTCGAATTCAGCCGCGCGGTCCAATCGATGGCCCTGGCGCCCTTTTGCTCGGGGTGCGGCACGGCCAGCCCGATGCCGTCCACTGTGGGGCAGTCCTGCGCCCAGAGGTCCAGGCCCAGGTCGCGCTCGATCTGCAGCGAGGTGTGGAACATGCACTGGCTGGACATGACCTTGCCGCGACGGATGTCCTCGCCCGTGCGGTTGCTGAACATCGTGACCTCGTAGCCTGCGGCGAGCAGTCCGAGACCCAGTTGCAGGCCCGACTGGCCCGCGCCGACGATGGCGATACGCTTCATTGCTTGCTCCTTGATGCTCCGTTCGGAGCTAGTCCATCAACTTGGGAATGGCGGGCACGGCCTGCTCGGGCCCCATGGCGGCATAGCCGCCGTCCACCGCGTAATCGGAACCGGTCACGAAGCTCGCATGGTCCGAGCACAGGAACAGCACCACCTGCGCCACCTCGTCCGGATCGCCGACGCGGCCGAGCAGATGGAAGGGCGCGGCCACGCGATCGGTCTTGGCGCGGTCGCCGCCGCTGAGGCGGTCCATCACGGCCGACCATGTCCAGCCTGGCGACACGCTGTTCACGCGGATGCGGTCCGGCGCCAGGTCCATCGCCATGCTGCGGGTGAGCTGCGCCATGGCGGCCTTGCTCACCGGATAGAGCCAGCGCCCCGTCTGCGCCACGCGCGAGGAGATGCTCGTGAAATTGACCACCGCCCCGCCGCCCGCCGCCACCATGTGCGGGTGCACCGCCTGCAGCATGGCCACGGCGCTCGCCACGTTCACGTTGAACGAAGCAAGCCAGTCGGCGCGCGGCGACTTGAAGCCGTCGTCCAGGTAGGAGCACGCCAGGTTGACGAGAAAGTGCACGTCGCCGTGCCGCGTGGCCGCCTGCGCCACGCATGCCTGCACCTGCGCGTCGTCGGTGATGTCGGTGCGCACGAAGTGCACGCCGGCGCCGAGCGAATCCGCCAGCGCCTGGCCGTTGGCGGCGTCGATGTCGGCAATGACGACCTTCACGCCGGCCGCGTGCATCGCGCGCACCACGCCGGCGCCTATCAGCGTGGAGCCACCGGTGACGATGGCGCTCCTGCCTTCGAGTCCCTTGAACATGACGCTTGCTCTCCTCGGTTGATCGGGCAGGCCGGGTCGGCCTGTGGAGCGAACGTTATGAGGGAGCACGCCTTCGGCGAATCCCGCAAACGCAAGGCCGTGTCCCTGGCGCGCAGGTTTTTGTCGAGGGCTGGTCCGAATTGTGGCCGGGGATGGTTTTTGCTAGGGTGCCTTGGCCCCATGGAAACCGCCACGACTCCACCGCTGCCGCTGCAGCGTTACCGGCTTTTCGAGAGCCACGACATGGACGAGGCCCGCGAAAGCGTGGCGCGCGTGTTCTGCCCGCACGGGCTGGTCATGCTGCGGCCCCGCACCGAGCTCGATGCCTGCCATCACAGCGCGCGCCTCCATCGAGACGTGAGCCTCAACTATGTGCAGTACGGCCCCGGCGTGCAGATCGACCCCGGATACCTGCAGGATTTCTTCCTGTTGCAAATTCCGTTGCGCGGCGGTGCCGAGATCCGCTGCGGCGCGCAGCATGTGGACGCGACGCCTCGCCTTGCCTCGCTGCCTTCACCGACCGAGCCGCTGTCGATGCGCTGGGCCGACGACAGCCCGCACCTGATCGTGCGGCTGGCGCGCTCCGCGCTGCTCTCCCGGCTCGAAGCCTTGCTCCAGGCGCCCGTCAGGCAGCCGCTGGTGTTCGACCTCGGGGTGCCGCTCGACAACCCCGCCCTCGCGCCGATGGTGCACTTCATCGACTATCTGCGGCTCACGCTCGACGCCGGCACCGCACTGCAGGCCGGCAGTCGCCTGGCCGAGCATGCCGAGGAGTACCTGATGGCCAGCCTCTTGATGTCGGCGGGGCACAACCACTCGCGCGCCCTGGCCGGCGACGCCCAGCGCAGCCTGCTGCCGCGCGTGGTCCGCAGGGCACAGGAATACATGGCGGCGCATGTCGAGCAACCCTTGTCGCTGGCCGACGTGTGCCGCGAAGCCGGTTGCAGCGCGCGTGCGCTACAGCTGGCGTTTCGCCAGCATGCGGGCCTGGGCCCGATGGAATTCCTGCGCGAGCTGCGCCTGGACAAGGTGCGCGCCGAGTTGCGGGTGCCGGGCCATGGCGGCGTGCGCGACGTTGCGCAAAAATATGGCTTTCTTCACATGGGCCACTTTGCGGCGCAGTACCGAACCCGCTTTGGCGAGCGGCCCTCGGAAACCCGAGCGCTGCGAGCCTTCTGACACATGGCCGTTGCAGGTCTGATTGAAAACGCGAGCCCGCGCGAGCCCGCATGAGTGCGAGCCCTGCCACTCAGGACCCCGATCTGCTGCGCCGGCTGCTGCGCGCCAAGGACTGGATGGACGCCGCATCGCACGAGGAGTGGCCCGTCGGGCGGCTGGCGCAGGTGAGCGGCGTGTCCGAGGCTCACTTTGCACGGTCGTTCAAGCAGGCCTTTGGCATCCCGCCGCACCGCTACCTGCTCACGCGGCGCATCGAGCGCGCGATGGCGCTGCTGCGCGAAACCGACCTGCCCATCACCGACATCGCCTTCGACACCGGCTGGGCGAGCCTGGGCACCTTCGGGCGCACCTTCCGCGACATCACCGGCAACAGCCCGAGCGCGGTCCGCTCGCACGGGAAGCTGGCGGCGCACGAGATCGGCCGCGTGCCCGTCTGCATCGCCAACGCCGCGCGCCGGCCCGACCTCACGACCGCAGTTTCGGAGAAGCGGCGCCAGGCGGCAGACGGTACAAACGGGCTCGAACAACAGGAGAGTCCATGAAAGAGGGCATTGAAGTCGTCGGTTTGTATGTGCGCGATCAAGACGAGGCGCTGGCGTTTTATGTGGAGAAGCTCGGTTTCCGCGTCCATACGGACGTGAAGAACGGCGACTATCGCTGGCTCACGGTGCAGCACCCGGAGCAGCCGTCGTTCCAGCTCGGCCTTTTCACGCCCGGGCCGCCGGTGCTCGACGCGGCGACGGCGCAGGCGCTGCGCGCCCTCGTGGCCAAGGGCGCGATGCCGCCGCTCGTGCTGACGGTGGCCGATTGCCGCGCTGCCTACGAGCGCATGCTTGCCGCGGGGGTGGAGTTCACGCAGGAGCCGGTGGACCGCTTCGGTACCGTGGACGCCGGCTTTCGCGATCCGTCGGGAAACGGCTGGAAGATGATCCAGGGGCGCGGCTGAGGAGATCGCCTTGAACTGGAACAACAACTGGGTCCGGCAGACCCACCGCTGGCTGTCCATGGCCTTCACGCTCACCGTGCTCGCCAACTTCGCCGTCCGCGCCTGGGGAGAGCCGCCCCCTTGGGTCACCTATTCGCCGTTGCTGCCGCTCTTCTTGCTGCTGTTCAGCGGCTTGTACTTGTTCGCGCTGCCGTATGTCGGCCGGCGTTGATCCACCGGGACATGCACGTCCCATGTCTTCGGAGGACTCACGGCTTGGGCGCACACCACCGCAATCACCCGGCGGCTGCGTCGCACCAGTTCGCCGCCCCTGACAACATCGAACCAGATTTCATGCCACCGCGCCTTCAGGGGCACGGCACATCTGGGAACGAGTACTTTCAGGTTCGGGTCGCCGGCCTCCCATTCGCTGCCCGGATGCGTCGAGTTCTCCTGCACCATGAACCGGCGGGCTTCCTCCCGGATCTCATACAAGCCATGCACCGCATCGTTGGAACGCATGTCCTCGATGCCCGAAGAAGAAAAGCAATGTGTGGCCCAGATGAGCAGCCAGAAGGGCAGGAGGTGGCGATGGATGTGCATGAAGTTCGGAGCAGAGGGTAGCTGGAGGCGCCCACATAAGCCCTTCGGAATGTATTCCGCTCGGTTGTTTAGGGCTCCTCTACTTCATGGCTTCTGCGACGGCCGCGGTGTCGTAGTACTCCATGAATTCGACGATCTTTCCGTCACGAAAACGCAAGACGTCCACCTTTGGGGAATGCACCTTTTTCCCGGTCTGCCGGTGCTCCCATTCGCAACTACCAAGCATCACCACGCGGTCGCCTTGGGCGACGAACTCGTCCGCTGAGTAATTGAGCAGCTTCCACTGTTCGCCCATCCGTTCGAAGTAGCGCTGGACTTCGCCCTTGGAAGAGCATTCTTCCGTGAACTCAGCACCTGCTGCGCCAGCGCCCAGCGAGCGCCAACGTACGTCGTCAGAAATCAAACTCATCCAGTACTGCGCACTCGTGGCTTTGGAACCGTTCCAGAGGGCGTAACCCTCGCGCAGAACTTGTACATTGGCTTCTTGTTCGGTCATGCGTGTCTCCTTGGAGTAGCTTTCAGAGAACTATCCCACGGCGATTTGGCGAGTCGCGCATGGTCGCCTCATGATGCTCCACGCAGATTGCGCCATCAACTCTTATCCCTGTCTCTCTGGCGAAGCCCGTTCTTGTCCGACTGACGCCGTTCGGAGCACGGACGCGTTGCGGAGCTCTCACCCTGCCTGTGGTCGCCAAGCGATGACGCCCTGCGTCCGCGCCCGCACTTCAGGGGATGCGAGGCAGGTTGCGACGGCCTCGTATCCGGGAGCGCCTGGGTGGGGGGCGACTCGAATGGGTGGGCTGTGATTGGCGGGGCAGAGGATGATCGACTCGTCAGTTCCTACGGCGGCCAAGTCCAGGATCACACGTGAGCGCGTGAGTAGGAAGAGTGGGCGAGCATGAGACCCACGACGGCGCAGATGAGTGATGACAGCCTGCTGCGTGGCATGGTCCAGGCCCTGCTCGACCATGTCGACGATCAGGATAGCCGGGCCTTCGGCTTCCAGTGCCGCCATCAAAGCGATCAATGCATCGGAACCCGTCGCGCCATCGTCAATCAGCCATGCCATTGCTTGAGCGAGCCGTGACTTCAGGGCCGGGTTGCCATCCATCCGCGCCGCCGTGTCAACGTTGTCCGACCGTTCCAGCCCCAAGAATGCAGCGCCCGGCAGAATTTCGGCCAAGCGCAAGGCCAGACGGGTCTTGCCGCTGCCCAGCGGGCCGACGATGTAGTTCAGCGGCCGCATGTCGTGCAACTCGAACAGTTCACCACCCCACGGCCAGGGAAGTTCGAATTCGATGCTGAATCCCGCAGCTGGTTCCAGCAGGCGTGTCAGCTCGCCGACCGTCGGCGTCTGTCCCCGGGCGAGATCGGCTCGGACACCACGGATCTTCTCAACAGTGTCCACAAGCTGACGCACGCGACCTTCGAGTGTTGTTTGATGCGCAGCCAAAGCAGTTTCCAGTCCCTCGGCGTCGCCTTCCAGCACGCACGCAACTTGAGCAAGGCTGAGGCCAAGCTCGCGCAAAGCCACGATCTCTGCACCACGGGCCATTTCTTGGGGACCGTAGGATCGCCAACCGATGGCGTTCCGAGTTGGGGTCAACAAACCGCGCTGCTCATAAAGGCGCAGGGCCTTGGTGGAGACGCCGAGCCGCTTGGCTGCCTCAGAAGGATTCAGGAATGGGGCGGAAGAGCTCAAAGATCACCTCATGATTTGACCGATACTGCCTTTATCAAGGCGGCCGCAGGGGCCAGGTCAAGCAAATTTTGAGTTTGTTCTCATTCGACCCGAGAGCGGGGGCTGAGCATGCCCTTTGCCACCCTTCGACCTGATCACGATCCATTCATGGTCGGAATAGGGGACGACTAGAGACAACTGCGGCGTCGGATATCGCGATCACAAGGAGACAGCCCCATCCACCTGCGTCTGGATGACCGCAAGGGCGTCGGACGGATTCGGCGAGCGAGAGATGGAACGTCCGATGACGATGTGACTCGCTCCCCAACGTATCGCGTCGAACGGCGTAGCCACTCTTGCCTGGTCATTCGCCGCATCGGTTTGCAGCTGCGTGCCCGGGGTAACGATGAGCATTTCAGGCGGAAGGAGGTCGCGAAGCAGCCGCGCCTCCTGGGCTGAGGCGACCACGCCATGGCAGCCGGCCGCAGCGGCCAGCTTGGCCAGTCGTACGACCTGCTCTGGGACCGTCGCGTCCAAGCCCAATTCCCTGAGATCATCATCTCGCAGGCTCGTGATCACCGTCAGCGCCAGCACATTCAATTGGGGGTATGCGCGAGCAGCCTCCACTGCGGCACGCAGCACCGCAGAGCCTCCGGATGCATGAACGGTGACCATCGAAGCCCCCAAGGCACCTGCTACCCGCACTGCAGCGGCCACCGACGTGGGTATCTCGTGAAGCTTCAGGTCGAGAAAGACTTCCTTGCCGTCCGAAATCAGCTTTTGCACCACGGCCGGGCCGGCCGCAGTCAACAGCTGAAGGCCGATCTTGTAGAACCGCGCCGACGGTCCGAGTTGCGCCACCAGTTCGAATGCCCCACTGGCCGAGTCGAAGTCGAGAGACACGATGATGTTGTTCTTCTGTGTCATCGCGGTGCAAGGTGAAAGGGTTGTTTGGAGGATCGGTGCTGGCTGCATCGGGCCGTGCGACAGCGCGCCGCTCTTGCTTTGCTAGCGGAGATGCTGACCGACCTTCTGCTGAAGCAGCGCGATGAGCTCGGGCTGCATGAACTCATAGCGATCAGGAACATCGAGGCACACGATCCTTTTTCCTTGCAGCGACGCCGCGAACCGCTGCTTGAGCTTTGTCCGGTGCTGCTTTTCCATCACGAAGATCAGGTCGGCCCATTCCACCTGTTCGGCGCTCAGTACGCAGTCTGCGTCGGGCGCGAGGCCGGCAGAATCCGTCTCGATGCCCGGCCCTGCGAACACGCTCTCGGCGGTGGGGCTGCGAAGCCTGTTCCTGCTGCAGATAAAGAGCACGCGGCGCATCGGTGGTGTCGGGATCGGATGGTGGGGCTGGATTCTGGCAGACGCCCGACGGAGGTTCTCCTCACGCCTGCTCGCCGGCCAGCTCAGTCCACCTGGGCCTCGGGGAGCTTTGCGATCACCTTGATCTCGAAGTCGAAGCCATAGAGCCACGTCACGCCGACGCCAGTCAGCGTCGGGTGCGGCGCGTTGCCCCAAAACTCCGGCACCAGCTTCCAGATTTTCTCGAACTTCGATTCGGGATCGACGATGAAGACGGTCACGTCGATCACGTCGTCGAACGTGCAGCCTGCGGCCGCAAGGACCTCGTTCAGATTGCCGAACGCGAGCCGCACCTGCGTTTCCAGGTCGGGCTCGGGCGAACCGTCCTCGCGGCTGCCGACCTGCCCCGAGACGAACAGGAAGCCATTGGACCGGATCGCCGGCGAATAGCGATTTCTTTCATAGAGCGCTTGGCGCCCCGGCGGAAAAACGACGTCACGTAGAGCCATGGATGGACCTTCTCGAAGGGGTCGAAGCCGACCCTGTGGTTGCGATGGAGGGACTCTAGGCATTCGGGCCTCGCGGATAAACGGCCAAAGCCAATAATCACTGTTTGCAGATACCAAACAAACTGCGAGGCACCAGGAGCAGAGATGGACCGTTTCGATGCGATGCAGGCATTTGCCCGCGTGGTGGAAGCAGGCAGCTTCACCAAGGCGGCCGAGACACTTCACATGAGCAAGACCAGCGTGACGCAACTGGTGCAGCAGCTGGAAGCGCGGCTGCGCGTCAAGCTGCTCAACCGCACCACGCGCAAGGTCAACGTCACGGCCGACGGCGCGGCCTACTACGAGCGCGTGGTGCGCCTGCTGGGCGACATGGACGATGCCGAGACCAGCCTGTCTGATGCGTCGGCATCGCCGAGAGGGCGGCTGCGGGTGGATGTGCCCAGTCCGCTCGCGCGCCTGATCCTGGTGCCGGCCTTGCCGGCATTCCACGCGCGCTACCCCGACATCCAGTTCGACATGGGCGTGAGCGATCGCATGGTGGACCTGATCGGCGAGAACGTGGACTGCGTGGTGCGCGGCGGCGAGCTCGCCGATCAGTCGCTGATGGCGCGCCACGTGGGCGACCTGCAGCTGGGGGTTTACGCGGCGCCAAGCTATCTTGAACGCGCCGGCTTGCCCTCGCACCCGCGGGAGCTCGAAAACTCGCACCACCGCGTCGTGGGCTTCCACTGGCCGCGCACCGGCAAGGTCTTACCGTACACCCTGCGCCGCCAGGGCGGCGAGAGCATCCAGGTGCAAGGCCGCTATGTGCTGGCGGTCGACGACGGCAATGCCTACCTCGCAGCCGGCCTGGCGGGCCTGGGCGTCCTCTGGCTGCCAGACTACATGTCCGATGCGCACGTGGCGCGCGGCGAGCTGGTGCCGCTGTTCGAAGGCTGGCACCTCGATCCGATGCCCATCTACGTGGCGTTTCCGCCGAACCGGCATGTCAGCGCCAAGCTGCGCGTGTTCATCGATTGGGTCGCGGCGCTGATGGCGCAACATGCGCCTGTCCAGCGCCCGGCGACGCAGAGGTGAAGAGGACCTGACCTCTACGGTTCGGAACGCTGACCGCGGTCAGTACACGTCGCGGCGGTAGCGTCCTTGCGCAATCAGCGCGTCGAGCCCGGCAGCGCCCAGCACTTCGCTCAATGCCGCATCCACGCCGGGCGCCAGGCCTTCGCGGCTGCCGCAGACATAGACCAGTGCGCCATCGGCGATCCAGCGGCGGAGCTCGTCGGCCGCTTCGCGCAAGCAGTGCTGCACGTACCTGCGCTCGGGCTGGTCGCGCGAGTAGACGAGGTCGGCGCGCGCCAGCATGCCGAGCGCCTGCCACCGCGCGGTGTCCGCGGCGCAGAAGGCATCGTGCGCGGCCTGGCGTTCGCCGTATACCAGCCAGTTGCGCGCGTGGCCCCGCCGCACCCGTTCTCGCAGGTGCGAGCGCAGCCCGGCATATCCGGAGCCGTTGCCGATGAAGATGCAGGGCAAGTCCTCGTCCGCCAGCGCGAAGGCCGGATTCGCGACAAGCCGCATCTGGATCGCATCGCCGATCTGCGCGCCGGCGGTCAGCCAGCCGGAGGCGAGACCCAGCCCACCTTCATGCCGCATCTGGCGCACCAGCAGCTGCACACAGTCGTCTGCCGGCATCGAGGCCACCGAATAGCTGCGCGGCGCTGGCCGCGGGTGCGCATCGGCGGCGGCTGGCGCGCCCTGCAACAGCACCTCGACCAGCGCACCCGGCTGCCACGCCGGCGCGCCCGCGCGATGCAGCTCGATCTCGAACAGCGGATGGCCCAGGCTGCCCGGATTGAGCAATTGGCGGCGCACCAGCCGCCAGGATTCGAAGGCCCGCTCGGCCGGCGAGGCCGCATGCGACGGCCACGCGGCGCGCACATCGAAGGCCTCGGCGATCGAGCGCTGCCAGCGACCGATGGCTTCGGGATTGCCGTTGTCGACCTCGACCATCGGGAACAGTGCCTGCGCGCCCTGGTTGCGCAGGTCGCGGTCGAGCTTGCGGCCGAAGCCGCAGAAGGTGGCGTAGTGCCAGTCGCCGAGTGCGAGCATGCCGTAGTGAATGTGCTGCAACTGCGAACCCGCCTGCTGCGCGAACTTGCGCGCGAAGGCGCGTGCGCTGTCGGGCGGCTCGCCGTCGCCGGAGGTGCTGACGACCCACAGCACCTTGCGGAAATGCAGCAGCGCATCGACGCTGAGTTCGGCCAGGGTCTTGACCACGATGCCGAGGCCTGCGGATTGCAGCGCGGCCGCGGTCTGCAGGGCAACGCGTTCGGCATGGCCGGTCTGCGTGGCGAAGGCGATCAGCACCTGCTCCGGGCCCTGCCCAGCGCTGCCGCGGGCAAGGTCGAGCTGCGCGCGCTCGGCGCGCAGTGCCTTGCGGGTTCGGCGGCGGCCGAGGTACAGCATCCAGCCGGTGATGGCGAACAGCGCCAGGCCCAGGCTGGCAAGCATCATCAGGATGCGGCCCGGAAGGCCCCAGTAGGTGCCCATGTGCAGCGGATAGATGCTGTTCACCAGGCGGCCGGCCATGGGCTTGTCGGCATAGCGCTCGTGCTGCGTCGCCTCGCCCGTGGCCGCCTGCAGATAGAGCCGGTTGCGCGCGCGCTCGTGCTCGGGTGCCGCGCGCAGGTAGGTGGCTTCGACCTGCGAGGCATTGCGCGTGGGCAGGCGCAGGGTGACCTGGCTCCAGTCCCCCAGGGTCGTCTGCTGGAAGGAGCGCCACACGCGCTGCAGGTCGAGCCGGGCCGGTGCGCCACCGGCGGCTGCGTCGGCGGGCCGGGCGCCCTGCATGCGCTGCATGCGAACGGCGCGGCCTTCTCCGGCCGCATCGTCGATCACGGTGCGCACCGCGTCGAAGCCCCAGTAGAGCCCGGTGAAGCCGGAGACCAGGTAGGCGAGCAGGGCGATGGTCCCGGCGACAGCGTGCAGGTTCCACAGGAAGGCGCGGCCGCTGAGCGCAAAGTCGAGCCGCAGCCAGCTGCGCCACGCGAGCGGCTTTCGCGGCCAGCGCAGGTACAGGCCCGACAGTGCGAGCACCAGCAGTCCTGCGGCCAGGGTGCCCGTCACGGGCTTGCCGGTGTCGCGCGGCATGAGCAGCCAGCGATGCAGGCTTTCGACGAACTCGAAGAACGCTTCGGCGCGCGGCTCCGGCAGCAGGCCAGCGGTGTAAGGATCGATCAGGCGCGTCTCCCCGCGCCGCTCGCCGGGCGGCGGCGCGAAGTTCACGCGCACCGGACGGCCTGCCTCGGCGAACAGCGTCAGCGTTGCCACGCGCCGCCCCGGCTGCGCGGCCTGTAGCCGGTCCAGCAGCTCGGCCGGGGCCAGTGGCTGGGCGTCGGCCGCATGCGGCAGGCGATGAAGGGCCGGATCGATCAGGTCGGTGATTTCGGCGCGAAAGGAAAGGACCGCGCCGCTCAGTCCGATGACCAGCAGCACCGATCCCGCCGTGATGCCGATGAACCAGTGGATCTGGAACCAGGCGCGTCGCCAAAGAGCCATGCTTCGCCCGTCCTCAGAGATCGATCTTGACCGTTGCCTTGATGGTGCGCGGAACGCCCACCGCCAGCCGCGTGCCCGCCGCCGACCAGTAGCGCTTGTCGCCGAGGTTGTCGACGTTGATCTGCCACAGCGTGCGCTTGCCGAAGAGCTGCGTCACGTAGCGCGCGCCGGCCGCGAAGATCGTGTAGCCGCCGATGAAGCCTTGATTCAGGTCGTCGATCGGCCGCTTGCCGGTGTAGTAGGCGCCGCCGTTGACCGACAGGCCCGGCACCGCCGCGATGTCGTAGGAGAAGAAGGCGCTGGCCGTGTGCCGGGCGGTGTTCTCCGGCATCTTGCCGTTGTACTGGGCGTTGATGCCGCGGAACTCGGCATCCAGCGTCTGCGCCGAGAGCTGCCAGGCCAGCTGCCGCGCCAACTTGCCCTGCGCCGAGAGTTCCAGGCCGCGATAGCGCTGGCGGCCGTCGGCCACGAAGGTGTTGGCGCTGTTGGTGTAGGCGCCCGGGCGTTCGATGTCGAACAGCGCGGTCGACAGCAGCGTGCCCGAGCCGGTGAGCCAACGCAGCCCGGCTTCCTTCTGCTTGCTCACGCCAGGCGGCATGCGGTTGTTCTGGTTCGCGGTGCCGGCGGGCGCGACTTCGCCTTCCTCGACGCCTTCGGCATAGGAGACATAGGCCATGAGGTCGGGCGTGAACTTGTAGCTCAACGCGGCCAGCGGCGTGGTCTTCTTCACGTCGTAATCGATTTTCGGCAACGTCGAGCTGGCGAACTGCGTGCTTTCGAAGCGCGTATGGCGCACGCCCGCCACCAGCTGCCATGCCGGCGAGAAGCTGATGCGGTCGAGCGCGTACAGGCCCAGCTCCCGGCTGTCCTGCGCGCCCGTGGTGGGCTGCGTGGGCAGCGCGGTGAGCGGCAGGTAGCCGATGGCGCGCGGAAAGTACAGGTTCTGCGTCGTGGTGGCACCGCCGTAGTTGCGCTGGAAGATCGGATCCTGGCTCTTGTCGCTCTGCGCAGCGCCCAGCGTGAGCTCATGCTGCACGCCGCCGGTCGCGAAGGTTCCGAACAGCTCGGTGCGCAGCAGGTCGGAACTCTGCTCCAGGTGCTGCACGTTGCCGGTGATGCGGCCGGCGCCGGTGCGCGCGTCGTAGTTGCTGAAGGTCGCCAGGCGCCGGTCGCGCTGGGCCTCGGAGTGGCCGGCCTCCACCATCAACGCCCAGTTGTCGCTCAGGGAGTAGTCGGCCCGCAGCTGCGCGTTCTTGACCTCGGCCTCGAAGACGGCCCACGGCGGGCCGATGAGCTTGTGCGGATCGGGCAGCGCCGGTAGCGCGATCCGTCCGTTGACAGCCGCCAGGCGCGAGATGCCGGCCTGCTCGGTGATGCTCTTGCGGTAGTACTCCAGGTCGGCCTTGAGCGTGAGCCTGTTGTTGACGCGCCAGTCGAAAGCGGCCGACAGGAACTTGCGGTTGCCGTCCACGCCGTCGATGGTCGAGCCGAGCTGCCCGCCCGCCGCGTTGATGCGCAGGCCGTACTGGTTCTGATCACCGAACTGGCGGCCGAAGTCGACAAAGCCCTGCATCGTGCCCTGGTCGTCGAAGCTGGTGCCCACCGAAGTGACGGGCGTGCTGCCCGCGCGCTTGGTCACCAGGTTGATCACGCCGGCGGGCGAGGTGAAGCCGTAGTAGAGCGCCGAGGCACCCTTGAGCACCTCGACCCGCTCCTTGTTCTCCATCGGGATCTCGGACACGTTGGGAATCGCGAGCGAGCCGTTGAGCCGGTAGTTGGTGCGGTTTTCGACGGCAATCCCGCGGATCACGAGCTGGTCGAAGGTATCGCCGCCGTTCTGCTGGCGCGTGACGCCCGCCGTGTTGCGCAGCACGTCGTAGATACCGGCCGAGCCCTGCAGCTCGATGACCTCGCGCGTCACCGTGTTGACCGTGGCTGGCACCTCCATGATGCCGGCCCCGCGGAAGGTGCCGGCCTCGACGGTGTTGGCCACGAAGCCGCTGTCGCGGTCGGATCGGACGGTGACCGCGTCGAGCTCGCCGCCCGCGGCGACGGTGGAGGAAGCGGCCTGCGCGCAGGCCAGCTGGGCCGCCAACGCGAGCGGCAGAAAGACAAAGAGATTGCGCATGGAATCGCCCGTCGACGGGGCTTGATCCCGGCGACGACATCTGAAAGAGAGCTGGAGAGCGGCCGATTGTAAGACAAACGAATGAGAATTATTCGCATGACGGACCGTTTGCAGGCCGTTGTCGGCACGGTCGACGCCTGCCGCATCCGCGAAGCTCAGCCAGAGCCCGTAGCGCCCGCGCGCGCGCGGGCCGAACGCTCTCCGTACCTCGTCAGCGCCGCCGCTCGATCGCGCTCTCGCGGTAGTGGCGGGCTTTCTCCTCGTACATCGCGCGATCCGCGCGCTGCAGCGCCGCGTCGAGATGGTCGCCGGCATCGCAGGTCGCCACGCCGATCGCAAGGTTCAGCATCCGTCCGCTCTGCCCCGCATAGAACTGGTTGTTCAGCTCGAGCATGGAGGCGATGCGGTCGCGCATCGCCTCCGCCCCGCGCTCATCCGTCTTGGGCAGCACAACGGCAAACTCGTCGCCGCCGATGCGCGCGGGCCAGCCGGGCTCGTCGACCGCCTTGCTCAGCACCTCGCCCACGCGCCGCAGCAGCGCATCGCCGGCGGCATGTCCTTCCTCGTCATTGACGGGCTTCAGGCCGTTCATGTCGATCACCAGCACCGACACCGGCCAGGGGCCCTTGCGCGACAGCCGGTTCAGTTCTTCCGAGAAGAAGGCGCGTTGCGAAGCTGCGTCAGCACGTCGTGCTTGCCCAGGTACTCGAGATAGGCCTCGGCCTTCTTCCTGGCCGTGATGTCGATCAGCGACACCAGCACGAGGTCCCAGGTGGCGAGCCGGTCTTCGAGCACGGCAAACTGCATGTGGATGTTCAGCAGGTCGCCCGTCAGTGCGTAGTTGACGACCTCGCGCTGCTGCAGCATCTTGCCGTTCCATAGGTCCAGCAGCTGCTCGGCAAAGGAGTCGTGCATCTCGTCGCGAAAGATGCCGGAGAGGTTGTCCAGCAGCTCGCTCTTGTCGGCTGCGCCGAACATGCGCAGCGTCTCGCGGTTGACGTCGATCACGCGGATCTCCCGCATGCATCGCGTGATGAACTCGGGGTGCACCTTGATGAAGGTCGTGAAGTCGCTGATGCCCCGCTTGCGGATGTCGTCGAGCAGGATCTTGACCCCGCTGAAGTCTTCCACCCACAGCGACACGGGAGAGCGCTCGAACAGCTCGCGCGCGTAGCGCTCGCTCTCCAGGCGCAGCCGCTCGGCCCGCACGCGCTCGGTGATGTCGTCGAGCGACACCAGCACGCGATCCCATGACGCCTCGTGGCCGGGCAGCACCTGCACGCGCACGTGCACATCGAGCCTGCGGCCGTCCAGCGCATAGTTGACTGTCTGGTTGTCGAAGCAGAGTTTTCCGCGCCAGAGCTGGTCCAGCTCGTAGATCACGGGCGCGGTCATGTCGTCGCGAAAGATGCTGTCGAGCCGCGACAGCAGGTCGGCCTGGCTTTGCGCACCGAAGAGGGTGAGCGTGCTCTGGTTGACGCTCAGCACCCGCAGCTGCGCCATGCATTCGCGCACATGCCGCGGCTCGGCATTCAGGTGGGCCACCAGGTCCACCACACCGGCGCTGCGCCACGAATCGAACAGCTGGCGCAGCCCGCTGTAGTCTTCGAGCCAGAGCGACATCGGCGCAAACTCGAACATCGATTCGTAGTCGGTCGTGGACGGCATGGATTTCTTCCTTTGCGCGAGGGGGTCGTGTCCGCAATGATGCACCCTCGGCGGACCGCGGCAATGCGCTGCCCATGCCTTTCAACGCCTTCTGGCGCGGTGCCGTGGCGGTGGCGTACCGCCGCGCGGATTCAGCTTGTGAAGTAGAGGCCGCTGTACACGGGCACGCAATGCTCGGGAAACCCGGGCAGGTCGATCGAGCGCTCGGGCACCTGCCACTGCTCCCGCAGCGTGTAGCCCAGCGCCTCGACTTCCTTGACGAAGCGGCGGCGGTTGTAGACGTGCATCGGCGCGAAGCAGCCGGCGCCGATGTTCTGCGTCGTCACGTAGTCCTCGCCGCCATAGAGCGGAACCTTGTTCAGGAGAATGTGCCGGGGGCGCTGCCCGCACTGCTGGAGCAGTTGCGCGGGGCGCGCATTGTCGAGATAGTGCAGGGCGCCGGCAGAGATCCAGATGTCGTTGCCGGGCAGGGCCTGCGCCAGGTCTTCGGCAAAGCTCAATGCGCCGGCCCCGGCATCCGGCTTGCTGGCCATTTCTCGGCCGATGGCAGCGATCGCGGGCACTTCGACCACGCGCCAGGACAGATCCTTCGGCATCTCGAAATAGCGGCGGTAGGCATAGAAGTGGACGCCCACCGAGCCGCCGATGTCCAGCACCTTGGTGGCGCCATCGCGGAATGCGCGTTCGAGCCACCACATCACCGGATAGTCGTAGGCAAAGATCTTCTTCGTGCGGACGTCCACGTATTCGGCCGCCAGTGCGGCGTGGTCGAACTCAGGACTGGGGGGCAGCGAACTCCGCGCCTCGGCAAAGCTTTTGAACAGGCCGAAGCAACCGGCGAAACCGGCCTCGGAAAAAAACCGCCGGCGCCGCCAACGCTGCAGCGCCGGCCGGGCGACCGGCCCCTCCAGGATCTGCCTGACGATTTGCGGAGCACCGGTGTAAGCCATGTTTACCTCCATCCTCTTGACGATCGCCGCCTGCCGCGGTTCTGAGGTGCGGTGGGCTGATTCGAAGAATGGCCGGCAATGATCTTCCCCATGATCTGCCGCTCCGCGTGGAAGCGAACGCATTGCCAGCCCGGAATGCCGCCAGCATACGACAAAAGTATTAAATGTGTTTACTTTCTTGCGATGAAGTCGGGATGGCGCGCGCAGATTTCCGGCAGCGAACTCAGCGTGCCGGAGAGGTGTTCGCGCAGCGCCTTCTGTGCCGCGGCGCCGTCGCCCTTGGCAATGGCGCGCACGATGGCGCGGTGGTCGCGCAGGATCGCCTCGGTCTTGCCGGCCGTGGGCAGGTGCAGGCGCCGCAGGCGGTCCACATGGCCCGAGACGCGGCTCACCAGGTCCCAGAGGCTTGGCACATTCGCGGCTTCGTACATCAGGTGATGAAACTTGCGGTCGGCACCGACGAACTCGCCGTACTGCCGCGCCGCCGCCAGCGTGGCCTGCAGCGCGACCTGTGCTTCGAGCTGCGCGACCAACCCGGGCGGGGCCTCCTCGGCCAGCTGGTGCACGATCTCGAGCTCGATGGAGCGGCGCAGAAAGTGCGCCTGCCGCGCCGCGTCGATGTCGATGCGGCTGACCAGGGTGGCGTGCTGGGGAAACACGTCCACCAGGCCTTCCTCGCTGAGGCGCAGCAAGGCCTCGCGCACCGGCGTCTGGCTCACGCCGAAGCGGTCGGCCAGCTCTTGCCGCACCAGCACCGTGCCGGGCACGAGGTCGAGGGAGAGGATGGCATCGCGCAGTTTTTCGAGCACCTGCGGTGCGGCCAGGCGGGTGCGGTCGAGTCGGATCCGGGGGAGGGCAGTCATTCGCTGGAATTCTCGCTTTGACGTAGTGATATATTAGTGTTTTAATGTAGTTGATCCCACCCGAAGACTTGTTTCTTCAGCCCTCGATGCCACGCTCCTACGACACCCTGCGCAGCGCCCGCTGGTTCGCGCCCGACGACTTCCGCTCCTTCGGCCACCGCTCGCGGGTGATGCAGATGGGCTACGCGCCACCGACTGGGTGGGCAAGCCCATCATCGCCATCGTCAACACGTGGAGCGACGCCAACCAGTGCCATTCGCACTTCAAGCAGCGCGTCGACGACGTCAAGCGCGGCATCTTCCAGGCGGGCGGCTTTCCGCTCGAACTGCCGGCCATCTCGCTGTCCGAGAGCATGGTCAAGCCGACCACCATGCTCTACCGCAACTTCCTGGCGATGGAAACCGAGGAGCTGCTGCGCAGCCATCCGGTGGACGGCGCGGTGCTGATGGGCGGCTGCGACAAGACCACGCCGGGCCTCACGATGGGCGCGCTGAGCATGGGCCTGCCGTTCATCTACCTGCCGGCCGGGCCGATGCTGCGCGGCAACTGGCGGGGAAAGGTGCTCGGCTCGGGCTCGGACGCCTTCAAGTACTGGGACCAGCGCCGCGCCGGCCAGCTCAGCGACCAGGCCTGGCAGGAGATGGAGGCCGGCATTGCGCGCAGCCATGGCACCTGCATGACCATGGGCACCGCGGCCACCATGATGGGCATTGCCGAGGCCGTGGGCTTCACGCTGTCGGGCGCCTCGAGCATTCCCGCGGCCGACGCCAACCACGTGCGCATGAGCGCCGAATGCGGCCGCCGCATCGTCGAGATGGTGTGGGACGACCTGACGCCGGCGAAGATGCTCACGCGCGACAACTTCGAGAACGGCATCGCCTGCGCCATGGCGATGGGATGCAGCACCAACGCGATCGTGCACCTGATCGCCATGTCGCGCCGCGCCGGCCA
Source organism: Variovorax sp. V213 (assembly GCF_041154455.1). NCBI lineage: Bacteria > Pseudomonadati > Pseudomonadota > Betaproteobacteria > Burkholderiales > Comamonadaceae > Variovorax > Variovorax sp. V213. Next base: position 496,836 of record NZ_AP028665.1, read on the forward strand.
TCCGGTCACGCTGGACGACTTCGATGCCGCGAGCCGCCGCGTGCCGGTCGTCGCCAACATCCGGCCGAGCGGCGACACCTACCTGATGGAAGACTTCTTCTATGCGGGCGGCCTGCCCGCGATGCTGGAGCGCATCCGCGGCCACCTGAAGACCGAGGCGCGCACGGTCAATGGCCGCACCATCGGGCAGAACATCGGGGGCGCGGAAGTCTTCAACGACGACGTGATCCGCCCGCTCGACAACCCCATCTATGCCGAAGGCGCGCTGGCCGTGCTGCGCGGCAACCTCGCACCCGACGGCGTGGTGATCAAGCCCAGCGCCTGCGCGCCGCATCTGCTGCAGCACACCGGGCGCGCGCTGGTGTTCGACGACTATCCCAGCCTGAAAGAAGCGGTGGACGACCCCTCGCTCGACGTGACCGGCGACGACATCCTGGTGCTGCGCAATGCCGGGCCGCGCGGCGCCGGCATGCCCGAGTGGGGCATGCTGCCGATCCCGACCAAGCTGCTGAAGCAGGGCGTGAAGGACATGCTGCGCCTGTCGGACGCGCGCATGAGCGGCACCAGCTACGGCGGCTGCCTGCTGCACTGCTCGCCCGAGTCGGCCGTCGGCGGGCCGCTGGCACTGGTCCGCACAGGCGACCGCATCCGCGTCGATGTGCCGCAGCGGCTCATTCACCTGGAAGTGAGCGACCAAGAACTGGCGCGCCGCAAGGCCGCGTGGACGCCGCCCGCGCCGCGCTACGAGCGCGGCTACGGCTGGATGTTCGGCCGCCACATCCTGCAGGCCAACGAGGGCTGCGACTTCGACTTTCTCGAAACCGAATTCGGCCGGCCGGTGCCCGAGCCGGACATCTTCTGAAGACCATTTGTTCGAACGAACGATCCAACCCACGGAGACCCATGTGAATCCCCAGACCCGCGAGAAGCTGATGAAAGTCAGCACCGCCACGCTGTGCACGGCGCTGTTCAAGCGCGGACTGCGCAACCAGTTCATCCAGAACGTGCACCCGCTCAACCCCGCGCTGCCCAACATGGTGGGCGAGGCCTTCACGCTGCGCTACATGCCCGCGCGAGAGGACCTGAACCCCATCACCGTGTTCAACGACCGCAACCATCCGCAGCGCCAGGCCGTGGAGCAGTGCCCCGTGGGCGCGGTGCTGCTGATGGACAGCCGCAAGGACGCCCGCGCCGCATCGGCCGGCGGCATCCTGGTGAGCCGTCTCATGAAGCGCGGCGCGGCCGGCGTGGTCACCGACGGCGGCTTTCGCGACAGCCCCGACATCGCCAAGCTCGGCTTTCCGGCGTACCACCAGCGCCCGAGCGCGCCGACCAACCTGACCTTGCACCAGGCCATCGACATCAACGTGCCCATCGGCTGCGGCGACGTGGCCGTATGGCCGGGCGACGTGGTGGTGGGCGACGCCGAGGGCGTCATCGTGATTCCGGCGGACATTGCCGACGAGATCGCGGCCGAGGCCACCGAGATGACCGTGTTCGAAGACTTCGTGCAGGAGAAGGTGCTCGAAGGCCGCTCCATCCTCGGCCTCTATCCCCCGACCGAAGAGCAGAGCCGCACCGAGTTCGCCGCCTGGCGGCAGGCCCACGGCCGCTGAGAGCCCGCCTTTACCCGACACCGACAAAGAGAGACAACACCATGCCCTTCATCCAGCGCGCCGCGCGGCTGCTGTTCGCCGCATCCGCCTTCGCACTTGCACCCGCCGTGGCGCTGGCACAGGCCGAATGGCCCGCCGCCAAGACCATCACCTACGTCGTGCCCTTCACGGCCGGCGGCTCGACCGACATCGTCGGCCGCATCCTGGCCAACAAGCTGCAGGAGAGTCTTCACCAGTCGGTGGTGGTGGACAACAAGCCCGGGCAGGCCGGCGGCATCGGCGCCGCCTACGTCGCCAAGGCCGCGCCCGACGGCTACACGCTGTTCGGCGGCACCATCAGCACGCACGCCATCAATGCCAGCCTCTACAAGAAGCTGCCCTACGACCCGATGAAGGACTTCGAGCCCGTGTCGCTGGTCGGGCGGCTGCCCAACGTGCTGATCGTCAACAGCCAGCTCGGCGTGAACTCGGTGGCCGAGCTGATCGCGCTGCTGAAGAAGGACGAATCCAAGCGCACCTTCGCTTCGTCAGGTGCCGGCACCTCGACGCACCTGGCGGGCGAAATGTTCGCCGACATGATCGGCGTGAAGCTCACGCACGTGCCGTACAAGGGCACGCCGCCCGCCATGACCGATGTCGCCTCGGGCCTGGTGCCCTTCATGTTCGACCAGGTGACCGCCGCGCTGCCGCTGGTCAAGAGCGGCAAGCTGAAGCTGCTGGCCGTCACCACCGGCAAGCGCATTGCGCTGGTGCCCGAGTTGCCGACCATGATCGAATCCGGCGTGCCCGGTTTCGAGATGTCGTCATGGCAGGCGGTCTATGCGCCCAAGGGTACGCCCAAGCCCATCATCCAGCGCCTGAATGCCGAGATCGTGAAAGCCCTCAAGCAGCCCGACGTGCAGGCCAAGCTCTCCGGCCAGCTGGCCATGGACATCGCCGCCAGCACGCCCGAGGAACTGCGCGACCACATGGCCCGCGAGATTCCGCGCTGGGCCGAGCTGGTGAAGAAGTCGGGCGCGACCGCGGATTGACGGGGCGTTGCCGGTCTTCTAGCCGTTCAGTACGAGAGACCCCTGCGGATATTGCGCGCACATGAATTCGACGAACGCCCGAACCTTTGGCGCGGGAAGTCGCCTCGATGTGTGCAGGACCCAGAGCGCGGCCTCCACGCCCGACACCACGCCCCACTGAACCAGCTCTCCGCGCGTCAACTGGTTCCACGCGATGGACTGCGGTATCAGGGCGGCGCCGGCGCCAGCGACCGCAGCGTCGCGAATCATCAGGAACGAGGAAAGCCTGAGCCTGGGGATCGGCTCCACGACCAGGCGTCCATCGTCGAGCGTCCAATTGCCGGTTTGGAAGTTTGTTGAGACGATGCCCGGAACCGGGCTGACCTTGCCCTTGCCTGGCTTTGGCACGGGCACGGAGGGCGCGGCCACGACCACGAGCCGGTCCTTGGCGAAGCACCGGCCCACAAGGCTGCTGTCCGGGGCTGGATTGATCCGGATCGCGGCATCGAACTGCTCCTCGACGAGGTCGACCAGGCGATCGTCCGCCACCACCTCGCACGTGACCTCGGGGTAAGCCGCGCAGAACCCGGCGCAGATGCGGCCCATCGCCAGCTGCGAGAACAGCACCGGGGAAGCGACACGCAAACGCCCGCGCGGAACCGACAAGCCCTCGCGCGCGGAAGTCATCGCATCAGCCACCTCGTGCATGGGCCCTTCGGTGCGATCCATCAGCATCTGGCCGGCTTCCGTGAGCTTGAGCCCGCGGGCGCTGCGCTCGATGAGCCGCACGCCGAGCTGCTCTTCCAGCTCTGCAATGCGCCGGGACAGGGTCGCCTTCGATCTCCCGCTCGCGCGGCTTGCCTTTCCGAGGCCGCCATGGGTTGCGACCAGTGCGAAGTCATTCAATGCGTTCAGGTCCATGTGTTCCGTATTTGAAACGATGTGTCTTAATTTTTGCATCTTCGTTTTACTGATGCAACGGCCTATCTTCTCCTCATCGCAACTTCGACAAGAGGAATTGAAATGACCACCACGCAACGCGCCGTGCTGATCCGCGCCTATGGCGGTGTGGCCGCCGCCGAGGTCGCGCAGATCGCAAGGCCCGCAGCCGGACGGGGCCAGGTCCTGGTCCGCGTTCGGGCCGCCGGTGTGAACGGCATCGACTGGAAAGTCCGCGAAGGCTTCGTCCGGGAGGCTTTCCCGCTTCAACTGCCCGCCGTGCTGGGGATCGAGCTTGCGGGTGTCGTCGAGGCACTCGGCCCCGGCGCCTCGCGCTTTCGCGTGGGCGATCGCGTCATGGGGCCGCTCGGCGGGCTGGGTGCCTATGCCGACTTCGTGGCAGTCGACGAGGCCAACCTGGTGCGCACGCCGCAAGGCCTGGACGATGTGCACGCGGCCGCCGTGCCTGTAGCGGCCGTGGCAGGCTGGCACAGCTTGCACCACGCGGGTCCGATCGCCGCAGGTCAGCGAATCCTGATTCACGGCGCAGCGGGAGGCCTGGGCGGCTATGCGGTGCAGTACGCCAAGCGGGCAGGCGCCGTGGTCTTCGCCACGGCGTCGACCGCGCACGTCGAGTACGTGCGCAGCCTGGGCGCGGACCACGTGATCGACTACCGGACCGAACGCTTCGAATCGGTCGCGCGGGACATCGACCTGGTGCTCGACTACGTCGGCGGCGAAGTGCTCGATCGCTCGTGGCAGGTGCTGACGAAGGACGGTGCGATCGTCGGCACGTCCTCGCCCGACATCCTTGCCCGCACGCCCCCCGGCCGTCGCGGACTGTGGTTCATGAACAAGCCGGACGCAGCCCTGCTGGAACGGCTGGCGGAGGAGATCGCCCAAGGCACGCTGATCTCGAAGCTCGGCGAAGTCGTGGGTTTCGACGACATCCCCGCGGCCATCGAACGCAATCGCACAGACCCTCGCATCGGCAAGGTCGTCGCGGACTTCTCGCGCTGATCGATCTCGCTACCCCTTTGCCCCCCTTCAACCCGTTTTCCCTCAACCACCTGGAGATTTCCATGAGCATTCTCGTCACCGGTGCCACCGGCACCATCGGTTCCCTCGTCGTCCAAGGCCTGGCCAGCGCCGGCGCCGAAGTCAGCGCCTTCGTTCGCACCCCCGGAAAGCAAAGTTTTCCGGCCGGCGTCAAGGAGGTCGTCGGCGACCTGACCGACGTGCCCTCATTGCGCGCGGCACTGTCGTCGGTGCGCACGCTGTTCCTGCTGAACGCCGTCACGCCCGACGAAGTGACCCAAGCCCTTGTCGCGCTGAACCTGGCGCGCGAGGCTGGCATCGAGCGCATCGTCTATCTGTCGGTCATCCATGCGGACAAGTTCACCGATGTGCCGCATTTCACGGGCAAGCACACGGTCGAGCGAATGATCGAGAGCCTCGACATCCCGGCGACCATCCTTCGGCCGGCCTACTTCATGCAGAACGAGCGCATGGTGCAGCAGGTGATCCAGGGCTACGGCGTCTACCCGATGCCGATCGGTTCCACGGGCGTGGCGATGATCGATGCGCGAGACATCGCCGACACCGCCGTCGCCGAACTGTTGCGCCGCGACCGCGCGTCCGCGCCGTCACCGCGCGTGACGCTGGAGCTGGTCGGGCCCGAGCCGCTGACCGGAGTGTCGGTGGCCAGGATCTGGAGTGCCGCGCTCGGCCGCGAAGTGGCTTACGGCGGAGACGACGTGGCGGCCTTCGAAACACAGATGGCCGCGTTGGGACCGTCCTGGCTGGCCTACGACATGCGCCTGATGATGGCCGGGATTCAGAAGTTCGGCATGCACGGTGCGGACGGCGCAGCGGATCGCCTGCAGGCCATGCTCGGGCGTCCTCTGCGCACGTACAGCGACTTCGTCAAGGAGGCCGTTGCCGCGTCGTAGGCGGCGCGGGGCTCCATCGCCGCCGCCATCCGCCTCGACAGGGTCGAGCGTCGGAGGAACTCTATCTGCACTCGCTGGGCGCGGCGGAGATCATCGACCTTTGTATACGGCCAGAAACGCATCGGAAGACACCTGATCGGCCAAGGCTCTCAATTTCGCAGCCGAGTCGGGACCTAGCACGGCCTCCACCCGGTCGTTGGCTGCGGCCCAGTGCACCACGGCTTCTGAAAGCCGGGTCTTGCCCAGCGGGGTGAGAACGCCGTGCTTGGTCCGCCGGTCCTTGGCGTCCTGACGCAATTCGACCATGCCATCACGCACCAGCGGCCGCAGCGCATGGGTGAGGGCCGAAAGCTGGATCGCGAGCCGGCTCGCCAGATCCTGCAGCGTGGGTCCTTGTTGATCAGGACCCGTGAGCTTGTGTATTTCTGCCATGAGCCCGAGCTGCGTGGCCTTGAGGTCCAGCGGCGCCAGCGCTTCGTCGTACAGCTGGCCGAGCCGGCGGGCCGCAAGGCGCAGTGCCGTGTTCGTGCAGACGCGTCCGCCCAGGATGTCCTGCTCATGCTCGGCCAGCCCGTCAAGGCTGTTTTTCGCATCGGCAGGATTGGTGGTGATTCCCATGATTCGAAAATGGTTGAGTGCCGCACTATCGGCAAGCGGCGTTTGATCAAACCTACATTTGAGCCCTCAACTTTTTTAGTTGAGCCCTCAATTTTATTCGAAAGCCGTCAATGACAATTCCCAGCTCCAAGAAAGTCGCCCTTGTCACCGGGGCTTCCTCCGGCATCGGCGCCGTCTATGCGGATCGCCTCGCGGCGCGCGGATACGACCTGATTCTGGTCGCCCGGCGCGCCGACCGCCTGGAAGCGCTTTGCGCGCAGGTCTCGAAGGCGCACGGTATCAAAGCCGAAGCGATCGTGGCCGATCTGACCCAGGACGAGGACCTGGCGCGGATCGAGACGATTCTGTCCACCAACGCCGACGTGCGCGTCCTGGTGAACAACGCCGGCATCGCGCGGCTCGGACCGGTGGCCCAGAGGTCCGCAGGCGACGCGCTGTCCCAGATCGCGCTCAACATCACGGCACTGACGCGCCTGACCCAAGCGGTCGTGCCGGCCTTCATCGCGCGAAAAGAGGGGGTGATCATCAACATCGCTTCCGTGCTGGCCATCCATTCGCTGCCCATCAGCGCCGTCTACAGCGGCACCAAGGCCTTCGTGCTGCAGTACAGCCGAGGCCTGCAGGAAGAGCTGGTCGGCACCGGCGTGAAGGTCCAGCTGGTCCTGCCGGCCTCGACAGCCACCGAGATCTGGGATCTGTCGGGCGTTCCGCTGGCTGCCCTCAACAAGGACGCCTTGATGACGACCGAGCACATGGTCGATGCGGCGCTTGCGGGATGGGACCAGGGCGAAGCGATCACGTGGCCCTCGGTCGCCGATGCGGCGCTGTGGGGAAAGTACGAGGCAGCCCGCTCCGAACTTTTCGCGGCCACCCAGGTTGGAACGCCGGCCCCGCGCTACCGGATCGGCTGAGCCTGCCAGGCCGAGGCCACGCCATCACTTTTCTCTCTTTTTCCATCCGATTTTTTCAGGACAGCCCATGCTTTTCGACGCCTTCTCCCTGCGCGCCATTCCGCTCAAGAACCGTGCCGTGATGTCGCCGCTCACCCGCAGCCGCGCGGTGGACAACAACACGCCCAACAGCCTGATGGCCACGTACTACGCGCAGCGCGCGAGCGCCGGCCTCATCATCACGGAAGGCACCTCGCCGTCGCCCAACGGCCTCGGCTACGCCCGGATTCCCGGGCTGTTCAACGACGCCCAGGTGCAAGGCTGGAAGCTGGTGACCGACGCAGTCCATGCCAAGGGCGGCAAGATCGTGGTGCAGCTCATGCACACCGGCCGCGTGACCCACCAGGCCAACCTGCCGGCCGGCGCCGAAGTGCTCAGCGCTTCAGCGGAAACCTGCCCGGGCCAGATGTGGACCGACACGCAAGGCAGCCAGCCGCACACGCCGCCGCGCGCCATGACCGAGGCCGACATCCAGGCCGCGGTCGGCGAGTATGCGACTGCCGCGCGCCTGGCCATCGAAGCCGGCTTCGACGGCATCGAACTGCACGCGGCCAACGGCTACCTGCTCGAGCAATTCCTGAACGCCAACATCAACCGCCGCACCGATGGCTACGGCGGCACGGCCGAAGGGCGCAACCGGCTGGTGCTCGAGGTCGCCCGTGCGGCGGCGAAGGAGATCGGCGCGGAGCGCGTGGGCATCCGCCTGTCGCCGCACGGCGTGTTCAACGGCGCCGGCGCCTTCGAAGGCGTGGACGAACAGTACCTCGCGCTGGTGAAGGAGCTCTCCGCGCTCGGCCTCATGTACGTTCACGTGCTGGACCATTCGGCAATTGGGGCTCCACCGGTTCCGGCGAAGCTGAAGGTCGACCTGAGGACGGCGTTCGACGGCCCCTTCATCCTCGCCGGCGGTCTCGACAAGGCCAGCGCACAAACGGCGCTGCGCGAAGGCCGCGCGGACCTGGCGGCCATGGGCAGGGCTTTCCTCGCCAACCCCGACCTCGTCGACCGCATGCGTCAGGACGCGCCGTTGAACGCGCCCGTCCCGGACACGTTCTACACGCCCGGTGCCAAGGGCTACACCGACTATCCGGCGCTTGCCGCTTGAGCGCCGAAGCGCGCCCCGAGGAGGCTCAGAGCCCGCCCTGGCAGAGGTACTTGGTGTGCATGTAGTCGTCGAGCCCGTGCACCGAGCCTTCGCGGCCGTAGCCTGATTCCTTCACGCCGCCAAAGGGCGCCGCCTCGGCGGCCAGGGCGCCTTCATTGATGCCGACGATGCCCGATTCGAGCGCGTCCGCCACGCGCCAGATGCGGCGCACGTCGGTCGAATAGAAATAGGCGGCCAGGCCGAAGGGCGTGTCGTTGGCAGCCGCGATCACCTCAGCTTCGGTGTCGAAGCGCGTCACCGGCACCACGGGTCCGAAAGTTTCTTCGCAGCTGCATTCCATGGTCGCATCGGCGTTCACCAGCACTGTCGGTGCGTAGTAGTTGGGCCCGTCGCAGCGCGCGGAGCGCAGCCGTTCGCCGCCCACCACGACGCGTGCGCCCCGTGCCACGGCGTCGCGCACATGGCGTTCGATCTTGTCGACCGCGCGCGCATTGATCATCGGGCCGATCTGCGAATCGGGTTCGGTGGCAGGGCCGACCTTGAGCGCCCCCACCCGTGCCGCGAGCTTGTCGACGAAGGCGTCGTGCACCCTGGCCTGCACGAACACGCGGTTCGGGCACACGCAGGTCTGGCCGCCGTTGCGGAACTTGGCGGCCATCAGGCCTTCGACGGCGGCGTCGATGTCCGCATCCTCGAACACGATGAAGGGCGCATTGCCGCCCAGCTCGAGCGACAGCTTCTTGAGCGTGTCGGCCGAGGCCCGCGCCAAGTGCTTGCCGACCGGCGTGGAGCCGGTGAAGCTGATCTTGCGCACCCGCGCGTCGGCCAGCCACACGTCGACCACTTCGGGCGTGCGCTCGCGCGAGGCGGTCACGATGTTGAGCACGCCCGCCGGCACGCCGGCTTCCTGGGCCAGCTTCACGAGCGCGAGCGAAGTCAGCGGCGTGTCCTCGGCCGGTTTGCAGACCACGGTGCAGCCCGCGGCCAGCGCAGGCGCGATCTTGCGCGCGATCATCGCGGCCGGAAAGTTCCACGGCGTGATCGCGGCGACCACGCCGACCGGCTCCTTCACCGCCAGCATGCGGCGGCCCGTGACGGGCGCGGGAATCACGTCGCCGTTGGCGCGCGTGGCTTCTTCGCCGAACCACTCGACGTAGCTCGCCGCGTAGGCCACTTCGCCGCGGCCTTCGGCCAGCGGCTTGCCCTGTTCGCGCGAGATAAGGCGGCCCAGGTCTTCCTGGTGCGCCAGCATGAGGTCGTTCCAGCGCTTGAGGATCTGCGCGCGCTGCTTGGCCGGCACGGCGCGCCAGGCGGGGAAGGCGGCGTGAGCGGCAGCGACCGCGGCGCGCGCGTCGGCGGCCGTGCCGTCGGGCACGCTCGCGAAGACGCCATCGGTGGCGGGGTCGGTCACGTCGAGGCGGCGGCCGTCGCTGGCGTCGCGCCATTCGGCGCCGATGAGCTGGCGGCCGGGCAGCAGGTCCTGGCGTTCAAGGGTCAGTGTCATGTTTGAAAGCGTCTTGAATGAATTTGGAGGTCAGGCGGCGGCGACGCGTTCGGCAATCGCCATTCCAAGCTCGGTGGTCGAAGCCGTGCCGCCCAGGTCGCGCGTGCGCGGCCCATCGCGCAGCACCGCCTCGATCGCGCCGAGGATGGCATCGTGCGCCGCGCGGCCCGCGCCCTGTCCCTGCGTGAGGAAGTCCAGCATCAGCGCGCCCGACCAGATCATGGCGATCGGGTTGGCGATGTTCTGGCCGTAGATGTCGGGCGCCGAGCCGTGCACCGGCTCGAACAGCGACGGAAACTTGCGGTCGGGGTTCAGGTTGGCCGAAGGCGCGAGGCCGATGGTGCCGGTGGTGGCCGGCCCCAGGTCGGAGAGGATGTCGCCGAACAGGTTGCTCGCCACCACCACGTCGAAGCGCGTGGGCTGCAGCACGAAGCGCGCGGACAGGATGTCGATGTGCTGCTTGTCGACCTTCACCTCGGGGTAGTCGCGGCCGATGGCGTCGGCGCGGCCGTCCCACCACGGCATGCTGATCGCGATGCCGTTGCTCTTGGTGGCCACCGTGAGGTGCTTGCGCGCGCGGCTGTTCGCCAGTTCGTACGCGTAGCGCAGCACGCGGTCGGTGCCGTGGCGCGAGAAGACCGATTCCTGGATCACGATCTCGCGCTCGGTGCCCTCGTACATCACGCCGCCGAGCGAGGTGTATTCGCCTTCGGTGTTCTCGCGCACCACCAGGTAGTCGATGTCGCCCGGCTTGCGGCCGGCCAGCGGGCAGGGCACGCCTTCGAACAGCCGCACCGGGCGCAGGTTGATGTACTGGTCGAACTCGCGGCGAAACTTGAGCAGCGAGCCCCAGAGCGAGACATGGTCGGGCACGGTCTCGGGCCAGCCGACAGCACCGAAGTAGAGTGCGTCGACGCCGCGCAGCTGTTCCTTCCAGTCGTCCGGCATCATCTGGCCATGCTCGGCGTAGTAGTCGCAGCTGGCCCAGTCGATGGTGCGGCAGTCGAGCTCGAAGCCGAAGCGTTCCGCGGCGGCCAGCACCACGCGCAGTCCCTCGGGCATCACTTCCTTGCCGATGCCGTCGCCGGCAATCAGCGCAATCCGGAATGTGGGGATCATGCGTGTATCTCCCTGGTGGAGTGGGCTGCTGTCGCGGCCGCGCGGTCCATGTCGTCGAGCCAGCCGCGGCGCAGCTCGGGCACCGAGCGGGCGAGCAGCTGGTAGTAGGGGTGGTGCGGCCCGCGGTCGTAGTCGGCCCGCGCCACCTGCGAGAGCTTGCGCCCGTGCTGCATCACCACGATCTCGTCGCACACCGAGCGCACCGTGTGCAGGTCGTGGCTGATGAAGAGGTAAGACACGCCGAGCTCGCGCCGCAGCTCGGCCATGAGGTCGAGCACCGCAGCGGCCACCACGGTGTCGAGCGCCGAGGTCACCTCGTCGCACAGGATCAGGTCGGGCTCGGCCGCCAGCGCACGCGCCAGGTTGACGCGCTGCTTCTGCCCGCCCGAGAGCCCGCCCGGCAAGCGGTCGGCCACCGTGCGCGGCAGCTTCACCAGGTCGAGCAGCTCGAAGATGCGTTGCTTGAGCGGCTCGCCGCGCAAGCCCTTGTAGAACTGCAGCGGCCGCGCCAGGATGCGCCAGATGGTCTGCGACGGGTTCAAGGCCGTGTCGGCCATCTGGAACACGATCTGGATGCGGCGCAGCTCGTCGGGGCTGCGCTGCTGCAGCGTGGGCTTGAGTTCGTGCCCGTCGAACATGACGCTGCCGTGGCAGGGCTTGAGCAGGCCCGCAACGGCCCGCGCCAGCGTGGTCTTGCCCGAGCCCGATTCGCCGATCACGCCGATGGCCTGGCCGCGGTAGAGCTTCAGGTTGATGTCCTCGAGGATCAGCTTGGCCGGCTGGCCCTTGGCGTCCACCGGGCCGTAGCCGCACGAAAGCTCATTCACGTGAAGCAGCAGCGCGGAATCGCCCGAGGCCTGGCCCGAGGCGCGCACCGCCGGCCGCGCGGCCGCCAGCAGGCACTTGGTGTAGTCGTCCACCGGGGCCGAGAGGATCTGCTCGGTCGCGTTCAGCTCGCTCATCTTGCCGTTGCGCAGCACCAGGATGTGGTCGGCCATCTGCGCCACCACGGCCAGGTCGTGGCTCACATACACGGCGGTGGCACGGCGCTCGCGCACCACGCGGCGGAAGGCGCGCAGCACCTCGATCTGCGTGGTCACGTCCAGCGCGGTGGTCGGCTCGTCGAGGATCACGAGGTCGGGGTCGCCGATCAGTGCCATCGCCGCCATCAGCCGCTGCAGCTGGCCGCCGGAGACCTGGTGCGGATAGCGCGAGCCGATGTTGTCGGGATCGGGCAGCGCCAGTTCGCGAAACAGCTGCACCGCCTTCGCCTCGGCCTCGGCCCGTTTGCACAGGCCGTGGATGACGGTGGGTTCGACCACCTGGTCCATGATCGTGCGGGAGGGATTGAAGGAGGCGGCCGCGCTCTGCGCGATGTAGGAGACCGTGCGGCCGCGCAGCGAGCGCTGCCGCGCCGCATCGAGTGCCAGCACGTCGGTGTCGCCGATCTGCACCTTGCCCGCCGAGATGCGGCAGCCGCTGCGCGCATAGCCCATCAGCGCCAGCGCGGTGGTCGTCTTGCCGGAACCGGATTCGCCGATCAGCGCCAGCACTTCGCCGGGCTGCACGGAAAAGCTCAAGTCATCGACCAGCGTGATGTCGCCGGCCACGATGCGGAGCCCCTGGACAGTGAGTGGTGCGCCCATCAACGGACTCCTCGTTCGCGCGCGGCACGGCCGGGCAGGTTGTCGATGACGAGATTGACCGCGATGGTCAGGCTCGCGATGGCCAGCGCCGGCACGATCACCGAGGCGCCGCCCATGGCCAGCGCACCGATGTTTTCGCGCACCAGCGAGCCCCAGTCGGCCGCGGGCGGCTGGATGCCGAGCCCGAGGAAGCTCAGGCTCGCCAGCAGCAGCACGACGTAGACGAAGCGCAGCCCCAGGTCGGCCAGCATCGGGCCCAGGATGTTGGGCAGGATCTCTCGCAGCATGATGTAGAGCGTGCCTTCGCCGCGCGTGCGCGCCACGGTAACGTAGTCGAGTGCGTTGATGTTGACGGCCAGCGAGCGTGCCATGCGGTAGGCGCCCGGCACGTAGATGATGGCCGCCGTGACCACCAGCATCGGCACCGAGGTGCCGAAGCCCGCCACCATGATGAGCGCGAACATCTTGCTCGGGATTGCCGTGAGTGTGTCCAGGCCGCGGCTGAGCACCGCGTCGATCCAGCGGCCGCTGGCGGCGGCCAGGAGCGCCAGCACGGTGCCGGTTCCGCTGGCCAGCAGCGTGGCCAGCAGAGCGACGCCGATCGTGTAGCGCGCCCCCTCGATGATGAGTGCCAGCATGTCGCGGCCGAGGTAGTCGGTGCCCAGCCAGTGCGTCGCGCTGATCGGGGCGAAGACGTTCGAGGTGCCCGCGGCCGCCGTGCCGTGCGACAGCAGCCACGGCCCGAGCAGCGCCGCAAGCAGCCAGAACAGCAGCACCGCGAGGCCGAGCAGGCCGGATGGGCCGAACCCCCCGAGCCACGGCAGCGGGCCGCCTCGGCGTTCTTGCGGCACTGGCGCCAGGGAAGCCGTGGCGCTCACGACCGTTGAAGATGTGGACGTTTCCATGAGCTTCCTTCAGCGGTGCCGCAGCCGCGGATTGGCGAGAATGCCGAAGATGTCGGCCGTCGTCACCAGGATCAGGTAGGCGCAGCAGAAGATCATGGCGCAGGTCTGCACCAGCGGCATGTCGCGCTGCGAGACGCCGTCCACCATCAGCTTGGCGATGCCCGGATAGTTGAAGATGGTCTCGACGATGATCACACCGCCCAGCAGGTATGACAGGCTCAGTGCCACCGCATTGGCGATCGGCCCCACCGCATTGGGCAGTGCGTGCGCCAGCACCATGCGCATCGGCGAGGCGCCCTTGAGCCGCACCATTTCGATATACGGCGCCTCGAGCTGGTCGATCACCGCGGCGCGCGTCATGCGCATCATCTGGGCGACGATCACGCAGCACAGCACCAGCACCGGCATCGCGAAGGCGCGCAGCAGCTGGCCCAGCGACTCGATGTCGTTGACAAAGGAGAGCGCAGGCAGCCAGCGCAGCTGGACCGCGAACACCAGCACCGCCAGCGTCGCGACCAGGAACTCCGGCACCGACACCACGCCGACCGCTGTCGTCGAGGCGGCGCGGTCGAACCACGAGCCGCGCCACACCGCCGAAGCGATGCCGAGCGCGAGTGCGATCGGCACCGAGAACAGCGCCGTGACGGCGGCCAGCAGAAGCGAATTGGGCAGGCGGCTGGCGACCAGCTCCGACACCGGCATCTGCGTGGTCGCGGAGCGGCCGAGGTCGCCCTTGAGCATGCCGAGCAGCCACTTCGCGTAGCGTTCGGGCGCCGGCACGTCCAGTCCCATCTGCGCGCGCAGTGCCGCCACCGCCTCGGGCGTGGCGTCCTGGCCGAGTTGCTCCTGCGCGGCATCGCCGGGCAGCACAGCGGTGATCGAGAACACGATCACCGAGACCGCCAGCAGCGACAGAAGCGCCAGCGCGATGCGCTGGGCCAGAAGCTTCAGGATCACATGGTTCATGTCGGTGCTCCGTGTACCGAGACGAGCGGCTGAGGGCGCGTCACGCCTCCAGCCATACGTTCTCGGCGAAGTTGTAGCCCATGAGGCCGCCCAGCGGGATGGGCGACAGGCCCTTGAGCTTGGAGGTGTGGCCGTCGATGCTCGCGAGGAACAGCGGGATGCCGATGCCTGCCTCCTGGTGGATCATGGTCTGCATGTCGGCATACATCTGCTTGCGCTTGGCCAGGTCGGTCTCGGCGCGCGAAGCCAGCAGCAGCTGGTCGAACTTGTCGCTCTTCCAGCGCGACTCGTTCCACGCCGCACCCGACTGGAAGAACTGCGTCAGCAGCACGTCGGCGCTCGGGCGCGGATTGACGTTGCCGAAGCCCACATGGCTGTTGAGCCAGTGGTTGGACCAGTAGCCGTCGGCCGGCATGCGCTTGATGTCGATCTCCAGTCCCGCGCGCTGCGCCGTCTGCTGCAGCAGCAGCGCCATCTCCACCGAGTAGAGCGCCGCGGGCGAAGCCACCATCGGCACCTTGCCGGTGATACCGGACTTCTGCAGGTGGAACTTCGCCTTGTCGAGGTCGAAGGGACGCTGCGGCAGGTCCTTGAAGTAGAAACGGTTCGTCGGATCGATCGGCTGGTCGTTGGCGACCACGGCGTAGTCGAGTGCGATGGTCTTCTTCATCTGCTCGCGGTCGAACAGGTGCTTCATGCCGAGCACGAAGTCCGGGTTGGCACCGGGGCCCACGTCCTTGCGCATCACGAGGTCGGAGTACTGGCCCGACTGGGTGACGAAGATGCCGAAGCCGGGGGTTCCCTTCACGCGCTCGACCGAGCGCGGGTTGACCGAGCCGACCAGGTCCATGCCGCCCGACAGCAGCGCGTTGACGCGCGCACTCTCGTCGCCGATGCCCACGAACTCGATCTCGTCGAGGTAGGGCTTGCCGGGCTTCCAGTAGGCGTCGTTGCGCACCATCAGCGAGCGCACGCCGGGCTTGAATTCCTTGAGCTTGTAGGGGCCGGTGCCGATGCCGGCGTTGAAGTCGGTCGTGCCTTCCTTGACGATCTGGAAGTGGAAGGTGCCCAGGATCACCGGCAGGTCGGCGTTCGGCGCGCTGAGCACGAAGGTCACTTCGTTGGCGCCGGTGGCTTTGACGCTCTCGATCTGGTCGGCGAGCACCTTGGCCTTGGAAGCGGTGGCGGGATCCTTGTGGCGCATGACCGAGAACACGACGTCGGCCGGCGCGAGCGCCTTGCCGTCATGGAAGGTCACGCCCTTGCGCAGCGTGAAGACCCAGGTCTTGGCGTCCTTGGTGGTGAACGATTCGGCCAGTGCGGGCTGCGGCGTGAGGCTGCCGTCCAGCGTGGTCAGGCCGTTGTAGATCATGTTGCAGCGCGAGTAGTCGGTCTGGTTCGACTGCTTGGCCGGATCGAGCGTGTCGGTGGCGGCCGCCGTGGCGCCTGCCACCCGGAGGCGTCCGCCCTTTCGGGGCGTCTGCGCATGGGCGGATACCGCCATGCCGGCGAGGCTGCCGGCCAGGGTGGCCTGCATGCCACCGGCCATCAGCATCGCCAGGATGTCGCGCCTGGAGGCGCCTCGTTTCAGCGAATCCATCACGCGAAGGCTTTCGCCGGGACCGACGAGGTTTTCGAACCTCTTGTTGCTGCTGTCGCTCATGGTGGGGTACTCCTGTGGGGCCGATGACTGAGGGTTGAAGAACAAACAAACACGGAACGAAAACGATGGACTCGCGCGGCGCTCAGGCCAGCTTGTCCTTGAGCGAGTAGTAAAGCCCGATCGCCGGCAGGAACCAGGGCGGGCCGAAGTGACCGGGGATGGCGGGCCAGTCGCGGCCCAGCCAGGGGTTGGCGCCGGCGTCGCCGTTCATCACGGCGGCCATGCGCTCGCCCATGTGAACCGACATCTGCGTGCCGTGGCCGCTGTAGCCCATGGCGTAGTAGAGGCCGTCGCGCTCGCCGGCGTGGGGCAGGCGGTCTTGCGTCATGTCGACCAGTCCGCCCCAGCAGTAGTCCAGCCGCACGGCGCCGAGTTGCGGGAAGGTCTCGGCCAGTCCGGCGCGCAGGATCTCGCCGCTCGCGGCATCGGCCTGCGGGCTGGAAACCGAGAAGCGCGCGCGGCCGCCGAACACCAGCCGGTGGTCGGCCGTGAGCCGGAAGTAGTGATGGATGTTCGCGACCGTGGTGTAGGTACGCCGGGCCGCGAGCAGCGCCTGCGCGCGCTCCGCGCCCAGCGGCTCGGTCACGACGATGAAACTGCCGATCGGCACGATGCGCCGGCGCAGCCAGCCGAAGCTGCCGTAGCCGCCGTGCCGCGTGGCACCGGTGGCCAGCAGCACCTGCTGCGCGGTGACGGTGCCGCCGGCGGTGTGCAGCCGGTGCGCATGGCTCTGGCCCACGCGTTCGATGCGGTTGACCATGGTGCCGGTGTGGATCTGCGCGCCGTGGCGCTGCGCGGCTTCGGCCAGGCCCTGGGCGAAGCGGCCCATGTGCATCTGGCCGCTGCGCCTGTAGAGCAGGCCGCCATGGAAGCGTTCGCTCTGCACCTCGCTGCGAACCTGCGCCGCATCGAGGATCTCGACGTCGGTGTCCACGCCATCGGCGACCAGGCGCTGCGCGCTGCGTTCGAGCGCGGCCATCTGGTTGGCGCGCGTGGCGAGCTTGAGCTTGCCATGGCGCATGAAGTCGCAGTCGATGGCCTCGTCGCGCACCAGCCGCGCCACGGTGTCCACCGCATCGTCGTAGGCGCGGTACCAGGCGCGCGCCTTGTCGATGCCGACCTTGGCCGCCACGTCGGCATAGTCCACGGCCAGCCCGTTGTTGACGTGCCCGCCGTTGCGGCCCGAGGCCTCGGCCGCCACGCGGGTGCCGGCTTCCAGCACCGCCACGCGGGCGCCACGCCGGGCCAACGCCCGCGCCGCCGACAGGCCCGTGAAGCCGCCGCCCACGATCGCGACGTCGACCTGCGCCGGCAGCGCATGCGCCGCCGGGGAGAAGGCCGGTGCGGAATCGGTCCAGTAGGAGTCGAGCTTCATGGCGTGGTGCGGGTCAACGTACGAAGAAGATCAGAGGCCGACGACGCCGGGCAGGCCGCCGATGTCCTGGATCTCGGTGTAGCGGTAGGCCGGGTTGCCCGGGCCGTGGCCGCGATTGACGAACACCTTGTTGACGATGCCGATGTCGTCCGCCGACATCAGGTCGTAGCGAAGGCTGGACGACACGTGCAGCACGTCTTCGGGGTTGCAGCCCAGCGAGTCGAGCATGTATTCGAAGGCCTGCAGGCGCGGCTTGTAGGCCTGGGCCTGCTGCGCGGTGTAGACACGGTGGAACGGCGCGCCGAGCATGGCCACGTTCTTCTGGATCTGGTCGTCCGAGGCGTTCGACAGGATGACCAGCGGGATTTCCTTGGCCACCTTGGCGAGGCCCTCGGCCACGTCGTCGTGCGGGCCCCAGGTGGGCACGGCGTCGTAGTACTTCTGGCCGTCGCTGTCGAAGTACTGGATCTTCCACTTCTTGCACAGGCGACGCACCGCGTTCTTCAGCACCACCTCGTAGGGCTGCCAGGCGCCCAGCACCTCGTCGAAGCGGTAAGCGGTGAAGTCGGCGACGAACTGCTCCATCTGCTCGGGCCGGATGCGATCGGCAAAGAGGTCGAGGGTCAGTTCCTTCATGCGGAACCGGGTGAGGGTGCCGTAGCAGTCGAAGGTCACGTACTTGGGACGAAAAGTCATGGTCTCTGTTCCTGTTTAGAAGGTGGCAAATGCGACAAGCTCATTACGAAGTCATTACGAAGCGATTGCAGCACGCCCTCGCTCGAGGTATGTAGGGAAAAACGGTGCTTGCCGAAGCGAAGCTGCGGTTTGCGGGGGTGGCGACGGCATGCCGTGCGGTGTGCCCAGCGGGTGTGCGGCCATGCACCTCGGTGCGTCGCCGCAAAGTTGCTGGGCACGCTTTTGAAGCGCGAATCGGCGTCGAGCGCCTGACGTCCCCGGTCCTTGCCGGTGGACGTTTCGCGGATCGAAGGCTTGCATGGCGGTGGGTCATAGGAAGTGGCCGTCGATCCTAGGCAGGATGCCTCAGCATTTGTGTGCGTATGCGGACACGCCGCAGCAGCGAATTGCGAAACCGGGCCGCGCGGCAACCGAAGCTTGCAAGTTGCAAATGTGGCTGAATTCGGTCTGGTGCAGCGCCGCAATGTCGTCCAAGATGGATGCGCCATTCCTTCGCAACAGAGAGTTTTCCCCATGCCCGAACCCACTTTGAACGCACCCGCCATGGATGGCGTGGTGCTCAGACCGATGACGGCCGCCGACCTTCCGCATGCGCATGCGCTGTCCGCCGAACTGCGCTGGCCGCATCGCCCCGCAGACTGGGAACAGATGTTCGCGCATGCCGACGGCATCGCGGCCGAGCGCGACGGCGAGCTCATCGCCACCGGCCTGCGCTGGCTCTGGGGCAAGAGCCACGCCACCATCGGCCTGGTGATCGTCTCGCCCGCCTGCCAGGGCCGCCGCATCGGCCACCGGCTCATGAGTGCGCTGCTCGACGGGCTCGAGGATCGCACGGTGCTGCTGCATGCCACTTCGGAAGGGCGGGGACTCTACGAGCGGCTGGGGTTCGTGCGCACCGGCGAGATGCGCCAGCACCAGGGCATCGCGCTGCCGGCGCCGCTGGTCGCGCTGCAGCCCGGCTGGCGCCTGCGGCCCGCCGGCCTCAACGAACTGCCCGCGCTGCAGGCGCTCGACGCGGCGGCGCGAGGCATGCCGCGCGATGCACTCATTGCCGAGCTGCTGCAAAGCGCCGATGCCTGCGTGGTGCTCGACCACGACAACGCGCCGAAGGGCTTCGCCATGCTGCGGCGCTTCGGCCGCGGCCATTCCATCGGGCCCGTGGTTGCGCCCGATGCCGAGGGCGCGAAGGCGCTGATCGCGCATCTTGCGGGCCTGAACGCCGGCAACTTCACGCGCATCGACATCGACTTCGACAGCGGCCTGGCCGAATGGCTCGAGAGCATCGGCCTGCTGCGCGTGGACGCGCCGACGACGATGGTGCGCGGTGAGCCGCTTGCGGTGCCGGCGCAAGGGCCGGCGCTGTTCGCGATCGTGACGCAGGCCGTGGGTTGAAGGGGCAGTCCGTGGGAGCCTTCACCTTTCTCTACAAGTCCGACCCCGTGCGCGGGCGCCAGTGGGCCGAGGTGTTCGGCCGCCGCCGGCCCGACATCGACTTTCGCATCTGGCCCGACGTCGGCGACGCGGCGCAGGTGCGCTTTCTCGCCGCGTGGGAGCCGCCGGAGGACATCGCCGAGCGCTTCCCGAATCTCGAGGTGCTGTTCTCCTCGGGCGCCGGCGTGGACCAGTTCGACTTTGCGGCGCTGCCACCCGAATTGCCCGTGGTGCGCATGGTCGAGCCCGGCATCGTGCGCGGCATGGTCGAGTACGCGACGCACGCGGTGCTCGGCCTGCATCGGGACATGCCGCAGTACCGGCGCCAGCAGCAGGAGGGACAGTGGAAGCCGCTGCCCGTGCGGCCCGCCAGCGAGCGGCGCGTGGGCGTGCTGGGGCTGGGCTCGCTCGGCCAGGCGGTGCTGGCTCAGCTGGTCTCACTGGGCTTCGACTGCGCGGGATGGAGCCGCTCGCAGCATGAAGTCGTTGGTGTGCAGTGCCATGCGGGCGCCGACGAGCTGCCTGCCTTTCTTGCGCGCACCGACATCCTCGTGTGCCTGCTGCCGCTCACCGATTCGACGCGCGGCTTTCTCGATGCGAAGCTGTTCTCGATGCTGCCCAAGGGCGCGGGGCTGGTGCACGTGGGCCGCGGGCCGCACCTGGTGGAGCGCGACTTTCTGGATGCGCTCGCCAGCGGGCAGATCGGCGATGCGGTGCTCGACGTGACCGACCCCGAACCGCTGCCGCCCACGCATGCCTTCTGGCGCCATCCGCGGATCGAACTCACGCCGCACATCGCGAGCATGACGCAGCCGCTGAGCGCCGCCGAAGCCTTGCTCGACAACCTGCGCCGCTTCGAAGCCGGCGAGCCGATGGTCGGGCTTGTGGATCGCACGCGAGGCTATTGAATTGCTCTGGCTGCGGCGGGGAAGGGCGGCCCCGAGGGTATGATCCCGGCCCTCCGACCCCCGCCATGTTCCTGCGCCGCGTACTGACCCGACTCCTGCTGCTGGCCGTGTTCTTCAACACGGTCATCGGCATGCCTGCGCACGAAGCCGTGCACCTGAAGGCCGAGGCCGCGGTGGCCGCGCTGTCGGTTCCGCAGGCGAACGACGATGCCGATGCCGCGGAGCATGACCAGGAAGCCGATGGCGCGTGTGCGTGGTGCCTGGCCTACGCGCATCTGGGTACGGCGCTGAGCTCGCCACCGGCGGCGCATGCGCCGCCGGTGCACGCGGGTCTTCCACGGCCGCAAGCACTGCTGGCCTTCGTCCCCAGCCCGGGCCATTGGCCTTTCGCCTCGCGCGACCCGCCTCGCCCCGTCGCCTGAACGCCGCCGTTGCGGCGGCAACTTCGCTCGCCCTGCAGTCCCGTCGCCCGGCGTGAAGTCACGCGCCACGGGCGGCGCGTGTCCGGCCCTTGCCGGGCTCGCCGCTGCGCCCCTCGTTTTGACTTGCCGAGTCTCCTTCCATGATTTCCATTCGACGCCCGGGGCCCAGCGCGCCCCTTCCTCTGGCCTTCGCGGTCGCGGCCCTGTTCGCCGGCCCTGCGGTCGCCCAGTCTTCCGGTGCCGGCCCTGAGGCCGCCCAGCTGTCCACCGTCGAAGTGGTCGGCCGAACCGAGTCTGGCGCCTATCACGCCGACGAAGCCGCCGGCGCGAAGACCGATTTGCCGCTGCGCGAGCTGCCCCAATCGGTACGCGTCGTCTCGCGCCAGGCCATCGACGACTTGGGCGCGACCAGGCTCGACGACGTGCTCGACTACGTGGGCGGCGTCTCGCGCCAGAACAATTTCGGCGGACTCTGGGACAACTTCGCCATCCGCGGCCTGCCCGGCAACGAGAACACCGGCATGGCCACGCTGCTGAATGGCTTTTCCTCCAACCGCGGCTTCAATGCCCCGCGCGATCTGGCAGGCGTCGAACGCATCGAATTCCTCAAGGGAACGGCGGCCGCTCTCTACGGCAGCAGCGAGCCGGGCGGAACGCTCAATATCGTGTCCAAGCGGCCGCTCTGGAAAGCAGCCCATTCCGTCGAAGGCTATCTGGGCAGCCACGGCCTCAAGCGTGGTGCGTTCGACAGCACCGGGCCGATCGGCGAGAACTTCGCTTACCGGCTCAACGTCGCCGTGGAAGACCGCGAGAGCTTCCGCGACCATGTGAGCGCCCGGCGAGAAGTGATCGCTCCGGCTTTCACGTGGAAGCTTGGCCGCGACACCGTGCTGGAGTATTCGGGGGAATTCTTGCGGCACGCCACCCCGCTGGACCGCGGCGTGGTCGCGGTCGGCAACCGTCTGGGCGCCATCCCGCGCAGCCGCTTCCTCGGCGAGCCCGCGGATGGCGACGTGACGGTGGAGAACCAGACCCACCAATTCATCCTGTCGCACGAATGGAACTCCGCGTGGCGCAGTCGGCTGGGCCTGTCCTACCGCAACACTTCGCTGAACGGGTTCTCGACCGAAGCGAGCGCGCTGGGCGCCAACAACGCGACACTCACACGCCAGCGGCGCTTCCGCGACTTCGACTCGAACGACATTGCATTGCAGGCCGAGCTGCAAGGCACCATCCGGACTGGTGCCGTCGAACACGAACTTCTGTTCGGCCTGGAGAGCTTCCGCTTCAGCATGGACTCCATCATGCTGCGCGCCAACCCGACGGCCGCACGGCCCTATGCGATCGACATCTACAACCCGGTCTACGGCCAGTTGCAACCGGTTCCGGGCCGCAACACCGACACCCTCGAACACCAGCGCAACACCGCGTTCTACATGCAGGACGCCATCAAGCTCGCGCCCGAATGGCGCCTGGTTGCCGGTGTGCGCGTGGACAACTACCGCCAGTCGCTCGAGAACCGCATCGCCGGCACCACGGCGCGCCAGGATCCGTCATCGACCTCGCCGCGCATTGGCCTGAGCTGGCTGCCGACGCCGCAATGGACCTTCTACGCGAACGCCGGCCGCTCCTTCCGTCCCAACGTCGGCTCGGACGTTGCCGCCCAGGGCTTCGAACCGGAAACCGGACGCGCGCTCGAACTTGGCGCCAAGTGGGAAAGCACGGACCGGCGCATGGGCGCGACCGCCGCGCTGTTCGACATCCGCAAGCGCAACGTGCTGACGTCCGACCCGGTCAACGCCGGCTACTCGACCGCCGCTGGCGAGATCCTCAGCCGCGGTTTCGAATTCGATTTTGCCGGCCAGCTCACCACGAACTGGCGCCTCAACGCCAGCCTGGTGCTCAACGACGTGGAGATCACGAAGGACAACACGCTGGCAATCGGCGGCCGCCTGCTGAACGTTCCCAGGGCCAACGGCAGCGTGCTCGCGGTCTACGAGAACGCCTTCGCCAACGGGCAGCGCTACGGCATCGGCGGGGGCGTCACGCATGTGGGCAAGCGCCTGGGCCAGGCCCGCACGCAGGCCGACGCCAAAGCCGCAACGCCGTCTTTCGAGCTGCCGAGCTACACCACCGCCAAGCTGGTCGCCTACTGGCGCATCAACTCCGCGCTGCGCGTGACGCTGGACGTCGACAACCTGTTCGATTCCACCTACTACGCCAGCTCCTACAGCCGCCTCTGGGTCACGCCGGGTACGGCGCGCACCATCACCGTCGGCTTGCAAGCCAAGTTCTGAGCGCGGGCGAAAGCAGTCATGAATTTGACCAACCTTCCATCGGCGCGCGCCACGGCCGCGCCTCATCCTGCCCTCGAAGCCGCCGGCGTGGTCGCCGGCTACGGCGGGCACACCATCCTGAACGGGCTGGACCTCAGGGTCGAAGCCGGTGAAATCTACGCGCTGCTGGGCGCCAACGGCGCCGGCAAGACCACCACGCTGAGCCTGTTCCTGGGCTTCGTGCAGCCCGCGCGTGGTCGCGTGCGTGTGAACGGCACCGACCCTGTGGCCGACCCGACGTCCGCACGGCGCCAGCTCGCATACATCCCCGAGAACGTGGCGCTCTACGAGCACCTGAGCGCGCGCGAGAACGTGTCCTACCTGCTCGATCTCGCGGGCCAGCCCGCCAATGCGCAGGCGATCGACGAGGCCCTCGCATCCGCTGGCCTGGACGCTGCGGCGCACGGGCGGCGCGTTGCGGGGTTTTCCAAAGGCATGCGCCAGAAAGTGTCGATCGCGCTGGCGCTGGCACGCAAGGTGCCGGCGCTGCTGCTCGACGAACCCACCTCCGGCCTCGACCCGCTGGCCACGGCCGAGTTCAACAGCCTGCTGGAACTGCTGCGTGCGCAGGGGGTGGCCATCCTCATGGTCACGCACGACCTGCTCAGCGCCGCCGACGTCGCCGATCGCATCGGCTTCATCGACGGCGGGCGGCTGGTCGAGGAAGTCGCAGCGTCGGGCCCGGAGCGCTTCGACGTACGCGCATTGCACCGGCGCTACGCAGGCCAGGAGGCGCACCGATGAGCGCGGTACTGCGCATCGCGCGCGAGGAATGGCGCCTGCTGCAGCGCGACCGCATCGCCGTGCTCGGGTTGACGCTGCTGCTGCTGTTGTCGGCCGCGGCTGCATTCACGGCCTGGGAACAGCGCCGCACCACGGACGCCGAGCGCGCGGGCCACCAGGCACGGGTGGACCACGAGTTCGAGGGCCAGCCCGACCGGCACCCGCACCGCATGGTGCACTACGGTCACTTCGTGTTCCGGCCGCTGAATCCGCTGGCGGCTTTCGATTCCGGAGTGGATGCCTATACGGGCCACACGCTCTTCCTCGAAGGCCATCGGCAGAACAGCGCCAATTTTGGCGACGTACGGCAGTCGTCGCTGCTGCTGCGCTTCGGCCAGCTCACGCCGGCATTCGTGCTGCAGGTGCTGGCACCACTGCTGCTCGTCTTCGTGGGCCATGCGGTCCTGGCGCGCGAGCGCGAGTCGGGCACGTTGCGCATCCTGTTGGCCCAGGGTGTTCGAGCGCGAGAAATCGTGGCGGGAAAGCTGCTGGCCCTGAGCGGCGTGGCCGCGTTGCTGATGCTGCCGGCGCTGCTGGCGCTGACCTGGATCGGTGTCGCAACACAGGCACCCGCCAGCCTGGCAATCGCGCTGGCGGCGGGCTACGGGTTGTGGCTGCTGATCTGGGCCGTCGGCATCATCGGCCTGTCGGCATGGTTCGTGCGCGGGCGCGACGCGCTGGTGGCATTGCTGGCGGTCTGGGCCGTCAGTGTCGTGCTCGTGCCGCGCCTGGCGCCCGAACTCGTGGCCTCGACGCTCGCCCTGCCCATGCGCTTCGAGACCGACATGGCGGTGGCGCGCGACCTGGCGGCACTCGGCGACAGCCACGACCCCGACGACCCTTACTTCGCCGGCTTCAGGAAGCAGGTGCTCGCGCAGTACGGCGTCTCGAAAGTGGAAGACCTTCCCGTCAACTACAAGGGCCTGCTGGGCATGGAGGGCGAGCGGCTGACCAGTGCGCTCTTCGAGCGCTATGCCAACGCCAGCTTCGAGCGACAGGACGCTCAGTTGCGCCGGATCGACCGCTTTGCACTGTTGAGCCCGGTGATCGCATTGCGCCGTTTCTCGATGGCGGCCGCAGGCACCGACCTGCAGAACTACCGTCGCTTCGTCGAGCAGGCCGAGCACCATCGCTATCGACTGGTGCAGGAACTCAACCGGCTGCAGGCCGAAAAGCTCAGCTACGCCGGCGACCGTTCCAGCCGCGACAGCCGCATCAGCCAAGCACACTGGCACGATTTTGCCGACTTTCACTACGAAGCCGCGCGGCCCAGCGAGGCCCTGCGTCAGGCGGCGCCGGCCGCGGGTGCGCTGCTGCTTTGGCTGGCCGCGCTCGCCGGCCTGTTGGCGCCGGCCACGCGCCGTCTGGGGAGGATCGCGCGATGAGCTGGCTTGCCCACGAATGGCGCCTGCTGGTGCGGTCGCGACTGGTTCTGGTTGCGCTGGCATTGCTGTCGGTACTGACGGCCCTGGCTGTGCTGTCGGGCACGCGCGAGCTTGCGCGCCAGCAGCAGGCGATTGCGCGCCTGGCCGAGCTGCAGCAGCACGATCTGGCGGCGCAAGCGCGCAAGTACACCCACGGCGGTGATGCCGGCTCCGCCGCCTACTACACCTTCCACGGCACCTGGGATGCTCCGTCTCCCACAGCCTTCCTCGCGCTCGGGCTGCGCGATGCCGCACCCTACGTGTTGCGCGTGCGCGCACTGGCGCTGCAGGCTCAACTGCACGAGGGCGAGAGTTTCAATCCCGAGCTGGCGGTGGCCGGACGCTTCGACTTCGCTTTCGTGCTGGTGTACCTGTCGCCGCTGTTTCTGATCGCCTTGTTGTACGACCTGGTTTCGGGCGAGCGGCGCTCGGGCCGGCTGGGTACGCTCCTGGCCATGCCGGGCGCCGGCCGCCGCCTGTGGCTTCGTCGTGCCGGCCTGCGCGCGGCGCTGGTTTTCACCTGCCTCGTGCTGCCAGTGCTGGCCGGCGGCCTCTGCAGCGGCACCCCGATGACGGCCCTGACCACCGCGCTGCTGGTCACGGCGGCGTACCTGGCGGTCTGGAGCGGGGTGGTGCTGATCGTGGCAACGCGAAGCGGAAGTTCTGCCGCCAACGCAACGGCACTCATGGGCTGCTGGGCGGTGCTGACCCTCGTCCTGCCCACCATCGCCAACGCCGTGCTTGCGCGCGCGGTGCCTGTCCACCAGGGCGTGGAGCTGATGCTGGCGCAGCGCCAGGCCGTGCACGGCGCGTGGGATCTGCCACCAGAGGCCACGATGGAGAAGTTCTTCCGCGCGCACCCCGAATGGAAGCACACCGCGCCACTGCCTTCGGGCTTTCACTGGAAGTGGTACTACGCCTTTCAGCAGCTTGGCGATGAGAGCGTCGCGCCGCAGGTGGCGGCTTACCGCGAAGGCTTGCTCGCGCGCCAGCGCTGGACCGCACGCCTGGGTTGGCTGCTGCCGGGCGTCGGCGCGCAAGCCGCGCTGCATCGCCAAGCCGATACCGATCTGCAGGCGCAGCTCGCATACCAGGACCGCATCGCAGAATTCCATGCGCGGTTGCGGACCTACTACTACCCGTACTTGTTCAACGACGTGCGCTTCGGATTCCGCGACTTCGTCGCCCAGCCGCGCTTCAGCCCGACGGCCAGGTCCGCGCAAACACCTGCGGGTCAGTTGCTGGGGCTCGGGCTGATTGGCATATTGGCCCTGGCGCTGGGTGTGGCCGCCACCGGGCGGGTGCGGCCGGTGTGAAGGCGCCCATGACCAATGCACGACGGCAGGATCTGCTGTAGCGACCCGCACAACCGCAGTCTGCTTTGTGCAAGGCCCTCAAAGCAGCACCCGTGCGAGGGGCATGCGGCCTAAGCTTTTGGACATCCAAAGGCCCGACCTCAGCCCACCATGACGCACCCCACCGCATTGCCGCACCTTGCCACGCTCGACGCGATCGACCGTGCCCACCTCATTCATCCCGTCTCGCCCTGGCGCACGCACGAGCAGCGCGGCCCCACCGTGCTGGCCTCGGCCCGCGGTGCTTGGCTGACGGATGCGAACGGCCACGAGCTGCTCGACGCCTTCGCGGGCCTCTGGTGCGTGAACGTGGGCTACGGCCAGGAGAGCGTGGTGCAGGCCGCGGCCGACCAGATGCGGCGGCTGCCCTACGCCACCGGCTACTTTCATTTCAGCAGCGAGCCGGCCATCCGCCTCGCGGAAAAGCTGGTGCAGATCACGCCCGCATCGCTGACCCGCGTCTACATGACGCTCGGCGGCTCGGAAGCGGTCGACGCCGCCGTGCGCTTCATCGTGCAGTACTACAACGCGATCGGCAAACCGTCGAAGAAGCAGTTCATCGCGCTGGAGCGCGGCTACCACGGCTCCTCGTCGACCGGCGCGGGCCTCACGGCTCTGCCCGCTTTCCACCGCGGCTTCGATTTGCCGCTGCCCACGCAGCACTACATCCCGTCGCCCAACCCGTACCGCCACCCGGAAGGTGCCGATCCGCAGGCGCTGATCGCCGCGTCGGTGGCCTCGCTGCGCGCCAAGGTGGCCGAGCTCGGCGCCGACAACGTGGCCGCTTTCTTCTGCGAGCCGATCCAGGGCTCGGGCGGCGTCATCGTGCCGCCCAAGGGCTGGCTCAAGGCGATGCGCGATGCGGCGCGCGAGCTCGACATCCTTTTCGTCGTGGACGAGGTCATCACCGGCTTCGGCCGCACCGGCCCCATGTTCGCCTGCGAGGCCGAAGGCGTGGAACCCGACCTGATGACCATGGCCAAGGGCCTGACCTCGGGCTACGTGCCGATGGGCGCGACGATGCTCTCGGAGAAGGTCTATGCCGGCATCGCCGACGGCGCGCCCGCGGGCGTCTCGGTCGGCCACGGCGCGACCTACTCGGCGCACCCGGTGAGCGCCGCGGTCGCGCTCGAGGTGCTGCGCCTCTACGAAGAGGGTGGGGTGCTCGCCAACGGCCAGCGCGGCGCGGCCCATTTCGCGGCGGGGCTCGATGCGCTGCGCGCGCATCCGCTGGTGGGCGATTCGCGCCATCGCGGCCTGTTGGGCGCGCTGGAGCTGGTGAGCGACAAGCAAAGCAAGCGCGGCTTCGATGCGGCGCTCGGCCTGTCGGACCGCATCTTTGCCGCGGGCTACCGCAACGGGCTGGTGTTCCGCGCCTTCGGCGACAACATCCTCGGCTTTGCGCCGGCGCTCACCTTCACCGAGGACGAGTTCGCGCAGATGTTCGCGCGCCTGAAGAAAATACTCGACGAGGTGCTGGACGCCGCGGACGTGCGCGCGGCGCTGGCCGCCTGAGCGGGAAAGCACTGTTCCGGAGTTCCGCCGGCGAAGCAGAATCGGACTCTCTCCGTCACTCAGGACCGCCATGTCTGAAGCCTTCAAGATCGACCGACTCGACCTGCGTATCCTGGCGCAGCTGCAGCAGAACGGGCGCATGACCAACGTCGACCTCGCGGATGCGGTCGGCCTTTCGCCCAGCCCCTGCCTCATCCGCGTGAAGCGGCTCGAACAGGCGGGCTACATCGCCGGCTACGGCGCGCACCTGCGGCTCGAGAAGCTCGGCGACACGCTCACCGTGTTCACCGAGGTCACGCTGCAAGACCATCACCGCGAAGACTTCGTGCGTTTCGAGGCCGCGATCCGCGAGGTGGACGAGGTGCTCGAATGCCATCTGGTGAGCGGCGGCTACGACTACCTGCTGCGCTTTCTGACGCGCGGCGTGAACCACTACCAGGAAGTGATCGAGGAGCTGCTCGAACGCAACATCGGCATCTCGAAGTACTTCAGCTACATCGTCATCAAGTCGCCGTTCATCAAGACGCATTGCCCGATCGAACGGCTGTTTCCCCACCCGCGCTGACCGGCGCTTTCGCGTGCCCATGCCCGAACCCACGTCCAACTCCTCTCGCCCGCCCGCGCGCTTCGTGCGGCTTGCGGAAACCGACCGGCCTGCGCTGGCCTTCCAGGTCGACGGTCAGGCGGCCACCGCGCTGGCCGGCGACACGCTGCTGGTGGCGTTGCTGAGCCAGGGCCGCCGGGTGCGCGACAGTGAGTTCGGCGACGGTGCGCGAGCCGGCTTCTGCCTGATGGGCGCCTGCCAGGACTGTTGGGTGTGGGCTGCGTCCGGCGAGCGGTTGCGCGCCTGCTCGACGACGGTGGAGGCGGGCATGTCGGTGCTCACGCGCCCGCCCGCGGGCCAGTGGCCCGTGACGCCCGACCTGAAGCAGTTGCTGGCCCGTCGAGCCGCGGAGACTGGCGCATGAGCGGCGCCTCCGGCGGCGCGCCGCGCGTGGTCGTGGTGGGTGCCGGGCCCGCGGGCGTGCGCGCCGCGCAGGCGCTGGTGCAGGCGGGCCTGCGGCCCGTCGTGATCGACGAAGGCCGTCGCGACGGCGGCCAGATCTACCGCCGCCAGCCCGAAGGATTCAAGCGCCCTTATGCCAAGCTCTACGGCACCGAGGCCGACAAGGCACGGGCGCTGCACCGCGACTTCGATGCGCTTCGCGACCAGGTCGACTACCGAGGCGACGCGCTGGCCTGGAACCTCAGCGAAGGCGCGCTGCACGTCGTGCGCGGCGGCGAGCCGCAGGTGCTGCCGTTCGATGCGCTGATCGTGTGCTCCGGGGCGACCGACCGGCTGATGCCCGTGCCGGGTTGGCACCGCGCCGGCTGCTACAGCCTGGGTGCCTCGCAGATCGCGCTGAAGGCACAGGCCTGTGCCATCGGTGCGCGCACCGTCTTTCTCGGCAGCGGGCCGCTGCTGTACCTGGTCGCATCGCAGTATGTGCAGGCTGGCGCGCAGGTGATGGCCGTGCTCGACACATCGCCTTCGTCCAAGAGCTGGCGTGCCATGGCCGGGTTGCTTGCGCGGCCGCAGCTGGCGCTGCGCGGGCTGGCGCTGATTCGCGGCCTGCGCCGCGCCGGCGTGAAGGTGCTGCAGGGCGTGACGCCGCTGCGCATCGACGGCGACGACAGCGCGGGCGTGCAGGCCGTGGCCGTGCGCGACGCCCAGGGGCAGGAGAAGCGCTTCGAGTGCGATGCGGTCGGCCTCGGCTGGCATTTGCGCGCGGAGACGCAGCTGGCCGACCTGGCGCGCTGCGAGTTCGACTTCGAACCGGTGAGCCGGCAGTGGCTGCCGCGCATCGATGCCGATGGACGCAGCAGCACGCGCGGCGTGTACCTGGCGGGCGACGGTGCCTGCATCCTCGGCGCCGACGGCGCGGAGGCTGCCGGCCGTCTCGCCGCGCTCGCGGCATTGGCCGACCTGGGCCACGCCGAGGGGCGGGCGCTCTACGACGCGGAAGCCAGCGCGCTGCGGCGCACGCTGGCGCAGATGAACCGCTTCCGCGAAGGCCTGGCGCGCGCCTTTCCATGGCCGCATGCGCAGGCTGCCGCGCTGCCTGACGATGCGGTGGTGTGCCGCTGCGAGACCGTCACCGCCGGCGAACTGCGGCGCTGCGTCAACGAAATGGACAGCCACGAGGTCAACCGCGCCAAGGCCTTCAGCCGTGTGGGGATGGGCCGCTGCCAGGGCCGCTTCTGCGGCCATGCCTCGGCCGAGATCGTGGCGCAGGCCAGCGGCGTGCCCATTGAACTGGTGGGCCGCCTTCGTTCGCAGGCACCGGTCAAGCCGCTCGCCATGAGCACGCGCGAGGTGCAGGCATGAGTGAGAAGACCAGCGACACCGACGTGCTGATCCTCGGTGGCGGCCTCATGGGCACCACCGCCGCTTTCTTCCTGCGCCAGCAGCACGGCCTGTCGGTCACGCTGCTCGAGCGCGAACTGGTGGGGCGCCAGGCCAGCGGCACCAACTTCGGCAACGTGCGCCGCCAGGGCCGCGTGCTGGCGCAGATGCCGCTCGCCAACCGTGCGCGCGCCGTCTGGGGCCGGGTGAAGGAGCTGCTGGGCGAAGACCTTGAATTCGTGCCCTACGGGCACCTGCGCGTCTGCTACACCGAGCAGCAGGCCGCCGTGCTCGAGCAGCACGCCAAGGACGTGAAGCCACTGGGGCTCGACCTCGAACTCTTCAACGCCGATCAGCTGCGCAAGCGCTGGGGCATCTTCGCGCCCGAGGTGGTGAGCGGTTCGCTCTCGCCGAATGACGGCCATGCCAATCCGCGCCTGGCCGGCCCGGCCTTTGCGAGGGCGGCGCGGCGCGCCGGCGCCAACATCGTCGAGCATGCCGAGGTGATGCATGTCGAGCGCGCCGGCGCGGGCTTCATCGCCCACACCGCCGACGGCAGGCGCTTTCGTGGGCAGCAACTGCTGGTGGCCTGCGGCGCCTGGTCGAACCGCATGGCCGAACAGTTCGGCGAGGCCGTGCCGATGGAAGCGCGCGGTCCGCAGATGGGCGTGACCGAGCCGCTGCCCTATGCCATCGGTCCGTCGATCGGTTTGTCTTCGCCGGTCGAACATGAGGGCCTGTACTTTCGCCAGATCGCGCGCGGCAACATTGTCTTTGGCGGCGGGCTCAAGGGCCCGGCGCATGCTGAGCAGATCCGCGCCTACGTGAAGCCTGACAACGTGCTGCGGCAGCTGCGCGAACTGCGCCGCTTCGTGCCGGCCTTCGAGCATGTGCAGCTGATTCGCGTCTGGAGCGGCATCGAGGGCTACACCGCCGATTGGCAGCCCGTGATGGGACCGAGCGCGCGCGTGCCGGGTCTGCACTATGCTTTCGGCTTCAACGGCGAAGGCTTTGCGATCAGCCCCGGTGTGGGCGAGACGATGGCGGAGCTGATCGCGACCGGACGCACTTTGACGCCGATCGAGAGTTTTTCGATCGGCCGCTTCGCATCCGAGTTGACGAAGCAGGCGGCCTGAAGCGCGCAGGTTCTCGCGGCGCTCTCACGGCCGAAAGTTTCTGCGCGCGGCTACAGTTCGGCCAGAACCAACTCTTCTGGAGCAGGTATGCAAATCCGCAGCGCGACCGCTTCCGATGCCGAGGCGGTTCATCGCCTCCTTTCGACCTACGGATGGGCGCACCGGATCGGTAGCGTCGAGCGACTCGGCCAGCTCATCTCGGCGTCGCAGCAGGCGGTGATTGCGGTGGCAGATGGCGAGATCGTCGGCTTTGCGCGCGCCATCGGCGATGGCATCTCCAACGGATACCTGTCCATGGTCGTGGTCGCCGAGCCCTTTCGTCGGCGAGGCATCGGGCAGGCACTCGTCGAACACATCGCAGGGTCGAGCCCGGATGTCACGTGGGTGCTGCGGGCGGAAAGACCGGGTGCCGCCGAGTTCTTCGCCAAGCTGGGCTTCCGAACCTCGCCGGTGGCGATGGAGCGCCCACGGTCGCGGCCGTCCGCGGATTGAAGCGGCAGGCAAAAGGCAAAGGCAGAATGCGGCAGATCGCCCCGTGTCGATCTTCGGCGGGCTCGTTCGTCGTGTCAGTTGAGGGTCATCCTCTGCACTTCAGGAGAACACCACCATGGCTACCAACACTGTCCGCCTGCACCGCGTGCTGCGCGCTCCGCCGGAGCGGGTCTACCGTGCCTTCGTCGAACCCGGCGCGTTCGAGCGCTGGCTGCCGCCCTTCGGATTCACCGGCAAAGTCCACAGCATGGAGCCCGTGGTCGGCGGTGCCTGGCGCATGTCCTTCACCGCCTTTGGTACCGGCCACAGCCACTCGTTCGGCGGGAAGTACCTGGAACTCGTTCCCGGCCAGCGCATTGCATACGACGCGGCGTTCGACGACCCGAACCTGTCGGGCACCATGAAGACCACCGTGACGCTGACCGCGGTGTCCTGCGGCACCGACATGTCCGTCGTGCAGGAAGGCATTCCCGACGTGATTCCTGTGGAGATGTGCTACCTGGGCTGGCAGGAGTCGCTTGTGGCGCTGGCCCAGCTGGTCGAGCCGAATATTCCGGGTTGAGCGGCAGCGCACAGCCAACGCCGTGGCTTCCGGTATCGGCGAAGTACCCGCCAAAGTTCGGCCGACACATCGACGTTCAGAACGTCGCCGACCCGGATGAAGGCATGAGCGATCGGGGTGGCCGCGGCGCGCGGTCCGTGCGAACATCCGCGCCCATGAGCGACATTCATTTCGGTATCGACCGCTTTTCGCACTTTCAAGGCGTGCTGCGCCTGGCGGGCCATGCCTTCTCGCGCAGCGCCGAGGTGCAGGCCATCGAATTGCTTCTGGGCGACGGGCAGGTGGCGGTCCTCGCGCGCATCCGGCTGCCGAGCGTGGACCTGGCAGGGCGCCACGGCCGGGTCGCGGTGGCCTGCCGCTTCGACGAGGCGCTGGTGGTGGGCGAGGACATTGCGCCGTTGCTGTCCGCGCGCCTGCGCATCCGTCTGAGCGACGGGCGCGAGCACGTGGTTGACGCACCCGGCTCGCTCG
Organism: Variovorax sp. V213; assembly: GCF_041154455.1. Lineage (NCBI taxonomy): Bacteria > Pseudomonadati > Pseudomonadota > Betaproteobacteria > Burkholderiales > Comamonadaceae > Variovorax > Variovorax sp. V213. The sequence continues at coordinate 530,121 of NZ_AP028665.1, forward strand.
GGCGCGAGAACCGGGTCGAGGCCCTGTTCGATCGCTTCAAGTCGATGGTGTGCACGCGGCCGCCCGGGCATCTGCTGGAGGTGGGCTCGCGTGCGCGAATGGGCGTGACGCGGCGCGATTGGCTGCCGGAGGGTTGGCACTACACGGGAATGGACGTGGTACCGGGGCCGAACGTGGACGTGGTGGGCGACATCCACCTGGCCAGCAGCTTCCTGCCGGCCGAAGGCTTCGACGCGGTGATGTCGCACGTGGTGTTCGAGCACCTGATGATGCCCTGGAAGGCGGCGGTCGAGATCAACCGCGTGATGCGCACCGGCGGCGTCGGCGCGATCCTCGCGCCGCAGACCTGGAGCCTGCACGAGGAGCCGTGCGACTACTTCCGCTTTTCGCGCCATGCGTGGCAGGCGCTCTTCAATGCCGCCACAGGTTTCGAGATCATCGAAGCGCAGCACGACATGCCGGCCTACATCGTCGCGCAGCACCTGATGGCGGAGACGGCCTTTCGCGAACTGCCGGGCATGCTGAGCTCGGGCGTGCTCTTTCGCAAGACCGGGCCCAGTACGGTCGACTGGCCGGTGGATCCGCGCCAGATCAGCGACGACCGCTACCCGGTGGTCTGAGCCGCGACGCTGCGCCGCGCGAGGATCGACAGCGCGGGCCCGGCCGGGTGGTCGGGCTCGTCATTGGCGATGCGCAGGTCGTCGAAGCCGAGCGTGGCCAGCACCTGCAGCAGCGCGTCGCGTTCCATCCAGGCCGGTGCGTGCACGAGCCCGCCGCAGAAGATCGGGTCCTGCTGCTGCCCCGGGCCGTAGGGCAGGCGCCGGTGGTAGCGCACGGTGCGGCCGCGCCAGGCGATGTTCTCCACGCCGGCGATCAGGTCGCGGCGGGCGTCGCCCTGCGGCATTGCGGCGTCGTCGATCACGTGTGTCCAAAGAAACAGGGTGTCCGTGCGCTCGGCCAGCGCCTGCAGCAGCTGGAGCGGATTGGCCATGTGGTAGAGCACGCCGCTCGCGACGATGAGAGGCCAGCGGCGCTCATCGGTCGCGAAGAAGCCCATGAAGTCGCCCAGCACGAACGAGGCGTCCCGCAAGCCGCACAGTTCCTTGACGATCAGGCACTTGAGAAAGGCCTGCCTGTTGGCCTCGATCGCAAGCACCGAGCGTGCGCCAGCCTGCAGCAGCGCTGCGGTGTGTGCGGCCTCCAGCGGGCCCAGCTCCAGCACGTCGCGACCCTGCAGCCCGCCGAGCGATTCGGCCAGCCAGCGCATGCGCACGTCGTCCCAGAGGTCGCTGCGCGTGCCGGCGCTCAGGCCGAGCGCAGGCGGCAGGCTGCCGACCCAGCTGCCTCGCATCAGGTCCAGCGCGTTCTGCGGGTGAGGCGAGCGCAGTTCGTAGGCGGCCTGTTCGGGCGCGCCGCCGTCATGCTCGATGTTCTCGCGCATCGCCTGTTGTGCCAGGGCCAGCCGGTCCAGGCCGCTGCCGTGCGCCCCGCGCTGCAGCACCATCAGGAACTCGCAACCCAGGCAGTCATGGAAGAAGGTCTCGCCCAGCGAGATCAGGCCGAGCTCGCGCAGCTCCTGCATGATCAACCGGAAGCTGGAGGCCGTGAACACCCAGGCATGGCAATCGCGGTAGGTGGCAGGGTCGGCGCCCAGCGCGTTGTCGTAGCCCGCATGCGCCACGCCGGGCATGCCGAAGGGGCCCGGCGAGCCTGGCCCCCACACGGCTGCGCCGCCGCGCGTGGCGCTGTAGGCCGCCTGGTCGTAGAGCGCGCCTACGTTGTGCCGGCGGCGTCCGTCGACGAAGGCCTGCAGCACCTGGCCGGTGGTCGAGACCGGGCGGAAGTAGTCGAAGGTGTAGCGGCGATCGGGGATCAGCAGGTACAGGCGGCCGGTGTCCGACAGCGCGCGCTCGCAGCGCTGCAGGAAATGGATTGGATCGGTCAGGTGCTCGAACACGTGGCTGGCAACGATGTGCGCGAAGCGCTCGCCGGGCGGCAGCAGCACATCGAGCTCGGCGCCGTCGTCGATGGCGTCCACCTCCTCGATCATCGCGACGTCCACGTTCGGATCGTCCGCGTACTTGCGCCGCAGCTCGTCCGCGCTTGCGTGGTCGACCACCGACACGTTGAAGCCGGCGGACTTGCGCAGGATGGGCGAGTAAGAGGCCCCGAACTCGAGGGCCCGTTCACCGGGCGCGATGTGGGAACGGATGTGGTCGCGGAAGTTCATGGGTGAAGCACGGCTGTGCGCGGGGCATTTCAAGATGTATAAGACCCGCAGTGTGGCCCAGAAGGGCCGGCTTTGACTAACCGGTGTGCGGAGACCTCATGCGATTGATCCATTCCCTCCTGTCCTTCGCGCGTCGCCGCACCGTCCAGATGGTTCTTGGCTGTTACACCGTGGGTTCGAAGCTGCTGCAGCAGCCGGCCGTGCGCCGCGAGCGCCGGCCGCGCTTCGAATCCGACAAGGTCGTGGTGCCGCCGCACGGCGAGGTGTATGCGATCGTGGTCAAGTACGCCGGCCATGGCGAATCGGCCAACCTGCATGTGCTGCTGGACGCACTGCGGCGCGCCAAGGTGAACACGGTGCTCGTGTGCAACGGCGAGGTGCCCGCGGAAGAGCTGGGCGCGCTCTCGCAGCGGGTCCACCGGGTGATGGTCCGGCGCAACGTGGGGCGCGACTTTGGCGCTTACCGCGCCGCCACGCTGAGCCTGCTGTCGCAGGGCGTGAAGCCGGAACGCATGCTGTACTTCAACGACAGCCTGCTCTACATCGAGGGCACCGAGCTGGACCGCCTGGTGGCCGAGTTCATCTTCAGCGAGTTCGATGTGGTCGGCCTGGGCGAGAACCAGTACCAGCATCACGTCGGCTCTTTTGCGCTGTCAGTGAGCGGCGCCGCATTCGTGCATCCAGAGTTCCGCCGGTTCTGGCAGGACTACACGCCCTACGACTTGCGCAAGCACACGATTCATGCCGGCGAATTGGGCTTGACTGCCATGCTCAAGAGGCTGGCCTGCTCGATCGACGTGATCTACGACGCGACGCGGCTCGCCCGCAAGCTGCGCGATATGCCCCTGCACGAAGTGGTGGACGCCACGCGATGGCTGCCGTACGGCTTTCGCCGGCATGTGCTGATGACCGTGCTGGGCCAGTCCTTCAGTGCGCGCGAACTGATCCTCAACGCCGACGTGCCGAGCGGTGGCGTTGCCGCAAGCGACGCGGCGATGGCCGCTCCGGGGCCCGCCGGCACGCCGACGCTCGGTGCATTGCGCAGCTTGCGCGAAGCGGACGGACGCGTCGCCTTGCTGAGCCGGGATGCGCCCGCGCACGCGGCGCCGAAGACGAGCGAAGCGCACGCCATGGCACAAAGCGCGCAGCGGCTGTCGCGCCAGCTGCTGATCGATCACATCCTGGAGCACGTGACCAACGGCAGCCAGCTGCATTTCGGCTTCGGCCTCTTCTATCGCCTGCTGGGCTGCCCGGTGGTCAAGCGCGACCTGTTCTCGCGCGGGCTGTATCGCGAGCACGACTGCGCGGACATCCTGGACAACGTGCCCGCACCGACCCGCCAGCGCCTGCTGCGGGACCTCATCAACCGGGGCCGCCTCGACATGCAGTTGGGCTTCTGGCGCGGGCTGCTCTTTCGCAACGGCATGCTCTGAGCCCGCGCAGCGGTCCTCGAAGCCGCAACCGGTCGCCGCAAAAAAAGCTACATCGCCATCACGACGAAGACCTTGCGCAGGGTCTCGTGCACGTGCCACTCGCCGGTGGTGTTGGCCGGAAAGAACAGCGTGTCGCCGGCTCGGATCCGAAGCGGTTCGCCGCCGGTCGGCGTGAAGCTGCAGGCGCCCGTGAGGATGTGCATGACCTCGGCGTTGGGCAGCTGGCGCTCGAAGCGGCCGGGCTCGCACTCCCAGATGCCGCTGTCGTTGCCGCCGGCACCCGCCAGCTCGACGTCGATGCCGCGCAGTTGGCAGGGCGGCTGGCTCAGCGGGCGCGCGGGCGTGCCCTGGTCTTGCAGGCCGCCGATGGTGGCGGACTGCTGCAGAACGGTGATGCTCATGGTCAGCGCCCTGCCTCGACGGCGTCGGCCAGCTCGGTCAACGTGTGGAAGTGGTAGTCGGGTTCGGTGCGCTTCGACTCGATGGTGCCGCCCGATCCCTTCTGCGCATGGCGACGCTCGATCCAGCAGGTGGTGATGCCCAGTTGCTTGGAGATGCCGATGTCGTGGTACTGGCTTTGCGCCACGTGCAGGTTGTCGGCCTGTTTGTAGCCCCATGCGCCCTCGAAGCGGCCGCGCGCATAGGCGAAGTAGCGCGCGTCGGGTTTCTCGCACAGCGCGTCGTCGCAGCTCAGGAGCATGTCGAAGGGCGAGCCCAGGGTCTTGTCGAAATGGGCCAGCGCCCAGTGCTGGGCGTTGGTCATCGTTACCAGCTTGAAGCGCTTGTGCAGCCGCTGGAGCGCTTCCACCGAGTCCGGAAACGCGGGCCACTGCGCCACCGAATCGCGCAGGCCTTTTGCCAGCGCATCGGTGTCTGGCAGGCCCAGTGCGGGTGAGATGGCGTGCCAGCAGCGCTCCAGGTCATCGGGGTACCAGCCCGCGTTGCCGTCGGCGCGGGCGGCCCGGTAGGCGGCCAGAAAGTCGTCGTCGCTCACGGCGGCATCGGGCACCGCCGAGCGCAGGTAGGCGAGCATGCCGCCTTCGAAATCGATAAGCGTTCCGACCACGTCGAAGGTGAGGACCTTGAAATCTTGCAGGGACATACGAGAGAAGCTCCAGTGGAAAGGGGAGGAAGGCGCCGCCGCGGCGACAGGCGAGGGGTGCCGTGCGCTACAAGCATAGGAGCCATCGTGTTCCCGTTCACATCGAATTGGGCTCGCGATCCAGCACAGGATTTCGCAGTCATGCCGATGTCAGCATCTTCTTCGGCGCGACGCCTTCGCGGCGCGGCACTGCCTGGAGCATGAACGGAGGGGTGTGCACTGTCCCTTTTCGTGACAGGTGCTCACCGCGGCACACGCCCCTGTTGCAGTCTGGCGCAAAAAGCCGACCCGTTTCGTGCGCCAGATCGGGCCAATGGTGTTCGAGCCCAGGTGGCACGGCGCGTGCAATGCAGCACCCCAGGAGACCGCGCAGCATCCGGTTTGCGCGGTCGCCTTCCACCCCTACCCAACGGAGACGAGAACACCATGCAATACGCCAGCCCCAACACCCCCGGCGCGAAGATCGAGTTCAAGCCGGCCTACGACAACTTCATCAACGGCAAGTTCGTGCCGCCGGTGAAGGGCCAGTACTTCGATGTGATCACGCCAATCACCGGCCAGCCCTACACCCGCGCGGCCCGCTCGGGCGCGGAAGACATCGAGCTTGCCCTCGACGCGGCCCACGCGGCCAAGGGCCAATGGGGCCGCACCTCGCCGGCCGAGCGCGCCGGCGTGCTGCTGAAGATCGCGGACCGCCTGGAGCAGAACCTCGAGCTGCTTGCCTACGCGGAAACCGTGGACAACGGCAAGCCGATCCGCGAGACGCTCAATGCCGACATTCCGCTGACCATCGACCACTTCCGCTATTTCGCCGGCTGCCTGCGCGCGCAGGAGGGCGCGCTGAGCGAGATCGACGAGAACACCATCGCCTATCACTTCCATGAACCGCTGGGCGTGGTGGGGCTGATCATCCCGTGGAACTTCCCGATCCTGATGGCCGCGTGGAAGCTCGCGCCCGCCATTGCCGCGGGCAACTGCGTGGTGCTCAAGCCGGCCGAATCGACGCCCGTGAGCATCATGGTGATGGCCGAACTGCTGGCCGACCTGCTGCCGCCCGGCGTGCTCAACATCGTCAACGGCTACGGCCGCGAAGCCGGCATGGCGCTGGCGGGCAGCAAGCGCATCGCGAAGATCGCATTCACGGGCTCCACGGCCACGGGCCGGGTCATCGCGCAGGCCGCGGCCGGCAACCTCATTCCTGCCACGCTGGAGCTGGGCGGCAAGAGCCCCAACATCTTCTTCGAGGACATCGCCGATGCGGACGACGACTTCTTCGACAAGGCCATCGAAGGCCTGGTGCTGTTCGCCTTCAACCAGGGCGAGGTCTGCACCTGCCCGTCGCGCGCGTTGATCCAGGAGTCGATCTACGACAAGTTCATGGCGCGCGCGCTGGAGCGCATCAAGGCCATCAAGCAGGGCCACCCGCTGGACACCGACACCATGATGGGCGCCCAGGCGTCGGCCATGCAGATGGACAAGATCATGAGTTACCTTGCGCTGGGCAGGGAAGAGGGCGCGCAGTGCCTGACCGGCGGCGGCCGCGCGCAGCTCGGCGGCGAGCTGGCCGGCGGCTACTACATCCAGCCCACGCTGTTCAAGGGCCACAACAAGATGCGCATCTTCCAGGAAGAAATCTTCGGCCCGGTGCTCGCCATCGCCACCTTCAAGACCGAAGCCGAGGCACTGGAGATTGCCAACGACACGCCCTACGGCCTGGGCGCCGGCGTGTGGACGCGCGACGGAAGCACGGCCTACCGCATGGGCCGCGCGATCCAGGCCGGCCGCGTGTGGACCAACTGCTACCACGCCTATCCGGCGCATGCCACGTTCGGGGGCTACAAGGAGTCGGGCATCGGCCGCGAAACCCACAAGATGATGCTCGACCACTACCAGCAGACCAAGAACCTGCTCGTGAGCTATTCGCCGAAGAAGCTCGGGTTCTTCTGAGCGCGCAGCGGCCACGCGCGCATCCGGCGCGCGGCTTGCTGCACGAGGAACGCCGCTACTTGCCGGCGGCGGCGTGCGGCTTGCGCAAGGAACTGGAGGCGTTCACGCCGGCATCCTCGTCGACGCCGACCGCGAGCCGGTCCACCAGCTCACCGCCGAGCCAGGCCGTGACCAGCGCGATGGCCGCACCCGCGAAGGCCCAGACCATCTGGCTTGGCACCGGGGCGTAGTCCCGGTCACGCAGCAAGAAGCTCGAGGCGAAGAGAAGCAGCACCACCACGTTGCCGGCTCCGTGCATGGCGCCGATGCGCTTGGCGCGCGTTCCCGCCGGAATGCTCAGCCAGTCGAGGGTGCCGAAGGGCGCAGCGAGAACACCGCCCACCAGGCCGGCCGCGATCATCCAATAAGACACGGCCGCCATGACCTGGCTCCTGCCCGCCAGGTAGATGAGGTCGAAGACCACTGCGGTGGCCAGCAGCCCCAGCGGAAAGACCACCAGCATCTGGTGCACCGAGTGGCCGAGGAAACGAACTCTTGCATGCATGGGATTACCTCCGTTGCCTGACTGAGTCCTCATCTGAGCCACAACCGCCGACAGCCCGCGCGGGCCGGGGCCGCCAGTGCGGGTCGGTACTTTCCTACTAGTTGTGGCGCTGGATGCCGACTGGATAGACCCACAGCGTAGACGGATGCCCCGCCTTGTCTACAATCCGACCCATGCACCGGGTTCGCCTTTTCGTCCTTTGGATCATGATGTTTGCCGTGCCTTTCCAGGCCTACGCGGCGGCAGCCATGGTCTTTTGCGGACCGGGCCATGAGCGTGCGGTGGCCGCGGCGTCGGTCGGGCCGGCGGTGCACGGCGATGGACATGCGGACCATCGTCACCACGAAGCGGCTGCGCAAGATGCCAGGCAGCCCGCGCACGACAACGCCGACACAACCGCCCATGCAGCGCCCGATGCCATGCACAAGTGCGGCACCTGCGGCGCCTGCCATGCCACTGCCCTCACCAGCACGCTGGAACTCGCGGTGTTCCAGGGCCTTCCCCGCGCCGACCTGACCGAGCCCGCCAGCACGGTGGCCACGGTCCCGCCGCGCCTTCTCGACAAACCTCCTCGCGCCTGAAGCGTTCGTGCGCCTGCGTGCGGCCCGGTCACGGGCTGCAGCGAGCGCGCATGCATCGCCTGCGTCATGCCTGCCCCGGGGGCAGCTTCGACGCACCCGTTCATGAACTCGCGAGGACGCCATGTTCCATTCATCGCCAGCCGGTTGGCTGGTTCTACTTTCCGCTTTCGGGGCGCTCTCTGCCGCGGCGCAACCCGCGCCCACCGTCCCGGACTACAAGTCCGCGCTGGAGGGTTACCGGCCCTTTGCCGACGTAAAGCCGATCCCGTGGAAGGAGGCCAACGAGACGGTCTACCGCCGCGGCGGCTGGCAGGCCTACGCCAAGGAGGCCGCCGAGAGCACTCCGCCCGCGGCCGAGCCGCCCAAGGGCGCACCCGCTGAACCTCAGGCGCAGCCAGGCCATGCGATGCCGATGCCCGCGGCCAAGGAGAAGCCATGAAGCGCGCCTTGCGCCTTTCGGCCGTTGCCGTGGCGGCCGCCTTCCTGGCCGGCTGCGCCTCGGTGGGCATCGACGACGCGCTGCAGGACACGAACACCCAGGCCCAGCAGTTCACCGGCGGCAAGCTCGAACTCAGCCGCACGCAGGAACAGCGGGACCGCCGCGCGGCGCTGACGCAGGAGCTGCTGTCCGGGCCGCTCTCGCAGAGCGACGCGGTGCAGCTCGCGCTGGCCAACAGCCCGGCCGTGCAGGCGCTGGTCGCCCAGAGCTGGGGCGACATGGCCGCGGCCGACCAGACGGGGCGGCTGCCCAATCCGGTCTTCACCTTCGAGCGGATGCGTCTGAACAGCGAGCTCGAGATCGGGCGGCTGCTGTCCTTCGGCCTCGTCGACCTCATCCTGCTGCCGCAGCGCCTGTCCATTTCGCGCAGCCAGTCCGCCCAGGCCAAGGTGCAGCTCACCGGCGCCGTGGTCGACCAGGTCACGCAGGTGAGGCAGGCTTGGGTCCGCGCCGTCGCCACGCAGCAGATGCTGCAGTACGCGGAGCAGGTCAACCGCTCGGCGCAGGCCAGCGCGGAACTCGCGCGGCGCATGCAGCAGATCGGCAACTTCAGCAAGCTGCAGCGCGCGCGCCAGCAGGTCTTCTATGCCGACGCGACTACGCAGCTGGCGTCGGCGCGGCACGCCGCCACCGCCGCGCGCGAGGAGCTGGTGCGCGCACTCGGCCTCGACGATGCGCAGGCCGTCCAACTGACCCTGCCGCAGCGGCTGCCCGACCTGCCGAAAGCGCCGCGCGAAGCCCGGGAAGTGGCCGCCACTGCGACCGAGCAGCGCCTGGACGTGCAGCTCGCGCGCGCGCAGCTGGACGTGGCGGGCAAGTCGCAGGGCATCAACCTGCTGTCGACCTTCATCGACGTGGAGGTGGGCGGCCGGCGCGACACGGTGTTCGACAACGCCGAGGGCACGAAGAGCACGCGGCGCGGCTTCGAGCTCGGCATGCGGCTGCCGCTGTTCGACTGGGGCTCGGCGCGGCGCGATGCATTGAACGCGCAATCGCTGGCCGCGGCCAACCGCTACGACGCCACGGTGCGCGGCGCTTCGTCGCAGCTGCGCGAGGGCTATTCAGCCTACCGCACGGCCTACGACATTGCGCGGCACTACCGTGACGAGATCGTGCCGCTGCGCCAGGCCATGGCCGACGAGAACGTGCTTCGCTACAACGGCATGCTGATCGGCGTCTTCGAGCTGCTGGCCGAGGCGCGCGACCAGATTTCGAGCGTGACCAACGCCATCAATGCCCAGCAGCAGTTCTGGCTGGCCGACGCCGCGCTGGCGGCCTCGGTGATCGGAAAGCCCACGGCCATGGGCGCATCCACCGCCAGCGTGGGGGGCGAAGCCGCCTCCGCCAGTGCGGCCCACTGAGTGCAGAACGTGCGCTCACCAACGATTCGAACGACATGACCAACAGACGCAATTTTCTGAGCGGCGCGGGTGCCATCACCGGCGCCATCGCCGCCGCGAGCGTGACCAAGGTGGCGATGGCCGCCTTGCCCGAGCCCGTGCTCCAGACCAAGCCCGACACCATGCCGCCGCTCATGCCAACCGGCGGGCGGCCGTACAACCCCGTGGTCACGCTCAACGGCTGGACCCTGCCCTGGCGCATGAACAACGGCGTGAAGGAGTTCCACCTCGTGGCCGAGCCCGTGGTGCGCGAAATGGCTCCCGGCTTCAAGGCCAACCTCTGGGGCTACAACGGCCAGTCGCCCGGCCCGACCATCGAGGTGGTGGAAGGTGACCGGGTGCGGATCTTCGTGACCAACAAGCTGCCCGAGCACACCAGCGTGCACTGGCATGGGCAGCGCCTGCCCAACGGCATGGACGGGGTCACGGGTCTCACGCAGCCGCCGATCCGTCCCGGCAAGACCTTCGTCTACGAGTTCGTCGCGCGCCGGCCCGGCACCTTCATGTACCACCCGCATGCGGACGAGATGACGCAGATGGCCATGGGGATGATGGGCTTCTGGGTGACGCACCCGAAGGCCGAGCATCCGCTGATCGAGAAAGTCGACCGCGACTTCGTATTCCTGCTCAACGCCTACGACGTGGAACCCGGCAGCGCCACGCCCAAGATCATGACGATGCTGGACTTCAACCTCTGGTCCTGGAACAGCCGGATCTTTCCCGGCATCGATTCGCTCAACGTCAGGCAGGGCGACAAGGTGCGCATCCGCATCGGCAACCTGACGATGACGAACCACCCGATGCACCTGCACGGGCACGAATTCCTCGTCACGGGCACCGACGGGGGACCGACGCCCAGGAGCACGCGCCAGTACGAGGTGACCACCGACGTGGCGGTCGGCCAGATGCGCCAGATCGAGTTCCTGGCCGACGAGGAAGGCGACTGGGCCTTTCATTGCCACAAGAGCCATCACACGATGAACGCGATGGGCCACGACGTGCCCACGCTGATCGGCCTGGACCACAAGGACATGGTCAAGCAGATCACGAACCTGGTGCCCGACTACATGGTGATGGGCGAGCGCGGCATGGCCGACATGGGCGAGATGGAAATGCCCATTCCCGACAACACCGCGCGAATGATGACCGGCGAAGGACCGTTCGGCTCGGTCGAGATGGGCGGCATGTTCAGCGTGGTGAAGGTGCGCAAGCACCAGAAGGCAGGGGACTATTCGAACCCCGGCTGGTTCAGGCATCCCAAGGGCACCGTGGCCTACGAGCTCGACGGCCCGCCGCCCGAAACCGCGCGCCAGCGCGAAGCCGGCGAGGCCGCCATGCCGACGCAGAACATGCCCGCAAAGAACATCGAAGTCCAGGTTCGCAAGCCCGGCAGCGGCCACTCCGGCCATTGATTTTTCATCCCCTCTTTCTTCCAACCTCCGACCCTCAGAAGGAAACCATGAAACACACCCTCCGCAACACCGCCTTCGCCGCGCTCCTCGCCCTTGCGGCCGCCGCCGCCTCTGCCACCGGCAATCACGCCGGCGGCCATGGCGACGGCGACGAGGCCATCGGCCAACCCGGCGTGGCCGCCAAGGCCACGCGAACCATCCACGTCGACATGACCGACGGCATGCGCTTCACGCCCGCCGACATCCGCGTGAAGCAGGGCGAGACCGTTCGCTTCGTCGTCAAGAACTCGGGACAGCTGAAGCACGAGCTCGTGCTCGGCACAGAGAAGGAACTCAAGGAGCACTACGAAGCCATGAAGAAGAACCCCGAGATGGAACACGCCGACCCGAACATGGTGACCCTGGCCGCCGGCAAGAGCGGCGAGATCGTGTGGCAGTTCACCAAGGCCGGCAAGGTCGATTTCGCATGCCTGCAGCCGGGCCACTACGACGCCGGCATGAAGGGCGCCGTGACGGTCGCCAAGACCGCGGCCAAGTAAACCCAACAGACTTCCAGGAGATACACACCATGTCGAGGATTCGCATTTCACTCATGGCGGCCATGGCCGCATTGACCTTCGCAGGCGCAGCCCATGCGCAGGCGCCCAAGCCCGATGCGCCCGGCACCGCGGAGGCCGCAGCCCCGGAACTCACCGACGGCGAGATCCGCAAAGTCGACAAGGACAACAAGAAGCTCACGATCAAGCACGGCCCGTTGAAGAGCCTGGACATGCCGGGCATGACCATGGTCTTTGCGGTCAGCGACGAGAGCGTGCTCGACAAGTTCCAGGCCGGAGACAAGGTGCGATTCGATGCCGGAAAGATGGGCGGCAAGATCGTCGTCACGCGCATCGAACCCGCGCGCTGAGCTTCGGCAGCCGCGCCCGGCAGATGCCGATGAGTCGAGGGCAGGGCGATTGGCGGCCCGTCCCTTGATCCTGCGCAAGCCCGCGCGCACCGGGCGCCGTCAAGATGGGCCATCGGCACAACAGATCCTGAAGGCACTCGATCATGGGCAACGACTTCACCTTCCCATTGGCACTTTGCAAGGCGCAGTGGAGCATCGGGCTGCACGCCCTGGCAATGCTCGAGACCTGCGGCGCGCAGAGCCTGGCGCTCGGAGCGCAGTTGCTGGAGGACGCCAGCGCCAGCCGCCGCGCCGATGCCGACGCGGCATCGCGCGCGGCGGATTGGCGGGCACTGGGAGTGCTGCCGGCGAGCATGTTCTGGCGTGCCGTGGCGGACTGTGTACCGCCTCTCGCGCACGCGCCGGATCGTCGCGATGACGCGATCGTTCAGGCCGTTCGCACGACCAGCACCGAGCCGCCGCGGCAGGCGGTGGTCCGCGATGCCTTGCGCACGCTGGATGATGTGCTGAACGGGCCGCCCGTGGTGAGCGTGAAGAAGCACGCGAGCGTGCGTGCGCGCTCGCACGCGTGAACGCATTGGGGAACGCGTAGCGCTCCGAGCAGACGCGTCTTCGGGGGAAGGCCGCTTCGCACACGAAATCCTCCCGCCGTGAAGAATTGCGGGACCTCACGTTATTTGGCGTCCCGTTGGGTTGTCGCCAACTACGGCCATGAACGGGATGAGCTGCTGGGCTCTGACTCGCTGTATTTCAAGTTGTCCGGCGGCATCCTCTGCGGCTACCGCGGGCGCTTCAAGGACAAGGTGCCGTTCAACGTCGGGGGTTTCTCGCCGGCCATCATTCCGGCCATCGGCTGGCGCCTGACGCCCAGGGACGCGATCCAGGCCGCGGTTCTTGGCAAGGCGGGGGTGACCTTCTCCTACAACCGCCGCTTCTGACGGACCGGTGCCCGACCGGGCATCGCACGCTACCCCGCCAATGCGCGCATCTCGGCAATGAGATCGGCCTTGCCTTCGAAGCCGATGCCCGGCAGCGGCGGCAGCGTGACGTAGCCGTTCTGCACCTTCACGCCATCAGGGAAGCCGCCATAAGGCTGGAACAGGTCGGGGTAGCTCTCGTTGCCGCCGAGGCCCAGGCCCGCGGCAATGGCGAGCGACATCTGGTGGCCGCCGTGCGGGATGCAGCGCGAGGGCGACCAGCCGTTGGCCTTCAGCATGTCGAGCGTGCGCAGGTACTCGACGAGGCCATAGCTCAATGCGCAGTCGAACTGCAGCCAGTCGCGGTCGGGCCTCATGCCGCCGTGGCGGATGAGGTTGCGCGCGTCCTGCATCGAGAACAGGTTCTCGCCCGTGGCCATGGGGCCGGCGTACATCTCGCCGAGCTTCGCCTGAAGTTCGTAGTCGAGCGGGTCGCCGGCTTCCTCGTACCAGAAGAGCGGGTACTGCGACAGCGCGCGGCCGTAGTCGATGGCGGTGGGCAGGTCGAAGCGGCCGTTGGCGTCCACGGCCAGCTGCTGGCCGGGGCCGAGGATCTTGAGCACCGACTCGATGCGTTCGCAGTCTTGCGCGAGCGTGGCGCCGCCGATCTTCATCTTCACGACCGAGTAGCCGCGCTCGAGATAGCTGGTCATCTCGCGCTGCAGGCCTTCGAGGCCCTTGCCGGGGTAGTAGTAGCCGCCCGCGGCATAAACGAAAACGCGCGGATCGGGCGTACCGCTGCCGTAGCGTTCGGCCAGCAGCTGGTACAGCGGCTTGCCGGCGATCTTGGCGACCGCGTCCCACACGGCCATGTCGATGGTGCCCACGGCCACCGAGCGCTCGCCGTGGCCGCCAGGCTTCTCGTTGATCATCATGCGGGCCCAGATCTTGTGCGGATCGAGGTTGTCGCCGGTCTCGTCGACGAGCGAGGCCGGCTCGGCCTCGAGCAGGCGCGGCAGGAAGCGCTCGCGGATCAGGCCGCCCTGGCCGTAGCGGCCGTTGGAGTTGAAGCCGTAGCCCACCACCGGCCGGCCATCGCGGATCACGTCCGTGACCACCGCCACGAGGCTCAGGGTCATCTTCGAGAAATCGATGTAGGCGTTGCGGATGTCCGACTTGATGGGGCGCGTGGACTCGAGGACGTTGACGATTTTCATGGTCTGTTGCGTAAGAAGAAAACGAAGAGAGCTCAGCGGTGCAGCGACGCACCGCCGCAGATGGCGATGTCCTGGCCCGTGATGGCCGCGGCCGGCGGGGAAAGAAGAAAGGCGACGAGCGCGGCGATCTCCGCGGGCTCGATCAGCCGACCGATGGGCGGCAGCCGTGGCGCGCTGCCTGCGCGCGCCGGGTCCTGCAGCATCGCGGTCTGCGTCGCGCCGGGCGACACGACGTTGATGGTCACGCCGCTTGCGGCCACCTCGGCCGCCCAGCTGCGCGCGAGCGCGATCAGCGCCGCCTTGGTCGCGGCATACTGCCCGCGGCCCGGCAGGCCTTGCGCCACGCGGCTGCCGATGAACACCACGCGGCCGCGGCCGCGCGCGGCCATCGTGGGCACGAGCGCATCGGCCAGCCGTGTGGCGGCGTCCACATGCAGGCGCCACATCAGTTCGCCGCCCGCATGGTCGAGCTGGCCGAGCGGGCCCACGCGCAGCACGCCGGCCGCGTGCACCAGCGCGTCGGCGTTTTGCAGCGCGGCCACCGCACGCGCGATGGCGCCGGCATCCGACAGGTCGATGGCCGCATGCGCGAAACCTGCGTGCGACAGCGTGGGCGCCGCAAGGTCGAGCCCGCTCACGCGCCAGCCCTGCTCCAGCAGATGCGACGCAATGGCGCGGCCGATGCCGCTGCTGCTGCCCGTCACGACGGCGAGCGGGGCGCTTTCATTCGACACGGATGTTGCCCTCGACGATGATCTTCTTCGAGCGCTCCATGTCGGCCTGCTGGAACCGGGCGAAATCGTCGACGCTGCCCGGCGTCAGCAGCAGCCCCTGTGCGTTCAGCGTTTCGCGCATGTCTGTGCCCAGCGCCTTGTTCACTTCGGCATTGAGCCGCTGCGTGATCGCGGGCGGCAGCTTGGCCGGGCCCCACAGGCCGTACCAGCTGTAGAACTCGTAGCCCGGAATGCTTTCGGCTACCGTGGGCACATTCGGCAGGCTGGTGGCGCGGGCGGCCGAGGTGACGGCGACGACGCGCAGCATGCCGCTCTTGTGGTACTGCAGCGACCCCAGGATCGGATCGATGAAGCCGTCGATCTGGCCGCCGATCAGGTCCTGGAAAGCCGGCGCCGTACCCTTGTACGGCACGATCAGGTAGTCGAGCCCGCCCGCGCGCTTGAGCAGTTCCGTCGACAGGTGCCCCGCCGAGCCGATCGACCCGACCGCGAAGGTCATCTTGCCGGGGTTCGCCCTGGCGTAGGCGATGAGCGACTTGACGTCGGTGATCGGCAGGTTCTTGTTGATGGCCACCGACAGCGGCGCCTTGGCGACGAGCGCCACCGGCGTGAAGTCCCTGACGACCTCGTAGGGCACCGACTTCATCGTCATGGGCGCGGTGGTGAAGGTCGAGGCGTTGAACAGCAGCGTGTAGCCGTCGGCGGGTGCCTTCGACACCACGTCGGCGCCGATCACGCCGTTGCCGCCGGGCCGGTTCTCGACGATGAAGGGTTGGCCCGTCTGGTCGCCGAGCTTCTGCGCGAGCAGGCGGCCGACCGTGTCGAGCGTGCCGCCCGGCGGAAACGGGATCACCACGCGCACCGGCCGGCTGGGCCAGGGCTGCGTCTGCGCGATGCCCGAAGACGCCGCGGCAAGCGCGAGGGCCGCGATCGTGGCGCGCAAAAAATGGTTGCGTTGCATGTCTCTTGTCTCCTTCTGGTTTTTCGGACGGGGCACCGGCGGCGCCGGGCCGGGCGCCTGTGGTTCTCTCAGCGCTTCGACAGGCCGGCCTGCGCGACGGCGGCGCGCAGCGCGTCCATCTCGCGCGCATTCGGCGCTTCGGTCGGCGGGCGCACCGTGGCGTTGGCGAGCACGCCAGCCAGGTACATGCCGCCCTTCATGCGCGCATGCGCCTCGCCTGTGGGTTCGCCGCCGCCATACACGGCGTCCTTCAGCGGCGTGATGAGGGCCTGCACCGCCATCGCCTTCTTCAGGTCGCCGGCCTTGACCGCGTTCCACAGGTCGATGATCAGTTGCGGAATGAAGGTGGCAAAGCCGACCAGCGCACCGTCCACGCCCTGCACCATCGAGGCCAGCAGATACTCGTCGTGGCAGGTGAGTATGGCCTTGGACGCGTCGGCCTCGCGGATCGCCTGGATGTCGCGGGCGTACTTGTTCATGTCGCGCTGCCCGACCTTGAAGGCCTGCAGGTAGGGCAGGCGAGCCAGCTCGGCCAGCAGCTGCGACGAATACGAAGCGCGGGTCCAGGCCGGGTAGACGTGGCAAACCAGGTCGAGCTCCGGCGCGGCGCGGTGAATGGCCTCGAAATACTGCAGCGCGTGGCCCGGCGTGAAGCCGAAGCGCAGCCAGTGGTGCGGCGGCATCACGTCGAGCGCCGCTGCGCCGGCCACCTGTGCGGCCCGCGCGTGCTCGGCGGCTTCGGCCAGGCCTTCGCACACGATCGACGAGATCACCGGCATGCGGCCGCGCAGCTCGTCGGCCACGATGCGGGTCACCTCGGCCCGCTCGGCCGGGGTGAGCGAGAACACCTCGCCGGTGTGGCCGTTGGTCATGACCGCCACCACGCCGTCGTGGCCCGCGAGCCACGAGGCGAGCTTGCGCAGCGCCGGCTCGTCGATGCGGTAGTCGGTCGTGAAGGGGCAGGAAATGGCGGGAATGATCCCGCGATAATTCGCGATGGAAGGCATGTCGTGTCTCCGTTGTGGTTCAAGATGCAGGAATGCGTGCATCTTTGGCCGGCGGGGCATGCACCGTCCAATACTCGAATCGCATACAACTATTCAACAGCTCGCGCAGCGCATGGGCCCCGGCAACCGACCCCTCGATCTCGAATGGCTGGAAGACTTCCTGGCCCTGGCCGAGAGCGGCAATTTCTCGCGCGCGGCGCAGGCGCGCTCCATCGCGCAGCCGGCGTTCAGCCGGCACATCCGCGCGCTCGAGGAATGGGTGGGCGTCGATCTGTTCGATCGCAGCGCCCACCCGGCGGCGCTGACCGCGGCGGGCAAGCGTTTCCAGCCGCTGCTGCAGGAGGTGCTGGCCGCCCTGGAGGCCGCCCGCATCAAGGCACGCGCCGCGCACGACATGGCCGCCGCGAGCCTGAGCTTTGCCGCCACGCACGTGCTGTCGCTGACCTTCTTTCCGCGCTGGCTGGGCAGCGTGGAGGCGCGGCTGAGCCTGGGGCCGATCCAGACCATCTCCGACAGCTCGCAAGCCTGCGAAGACCTGATGCTGCAGCGACGCGTGCAGTTCGTGCTGTGCCACGGCCATGCCGGCGCGCCGGGCCGGCTCGACGAAGCGCAATATCCCATGCAGCGCCTGAGCGAGGACGTGCTGCTGCCCGTGGCGGCGCCGGATGCGAGCGGTGCGCCGCTGCATGCGCTGGGCGGGGACAAGGCGCCTTCGGTGCTGGCGTACAGCGAGGCGTCCGGCCTCGGCCGGATCATGCGGGCGATCCAGGACAGCGAGTTCGGCAAGGACTTCGCGCCCTCGCTGCCGGTGGTCTTCACGGCCCACCATGCCGTGCTGCTGCGCACCATGGCGCTCGAAGGGCGCGGCCTGGCGTGGCTGCCCATGAGCCTGGTCTCGGACGACCTGCGCTGCGGCGCGCTGGTGGATGCCGGCGCGGGCGGCTGGCGCGTGCCGGTGGACATCCGGCTGTACCGGCAGGCGGCGCACATGGCGCCCGTGGCCGAGGCGCTGTGGCAGCTGGTGGGCAACGGCGCGGACGCCAGCCAGGCGGCTCGCGAGGGCTGAGCGGTCAGCGCCGCGGATGCTGCGCCGCGTTCCCGGCGTACCAGGCTTCCAGGATCAGGGTCTCGATGTCGTGCACTTGGCGGCCGACTGCGGCGGCCACGCTTTCGCGGTAGGGCGGCATGTTCGTACATTCCAGCACGATATTCTCGACGGCGGGCGATGCTTCGATCAAACGCACGGCTGCGTCGATGACGTTGCGCTGTGCTTCGGCAAGGTCGAGCACGGTGTCGTTGTTCAGAATGCGGCGATGAAATTCGCAGCCCGGGCGCACGCCCGCGAGGGGCGTTCCCGCGGGCACGCCGGCCGCTTGCAGAATCTGCGGGGTCAGCGATGCGGCATCGAAAGTGACGATGCCCGGGTTTGCATGGCGCCGCACCTGCAGCAGGCTCGAGGTCAGCACCGGCACCGGAACCGCCTTCGAAAGCTCGTCCTGGTAGGCGGCCAGGAAGCCGCAGCTGGTGGTGATCATCGACGCACCGTCTGCAACCAGTCGCACCGCGGCGTCGACGAAGGGCTGGATCAGGCGCGGATCGGCCTCCTCGACGATGCGCCTGGGCGAAGCGCCTTCCACGGTCAGGAAGCGTACGGGGATGCCTGCCCTTGCATAGGTGTCCGGATTGCCGACGTCGCCTGGCGGCCGCGGAAAGCGCGTGTCGAGCATCAACACGCCGAGGAAGCCTGGTGCCGCAGCGGTCATGGGGCGGGCCCGGGAACTGTGGAGATCGCGCTTCGGCGGTCGATTTTCCGGCTCAGCACGATGGACGTCTGCGTCTGGTTGATGCCGTCGAGCTGGCCGAGTTGGTCCAGCAGGATGTCCAGCTTTTCGGGCGTCTCGCAGCGCAGGAAGAGCATGTAGTCGAACTGGCCGCTCACTGCCGAAAGTTCCTCCACTTCCGGCACGCGTTCGAGCGCCCGGATCACGGCTGGAGCACTCTTCGCATTGACGCTGATGCCGCAGATCGCGCGCACTGCGGCATGTTCCAGCTTCTGTCCGAGCCGCACGCCGTATCCCGCAACCACGCCGTCGCGTTCGAGCCGGGCAATGCGTGCGACGACGGTGGTGCGTGCGATCTTGAGCTTTCGCGCCAGGTTGGCGGCGGGCTCCCTGGCATTTGCCTGCAGCAGGCTCAACAGGTGGCGGTCGAGGTCATCCAGTCTTCCATCCATCGCACTGCCTCATAAGATTGATTGATTGGAGCCGAATGCTACGGCAGTGCGCGCACGGAGGGTCATGCGACCCAGCCACGACCATCGTGAAGAGAGACTTCGACCCGCGCGTCCTGCACCGCGTCGACGCAATGCAGGTTGACGTTGACCTGTTCGGGGGCCGATCGCGGATGGCAATGCGTATGAATGCCGCACGTCTTGCAAAAGAGATGGTGTGCGCGCCCCGTGCCGAACTGGTAGCTCGACAGCCGCCCTGCGCCCGAGAGCAGGCGGAAGTGTTTCGCCGGCACGCGGTGGTGCAGTGCCGCCTTGCGCACGCAATAGCTGCAGTTGCAGCTCACGCCCTTCAACGACGCCAGCAAGAATTCGAAGCGCACCGCGCCGCAATGGCACCACCCTTGCTGCCATGCGTGGGCTCCTACTGTCGGATGCTCGCCGGCCACTATGTGATGGCCGGCTCTGGCGTGCCTGCGGATGCCTTGAAGCGGCCCAGGAAGGCGCGCGTCGATTCCTGCTGCGGGTTGTCGATGACGATGCTCGGCGGACCGGCTTCCGCAACGACGCCGTCGCGCATGAAGATCACCTGGTCCGCTACCTCGCGCGCAAAGCCGATTTCGTGGGTGACGAGGATCATGGTCATGCCTTCCTTTGCCAGGCCCTTGATGACGGTCAGCACCTCACCGACCAGTTCGGGGTCCAGTGCCGACGTAGCCTCGTCGAAAAGCATGACGTTGGGTTTCATCGCCAGCGCGCGTGCGATCGCCACGCGCTGCTTCTGCCCGCCCGAAAGCTTGTCGGGGTAGTAGTCGGCGCGCTCGAGCAGCCCGACCTTTTGCAGCAGCGCCCTGGCTGCGGCTGCCGCCTCTGCCTTCGGCGTCTTGAGCACGGTGACAGGGCCTTCCATGACGTTCTGCAGCGCAGTCATGTGCGGAAACAGGTTGAAGTGCTGAAACACCATCCCGGTGGAGGCGCGAAACTTCGCGAGCTTGCGTTCGTTCGGCAGCGCCGTTTCCTTGCCGCTGAACTGAATCGTCTGTTCACCGACAGCGATGCGTCCGCCGTCCGGAATCGTCAACAGGTTGATGCAGCGAAGCAGGGTGGATTTGCCGGAACCCGAGGGCCCGATCATGGCGACCACCTGGCCGCGTTCGATCTTCAGCGAGATGTCCTTGAGCACGACGTGGGCGCCGAAGGACTTTCGGAGTCCAGTGATTTCGATCACGGCTTGGGTCATGTCAGGCTTCTTTCGCCACGCCGTATTCCATGCGCTTGGCCCAGATCGTGACGGGCAGGAGCACGGCGAAATAGGCAATCGCAATGAACGTATAGAGCTCGAGCGGGCGGTAGGTGTCGTGCGCGATGACCTGGCCCTGATAGAGCAGGTCCGGCACGGCCAGCACCGAGAGCAGCGAGGTGTTCTTCAGCTGCATGATGGATTGGTTCATCAGGGGCGGCACCATCTTCTTGAACGCCTGCGGAAGCACGATGCGGCGAAGCAGTTGCAGGCGCGTCATGCCGAGGGCCTTGCCCGCTTCGGTCTGGCCCGAGTCGATGGAGATGATCCCGCCGCGCACGATCTCGGAATAGAACGCGCCGCCATAGAGCGTCAGGCAGAGGGTGGCCGCGGCCGTTGCCGAGAGTTCAAGGCCGGTGAGCACGGGCAGTGCGTAATAGAACCAGACGAGCTGCACCAGAACCGGCGTGCACCGGAACACCTCGATATAGGCCCGCAGCGGCGCGGTGATGTACGGGTTGTTGGAGAGCCGTCCCAGCCCCGTCACCAGGCCCACCAGCAGCCCGAGCACCACGCAGACCACCGTGAAGAGCAGTGTGTAGAGCAAGCCGCTGATGAGGAGCGACCGGTACTTCCACAGCACGCCGAAGTCCCAGTCGTAGCCGGCGGATGCGGCGCTTCCGCCCGCGAAGTGCTTGACCAGGGCCCAGGCGCCGGCGAGCGCGAGAACGACCATCAGGGCGATGCCCAGTCGAGATCGCGACTTGGGCGACTCCCGCGTTTCAACGTATTCCATGGGAGGCTCCGCCTCAGAACTTGATTTCGGGCGGGAATGCGCTGGCGGGAACGCCGGCGAGTTTTTCCATGTTCTTCAGGATCACGCTTCGGACCTCGCCCTTGGCGCGAACTTCGCCCAGCCAGGTGTTGACCGCCGTCTGCATCGCTGGATCGGTTTCCTTGCGCAGCCCGATGCTCACGGGCGCGGTGTAGACCGGTGTCGGGATCTGCATCACCCCGACGTTGGCGCGCTTGGCCAGCAGCGGCTGCGCCAGCAGGATCACCAGGATCTGGCAGTCGGCGCGGCCGGCTTGCAGCGCGAGCGTTGCGGACCCCGAGTTTTCGAGGCGCTGCACTTCTGCCTTCGGAAGAATGCGCGTGGCCAGTTGGTCATGGCTCGAGCCTACGTCAACCACGATCTTGTTTTCCGGCGCGTTCAGCTGCTCCCAGGTCTTGGTCGGGAACCCCTTCTTGCACACGGCGGTGTAGGTGTTGTCGAACAGGGTGTCGGAGAAGTTCACAACCTCCTTGCGCGCCGGCGTCGGCGCCATGCCGAACATCGCGTCAATCTTGTTCGATTGGAGGTCGAGCACCGCGTTTCCCCAGGTCGTTTCCACGTACTCGACCTTTGCACCGAACTTCTTGGCCAGGCTTTCGGAGAAATCAGGGCCGAAGCCCTCCCACTTGCCCGAAACGAGATCCTTGTTGAAGTAGGGAATCGCGCCGGCAATCGCGCCGACCCGCAGGACCTTGGTCCGTTGAACGCGGGCCATCGAACTTTCCGGCTCCTGTGCAGCGGTGAGGGTCAGGGTGCATGCGCTCGTCAGTGCGAGGAGGATGCGAAGGAACGCTCGTTTTTCAATCATAGGTATCTCCAAGCAAAAAGCTCGCCATCAAACAATTGGAAAGAAGGCCTCAGCCCGCGACTGAAGTCTAGAAGTCATGATAGTCACGAGCAATGTGACAGTTCGTCAGGATGACGGGAAGTTCTCGTCATACCGTCACTCCGGGCAGGCAAAACGTCCATTTTTGATCGAAAACCCATGAATGTCCCCGACCCGCACCATGAGCAGGCTCCAGGTTCCAGACCGATGCACTCCCGTGTCGAGTCGACGCGAAGGCACTGACGTCTTTCAGCCGAGAAACCGGGAAGGCCGGAACGGCGCAGGATCGAACGCGCAGGTCTCACCGGCCATCATCGATCCAAGGAGCGCGGCCGTCCCCGGGCCGGCGTTGAAGCCGATGTGTTGATGGCCGAACGCGAGCCACAGGCCTGGGCGGCCGGGGCATTCGCCGATGATAGGACGGCTGTCCGGCAGCGTGGGCCGGCTGCCGAGCCAGGCCTCTTTTCCAAGCCGGCCTTCGAGCGGAAACGCTTCGCGCGCCGCCTGTTCGGCCAGATCCAATTGCGCGAGGTTTGGAGGTGCAGCGCGATCGGCCAGCTGCACGCCGGTGGACAAGCGCAGGCCTTGCTCCATCGGCGACAGCACGTAGCCCCCGCCCGTGTCGTAGACCGGGCGCGCGAGCGAGGCACCGCTGGCGGCCCGATAGTGCATGTGGTAGCCGCGCTCGAACGCCATCGGCACCGCGAGGCCCAGCGACTTCTTCGCGAACTCCCGGGTCCAGGGGCCCAGTGCGAGCACCACGCGCGATGCCTCGTGAACCGTGCCGGCGTCCTCGGTCACTTGCCAGGCCTCGCTGGTGTTCGAACGGCGAAGCGCGCCGATTGAAGCCTGTCGGATACGGCCGCCGCGGGCAGTGAAAAGCCGTGCATATGCCTCGACCACCTGGCCCGGACTGTCCACCGACCAGGTGTCGCGAATCCAGAGTGCGCGGGGGAACAGCGGCTTCAGATGCGGTTCGAGTTCCGCAAGCTCCCGCGCATCGAGAACCTGCGTTGCGATGTCGAACTTCTCGAAGGTGTCCCGGGAGAGCCGGCTGCCGAGAAATCCTGCCTCGCTGCGGTAGAGAAAGAGCCATCCGGTCGTGCGCAGGCGATGCGCCGCACCCGCTTCGGTCAGCAGCCGTTGGTGCTCCCTCGTCGAAAGCCGGATCAGCGCGTCGAGCGCCGCAGTCGTTTCATTAAAGACCGAGGTGCGCGTGTTCGACAAGAACTTCAACGCCCACGTCAGGTTCTTCGTGAGGAAAAGCGGGTCGTAGCGAAAGCTCGCGGACCTGTTCTTCAGCAGCTTGGGAAGCGTCGACCACAACGCGGGATGGTTGAAAGGCATGAGCGAGCTGCGGGCAATCACCCCGGCGTTGCCGTAGGAGGTCTCGCGGCCCGGCCCGGTCCTGTCGAAGATGGTCACGTCGAAACCCCGTCGCTGGAGTTCGAGGGCACACGAAACGCCGACGATTCCGGCGCCCAGCACGGCAACAGTGTTCTTCATCCAGGCCAATCAGTTCATTCACCGAAAAGTCTATCGTGAACCGTTGGCATCGAGAGCTACAGGTAGGCCACGTCTTCCGGAGCCAGCGCCAACGGGTCGAGGTTCTTCCTGGCCAGCCAGGAGTAGACGGGCGGCACCCGGTCCGCCAGCGATTCGATGTGGATGTCCATGAGGCAGGGGCCGTCGTAGCCGAAGGCTTCGTCCAGCGCCTGGATCAGTTCACCGGGCGTGGTGACCGTCCAGGCCTTGATGTCGAAAGCCTCGGCGATGGCCTGGCCTCGCGGCGGCAGAAAGTCCACGCCGAAACACGCGTCGTGGCCCTTGAGCCGATGCAGCCCCTTGATCCAGCCGAAGCAGCCGTTGTTGAACAGCATCAGCAGTGCCGGCACCTTCTTGCGGACCAGCGTCTCGAGCTCGCCGACGGCCATGTTGAATGAGCCGTCGCCGAACATCCCGATCGGCCGGCGTGTCTTGTCGGCATACCAGGCGCCGACCACCGCGGGAATCGCGGAGCCCAGGCCGCCGAATGCGCGCGGAATCACGAACCGCGTGCGGCGGTCGCCGATGCGAAGAAAGCGCGTCATGTACGGCGTGGGCGTGCCGGCATCGGAAAGAATGTGCACGGCCTTGCCGTATTGCGCGAGCCGGTTGTTGAATTCGCGCACGACGCGCTCGGGCCGCAGCGGCACGTCGTCCAGCGAGAGCACGCTTTCGGCATGGTCCCAGAAGTTCGCGCGGTAGGCGTTGAGGTGGTCGACCCAGGGCGTGTGCTTCGAGGCGTCGAAATCAACAGGCGCTTCCTTCAGGATCTGCGTCAGGACCAGCTGCGCATCCGCCGCGATCGAGAGCAGGTTCTCGTAGTTGTTCGCGAGGCGCTCGGGGTTGATGTCGATCTGGACGACGCGCTTGTTGAGGGTCGACTTGGGGAAGGTCCACCCGACCGTGACGACGGAGCCCATGCGCGAACCGACGAAGATCACCAGGTCCGATTCCTCGATGGCGCGGTTGGCATGGGGATGAAAGCCGTTGTCGCCGATGACGCCGATGGCCAGTCGATGGTCGTCGGGCAGGGCGCCCTGACCCGTGATCGTGTTGACCACGGGCACGTTGAGCGCCGCGGCCACGTCGGTGAGTGCGCTGCCGGCACAGGAGCGGTTCACGCCGCCGCCGGCGACGAACAGCGGCCTCGAGGCATTCTGGAGCAGAGCAAAGAGCTCGCCCACCTTGCCCGGCGCGGGCGCCATGGGGTAGGCAGGGAAGGTCTTGCATTCAGGCTCGGCGTGCAGCGAGATCGTGTCGGGGTCGATGTCCGCCAGCAGCATGTCCTCCGGAATTTGCAGGTGCACTGCGCCGGGCGTGCCGGAGCAGGCCACGCGAAACGCGCGGCGAATGATCTCGGGCAGCTTCTCGGGTGACTTCACCTGCACCGACATCTTTGTGACGGGTTCGAAGAGCCTGGCGCAGTCGAGTTCAGTGATCATGCCGCGGCCTTCGCCGGGCAACGGGAGGTCGATGGTCAGCAGGATGACCGGCACCGAAGAAGCGTTCGATTCCGCGAGCGGTGGCAGCGAGTACATCGCACCGGCGCCGGAGGGGCATTCGAAGATGCCGGGCTTGTCGGTCAGCCGCGCATAGGCGTCGGCCATGTAGCCCGCGGAGCGTTCGTCGCGGGCCATGACATGTTCGATGTCGCCCTGGCGGCGTTGAAGTGCTTCGTAGAAGGGCACGTTGGTGTCGCCGGGAACACCGAAGAGAACGTCGACGCCGTAGTTGATCAACATCTGCACGAGCACGTCTGCACCACGCATGGCAAAACTCCAGTCCGGGATTGAAAAGAAAAGGGCGGCCGCCGGTGCGCGGGGAGCGGCGCTCCCCGGCGAGCCGGATGCGCGAAGCGCTCAGGCTTCGGCGAATTCTTTGTGCGCGGGGCTCGGCGCGCTCACGCCGAGCCCCTTGTAGTAGTGGCCCACGCGCGTCGCGAGAAACGCCTCGAGCGGTGCCTGCTCCTGCCCGACGAATCCGGCCCGCGGCAGCTTGCCCTTCAGCAGCAGCTCGAGCACGCCGACCACGCCAGCGGCCGTGGTGAGCTCAATAGCGGTGCGCTCCTTGCCGCGAAGCGTGGCGCCGAAGACCCGGCCCACGCGGGTTTCCTGCTCGAAGCGGCCCTCGCGCAGGCCCGAGGCCGAAGCGAACACGATCACCACGTCCTCGCGGCTGTGCGGCACCGCGTGCTCGAGCACCTGGCGCAGCAGGTCGCGGCGCTCGATCAGGCGCAGGTCGTGCAGCAGGAAGTTCATCGCATCGCGATGGCCCGGATAGCGAATGGTCTTGTAGTCGAGATTGCGCACCTTGCCGCGCAGCGTCTCGCACAGGGTGCCCAGGCCGCCCGAGGTATTGAAGGCCTCGAAGGCTTCCGCGTCGAGCGTGAAGGTCTCGTGGCCTTCGAGCGGCTGCACGGAAACGAGCTGGCCGTTCACGATGGCGTCGCACGCGTTGCAATATTCGTTGATGACGCCGTCGATGCTCCAGGTGAAGTTGTAGCGAAGGCTGTTGGTGGCATTGCGCGTCAGCGCGCCGACGCGAAGGCGCAGGTCGTACAGCTCGTCGAAGTGTCCCGCCAGGTGGCCGCCGAGCATCCCGATCACGCCGGGCGCGAGGCCGCTTTGCGGCATCAGCACCGAGGTGGCTTCGCCAGACAGCTGGCGGATGGCGTGGGTCGCGGCCACATCCTCGGTGAGGTCGAAGTAATGCACGCCCAACCTGGCGGCCTGCGTGGCGACCCGCGCGGCCAGGAAGAAAGGCAATGCGTTGATGACCACGGTGTGCGATGCCAGTTCGCTGGCGAGCGCGGCGTCGTCTTCGACGTTCAACGTGATTCGCCGGACCAGCGGATCGCTGGACGGCTTGCCCGCAAGTTGGTCGGCCAGCGTCACGGGCACACGGTGGTATTCGGCCACCATGTCGGCCACTGTGCTGCCCACTTTTCCTGCGCCCAGAACCAGGACGTTCCTGAGTTGTAGCTGCTTCGACATTTTGTTTCTCCAAGGAGCAGACTGGCTCCGTGAAGAAAATGTAGAAGCAATGGCTGGCAGCTGCCAGAGAGCAGAACGTCGAAAGCGCTGGCCGTCTCGCCGCTTCGACCAACTCCGGTGACGATTCGAAGTGCCGCCCTGGTCGAACTTCGAATCAAGAACGCGGCGGCACGCTGTTCATTCGCGTTGGGCCCGGAACGCGGCTTCCCCGGCGTCCGACACCTCGACCCACTTCTGGTCGGGTGCTGCTTCCGCGGCGTAGTTGTCGTGCCAGTTCCACCACTTGTAGGTCGGTGTCTGGGGGTAGCCCTCGGGCGAGTCTTCCCAGACCTCCTGCCGGCCCAGCGGCGTGATGTCGAGGTAATTCCAGGTGTTCCCCATCTGCTCGTCGCCGCGGTTGTTGGTGAAGTAAGTGCGGAACACGCGATCGCCATCGCGGAAGAACACGTTGGTGCCGTGCCACTCGTCGACGCCGAAGTCGGCGTCGAAACTGTCGGTGAGGGTGAACCACGGGATCTCCCAGCCCATGCGTGACTTGAGCCGAGCGATGTCCCTCTGCGGCGCACGCGAGACGAAGACGAGGGTGGTGTCGCGCGCGTTCAAGTGGGCGACGTGGGCAACCTGGTCGGCCACCATCGAGCAGCCCCGGCAGGCGTGGTCGGGCCAGCCGAACACGCCGGGCTCGAAGAAGGCGCGGTAGACGATCAACTGGCGCCGGCCGCCGAACAGATCCGGCAGGCTGGCCTTGCCCGCGGGTCCTTCGAATGCATACGCTTCTTCCACCGCCGTCCAAGGCATTCGCCGGCGCTCGGCGGCCAACGCGTCGCCTGCGCGGGTGTGGGCCTTTTCCTTCACGAGAAGTTGTTTGCGCGCGGCCTCCCACGCCTGGGGCGATACCACGGGGGGTGTCTGCATGGCGGGCTGCCCGCCTTTGGCTCCGTTCTGGATTGAGGTACTCATCGCTCAAATCTCCTGGTTCGGCGAACTCCTGCGCCTCATGGCCGAAGCGCGATTCATCCGCCGCTTGTTGGTGATCGCTCGTTATCGAGCCGGGAGAGACAGTTTGGCGCCGCAAGTCGAAGGCTGGGAGTAACAAGTGTGGCGGGATTGCAGAGGAGCCGCCGGCGCAGCCACGGCGCGGCATGGCGCGCCTGCCTCCGTCTGGCGACAATCGGCTGGCTATGAAAACCACCTCCTATGGCGTGCTCTTCTTCAACGAGCAAGGCCAGCTCCTGCTGGCGCACGCGACTGGCCAGCAGCACTGGGACATCCCGAAGGGCGGGGCGGAAGCGGGCGAATCCGCATGCGAGGCGGCCATCCGCGAAGTCAGGGAGGAGACGGGCATCGAGCTGACCGCGGATTCGATGGAGGAGCTCGGCCGCATGGCGTACTCGGCGCGCAAGGACCTGCACCTGTTCCGCGTCGTCCTGCACACGCGCGACTGCGACATTGCGGCCTGCAAGTGCACGAGCTTCTTTCCTCACCACGCCTCGGGCGTGATGACGCCCGAAGTGGACCGGTTCCGGTGGGTGGATATCGCAGACATACCGGCCTTCGCCGCGAAGTCGATGACGGCACTGCTTCGGAAGCTGCCGGGTTTCGAGGCGATGCCGCCTGAGAAATCCGGGTGAAGACGGCCGTCGCTGGCACCGCGGGAGCGGCGCGGCACGCTCTGCTACGATCCGGTCCACGGGAAAACAGCCTCCCGTTCTGCAAAGTCAGACGGTGTTCCGTCCAAGTGCTGGTGACTCATGATGGAGCTATTCATGGACACCGCCTTGCCTGACGCACCTCCTGCGCTTTCTGCGCGTCTGCAGCCTGTTTCCTTCACCCAAGTTCTTCGCCTCTGGCGCCATCTCGGCGTCGGCAGGCCGGATTCCTCGAAGGAAGCGCCATGAGTGCCACTCCCTTGTTCCGACCGGGCATCGTTCTGGCGCGCCTGCTGCCCCCGGGGGTCGACCCTGGCGCCTTGCCCTTGCTTGCCGCACGGGGGCTGCGCGCCTTCGGGGACGGGTACATGGCGGTGCTGCTGCCGGCCTACCTGCTGTCGATCGGCCTGGGCACGCTGGAGGTGGGCCTCGTCAGCACGGCGACGATGCTGGGTTCGGCACTTGCCACCCTCGCGGTGGGCGCGTGGGGGTATCGCTTCGCGGGCGGACGGTTGCTGCGCGGCGCCGCCTTGCTGATGGCGGCGACGGGCCTGGGCTTTGCGGGCCTGTCGTCATTCTGGCCGTTGCTGGTCGTCGCGCTGGTCGGCACGCTCAATCCCAGTTCTGGCGACGTCAGTGTGTTTCTTCCCCTCGAGCATGCCCGCCTGGCCGCGGCGGCACAGGGTCATGCCCGCACGGCACTGTTTGCGCGCTACAGCCTGTTGGGTGCGTTGTGCGCGGCGTTGGGCGCGCTGGCCGCCGCCGTGCCGGACTGGCTGGTTCGGCACAGCGAGTTCGCGAGGATCGACGCGCTGCGCGGGATGTTCGCGATCTACGCGGCCATTGGGCTCGCTGTCTTCTGGCTCTACCGGCATCTGCCCGCAGATGCCGGCGCCAACAGCGCGCAGAGCGCGCCTGTCGCACCGGCACCTCTTGGGCCATCGCGCCGCGTCGTGGTGCGATTGGCGGCACTCTTCAGCGTCGACGCGTTTGCCGGCGGACTGGCGGTCAACGCGCTGATGTCGCTGTGGCTGCTGGAGCGATTCGGACTCTCGCTGACGCAGGCTGGCGTGTTCTTCTTCTGGACCGGCTTGCTCGGTGCCGCGTCGCAGCTTGCCGCGCCTGTGGTCGCCCGACGCATCGGCTTGCTCAACACCATGGTCTTCACCCACTTGCCGGCCAACGTCTGTCTGGTGCTGGCGGCGCTGGTACCCAGCTTGCCCGTCGCGCTCGGCCTGTTGATGGTTCGCAGTGCGCTGTCGTCGATGGATGTGCCCACGCGAACGGCCTATGTGATGGCGGTCGTGACGCCGGCGGAACGCAGCGCCGCGGCGAGCTTCACCGCCGTGCCACGCAGCCTGGCCGCGGCCATCAGCCCCACGATCAGCGGCGCGCTGTTCGCGGCCGGGTGGATCTCGTTGCCGCTCATCGCCTGCGGGCTGCTCAAGATTTCCTACGACCTTGCACTCTGGCGGGCCATGCGGCGCGATCGGGTCGACGGCGAGTGAAGAGAGGAGGGCTTGCAGTGCCGCGCGCAACGATGTAGAACGATGGCATTAAGGACCAGATTCGCAAGCATTTCGAATAGATAGGTCGCTGGTCCAGAAGGAGATGAAGCATGTTGGCAGCCGAATGCGCGTGGGCCATCCTGCGCGCCGAGCACGCTCGCACCCGGGAGTTGTTGGCTCGGCTCACTACTGCGATGAAGGCGGAGCAGGATGAAGCGTGCGTCCGGCGACGGGCGACAACTGCGATCAGAGTCATCGAACGGCTCGAGGCCTTTGAAGAAGCAACGCATCGCCCCAAGGGCGTCGTCATGCTGGACATGCTGCGCGGACGGTCGAGCGAAGCTGACGAGCTTCTCGAGCAACTCGGTTCGGAAAGCGCATGCTGCAGCGATCTCCTCTCGCAAGCCAAGGCCGCCTTGAAGCTTGCCGAGGCCGGCGACATGAACGCAGCTGTAAAGGCCGAGGCTTTGCTGCAGCAGCACCGGCAGCTCATGTACGTGCATCTGGACAAGGAGGACACGCTTTTGCATTCGCAAACGGCGCTGCTGCTCACGGCAGAAGAATGGGTCGCCGTGGTCTCGTCCATTTCGAAGGAGGTAGGCGCTGCGAGAGAACGCGAACGTCGGCGACCACAACTTCACAGGCAAGCCTCGAAGCTTGCGTCGTGAGGAAGACCACCCGGTTGAGCAGGGTTCACGTCGTCCCCTTCGAAGACTGTCTCGCGCCGATCCTGCCGCCTTGCCGAAGACTTCAGGTTGCCGGGGGGCGCATGTTCTCCAGCAGGATGGTGCGCAGCGCGCGTTTGCCGCGCGCGTTCTGGGTTCGGTAGGCTTGGCGCGCCAGCTCGACGAAGCGCTCCTCCCCCGGATCGGGCAGGGATTCGGCACTTTGAACCGCATCGAGCCAGAGTGAAGGCTTGCCGCAACGAGTCTCGATCTGCCGCGCCAGTTTGTCCGAGATCACGCGACCCTTCTTGATCTGGCTCCACATGCTGGCCGAGATCTGCAGCTTCTCCGCAAACTTGGCGGCCAGGCCGATCGGCTCCGCCCCATTGGATGCATGCTCCGCCACAAAGTCGCCGAAGAGGAGGAGGACGTTGCTTCGGCGGACGGTTGGGAGTGACATGCTTCGGAATGCGTGCCGCAGGCACTGTGATCAACGGCCGCGATACAACGCGGCCGTGGTGAGAAAAAAACACGACGCCTCAAAAAGATGTTGCGCGGTGGAGTAAACCCAGTTTACATTACATCCATCGACGAAATTGCTTCGTCCCCGTTTCATCCGCAACCGACTTCGATTCATCGAGAACTCGCCACCCACTGGAACCATCGTGAAAGCAAACCTGACCTCACTGAACATTCGACCCGCATCGGGCCGGGCGTTCGTGCGCGTCTCGTTCTGTGGTGGTCACAGCCTGACGACAGCCGAGATGCATTCGCAGCTGAACTCCCTTTCCGCGATCCCGGCCAGCTTGTGGCTTGGACAGCAGTACGAGGATCAGCCGCACCCGGGTGGAGGTAGCGCGTAAGCGCAACCCTCCCAAGCTCTCTCACCAGAGGCCCGGATTCCGAAATGGATCCGGGCCTTTTTGTTTTTCTCACCTCACGTTGCGGATCTCGATCCGCACCCAACCGCGATTGGCGCTCACTGGTGCCGGCCGCCACAGCAGTGATCGTGCTGCCGTGAACTCACCCGCGCCAGCGGCGCCGGTGGGTGATCCTTAAAAATTTGCCGCGAGTCGCGCCCCTCACTGGTGGGGCCAGCGACTCGCAAAAACTTGCAGCCGTAGCTCAGTCAGGTAGAGCGCAACGTCGCCAACGTTGAGGCCGAGGGATCGAAGCCCTCCTGCTGCTCCATTTCGGGTGTGCCTTTGCAGCACCTCCAGAGGCCAACCGCGTCGGCGGCCTGGAGGGATGTGCACGGTCTGGACCCAACCATGTGCAGCGATGTCGACGTGAGCGCGCAAGCGCTCGAATCGCGTGAAGACACAACCGAAATGGAAACACCCCCGATGGCGGAATTGGTAGACGCACCGGATTCAGAATCCGGCGACGAAAGTCATGCAAGTTCGAGGCTTGCTTGGGGGACCACCAGCTTCTTGAGTGCCTAGTTCAACTGGCAGAACACCGGTCTCCAAAACCGACGGTTGAAGGTTCGACTCCTTCGGTGCTCGCCATCATTTCAAGCCCTTGTAGCTCAGAGGCCAGAGCAGTTCCCCTGTAAGGAAATGGTCGTCCGTTCGAATCGAGACCTTGGGCGCCACACTGTACTTTTCACTTTCTTGTCCCGTTCGACTTCGGGTGAGGTCAGCAGGTTTTCACCCTGCGCAGATGGGTTCGACCCCCATACGGGATACCACTTCTTCGCGCGGTAGGGGAGCCTGGTCGTCTTCGCGAGCTTCATGCGCTCGAGATCGCAAGTTCAAATCTTGCCCGCGCAACCATCGTTTTCTTCCAACTCTAGGTTGGTACGAATGCAATGCACATAGGCCGTTCGCCAAGCTGGACTAAGGCACCTGACTTTGACTCAGGCAATCGGTCGTTCGAATCGACCACGGTCTACCAGTAAATTGAGAGTACTTCCGTGTTTGGCGCAGTCTGGTAGCGCATCTGGTTTGGGACCAGAGGGTCGCAGGTTCGAACCCTGCAACACGGACCAACATAAGAGCGAGACAGGGCGATGCAGATCGTTCTCTCGTGGAAACCGGCCTCAAAGATTGGGAGGCGCCGGAACTCGTAACCGGAGATTTTGAAGGATCGTTGGCCGAGTGGTCCAAGGCGGCGGCTTGCTAAGCCGTGGTTACGTAAGGTGGCCCGCTGGTTCGAATCCAGCACGATCCGCCAGTTTCCCTGGAGATGTAGCTCAACTGGGAGAGCACCTGCCTTGCAAGCAGGCGGTTGACGACTCGATGCCGTTCATCACCACCATCTTTTTTGATCCGTTAACTCAGTGGCCAGAGTGCCTCCCTGTCTAGGAGGAAGCAAGGGTTCAACTCCCTTACGGATCGCCATACTTTGCAGTCCAAGCTAACCCGGTGGAAGCGCCTGTTTGAAGCACAGGAGGGCGAGGCTCGACACCTCGGGACTGCACCTGTACCTATGTGAACCTGGAAGGTCGCACCGCATCCTCCAATCTCATCAACCATTTTCCCTCCCGCGTTAGCTCAACTGGATCAGAGCACTGGCCTACGAAGCCGGGGGTTGCACGTTCGAATCGTGTGCGCGGGGCCATACACCTGGAGTGCGAGCAGCATGGGTGACTGCACTGGACTGTAAATCCGGCGTCTTTGGCATACGGGGTTCGAAGCCCTGGCACTCCACCATGACATGCATGCCTAAGGCCGAGCGGTTAGGCGGCGCCCTTCCAAGGCGTTCAGGCGGGCTCAACTCCCGCGGCCTGCTCCACTCCCTGCGTCGTGCCGAATGGCTGGTACGCATCGTTCCAGTTTCAACGAGGTAGCCAAGCGGTCGAAGGCGCCGGTTTGCAAGTCCGGTGAGCATTGCTCCACATGGGTCCGAATCCCATCCTCGTTTCCATCACGCAACCTGCCCTGCTAGCTCAAATGGACAGAGCCGCCGCCTTCTAAGCGGCAGGTGGGCCTTCGACTGGTCCGCGGGGCGCCATCCTTGTGCCGGCGGCGCGGCGTGCGTCACTGAAACATTTCGCCGGGATCCAGAGATCACCTGGCATCGCCCTGCTCGTTCGATTGGAGGACACCCATGCGACTCACCACCAGCCACCGCCGGCCGGCGAACCGCAATGCGGTGCCTGCCTCCAAGCCCCGCAACCCTGTTGTGCAGGCTGTCATGCATGGCCTCGGCACGATGACCGGGCAGCGCTACCGAGACGCCGAGCGCGCACGTGAACGCTTCGAGCAGCTCGACTTCGATCAGCGCGTGCGCGAGATCGGCGAGTGGTAGGCGGCGGCAGCGCGCCGTCTCCAACATCGACTTTTTTCCTCGATAGCTCAGATGGTAGAAGCGCCGCACTGTTAATGCGGATGTCCCTGGTTCGAGCCCAGGTCGAGGAGCCACACACCCTTTCAGCCGCATAGCTCAGTGGTAGAGCACCGTCTTGATAAGGCGGGGGCCGATGGATCGTTCCCATCTGTGGCTACCAGTTTCATGGCGGCCGTAGTTCAAGGATAGAACCGTGGGTTGTGATCCCGCTGATTCGGGTTTGAGTCCCGGCAGTCGCCCCATTCTTCTCATCCTGTCGCCGCGTGGCGGAATCGGCAGACGCGGTTGCTTCAAAAGCATCTGCCCGAAAGGGCGTGTCCGTTCGAGCCGGACCGCGGCGACCATCAGGTTCATTCGGTGCAGTAGCCAAGACACAGGAAATCCCGAAACGCTCGGCCATGAAAGGAGGCCGTCCATCATGAAACCCCAAGTTCTTCAGCTCGACATCCAGGGAACGCCGCAGGCCTGGATCTCGCTCGAGCAGGCTGCATCGCACTACGCCACAGGCGCCGTCGTCTGGGAAGACGGCTCAGGTCCGCTGGCGACGATGCGCGGGGGATTCAATGTGGCGCGAGGCGTGGCGTCGCGACTGGAGATTTCGCCGATCATCGCCCTCAAGGGCTGTGCGAAGGTGAACCTGTTCGATCACACGCCAGCCTTCAACCGCCGCAAGCTCTTCGTGCGCGATCGCTTCACCTGCGCCTACTGCGCGCAGCATTTCCGAGAGCAGGACCTTACGTGCGAGCACATCCTGCCCGAGAGCAGAGGTGGAGGCTGGGACTGGATGAACCTGGTGTCGGCTTGCCGCGCGTGCAACTCGGAGAAGGCAGACCGCCTGCCCGAGGAAGCCGGCATGAAGCTGATCTACCTGCCGTATGTGCCGAGCCGCTGGGAAGACTTCTTGCTGGAAGGCCGGAACGTGCGTGCCGACGTGCACGAGTGGCTCGCCAGCCGGCTGCCGAAGGGCTCGAGGCTCAACTGAAAAGGGCGCTCCGTGAGGGGCGCCCTTTTTTGCGTCGGTGCTGTGCGGAACAGGGGCGGGCGTGCTTGCGGAGTTTCTTCGCCACGGCGTTCCGCGAAGCGCGAACACGCCGCCTACGGCGGCCCGATCTGGACGAAGTCGCTGACCGACTCGAAGTTGTCGGCGGCCCATGCGCGCAGCGATTCAAGCGCCTCGGCTTCCGATGGCCCGAACGTCTGGTGGTGCTCCAGCGGCGTGGAATTGACCTCGTCCGGCGCGCGCGGCGCTCGGCGGTGGGGCATCCAGTACAAGGTCGCGGTGTAGCAGACGAGGTCCTCGGCGACTTGGACCAGGCCTGTTTGGTGGCCAATCTTCAGTTCATAGTAGGGCACGATGGACCTGCGTCGGTGGTTGAAATGTTAACTTTCGACTGTACGCGAGTAACCCCGTCAGAGGTCGGCCAGTGGCGGAAATGAGGCATTCGGGACTTCCCCAACCGGGTGAATGTGAGCAGGGTTGCAGAATGCCTCTGGTGGTTGCAAAATGGAACCTCTAAGGATTCTCGTATGAGCCAGGCCGTCAAGATTTCGGATATTGAAATGAAGGCGCTGCGAGACGCAGCGCGATTGAACAGCCGGTCGATCTCCGGCCAAGCCGAGCATTGGCTTCGCATCGGGCGGGCCATGGAACGCGATCCGGAGGTCGGTTATTCCCGGGTCGAGCTGGCCCTGCGCGGCCTCGAGCCGCTGTCGCTCGATGCGCTCGCCGAAGCCGAACAGGACGACTTCATCCAGGCCCTGGCCGACGCACCCGCTACTGCCGCTGAAGAAGACTTCTGGCGGGACCGCCGGCGCCGCGGCGTGGGTGTCGGGCTCGATGAGAAGGATCGATTGGTGTACGGCACACCCGCGGTGAAGCGTTGAGCGCCGCGTGAGCCGCCCGACGATGATCATGCTTGCCGGGCCGAATGGCGCCGGCAAGTCGACCTTCTATGAAATCGTCATACGTCCGCGAATCAAGGCGCTGTTCATCAATGCCGATCTGATCCAGCGCGAGGAACTCGGCGATCCGTCGATGGCCGCGGCCTACCGGGCGGCCGCCATCGCGGAGAGCCGCCGCAGGCAGGCGCTGGAGAAGGGCATCAGCTTCGTCTCCGAATCCACGTTCTCTCACGAGTCGAAGCTGGCGCTGATCCGCGATGCCCAGGCCGCGGGGTTTCGGGTCGTGGTCTATCACATCAACGTGCGCCGCGTGGAGCTTTCGGTCAGCCGGGTTGGGCAACGGGTGGAAGAGGGCGGACACGACGTGCCCGAAGACAAGATCAGGGAGCGGTTCGAGCGCAACCAGCCGCTGATCCGCGAAGCCGTGCTGCTGGCCGACCATGCTTTCGTGTACGACAACTCCGGGCTCAACATGCCGGCGCGGCGCCTCATCGCCTTCACCAAGGGCCAGCTGATCGCCGCCTCTGAAGACCTGCCGGATTGGGCCAGGGCGCTCTATGGCCCGGAGCTCCGGCTGGCTTGAGGCGACCTTCGCGTGCGCCCTCGGCCTACGCGGATCTTCGTTGCCGGCTGCGCAGGTTTGGCAAGAAGGTAGCCGAAGCTCGCAACACTCCAACCGCCCGACGAAAGGTCTTCCCATGAGCGCCAACGAGCCATCTCTCTCCGGACCCATTGCCGATGAACTGACGCCGCTGGAAATTTCCAAGGCGATGCTCGAGAGCGAAGAAGATCCGAACACCGCGCGGCCGCTCACGCCGCTGGGGCAGGCCGCTTCGGGCCTGGCGCCAAGACGCGCCCGCTCGTCATGGGCGCTTGCCCTGCGCAGCCCTGCGACCGCGTGGTGCGCCATCGCGGGGGTCGGCCTGATCGCGGCGTTGGTCTATGTGGCGCGAGAGCCTCGCCGGTCCCGGCGGGCGGGTTGACCGGCCTGGGGTAGCTCTCATTCTTGCTCGCTGGTCTCTTCAGGTGCATATTCCCCGATTCGGTTGCGGGGCCGGCGGCCGAAAGTCTCCCCATGCATCGGCCGCGCGGGAGAAAGCCATGCGCAAGACCATCGTCCAAACCGCGGAGGCCCCTTCCGCCGTCGGTCCGTACTCGCAGGGTGTGCTTCTCGACGGGTGGCTCTGGACGTCGGGCCAGGTGGCGCTCGATCCGGCGACCGGCGGGCTCGCGGGTGCGGATGCGGCCGCACAGGCCGACCGCGCGCTCAAGAACATCGAAGCGATTCTGCGGGCGGGAGGCTCGGGCCTCGACCGGGTGGTTCGCGCGACGGTCTACCTGACGAACATGGACGATTTCGCGTCCGTGAACTCGGTCTATGCGCGCTACTTTCCCAGCGCATTTCCCGCGCGGGCGTGCGTCGAGGTGTCACGCCTGCCCCTGGGGGCATTGGTGGAGATCGACGTGATTGCCAGGGCGACCGGTTCGCCTGAATGAAAAGCCGCAACAGGCCCCTTTTCCTCCTTGGCGGGCGGTCGAGGGGCTGGGGCGATCAGTCCCTGTCTTCGCGATAGTGGCGATAGTGCTCGCGGCGTTCCCACTCGCGGCGGCGCCATTCGCGGCGCTCCGCGCGACGTTCTTCCCAGCTCGGCCCCGGCTCGTAATAGACCGGTGCCGGTGCAACGTATGCAGGCGGCTGGTAGCGCACTGGCGGGGCTGGCTGGTAGTAGACGGGGGCCGGCGGCGAATACACGGGCGCGGGTTCATAGTAGACCGGCGCCGGCTCGCTGCTCACCACCACGCCCGGCACGGATACGCCAACCGACCAGCTCGTGCCGGCGCTGGCCGAGGCCACCGCGAAAAGAGCGCCGGCGGCCAACGCGCCAGAGAGGGCCAGCTTGAGGCCAGTTCGAGTCAAAATCATCGCATCTCCTGAAGATCTGGGAACAGTCCCGATGTACTTCCAACGCCTGGCCTCGCCGGGTCGCGCACATCGCAACGGTGAAGAAGGTTCCAAGATGTCACGAGAAACAGGGCATCCGGGCTGCGGATGACCGATCATGCGTCCAGCAGGGAAGCAAAAGAAATGGCAGCCCAACGTCCGGCGACCATCGACGAATACATCCGCGCGGCGCCGCGCGAGGGCCAGCCGCACCTGCGCCGGCTGTACGCGCTGCTCAAGGGCATTGCGCCCGAAGCCCAGGAGGCGATCAAGTGGGGCACCCCGTTCTTCGTGGAGCCGCGCTTCCTGTTCGCTTTTTCCGCGCACAAGGCACACCTCAACTTCACGCCCACAGCGGCGGGGCTGGAGCCTTTCGGCAAGGAACTGGAAGCGCACAAGACCACGAAGGGCATGCTTCAGGTTCCCTATGACCAGCCGCTGCCCGAAGATCTCATTCGCAAGATTGCCGAGCACCGGGTGCGGGCGCTGCGTGCGCGCGAAGACGACGCCTTCTGGTGACGCCACTGCGGCGGCAGCGCCTCCTCAGGACCTCGACTTCTTCGCAGATTTGGTGGACTTGGCCGCACTGTTGAGCGCGATCGCCTCGCGCACGAGCGCCTTGAAGGCGGACTCGTCGATTTTTTCGCCTTCATGGATGTCGATGGCGCGGCGCATGTTTCCGTCGAGGCTCGAATTGAAGAGACGGGCGGGGTCTTCCAGGGACGCGCCCTTGGCGAAGGTCAGCTTCACCTTGTCCTTGTAGGATTCGCCGGTACAGATGATGCCGTCGTGCGACCAGACCGGCGTGCCCATCCACTTCCATTCCTCGACGACTTCAGGGTCTGCGTCCTTGATGAGCTTGCGCATCCTGCCGAGGGTTTCGCCGCGCCAGCCGCCAAGATCGGCAATTCTTTGAGAGATGAGCTCCGATGCCGGCTGGCTTGGGCTCGCATCCGTTTTTTTCATGTTCTGATCCTGGAAGTTCTGCGGCCCAATTTCGACGTTGAAGATCCGCTGGCCGTCCGAATCTGCGGAATTTAACCGACCCCACATGACACGCTTTCTTCATTCCGCCGACTGGCAGATCGGCCGCCAGTTCGCAAGCTTCGATCCCGAGCATGCGCCGATCCTGGCCGAGGCGCGCATCACGGTGGTCGAGCGCCTCGCCGCGCTGGCCACCGAGCACCGGGTGGACGCCGTACTCGTCGCTGGCGACGTCTTCGACGTGCAGACCGTTTCGGAGCGCACGCTGCGGAGGCTCTTCAATGCGCTGTCGGGCTACGCGGGGCCCTGGCTCATGATTCCCGGCAACCACGACGCCGCCCTTGCCGAAAGCGTGTGGACGCGCGCGCAGCGGCTGGGCCTGGTGCCGCCGAACGTCCATGCGCTGCTGGTGCCCGAAGTACGCATGTTCCAGGCGCAGGGCTTTGCCGTGCTGCCCGCGCCGCTCGCGCAGCGCCACACCTACAACGACCTCACGGCGTGGTTCGACGCGGCCGAAACGCCCGCGGGCATGCTGCGCATCGGCCTGGCGCACGGCAGCGTGCAGGGCCTGCTCGCGGAGGACATCGACTCGGCGAACCCTATCGCGCCCGACCGTGCATCGACCGCGCGGCTCGACTACCTTGCGCTCGGCGACTGGCACGGCTGCAAACGCATCGATGCGCGCACCTGGTACGCCGGCACGCCGGAGCCGGACCGCTTCAAGGACAACGGATCGGGCCAGGCGCTGCTGGTGGACATCGCCGCACCGGGCGCCGAGCCGCAGGTGACCCCCCTTGCAGTCGCCCGCTTCCGATGGCGATCGATCGACGCGGCGCTGCAGGTTGCCAGCGATGGCTACGCGTTGATCGCCCGGCTGGACCCACTGGATTCGCACGACGTGGCCGCCCTGCGCGTGCAGGGCCAGGTCGACGTCGCAGGACTGCAGTGCCTGCAGGCGGCCATCGGGCGTGCGGAGGCGCGGGCCCGCCATCTGCAAGTCGATCTGTCGGCGCTGCGGCTCGTGCCCACCGACGAAGACATTGCCGGCCTGCAGGCCGATGGCTACCTGGGCGAGGTGGTGCAGGAACTGCGCGACGCGCAGGCCGGCCCCGATTCGCCCGAGGCGCGGATGGCCCAGGACGCACTGGCGCTGCTGGCGGCCGAATTGGCGCAGCGCTCACCGGCCGCATCCGCCGTGGCCTCCAAGGAGGGCGCCTAAGCCATGAAGCTGCAGATCACCCGCCTGCGCGTCGAGCAGCTGCGGCGCTTTCGCGCACCGCTCGAACTGGGTGGCTTCGAGCCCGGGCTCAACATCCTGGCCGCGGCCAACGAGGCCGGCAAGAGCACGCTGGTGCGCGCCATCCGCGCGGCCTTCTTCGAACGCCACCGCTCCACGGCCGTGGAAGACCTGCGGCCCTGGGGCGAGGGCAGCGGCGCGGCACCGCTGGTCGAACTCGATTTTCTGATCGACGGGCAGGGCCACCGGCTCGTCAAGAGCTTTCTCGGCAAGAAGCGCTGCACCCTTGCGGCCGGTGCGCGCTCCTTCGACGGCACCGACGCCGAGGACCACCTGGCCCAGCTGTTCGGCTTCTCGTTCGCCGGCAAGGGCGCGAGCAAGCCGGAGAACTGGGGCATCCCGGGCTTGCTGTGGGTGGAGCAGGGGCGCGGCCACGAGCTGGACGTCAGCCATGCGCGCGATCATCTGCATGACGCCCTTCGCGACCCGGGCGGCGATTCGGCCGCGGCACTGGCGGCGAGCGGCGGCGACGCGATTCTCGACAGCCTGCGCGCGCAGCGCGACGAACTCCTGACCTCGACCGGTAAGCCACGCGCCGCCTATGCCGAGGCCATAGCGCACATGGCCGCGCTGGAGGCGGAGCTCGGCGCCATCGATGCGCAAGTCGCCGCCTACCGCCAGCAGGTGGACCAGCTCGCGCAGATGCGCCAGCAGCACCAGGCCGACGAGATGGCCAGGCCCTGGGAAGCACTGCGCGAGCAGTTGTTGGCGGCCCAGCACCGCAACGATGCGCTGCAGGCGGGCCAGGAGCAGCTGCGCAACGACCGCGCGCGCCTGCGCCAGCTGCAGGAAACCCGGGAGCTGCTCGCGAAGGAACTGGCCGGCCTCGCGCAGCAGCAGACCGAAGCGCAAACGCGCGAGCGTGCCTGCGAAGAGACGGCGAAGCAGCTGCAGGACGGCGACGCCGCCGTGGCCCACGCGCGCCAGTACGCGGTTGAAGCCCAGCGCCGGGTCGACAGCGCCCGCGACGGCTGGCGCGCGGCGAGCCAGGAGGCCCAGCGCCGCCATCTGCAGCTGCTGCTGCAGCAGGCGCAGGCCGATGCAGCACGCAGTGCCGAAAGCCTGGCGCGCGCGGAGGAAGCCCATGCGCGACTGGCGGGCCTGCAAGCAACCGCTGCGGCGGCGCCGAAGATCCGCTTTGCCGACGTCGAGCAGTTGCAAAAGCTCGAGCGTGCAGAGCACGATGCCGATCTGCGCCGGCAGGCCGTGGCCACGCGGCTGCAGTTCGTGCTGCCGGAAGGCCAGGCCCTGGAACTGCAAGCGCGCAACGAGATGCACGACCTGCGCGGGCAGGGCGAACGGCTCATCGATGCGCCCGCCACGCTGCACCTGCCGGGCGGCGGCCGGCTGGTCATCACGCCGGGCGGCGACGACCTCGTGGCGCTCGCGCGTGCGCACGCCGATGCGCGCGACGCCATGCGCGCGGCGCTGCAGGCCGCTGGCGTGGACGACATCGCGCAGGCCCGATCGCGCCTCGGCGCCTCGGCCGATCTCGATGCGCAGATCAAGCTCGCGCAGCAGGCCCTGGGCATCGTCGCACCACGCGGATTGGAAGCGCTGCGCGGCGAGCTTGCGCAAGCCCAATCGCGCATCGCCACCGCGCGGGCGGCTTTCGAACGCCTGCCCGCGGCAACGGCCGGACTCGCCCTGTCGATCGAGGAAGCCGAGGCCGCACAGCAAGCCGCCGTGGCGGCCGAGCAGGCGGCCCAGAAGACGCTCGCTGAAGCGCAGCGTCGGCAATCCGCGGCGCAAGAGGCTAGCGCATCGGCCCGGCGCGAACTCGCGGCAGCGCAGGCGGCGCTCGCGGACCCGGGCCGGCAGCAGCGCCATGCCCAGGCCAGCCAGCAATGGCTGGCCGCGGGCGCCGAGGCCGAGGCGCTGAACGATCGCATCGACCAGACGAACGCCGACGTACAGGCCGCGCGGCCCGACATCGTGCTGCAGGACATCGACCGGCTGCAGCGCAGCATCGAGCAGGTCACGCGCGGCCATCAGCAGCGCCGCGACCAGTTGCTGCTGCTCGAAAACACGCTGCAGCTGTCCGGCGCGCAGGGCCTGGAGGAGCAGCGGGAGGCCGTGGCCGGACAGCTCGTGCAGGCACGGCGCCGGCACGCCGAGTTGCAGCGCCGCGCCGATGCGCTCGCGCTGCTGTGCCACAAGCTCGAGCAAAAGCGCCAGGCCACGCTGACCCGGCTGCAGGCGCCCCTGCAAACGCGCATGCAGCACTACCTGCCTCTGCTGATGCCCGGCGCGACCGTGCAGATGGACGCGGGGCTCGCGCCCGCCATGCTGACGCGCCTCGGCGCCGGTGGCGCTGCGGAAAGCGGCCAGTTGCACGAGTTAAGCTTCGGCGCGCGCGAGCAACTGCGGCTCATCAGCCGCTTCGCCTATGCCGACCTGCTGCAGGAGGCGGGCCGTCCGACGCTGCTGATCCTCGACGACGCGCTGGTCCACAGCGACGCTCCCCGGCTGGCGCAGATGAAGCGCGCGCTGTTCGATGCCGCGCAGCGGCACCAGGTGCTCCTGTTCACCTGCCATCCGGAGCACTGGCGCGACATGGGGGTCGCACTGCGGCCGCTGGCCTGACGGGGCTTGACAGGCGCTGCCAGTGCGGCGCCCGGCGCGTTTCACGCGCGGCCGACACATAACCGGCGAAGCGCGCCTCTTTTCGCGAGCGCCAAAAAGTGGCATGTTGTTCCCTCGTTCCGAGGAGCTCCAGATGGCCACTGCACGTTCTATCGCTTCGCTGTCGCTCGGCTTCGGCCTGGTTTCGATCCCGGTTCGCCTCTACTCGGCCACCGAGGGTTCGGCGACGGTGCATTTCAACCTGCTGTCCAAGGAGGGCGAGCGGGTCAAGCAGCAGTACGTTTCCGCCAGCGACCCCCAGAAGGTGGTTCCGCGCGCCGAGATGGTGAAGGGCTACGAATTCGAAAAAGACAAGTTCGTGATCTTCAAGCCCGAAGAGCTCAAGGCCCTGGAGGAAGGCGCGAGCCACCTCATCGACATCGTCGCCTTCATTCCGGCCGATGCGGTCGATCCGATCTACTACGACAAGCCGTACTTCCTCGCGCCCGACAAGCGCGGCGGCAAACCGTACAACCTGCTCAAGAAGGCCATGCTCGAAAGCGGCCGCTGCGCGCTCGCCAAATGGGCCTGGAAGGCGAAGCAGTACGTGGTCCAGGTGCGCGCCCAGGAGGAGGGATTGATTCTTCAGCAGCTGCTGTATGCGGACGAGGTGCGTTCGCTGCAGGACCTGGAGATCGAGCAGCTGGAGCCGAGCGCGTCGGAACTCAAGCTCGCGCTGCAGCTGATCGACCAGATCTCCGAGGAAAGCTACGACCCGACGATGTTCGAGGACGAGGAGAAGAAGCGCATCCTCGCCGCCATCGACGCGAAGATCGCGGGCGAGGAAATCGTGGCGACGGAGCATCCGGAGGATGCGGCCAGCGGGCAGGTGATCGATCTGGCCGAAATGCTCAAGGCCAGCCTTGCGCGCCATTCGACCTCGGGCCCGAAGGCGCGCCCGGCGGCGGCGAAAAGCAGCGCCAGCCCGCCGGCGGTCACGCCCTTGCGCAGTGTCTCGAGCAAGGCCAAGCGCGCGCCCAAGGCGCCCGAAAAGGCGGCTCCTGCCCCTTCACGCGCGCGCATGAAGAAGTGAAAGCCTCGACCGAATTCTCGTCGCCCTACACCCTGCGCGGCGTGGTCCAGCTGCTGGGCCTCACGCGGCATGCCGTGAGCAAGCTCATCGAGCTTGGCTTCGTCGCGCCGGTCAAGACGCCGGCGGGAACCTGGCGGTTCTCGTTCCAGGACGTGGTTCTTCTGCGTTCCGCCCATGAGCTGCGCGCCGCGCGCATCCCGACGCGGCAGATTCTGCGGTCCCTGCGGCAGCTGAAGGCCACGCTGCCCGCACAGATGCCGCTGGCCGGCATCCGCATCAAGGCCGAGGGCGACCGGGTGACCGTGCGCTCGGCCCATGCCCACTGGGAGCCGGACACCGGCCAGCTGCTGCTGGACCTGAGCGTCGAGCCCGGCACGGGCTCGGTGAGTTTCCTGTTCTCCCAACAGGGCCGGGCCCCCGACACCGCCGACCTCGACGCGCTCTTTGCACAGGCCGAGGCGCTGGAGTCCGCGGCGCCCCAGGCGGCCGAAGCCACCTACCGGCAGATCCTGAAGGAGGAGCCCGGCTACGCCCATGCCTACCTCAACCTGGGCTTCATGCTCTGCGAAGCCGGCCGGTGCGACGAAGCCGCGGACCTGTACGACGTGGGCGTCCGGCACTGCGGCGACGACCCTCTGATGCACTACAACCACGCGGTGGCGTTGGAGGGGGCCGGCCGCATCCAGGACGCGCTGGCCAGCTACGAGAAGGCCTTGCAGCTGCAGCCCGACCTGGCCGATGCCCACCAGAACGCCGCGCTGCTGTACGCCGAGCTGGGGCACAAGCAGCTCGCGATCCGGCATTTCAGCGCGTTCCGGCGTCTTCAGAGCAGGACGTAGTCGCCAGGTGGCTTCTTCCTACGAGCGATGCCGCTGCTTCGCGCTAGGGTCGCCCATCCGACTCACCGCAAGGAGCTGAATCTTGGCCACCGCCAGCAGAACCCTCTGGAAAGGCGCGATCACTTTCGGGCTGGTGCACATTCCGGTGGGCCTGCACACCGCGAGCACCGAGCAGGGCGTCGATTTCGACTGGCTCGACAAGCGCAGCATGGACCCCGTGGGCTATAAGCGCATCAACAAGAGGACCGGCAAGGAGATCGATAAGGACGACATCGTGAAGGGGTTCGAGTACGAAGACGGCAAGTACGTCGTCATCTCGCCCGACGAGATCGAGGCCATCTACCCGCGCACGACGCAGACCATCGAGATCCAGCGCTTCATCGACGCCCACGAGATTCCGTTCGTCTATCTCGAGCGGCCGTATTACGTCGCGCCGATCAACAAGGGGCAGAAGGTCTATGCGCTGCTGCGCG
Source organism: Variovorax sp. V213 (assembly GCF_041154455.1). Lineage (NCBI taxonomy): Bacteria > Pseudomonadati > Pseudomonadota > Betaproteobacteria > Burkholderiales > Comamonadaceae > Variovorax > Variovorax sp. V213. Next base: position 574,889 of record NZ_AP028665.1, read on the forward strand.
AGGTCCTGGCCAAGACCGGCAAGGTGGGCCTGGCCAAGGTCGTGGTTTCCACCAAGCAGCACCTGGCCGTCCTGGTGCCGGCCGGCGAGGTGCTCGTGCTCAACCTGCTTCGCTGGGGCGACGAGGTGAAATCGCTCGCGGGGCTGGACCTGCCCGCGGCCGGGGTCAAGGGAGCCAAGGTGACGGCCTCGGAGATGAAGATGGCCGAGCAACTCGTGAAGGACATGAGCGGGAAGTGGGACCCCGACGAGTTCAAGGACGAGTTCAAGCACGCGGTCATGAAGGTCGTCCAGAAGAAGGTCAAGGCCGGCGATACCGAAACGGTGATCGAACCCGAAGAAGAAGCGCCGGCCCAGGGCGCCGAGATCATCGATCTGACGGAGCTTCTGAAGCGCAGCCTCAAGGGCGGCAAGGCCGCCAAGTCGGCCGGCACGCCGGCGAAGAAGACGGCGGGTGCCAAGCCCGGCGCCAGCGCAAAAACCGGTGCCGCCGCGAAGAAGGCCACGCGCAAGAAGGCACCCGGCCCTCGCCGCAAGGCGGCCTAGGCTGCCGGGCAGGCCCTATTCGCCGCCAGCCTGCGTGGCTTCGGTCAGCGCCACCGATACGCATTCCAGCGCGATGGCCAGCTGCGTGAGCGTCGGCAATCCGAAGCCCAGCCGAAACACCAGCGGCTCGTCCCCGAACCACGGACCGGGTGCAACACGCGTGCTGTATTTGGCCAGCGTCGAGTAGAAGCGTTCGACGGCCGCAGCATTGAAGACGTCGCGCTTGAGCCGCACGCAGCACAGCGCCCCGGCATCGGGGCGCACCCATTCGATGTGGTCGGGATGGCGCGACACCCATTGCTCGGTGAACTGCAGGTTCTGCGCGAGGAGCTTGCGCCTCTCGCCGATGATCCGGTCGCGCTGCCTGAACACGGCCAGCGCAAGCGCCTCGTCGACCGGCGAGCACGAGATCACCGTGCTGAACTTTGCCGTGACCAGGGCCTGGCGCAGCGCCGCGTCGCGCGTGATGGCCCAGCCAATGCGCAAGCCCGCCGAGCCGTGGCATTTGGACAGCGAGGACACCGAGATGACCTTGCGCCCCAGGCACGCGGCGCTGGGTGCCGCGGCATCGTCGCCATAGGCCGCCTCGCGGTAGGTCTCGTCGACCAGCAGCCAGGCCTCGGGCGCATGCTCGGCCAGCATCGCCGCGATTTCGCGCAAGGTCTGCGCAGGAATCGCGACACCCGACGGGTTTTGCGGCGAGGCCAGGCTCACTACTTTGGTCTTTGGCGACAGCAGCTGGCGCAGCGCGTCCGGGTCGACCCGATAACCCGTGTCGAAGCCGAGCGGGAGCGCGCGCGTCACGGCGCCGACGGCAGCCAGCGCGTTGCGCGCGAGCGGGAACACCGGCTCGGCCACGATGGCTTCATCGCCCGCCTGGCACAGCGTGAAGGCGATGAGAAAAAGCGCGTGCATGCCGCCGACCGTGACCACGACGTCATCCGCGTCGACGCCATGGTCGTTCGCGATCTCCTGCCGAAGCTCCAGCTTGCCCGCCGCCGTGCCGTAGTCGAGCGAAAAGTCGGCGTCGCCGCCGAACGCCGTGTCGATCAATTCCGCCAGCCGCACGCTCGGGCCCACGCTCTCCGCGAGATCGAAGCGGGGCGCCTTGCTGACCAGGGAGATGATCTCGTTGTCCGGAAACCGTGCCATGTGCTGCTGCTTGATTCGTTGCTGCCGATGCACTCATCTTGCAGATTCTCGGCCCGCGATAACAGCCACAATTTCCTGAAATTGAGTGCAGTACAGTTGCGTGCAGCGTCGTCCATGCAAAGAGGAGTCATCCGTGTCGCAGCAGCCACTCCGGTTCCGTTATGAAGAAGTCGCCGATTTCGTCGCCGGCCTGGCCGGCCGCGGCGCGCTTCAGCCCGGGGCGCGGGCACCATCGCTGCGCGAGATCAGCACGCAGCAGCGCACCAGCCTCAGTACCGCGGTGCAAGCCTACCGCCTGCTCGAAGACCGCGGCATTCTCGAGGTGCGGCCGCAGTCGGGCTACTACGTTGCCAAGGCGCCGCCCGCCTTGCCCGTGCCCACGACCACGCGGCATTCGGTCCGGCCCGCCAAGGTGGAGCTGTCGGGTCTCATGCTGAGCCTTCTGGAGCACGCTTCGGACGAAGCCCTGGTGCCGCTCGGCTGCGCCATTCCCAACCAGCGCCTGCTGTCTTCATCCAAGCTCGACCTCGTTCTTGCGCGTACGGCGCGCGTGAAGGGCGGGCAGTGCAACACCTACTCGCCGCCGCGCGGAGAGATGTCGCTGCGCCTGGAGATCGCGCGGCGCGCACTGCGTTTCGGGCAGGCGCTGTCGCCGGACGACATTGCCATCACCTGCGGCTGTACCGAGGCGCTGGCGCTGGCACTCGACGCCGTCACGGAGCCGGGCGACGCGGTCGCGATCGAGTCGCCCACCTACTTCGGGCTGCTGCAGGTTCTGCGAGCGAAGAATCTCAAGGTGGTCGAACTGCCGACCGATCCCATCACCGGCGTGGATGTCGATGCGCTGCGCGATGTGGTGGCCTCGGGCAAGGTACGCGCCTGCGTGCTGGCGTCGAGCTTCAGCAATCCGCTCGGCTGCACCATTCCCGAAGAGAACAAGCGCACCATACTGCGCCTGCTCGCCAAGCACCGCGTGCCGCTGATCGAGGACGACGTGTATGGCGACGTCCATTTCGGCGAGGAGCGTCCCCTGCCTTTCAGCGCGCTCGACACGCACGACAACGTCATCTACTGCGGCTCGTTCTCCAAGACGCTCGCGCCCGGCTACCGCATCGGCTGGATCGTGACCGGCCGGCACATGGCGCGGGTGCTCGAGACCAAGTTCGCCACGAGTCTTGCGACACCGGTGCTGACGCAGTTGGCGCTCGCCACCTTCCTGTCGACCGGCGACTACGACCGCCACCTGCGCCGCATCCGGCGCGAGTTTGCCGACACGCTGGGCCGCATGACGCGTGTGATCGAGCAGGCTTTTCCGCCGGAAACGAAGGTGTCGAGGCCGGCAGGAAACTTCGTGCTGTGGGTCGAGCTGCCCGAGCCGGCGGACACGCGGGCGCTGTTTGCCCAGGCGCTGGACAAGGGCATCTGCTTCGCGCCTGGCGTCGTGTTCTCGGCGAGCGGAAAGTACGCCCACTGCCTTCGGCTGAGCGGCGGCCATGGTTGGGATGCGCGCATCGAGAAGGGCCTGCGCAAGCTCGGCGCCATGGCCTGCAGGGCGTTCGCCGGCCACAATCGCGAACCATGATTTCAGTCCATCTTGACGGCCAGCGCTTTCAGGTTCGTGCCGCCGCCATCATCCTCCATGCGGGCCACGTGCTCGTGCACCGGGCTCCGGGCGATACGTACTGGGCCTTGCCCGGCGGCCGGGTCGAAGTGGGCGAAGAGGCATCGGCCACCATCGTCCGGGAGATGAGGGAAGAACTTGGCGAAGAGGTCGGGTGCGGACCGCTTCTTCACATCGCGGAGAATTTTTTCGACCTGGCGGGCAGGCGGAACCATGAGATCGGGTTCTACTTTCTCGTCTCGCTGGGCGAGGATTCGCAGCATCTGGACAAGACGCGAAGCTACCGGGGAATCGAAAACCACCTGGAGCTGGAGTTCCGCTGGTTCCCCGTCGCGGAGCTTCCGTTCATCAATCTGCGGCCCACGTTTTTACCGGCCTCCCTGGCGGCCGATCCGATGGTCTTCTCGCACGCCGTGCAGCGCGAGTACCACTGACCACCGGCGTTCGCGACTGCATGCATGGCTCTGCGAGGACAAAGCCTCGCCGCCCTTCATGAGAGGGGCCAGCGCCGGAGGTGCCATTTCGCCTTCATCCAGATCCGCCATGCAAGGTATATGGCCATGACGACTCCCTTTTCTGCCGTTGCGTGGGATGAAGCTCACCTGCGCATCTCGACCAGGTACGCGCGAACGGCATCGGCCGAATTGCCGACGACTCTCACCGCGTCTCGCAGCTGCGTCTCCGAACACTTCAGCGCCTCGGTCCATGAACGCACTTCGTGCGGCTCGTCAATGGCGATCAGCTTGCGATCCAGTCCTGTCTTCTTCGGGTTGTCGGGCATTTTTTTCTCCTGTGGTCGCGGCGGCACAATGCCTCCGGCACTTCAGGTTGAGCGCTGCGAAGGGGCCGCGCCATGCCGGTTTGACGCGTCTTGGTGACGGTGACTCTCCTACGCTGCGCCCGGCATCGGTGCACGGGTGCCCCGGCTAGGGCGCCCCGAGGTTCTCCGGGCCATAACCCCGGAGAAAGGTTTGCAGCGCGCGCCGCGTCGCTTCTCGCAGGTCCCTTCGAGACGAGGGGCCCTGGATGCCAAGAAGACAGGGTGTGACCGTCTCCGAATCCAGCAGCGCCAGCAGGTGACGGGCCGCCACCATGGCATCGGTGCTGCGAAGCCGTCCCTTGTGCATCTGCAGCTCCAGGAATCCTGCCAACTGGGTCAATCCCTTCTTGGGGCCGGTCTCGAAGAAGAGCCGACCGATATCGCTGCGGCCCGATTCCGCAATCACGGCCCGGCGCGCCTGGATGGCTTCTTGTGAGCACGCCCCCGCCAGGACCTTCTCGCCGAAGCCCTGCAGCACGCGTTCCAGGTCTTCGTCGTCGCCGTGCTGCTCCAGCGCCGTGAAGATCGGCTCGAAATAGTTCTTGGCCGTGCCGTGGATCACGGCGACGAACAACTCCTCCTTGGAGCTGAAGTAGCCATACAGCGTGGCGCGCGAACCGCCCAGTCGGGCGGCGATTTCCACCATGGAAGCGCCTTCGAACCCCAGTTCCCGAAAGACCTCCGCCGCCACCTGGACGATCGCGTCGCGCTTGGCTTCTGTTCTGACTCGCATCGGGTCTCCTGCTTATTTCTATACATGACTGCTCATTATTGATTGACATCTCCTGGAAGTCAAAATACATTCCTATACATCACTGTCTATTTAAACGCGGACCGACCTTCAGCCGTCGTTCGGTCATCTTCCAGGAACCCTGTCATGCGTCCCTCTCTCACCTATGGCCTGACCTTTGCCTCGGCCCTCGTGTCCACCTGCCTGCTCGTCGCCTGCGGCAAGCCGCCGGGCGGTCCGCCTCCGGCGCCCGGCACGCCCGAGGTGGGCGTGGTCACGGTGCAGCCCCAGCGCGTGGCACTGAGCACCGAACTGCCCGGGCGCACCGTGCCGTTCCTGATCGCCGATGTGCGGCCCCAGGTCAACGGCATCGTGAAAGCGCGCAAGTTCCGCGAGGGCAGCGACGTGAAGGCCGGCGAGCCCCTGTACCAGATCGATCCCGCCACCTACAAGGCGACCTACGACAGCAACGTGGCCGCGCTGGCCAAGGCGGAAGCCAGCCTCAAGACGACCCGGCTCAAGGCCGAGCGCTACAAGGAGCTGGTGGCCATCCAGGCCGTGAGCCAGCAGGACTACGACGACGCTGCCGCCTCGCTCGGACAGGGCGAGGCCGACGTCGCATCGGCCAGGGCGAATGTCGAGACCAGCCGCATCAACCTGGCGTATGCCCGCGTGGATGCGCCGATCTCCGGCCGCATCGGCAAGTCGAGCGTCACGCCGGGCGCACTGGTCACTGCGAGCCAGGCCAGTGCGCTTGCGACCATCCAGCAGCTCGACCCGATCTATGTCGACGTGACGCAGCCCAGCGCGGCGCTGCTGCGGCTGAAGCAGGCGATGGCGCGCGGCGAGCTGCAGAAGGCCGGCGCCAACACCGCCAAGGTGAAGCTGCTGCTCGAGGACGGCAGCGCCTATCCGATGGAGGGCAAGCTCGAGTTCTCGGACGTGACAGTCGACCAGAACACCGGCGCCATCACGCTGCGCGCCGTGTTCCCGAACCCGAACGCCGACCTGCTGCCCGGCATGTACGTGCGCGCGGTGCTGCAGGAAGGCGTGAAGGAGCAGGGCCTGCTCGTGCCGCAACAGGCGGTCTCCCGCGGCAGCACGGGCAAGCCGACCGCCTATGTGGTGGGCAAGGACAACAAGCTGCAGCTGCGCGCCCTGGAGACCGAACGCGCCGTGGGCGACCAGTGGCTGGTGAGCAGCGGCCTCCAGGCCGGCGAGCAGTTGGTGGTCGATGGCCAGCAGCGCGCCGCCCCCGGCGTCGAGGTGAAGGTGGTGGCATGGAAAGCGAAGCCGGCTGGCGCTTCGGCCGCCGACGCGCCCAAGGGCACAGCCCACTGAACGGCGAAAGACTTCCATGGCACGCTTTTTCATCGACCGCCCGGTGTTCGCCTGGGTCCTCGCCATCATCGTGATGCTGGCGGGGGTGCTCTCGATCTTCACGCTTCCGATCGCCCAGTACCCGAGCATCGCGCCGCCCGCGGTCGCGGTCACCGCCAACTACCCGGGCGCTTCCGCCAAGACACTGGAGGACACCGTGACCCAGGTCATCGAGCAGAAGATGAAGGGGCTCGACCGGCTGAGCTACATGGCCTCGACCAGCGAGTCGTCGGGCTCGGTCACCATCACGCTGACCTTCGAGAACGGCACCGATCCCGACACCGCCCAGGTGCAGGTGCAGAACAAGCTGTCGCTGGCCACGCCGCTGCTGCCGCAAGAAGTGCAGCAGCAGGGCGTCACCGTCACCAAGTCGGCCACCAACTTCCTGAACGTGCTGGCCTTCACCTCGGAAGACGGCCGCATGAACGGCTCCGACCTGTCCGACTACGTGGCCGCCAACGTGCAGGACGCGATCAGCCGGGTCGAAGGCGTGGGCGACACCACGCTGTTCGGCTCGCAGTACGCCATGCGCGTGTGGCTCGACCCCGACAAGCTTGCCAACTTCAACCTCACGCCGATCGACGTGAAGACCGCCATCCAGGCGCAGAACGCGCAGGTCTCCTCCGGCCAGCTCGGCGGGCTGCCCGCGACCGGCAACCAGCAGATCAACGCCACCATCACCTCGCAGACGCGGCTGAAGACCGCAGGGGAGTTCGAGGGCATCCTGCTTCGCACACAGACCGACGGCTCGCAGGTGCGCCTGCGCGACGTGGCCCGCATCGAGCTGGGCAGCGAGTCCTACGGCACGGTTGGCCGCTACAACGGCAAGCCCGCCGCGGGCCTCGCGATCAAGCTTGCGGCCGGCGCCAATGCGCTCGACACGGTGAAGGCGATCGATGCCCGCGTGGCCGAGCTCGAGAAGTTCTTCCCGCCGGGCATGAAGGTGCAAAAGCCCTACGACACCACGCCGTTCGTGCGCATCTCCATCGAGGAGGTCGTGCGCACGCTCATCGAAGCGGTGGTGCTGGTGTTCCTGGTGATGTATCTCTTCCTGCAGAACTTCCGCGCCACGCTGATCCCGACCATTGCGGTGCCGGTGGTGCTGCTGGGCACCTTCGGCGTGCTCGCGGCCTTCGGCTTCACGATCAACACGCTGACCATGTTCGCCATGGTGCTGGCCATCGGCCTCCTGGTGGACGACGCCATCGTGGTGGTCGAGAACGTCGAGCGGCTGATGACGCAGGAGGGGCTTTCGCCGAAGGAAGCCACGCGCAAGTCGATGGGCCAGATCACCGGCGCCCTCGTCGGCGTGGCCCTGGTGCTGGCGGCGGTGTTCGTGCCGATGGCCTTCTTCAGCGGCTCCACCGGCGTGATCTACCGGCAGTTCTCGATCACGATCGTCTCGGCCATGACGCTCTCGGTGCTGGTGGCGCTGGTGCTCACGCCGGCCCTGTGCGCGACGCTGCTCAAGCCGGTTGCCAAGGGCCATGCAATGGCGACCACCGGCTTCTTCGGCTGGTTCAACCGCAATTTCGACCGCGGCAACCGCCGCTACCAGGGCGTGGTGCGCCACATGCTGGGCAAGGGCTGGCGCTACATGTTCGTCTATGCGGTGCTGCTGGCGGCCGTGGTCTTCGGTTTCATGAAGCTGCCGGTGGGCTTTCTGCCGGACGAGGACCAGGGCACGATGTTCGTGTTGATCCAGCTGCCGCCCGGCGCCACCAGCGCGCGCACCGACGAGGTGATCCATCGGGTCGAGCATCACTTCCTGGAGGACCAGAAGGAGGCGGTCTCCGGCGTGTTCGCGGTGTCGGGCTTCAGCTTCGCGGGCAGCGGCCAGAACACGGGCTTCGCCTTCGTCAAGCTCAAGCCCTGGGACGAGCGCCCGGGCGAGGCACTGAGCGTGACCGGCGTCGCGGCCAAGGCCGGCGCGTTCTTCGCGACCATTCGCGATGCGAAGGTGTTCGCCTTCGCGCCGCCCGCGGTGGCGGAGCTGGGCAATGCCACCGGCTTCGACCTGATGCTGCAGGATCGGGCCAACCTGGGCCATGCCGCGCTGATGCAGGCGCGCAACCAGCTGCTGGGTGAACTGTCGAATGACAAGCGCCTGGTGGCCGTGCGGCCCAACGGCATGGAGGACACACCCGAGTTCCGCCTGGAGATCGATCCGCACAAGGCCGGAGCGCTCGGCCTTTCGATGGCCGACATCAACAACACCTTCTCCGCCGCGTGGGGCAGCAGCTATGTCAACGACTTCATCGACAAGGGCCGCGTGAAGAAGGTGATGCTGCAGGCCGATGCGCAATACCGCATGCTGCCGGAGGACATCGACCGCTGGTACGTGCGCAACAGCGCCGGCACCATGGTGCCCTTCACCTCGTTTGCCAAGGCGGGGTGGACTTCCGGCTCGCCGCGGCTGGAGCGCTACAACGGCGTGCCGTCGATGGAGATCCTGGGCATGGCCATGCCGGGTTCCGCGTCGAGCGGGGAAGCGCTCGCCATCGTGGAAGCGGCGGTTGCCAAGCTGCCGCCGGGCATCGGCTACGAATGGACCGGCCTGTCGCGCCAGGAGAAGGCGTCGAGCGGACAGACCGGCCTGCTGTATGCGCTGTCGATCCTGATCGTGTTCCTCTGCCTGGCCGCGCTCTACGAGAGCTGGGCCATCCCGTTCTCCGTGATCATGGTGGTGCCGCTGGGCGTGTTCGGCGCGCTGCTCGGCGCGATGCTGACCTGGAAGATGAACGACGTGTACTTTCAGGTGGGACTTCTCACCACGATCGGCCTGGCGTCGAAGAACGCCATCCTGATCGTCGAGTTCGCGAAGGAGCTGTACGAAGGAGGCCTGAGCCTTGTGGAGTCGGCGCTGCAAGCGGTCCGCATGCGCCTGCGCCCCATCCTGATGACCTCGCTGGCCTTCATTCTGGGCGTGCTGCCGCTGGTGCTGGGCAGCGGCGCGGGCGCCGGTGCGCAGCACGCGTTGGGCACGGCGGTGATCGGCGGCATGCTGTCCGGCACCATCCTGGCCATATTCTTCGTGCCGCTGTTCTTTGTTCTCGTGCTTGGAATGTTCAAGCGCAAGCCCGCCGAGCCGGCTTCCGCCGCATCTCACGCCCATGCGGCCGCGGCCGCTTCGGAAGGTCTCTGACATGTACCGCTTCACATCGACATCCGTGGCGCTCGCGGCGCTGCTGCTCACCGGGTGCAGCCTGATGCCCGCCTACCAGCGGCCGATGGCGCCGGTGCCGCAGGCATTTGCCGGGGACACCGCGGCAGCCGCTGCCGTGCCGGTCGCCGGGATCGGCTGGCGCGACGTGTTCACCGACCCCGCGTTGCAGCGTGTGATCGAGACGGCGCTGGCCAACAACCGCGACCTGCGCGTGGCCGCGCTGAATATCGAGAAGGCGCGCGCCCAGTACCGCGTGCAGGATGCGGCGCTGTTCCCCGCCGTCAACGCCAGCGCTGGCGGCAACGGCAGCCGCACGCCGGCGGACCTGTCGGCCAGCGGCAGTGCGCAGGTTTCGCACAGCTACAGCGCGTCGCTCGGTTTCAGCGCCTACGAGATCGATCTGTTCGGCCGTGTACGCAGCCTCAATGCGCAGGCGCTGGAGCAGTTCTTCTCCACCACCGAGGCGCGCCGCAGCACGCAGATCAGCCTGGTGGCCGAGGTGGCGACGGCCTACCTCACGATGGCCGCCGACCAGGACCGGCTCCGGCTCGCGCAGGACACGCTCGCGAGCCAGGGCCGCACCTACCGGCTCAACCAGCGCAGCTTCGAACTGGGCGCGGCCTCGGCCCTGACGCTGCGCCAGGCGCAGACGAGCGTCGACACCGCGCGCGTCGACGTCGAGCGCTACACCGCGCAGGTCGCGCAGGACCGCAATGCATTGGTGCTGCTGGCCGGCGCCGACCTGCCGGCCGAGCTGCTGCCCCAGGCCTTGCCCGCGGGAGAGGCGGCCGCGGCCAGTCCGCTGGCGACCATTCCGCCGGGCCTGCCTTCGGATCTGCTGCAACGCCGGCCCGACATCCTGCAGGCCGAGCGCGATCTGAGGGCGGCCAACGCCAACATCGGTGCGGCACGCGCGGCGTTCTATCCGCGCATCAGCCTCACGGCGTCCGCCGGCAGCTCCAGCGCAAGCCTGTCGAACATGTTCACGGGCGGCTCGCGCAGCTGGAGTTTTGCGCCGCAGATTTCATTGCCGATCTTCGACGGCGGTGCGAATCGGGCCAATCTCGACATCGCGCGCACGGACCGCGACATCTACGTGGCGCAGTACGAGAAAGCCATCCAGACGGCCTTTCGCGAGGTGTCTGACGCGCTCGCGCAGCGCAGCACGCTGGGCCGGCAGCTCGACGCCCAGCAGTCGCTGGTGGACGCCACGGCGGAGAGCTACCGGTTGTCGGACGCGCGCTTCAAGCGCGGCGTCGACAGCTACCTGAGCGTGCTCGACGCGCAGCGCTCGCTCTACACCGCGCAGCAGAACCTCATCGGCACCCGGCTGTCGCGCTTCACGAACCTGGTGACCTTCTACAAGACCCTGGGCGGCGGCTGGAACGAGACCACATCTTCGGGCGCCGAATAGGGGAAGCGGGGCGACAGTTGCGCGCGCAGCCACCCGGCCAGGTCGCCCATGACCTGAGAGCCCAGCGGCGATAGGGCGGTGAAGTGAATGCAGGCGTGAATGGCGCCGGGGTAGTGGCGGTGCTCGGTCGGCACGCCGGCCTCGGCGATGCGCTGCGCCAGCGCATGGCCTTCGTCGCGCAGCGGGTCGTGGCCCATGGTGGCGAGCCAGGTGGGGGGCAGCGTGGCCAGTGCCTGCGAGTGCAGCAAGGCGAAATCGGCGTGCCGCGCCAACTCCTGGCGCCCGCCAAGGTAGCAATCGATGAACCACTGCATGACGCCGTTGGTGAGGAACTTGCCCTCGCCGTTCTCGAGCATCGAAGGGCTCGGCTCGCTGTAGTGCTGGGCGACCGGATAGATGAGGCCCAGCGCGCGCGGGGCATGCGGCGCAGCGGCGCCGGCTGCACGCAGCGCCGCCACGGCGGCGAGTTGCGCGCCCGCGCTGTCGCCGGCCAGCGCGATGCGCGACGGATCGGCGCCGAGTGCGTGCGCGTGCGCGGCCACCCAGCGCAGCGCACAGGCCACGTCGTCCACCGCCGCCGGAAAAGGATGTTCGGGCGCCAACCGGTAGTCGACCGCCACCACCACGGCCGCCACGTGGTGGCACAAGGTGCGGCACACCTTATCGTGGGTTTCGAGGTCGCCGATCACGAAGCCGCCACCGTGCACGTAGAGCAGCAAGGGAAGCGGCCCCTGGGCGCCGGGCTGGTAGATGCGCAGCGTCAGCGGGCTGCCGGGTCCGTCGATGACACGGTCATTCGCCGATGCGATGGCCGGCGCCGGCAGGCCCAGGCCGGCGGCCAGGTCGCGGTAGACCTGCCGCGCCACCGGCGGCGGCAGCGACTCCAGCGGCGGATTGCCTTGGGCGGCGGCCTGCGCCAGAAAGCCGGCCAGCGCCGGGTCCAGGGGCGCGGTGTCGAGCATGGTGGGAATGGGTGTGTGGCTCATGGCGGCTCAGATGTAGGTCGATGCGAGTCCGCCGTCGACGGGGATGTTGGCGCCGCTGATCCAGCGTGCCTGGTCGCTGCACAGCCACGCGATCACCGGCGCGATCTCGTCGGCGAAGCCGGGTCGCAGCATGCGGTGCGCATCGGCCTCGACCCGCTCCTGGCCGAGCATGCTCACGAAGTCGCCCAGGATCGGCGTGAACACCGGCCCCGGCGCGACGCTGTTCATGCGCACGCCGCGATCCAGAAACCATGTTTGCGACTGCGTGGCGCTCCAGACGATCAGCGCTTCCTTGAAGTACTGGTAGCAGCTCTCCTGCGGCACGGGGTGGTCGCGCAGCCAATGGGCGCCGGCCTCGAAGCCTTGCGCGGCGGCCAGGGCCTTGTGCAGCGCCACTCGCTGCGGCCACTCGGCGCCGAGGATGGAGGCCACGTTGACGATGGAACCGCCACGCGGGATGCGCGGCAGCGCCTGCTCCGTCAGGTGGCGCAGCCCCAGGTAGTTGACCTCGGCGACCAGCTTGACGGGCGCCGTGCCGGGCACACCGGCGATGTTGCACAGCGCATCGAAGCGCTCGGGCAATTGCGCCACGGCCGCATCGATGGCGGCGGCGGAACTCAAGTCGGCCTTGACGAAGCCGTCGAGCGTGAGGCTCGGGTCGTTGCGGTCCACGCCGATGACGCGGGCGCCGGCGAAGCGCGCGATGCGCACCACCTCGGCGCCGATGCCCGACGACACGCCGGTGACGACGATGGTTTTTCCTTGAAGCTGCATGAAATGTCTCCTCGTGGGTTCGGTCGATAACAAGAACTCAGAATGGATAGGCATGCGGCGCCTGCTTGATGGTCAGCCACTGCCACTGGGTGTATTCCTCCCAGTCGGCCGGGCCGCCCACGCTGCTGCCGTTGCCGGCGATGCCGGGTCCGCCGAAGGGGTTGACGCACTCGTCGTTGACGGTCTGGTCGTTGATGTGGACCATGCCGGAGTTCAGCTGCGCGGCCATTGCCATGGCCCGTCCGATCGAAGGCGAGATCACCGCCGACGCCAGGCTGCCCTGGTGGTTGTTGGCCAGGGCCACGGCCTCGTCGTCGGTGCTGAAGGTGATGATGTTGGCGACCGGGCCGAACACTTCTTCGTCGTACACGCGCATGCCGGCCTTCACGCCCGCCAGCACCGTGGGCTTGTAGAAGAGGCCCTCGCTGCTGCCGCCGGCCAGCAGCTGCGCGCCGGCCGCAATGCTGTCCTGCACGATGGCGTGCACGCGGTCGCGCTGCTTGGCGTCGATCAGCGGCCCCAGGGCCACCTGGCCGCTGGCGCCGTCGCCCACCGGCAGGTGCTGGGCCTTCGCGACCAGGCGCTGCGTGAAGGCGGCGGCGATGCGCTCGTGCACGATGATGCGGTTGGTCGCCATGCAGATCTGCCCCTGGTGCAGCCAGGCGCCCCAGGCCGCATTGCTGGCCGCGATGTCGAGGTCGGCGTCTTCCAGGACGATCAGCGAGTTGGCGCCGCCCAGCTCCAGCGTGACCTTCTTCAGATGGCGACCCGCCAGCTCGCCGATGCGCCGGCCGACGGCGGGCGAGCCGGTGAAGGCGATCATCGGCACCTGCGCATCGGTCACCAGGGCTTCACCGGCGGCGGCGTCGCCGGGCAGCACCTGCAGCAGGCCGGCGGGCAGGCCTGCCACTTCGAACACGCGGGCGATCATGAAGCCGCCGCTCACCGGCGTGCGCGAGTCGGGCTTGACCACCACGCCGTTGCCCGCCGCAAGGGCCGGTGCCACGGTGCGAAGGGTGAGGATGAGCGGAAAGTTGAAGGGCGAGATCACGCCCACCACGCCACGCGGCACGCGCCGCGCCAGGCTGGTGGTGCCGCTCGCGCTCGGCAGGACCTGGCCCTGCGCCTGCAGGGGCATGGCCGCCGCCAGGTGGCACAGGGTGATGGCCTCGCGCACCTCGTGCTGTCCCTTGGGCAGGATGGCGCCCGTCTCCCGGGCCACATACAGCGCCAGCTCGTCGAAGTGCTGCTCGAACAAGGCCGCGGCCCGCAGGAACACCGCGGCCTTTTCGCGCGGCGCCACCTGCGCCCAGCTTTTCTGCGCTTGCGCCGCGGCGGCCGTGGCCAGCGCCACGTCCTGCGCGTCGGCAATGCCGACGGCCGCCATCACCTGGCCCGTGGCCGGTTCGACGACGTGGCGCACACCGCCTGCGGACGCGACCCATCCGCCGTTGAACACCTTGCCGGCCCAGGCCGCCGCGTCCAGGAACGCCAGCTTCTGCGAAACACCCATGACTCACCCCTTGCGAAAAAGTTGATCGACGGGCCGCGGGTGCAAATGCCCCGCGGCACGGCCTTCTTTTCGCAACGGACGTACCAGCGGTGCCGTGGCGGGGTGCTTCGGCGCCGCTGCGCGAGGCGGTTTTCATTCGGGAGTTAGGGGAATTCCCGGAGTTGTAATAGTTATTGTGAATAACTGGTTTACCCTGATTCTGGCTTTCATCAAATGCTCAAGAATCGGCCGCCCGTTTCACCAAACGATGAACCCGAAATTGACCAAAGCCATTGCCTCACCGGTGCCCGGGCGGATCTCCCTGGCCGAGGTGGCGCGCGCCATGAGCCGCTTCGACGCCTCGCACGTGGGAAGCGAAGAGCACCCGACCATTGCCGACATCAGCGAATGCCTGTTCTTTTCGCCCGGTGACGGCCGCATCTGGCTGCAGGACCAGCGCATGGTGCTGTTGCATACCGAGGCGCTGGGGTCCCTGCGACGCGAGCTGATCGACAGCCTGGGCCAGGAGAAGGCCCGGGGCCTGTTCACGCGCGCGGGCTATGTCAGTGGTGCGCGCGACGCGCAGCTGGTGCGCAAGCATTGGCCCGAGGCCGAGCCGGCTGCGGCCGCCATGGCCGGCACCCGCCTGCATGCGCTGGAAGGGCTGGTGAAGGTCGAGTTGGTGCACGCGCGCTATGACCCCGAGACCTCGGACTACGAAGGCGAATTCATCTGGCACCACTCGGTCGAAGACGACGAGCACATCGCGGCCTACGGCATCGGCGGCTCGCCGGCCTGCTGGATGCAGGTGGGCTATGCCACCGGCTACGTCAGCACGCTGTTCGGGCGGCTGGTGGTGTTCCGCGAAGTTGCCTGCCGCTCGATGGGCGAGAGCCATTGCCGCGTGATCGGAAAATCCGCCGAGCGCTGGGATGACGTGGAAGAAGACATGCGCTACCTGCGCGCGCGCGACTTCGTCGGCGTTTCCGTTGGCGTGTCGCCCTACGGCGTCGCGGCGCCGCGGGCTGCCGAGTTGCCCACGCCGCCACGCAAGAGCGACGCGATGGTGGGTGCGTCATCGGCTTTCAACGCGGCCTGCCACCTGCTGCATCGCGTGGCGCCGACCACGGCCACCGTGCTTTTTACCGGTGAGTCCGGCGTCGGCAAGGAAAAGTTCGCGAGCATGCTGCACAGCATCAGCCCGCGGCGCGACAAGCCCTTCGTCGCCGTGAACTGCGCGGCCATTCCGGAGACGCTGATCGAGTCGGAGCTGTTCGGCGTGGAGCGCGGCGCCTACACCGGCGCCGGTGCGGCGCGGCCGGGCCGCTTCGAGCGCGCCCATGGCGGCACGCTGTTCCTGGACGAGATCGGCACGCTGAGCTACGCGGCCCAGGGCAAGCTGCTGCGCACATTGCAGGAGGGCGAAGTCGAGCGCGTGGGCAGCACGCGCAGCGTTCAGGTCGACACGCGCGTCATCGCGGCCACCAACGTCGATCTGCGCCAGGCCGTGCGCGAGGGCAGGTTTCGCGACGACCTGTTCTTTCGGCTGAACGTCTTTCCCATTCACCTGCCGCCGCTGCGCGAGCGGCGCGACGACGTGCCGCTCTTGATGAGCCATTTCCTGCATCACTACGGCCGCAAGCACGGCCGGCAGGTTGCCGGCTTCACGCAAGCCGCCGTCAAGGCGCTTCTGAACTACGACTACCCCGGCAACATCCGCGAACTGCAAAACCTCATCGAGCGCGCCGTGATCGTGGCGCCCGAAGGCAGCCTGCTCGAAGTGCACCACCTGTTCACGAGCGGTGAGACGCTGGACAAGAACGTGCTGTCGGTACGGCCGGATGGCCACCTGGCGGGGGCTGGGTCTGTCGGCGCCTTGCCCCGGCAGGCCACGCCCGCAAGCCAAGCCGCGGCGGACCGCGCCGGCCCCGGTTCCTTGGGGCAGGTGGAAGAGACGCTGATCCGCCGTGCGCTGGAGCAATGCGGCGGAAACCTCTCGGCGGCTGCGCGTGTGCTGGGCATCACGCGACCCCAGCTGGCCTATCGGGTGCGCAAGCGCGGGCTCGTGGTGAAGTCAGGGCCGGGTTGAGGGACGAAGCATGAACGGTCGCAGGTAAACCAACCTCGCTGGATTGACTCTCAGGGTTTGCCCTGATCGCCGGTCCGGCGATTCGGACGGGCTCCTTGCTCCGCATCCGGATCGTCGGCGGCGCGTCCGCTTCATGCCCATCTCATCTTTCATGAAATCAACGACTTAGCGTGCCTTGCACGCCGCGCGACGCGTGGCACATCGATTGCTGTGTACCAAGGCCGGCCGCATCGCCCGATGCGGCTTTCGGCCACGACACAGGAGACAAACCGATGAGCACCATGGGTGACCTTGACCCCACGGAAACTGGCGAGTGGATCGATGCGCTCGGCGCGGTTCAACAACACCGCGGCAGCGAACGTACGAACTTTCTGTTGAATCGCCTGGTCGACCAGGGCCGCCGCGACGGGGTGTACGTGCCCCGTTCGCTGAACACGGCGTACAAGAACACCATCCCGCCCGAGCAGGAAGAAAAGTCCCCCGGCAACCGCGAGATCGAGCACCGCCTGCGCTCGATCATCCGCTGGAACGCGATGGCGATCATCCTGCGCGCCAACAAGGACTCGTCGGAGCTCGGCGGCCACATCGCGAGCTTCCAGTCGGCGGCCACGCTCTACGACATCGGCTTCGGCCACTTCTGGCACGCGGCCACCGACACGCACGGCGGCGACCTGCTGTTCATCCAGGGCCACAGCTCGCCCGGCATCTATGCGCGCGCTTTTCTCGAAGGCCGCCTGAGCGAGCAGCAACTGCTCAACTACCGCCAGGAGTCCGAGGGCGGCGGCATCCCGTCGTACCCGCACCCGTGGCTCATGCCCGACTTCTGGCAGTTCCCCACGGTGTCGATGGGGCTCGGCCCGCTGATGGCGATCTACCAGGCGCGCTTTCTCAAGTACCTGCATGGCCGGGGTCTCGCAGACACGGCACCGCGCAAGGTCTGGGCCTTCATGGGCGACGGCGAAATGGACGAGCCCGAATCGCTCGGCGCCATCTCGCTCGCGGGCCGCGAGAGCCTGGACAACCTCGTGTTCGTCATCAACTGCAACCTGCAGCGCCTCGACGGCCCGGTGCGCGGCAACGGCAAGATCGTGCAGGAACTGGAGAGCGTGTTCCGCGGGGCAGGCTGGAACGTCATCAAGGTGCTCTGGGGCAGCGGCTGGGACAAGCTGCTCGCCAAGGACAAGAGCGGCAAGCTGCTGCAGCGCATGGAGGAGTGCGTGGACGGCGAGTACCAGGACTTCAAGAGCAAGAGCGGCGCCTACGTGCGCGAGCATTTCTTCGGCAAGTACGACGAGACCAAGGCGCTGGTCGCCGACATGAGCGACGACGAGATCTGGGGCCTCACGCGCGGCGGTCACGACCCCGAGAAGGTGTTCGCCGCGTATGCCGCGGCCGTCAAGCACAAGGGCCAGCCCACGCTGATCCTGCCCAAGACGGTCAAGGGCTACGGCATGGGCGAATCGGGCGAAGGCCAGATGATCGCGCACCAGGCCAAGAAGATGACGCAGGACGCGCTGCGCGGCTTTCGCGACCGCTTCCAGATCCCGGTGTCCGACGAAGAACTGCCCAACGTGCCCTTCATCCAGCTGGCCGAAGACAGCCCCGAGATGAAGTACCTGCGCGAGCGCCGCGCCGCGCTCGGCGGCTACCTGCCGCAGCGCCGCCGCAAGTCGACCGCGCTCGAGATTCCGCCGCTGGCCACCTTCGAGCGCCTGCTCAAGGACACTGGCGAGCGCGAGATCTCCACCACCATGGCCTTCGTGCAGATGCTCGGCACGCTGGTGCGGGACAAGGCCATCGGCAAGCACGTGGTGCCCATCGTGCCCGACGAGTCGCGCACCTTCGGCATGGAAGGCATGTTCCGCCAGCTGGGCATCTGGTCCTCGCTCGGCCAGCTCTACAAGCCGCAGGACGCCGACCAGCTCATGTACTACCGCGAGTCGAAGGACGGCCAGGTGCTGCAGGAAGGCATCAACGAGGGCGGCGCGATGTCCAGCTGGATCGTCGCGGCCACCTCGTACAGCACGAACAACGTGCCGATGATCCCGTTCTACATCTACTACTCGATGTTCGGCCTGCAGCGCGTGGGCGACCTGGCCTGGCTGGCCGGCGACATGCGGGCGCGCGGCTTCCTGCTCGGCGGCACCGCGGGGCGCACCACGCTCAACGGCGAAGGCCTGCAGCACGAGGACGGCCACAGCCACATCCTGGCCGGCACCATTCCGAACTGCGTTTCGTACGACCCGACCTTCGCCTACGAGGTGGTCGCCATCGTGCGCGACGGCATGCGCCGCATGTACGCCGAGCAGGAGGACGTGTATTACTACATCACCCTCATGAACGAGAACTACCCGCACCCCGGCATGCCCGAGGGCAGCGAGGCGGGCATTCTCAAGGGGCTGTACCAACTGAGCGACGGCGGCAAGGCGCCGAAGAAGGGTCACCGCGTGCAGCTCATGGGCAGCGGCACCATCCTGCGCGAGGTGATGTTCGCGGCCGAACTGCTGAAGGCCGACTTCGGCATCGCCGCCGACGTGTGGAGCGCCACCAGCTACAACGAGTTGCGCCGCGACGGCATGGCCGCCGAGCGCTGGAGCCGGCTGCACCCCACCGAGCCGGCGCGCAAGAGCCATGTCGAGCAATGTCTCGAAGGCCACGACGGCCCGGTCATCGCGGCCACCGACTACATGCGCAACTACGCCGACCAGGTGCGCGAGTACGTGCACGCCTCGGGCCGGCGCTACACCGTGCTGGGCACCGACGGCTTCGGCCGCAGCGACTACCGCAAGAAGCTGCGCCGCTTCTTCGAGGTCGACCGCTGGCACGTGGCCGTGGCCGCGCTCAAGGCGCTGGCCGACGACGGCGTGATCAGGCACGCCGTGGTGGCCGAGGCCATCGCGAAGTACGGGCTCGATGCCGAGCGCGCAGCCCCCTGGACCGTCTGAGGCAAGGCAGCAGAACATGAGCAACGCAATCGACATCAAGGTGCCGGACATCGGCGATTTCAGCGACGTGCCGGTCATCGAAATCTTCGTGAAGCCCGGCGACACGGTGAAGGCCGAAGACCCGCTGGTCTCGCTCGAATCGGACAAGGCGACGATGGAAGTGCCCGCGCCGCGCGGCGGGGTGGTCGAGTCCATCGCCGTGAAGCTGGGCGACAAGGTCAGCGAAGGCAGCGTCATCATGACCTTCAAGGCGGAGGGCGGCTCGGCCGCTCCCGCGCCCGCCGAGGCGGCCAAGCCCAGCGTGAGCGCCGCGCCTTCCGCCACCAGCGCACCGGCCGGGGTGGCCGAAGTGCGCGTGCCCGACATCGGCGACTTCAAGGACGTGCCGGTCATCGAGATCTTCGTGAAGGTCGGTGACACGGTGAAGGCCGAGGACCCGATCGTCTCGCTCGAATCCGACAAGGCGACGATGGACGTGCCCGCGCCGCTCTCGGGCGTGGTGACGGCCATCGGCATCAAGATCGGAGACAAGGTCAGCGAGGGGTCTGTGATCCTGTCGCTGGCGACCGGTGATGCGCCTGCCGCCAACGCTGCTGCACCCGCACCGGCGGCACCTGCCGCTGCGGCGCCCACGCAAGCCGCGGCATCGGCGGGCGGCACCATCGACGAAGCCGCCTTCGCGCTCGCCTACGCCGGCCCCGCCGTGCGCAAGCTCGCCCGCGAACTCGGCGTCGACCTCGGCAAGCTCAAGGGCACCGGGGACCACGGCCGCATCGTGCGCGCCGACGTCGAGGCCTTCGCGAAGGGCGGGGGTGCATCTGCCGCGCCGGCCGCCGGCAAGGCTGGTGCAGCGCCAGCTGGCGGCGGTGTCGGCGGCATCGACCTCTTGCCCTGGCCCAAGGTCGACTTCGCCAAGTTCGGTCCGACCGAGCGCAAGGAACTGTCACGCATCAAGAAGATCAGCGCCGCCAACCTGCACCGCAACTGGGTCGTCATTCCGCACGTGACGACGCACGACGAGGCCGACATCACCGACCTCGAGCAGTTCCGCGTGCAGATGAACAAGGAGCTGGAAAAGTCGGGCGTCAAGATCAGCATGCTGCCCTTCATGATGAAGGCGGCCGTGGCGGCGCTGAAGAAGTTCCCGGAGTTCAACGCCAGCCTCGACGGCGACGCCCTGGTGCTCAAGAACTACTGGCACATCGGCTTCGCGGCCGACACGCCCAACGGGCTCATGGTGCCGGTGATCCGCGACGTCGACAAGAAGACGGTGCCCGACATTGCCAAGGAGATGGGCGAGCTCGCCAAGCTCGCGCGCGACGGCAAGCTCAAGCCCGACCAGATGTCGGGCGGCACCTTCACCATCAGCTCGCTGGGCGGCATCGGCGGCATCTACTTCACGCCGATCATCAATGCGCCCGAGGTCGCCATCATGGGCGTGTGCAAGAGCTACTGGAAGCAGCACTCCAGCGACGGCAAGACCTACACCTCGCGCCTCACGCTGCCGCTGTCCCTCTCATGGGACCACCGCGTGATCGACGGCGCCGCCGCCGCGCGCTTCAACGTCTATTTCGCCAACGTGCTCGCCGACCTGCGGCGCGTGCTGTTCTGAAGGAAGCTCCCAATGGCACACATGGTGGAAGTCAAGGTCCCCGACATCGGCGAATTCAAGGATGTCGCGGTCATCGAACTGCTGGTCAAGCCCGGCGAGGTCATCGCGGTCGATACCGGGCTGATCATGGTGGAGTCCGACAAGGCCTCGATGGAGATTCCGTCGAGCCATGCGGGCACCGTGAAGGAGCTGAAGATCGCGCTCGGCGACAAGGTCAGCGAAGGCTCGGTGATCCTGGTGATCGAAACGTCGCCCGCCGCGCCCGCTGCGGCGCCGGCCCCTGCGCCCGCACCGGCAGCTGCTGCCGCACCCGCTGCCGCGGCTCCCGCGCCCGTGGCAGGCAGCTACACCGGCAAGGCCGACATCGAGTGCGAAGTGCTCGTGCTCGGCGCCGGCCCCGGCGGCTACTCGGCCGCGTTCCGCAGCGCGGACCTCGGCATGAAGACCGTGCTGGTCGAACGCTACGCCACCCTCGGCGGCGTGTGCCTCAACGTGGGCTGCATCCCCTCGAAGGCACTGCTGCACACGGCCGGCGTGATGGACGAGGTGAAGCTGCTCGCCAAGCACGGCATCAAGTACGCCGCGCCCGAAGTCGACATCGACGCGCTGCGCGGCTTCAAGGACGGCGTCATCAAGAAGCTCACCGGCGGCCTGGCCGGCATGGCGAAGGCGCGCAAGGTCGAGGTCGTCACCGGCGTGGGCAGCTTCCTGGATGCCTATCACCTCGAGGTGGCGGGCGAGGGCGGCACGAAGAAGGTGGTGAAGTTCGCCAAGGCCATCATCGCCGCGGGCTCGCAGGCCGTGAAGCTGCCCTTCATGCCCGAGGACGAACGCGTCGTCGACTCCACCGGCGCGCTGCTGCTCAAGGGCATCCCCAAGCGCATGCTGGTGATCGGCGGCGGCATCATCGGCCTGGAAATGGCCACGGTGTATTCGACGCTGGGCACGCGCATCGACGTGGTCGAAATGCTCGACGGCCTGATGCAGGGGGCCGACCGCGACCT
Organism: Variovorax sp. V213; assembly: GCF_041154455.1. Taxonomy (NCBI): domain Bacteria; kingdom Pseudomonadati; phylum Pseudomonadota; class Betaproteobacteria; order Burkholderiales; family Comamonadaceae; genus Variovorax; species Variovorax sp. V213. Next base: position 596,619 of record NZ_AP028665.1, read on the forward strand.
CGTCAAGGTGTGGGAGAAGTTCAACGCGCCACGCTTCGACAACGTCATGCTCAAGACCAAGACCGTCGGTGCCAAGGCCACCAAGGCCGGCATCGAGGTCAGCTTCGAAGGCGAGAAGGCGCCTTCGGCTCCGCAGGTCTACGACTTGGTGCTGGTGGCCGTGGGCCGCAGCCCCAACGGCAAGAAGATCGCGGCCGACAAGGCCAGCGTGGCCGTCACCGACCGCGGCTTCATCAATGTCGACAAGCAGATGCGCACCAACGTACCGCACATCTTCGCCATCGGCGACATCGTGGGCCAGCCCATGCTGGCGCACAAGGCGGTGCACGAGGCACACGTGGCGGCCGAGGCGGCGCACGGCGAGGCGTCGTTCTTCGATGCGCGGCAGATTCCCTCCGTGGCCTATACCGATCCCGAGGTGGCCTGGGCCGGAAAGACGGAAGAGCAGTGCAAGGCCGAGGGCCTGAAGATCGGCAAGGCCGTGTTCCCGTGGGCCGCATCGGGCCGGGCCATCGCCAATGGGCGCGACGAGGGGTTCACCAAGCTGCTGTTCGACGAGGCCACGCACCGCATCGTCGGCGGCGGCATCGTCGGCACGCATGCGGGCGACCTGATCAGCGAGGTGTGCCTGGCCATCGAGATGGGCTGCGAGCCCGCCGACATCGGCAAGACCATCCACCCGCATCCGACGCTTGGCGAATCGATCGGCATGGCGGCCGAGGTGTTCGAAGGGCATTGCACCGACCTGCCCCCGGTGAAGAAGAAGTAGGCCGCCGCCATGCCGCTCGCACTGGCTTTCGAGGCCCTGGGATCGGGACCTCCGGTGGTGATCCTGCACGGCCTGTTCGGCGCGGGCCGCAACTGGACGCAGGTTGCACAGGCGCTGGCTCCGGACCACCGCGTCTACCTGCCCGACGCCCGCAACCATGGCGCCTCGCCTTGGGCCGAATCGATGTCGTACGTGGAGATGGCGGGGGACGTGCTCGCGCTGATCGAGCGGGAGCAATTGCAGCGCCCCTTAGTGATCGGTCACAGCATGGGGGGCAAGACCGTGATGGCGCTGGCGCTCTCGCACCCGGAGGCCATCGGCGGCATCGCCGTGATCGACATCGCCCCCGAGAGCTACGCCGACCAGTTCTCGTCCTACGTATCGGCCATGCGCAGTCTCGAGATGGCGAGCGCCACCAGCCGCCGCGAAATCCAACAGGCGCTGGCCGGCAGCCTCGGCGCCGACGCCCCAGTCGACTTCCTGATGCAGAACCTGCGCCGGCAGAACGACCGCTTCGACTGGCGGCTGAATCTGCTCGCCACCGGTCTGTGCATGCGCGAGCTTTGCGGATTTCCCGAATCGCTGCGCGAAGCGCGTTACGACGGCCCCGCGCTCTTCATCCATGGCGCGGAGTCCGGCTACGTGCGGCCTTCGTCGCTCCCCGGCATCCGCGCGCTGTTCCCGCACGCGGGGACCGAGCGCATCGCCGACGCCGGGCACTGGGTGCACGCCGACCAACCCGCGGCGCTGCTGAGCGGGCTGCGCGGCTGGCTGGCCGATGCCGGCGCGGCCACCCCTTACTGAAAATTCCACGGAGACACCATGTCCGACGAAAAACTGCGCGAAGCCGCCCTCGACTACCACCGCTTCCCCACGCCCGGCAAGATCTCGGTGAACCCGACCAAGCCGATGGCCACGCAGCGCGACCTCGCGCTCGCGTACTCGCCCGGTGTGGCCGAAGCCTGCATGGAGATCGTGCGCGACCCGGCCGAGGCCATGAACCTCACTTCGCGCGCCAACCTCGTGGCCGTGATCACCAACGGCACCGCGGTGCTTGGGCTGGGCAACATCGGCGCGCTGGCCGGCAAGCCGGTGATGGAAGGCAAGGCCTGCCTGTTCAAGAAGTTCGCGGGCATCGACGTGTTCGACATCGAGCTCGACGAGAACGACCCCGACGCGCTGATCGACACCATCGCGCGCATGGAGCCCACCTTCGGCGGCATCAACCTGGAGGACATCAAGGCGCCCGAGTGCTTCTACATCGAGAAGAAGCTGCGCGAGCGCATGAAGATCCCGGTCTTCCACGACGACCAGCACGGCACCGCCATCGTCGCGGCCGCCGCCATCCTCAATGCGCTGCGCCATGTGAAGAAGGACATCCGCGAGGTGAAGCTGGTGGCCTCGGGCGCCGGCGCGGCGGCGCTGGCCTGCCTCGACCTGATCGTGAGCCTGGGCCTGCCGATGCACAGCATCTTCGTGTCCGACAGTGCGGGCGTGGTCTACACCGGCCGCAAGGAGCAGATGGACCCGAACAAGGCCCGCTACGCGCAGGACACTTCGGCGCGCAAGCTGGCCGACGTGATCGCCGGCGCCGACATCTTCCTCGGCCTCTCGGCCGGCGGCGTGCTCAAGCCCGAGATGGTGAAGGAGATGGCGCGCGACCCGATCATCCTTGCCATGGCCAACCCGACACCGGAGATCCTGCCGGAAGACGCGCTGGCCGTGCGCCCCGATGCCATCCTCGGCACCGGCCGGTCGGACTATCCGAACCAGGTCAACAACGTCCTGTGCTTTCCGTTCATCTTCCGCGGCGCGCTCGACGTGGGCGCGACCACCATCAACGAAGAGATGAAGCTCGCCGCGGTGCGCGCCATCGCCGAGCTCGCGCATGCCGAGATCCCCGAGGTGGTGGCGCAGGCCTACGGCGCGGTCGGCCTGCGCTTCGGCCGCGACTACCTGATCCCCAAGCCTTTCGACCCGCGCCTGATCGAGGCGGTTGCGCCCGCGGTGGCGCAGGCCGCGGTCGACAGTGGCGTGGCGACGCGGCCCATCGCCGACATGAAGGCCTACCGCCAGCGCCTGTCGCAGTTCGTCTACCAGTCGGGCAGCAGCATGCAGCCGCTGTTCGCCGCGGCCAAGCAGGCGCCCAAGCGCGTGGTCTACGCCGAGGGAGAGGACGAGCGCGTGCTGCGCGCCGCGCAGGTGGTGGTCGACGAAGGCCTGGCGCGCCCGCTGCTGCTGGGCCGCCCCGAGGTGATTGCCGAGCGCATCGCGCAGTACGGCTTGCGCCTCACGCTGGGCACCGATTGCGAGGCCGTCGACCTGCTCGACCCTGCCGTGTACGGCGACGCAGCCGAGGCCTACTACCAGCTCAAGCGCCGCGACGGGGTCTCGCGCCTCGTGGCCCAGACCGAGATGCGCAGCCGCGGCACGTTGCTCGCAGCCATGCTGGTGCGCCAGGGCCGCGCCGACGCCATGCTGTGCGGCACGCTCGGCGGCTACGGCGATCACCTGCGCCATGTGCGCGACGTGATCGGCCTGCGCCCGGGCACGAAGACCCTGGCCGCCATGCAGATGCTGATGCTGCCGGGGCGCCAGCTCTTCATCTGCGAC